>NZ_JBIBJD010000013.1:0-332278 GCF_042958445.1 Streptomyces sp. NPDC007991
CAGCGGCTCGGAGGTGGTGACCATCTCCCGCAGCGGATGGCGGGCCAGGACCTCGTCCACCTCGGGCGTCAGCGCCGCCGCCAGCCGCGCCGCCGCCGGGCGGTTCTCGTCCCGCAGGGCCGCGACCGCCGCGAGGATCACGTCCCGGCGGCCCTCCTCCTCGGGCACACCGGCGGCCGCCCTCTCGTACAGCCGCGCGCCCTCCTCCAGCACGATGTCCGTGTCCATGCCCGCCGGGATCTTGATCTGCGCGTGATGGCGCCAGGTGCTGACCGGGTCGCCCCACGCCTCCACGGTGAACGACCACAGGCCGGGCTCCCCGGCGGTGACCTCGGCGCCCCACCGGTCCGTCCCCGGGGCCAGCTCACGCATCGGCGTCCACGGGCCGGGGCGGCCCTCGGGATCCCTCAGGACGGCATTGGCGGCGACCGCGTCGTGCCCCTCCCGGAACACGGTCGCCGAGATCTCGAAGGTCTCGCCGGTCACGGCCTTGGCCGGCCGGCGCCCGCGCTGGACGACCGGGCGGACGTCGAGCACGGGTATGCGCCCGACGGCGGTCGCCTCGCCCACGGGGGGTGGCTGCGGGATCTGGGGACCGGCGTCGGCCGGGCGCGCGGGTCGGGACTCGCCGGCGGGCGCGCGCGCCCCGGTGCGGCGGGTGGGGGGTGGTGACGAATGGTGCTTGGCGGGCATGACCGCTCCTGTCCGCGTCAACGTGGGTGGGCGGATGTCTGTGGGGAGGTGGGTCCTGCATGGTGCTCCTGAGAGGGGTACCCGGGGGAGCCTTCCCACCCTATTCGGGTGGGCAATCCGGCACTTTGTTAACTACTCACGCGTATGTCGACACACAAGACCGGCCTCGTCCGCGGCGGACGAGGCCGGCCCCTGCGCATGGCGGCTCCTTCGCCCTAGCCGTGCGGCACCCGCAGTAACTTGTCCGGCGAACCGGGACCCCGGCCGGAGATCTTTCCGGTCGCCGCTCCCTCGGTCAGGGCCCTTGTGACCTGGGCCGGAGCCGCTTTCGGATGATCGGCCAGATACAGCGCGGCCGCGCCGGCGGCATGCG
Source organism: Streptomyces sp. NPDC007991 (assembly GCF_042958445.1). NCBI lineage: Bacteria > Bacillati > Actinomycetota > Actinomycetes > Kitasatosporales > Streptomycetaceae > Streptomyces > Streptomyces sp. NPDC007991. The sequence goes on from NZ_JBIBJD010000013.1 coordinate 1,067, forward strand.
GTGCCGCCATCGAGGTACCCGAGAAGGTGACCCGTGCGGTGTCGCTCGCGGCTGACGCCGAGGTGATGTCCACGCCCGGGGCGAACAGATCGAGGGCCGGACCGTGGTTGGAGAAGGCCGGTTTTGCATCCCTGCGGTCGGTGGCGCCGACCGTGAGCGCCTGCTTGACGCCCGCCGGGGAGTACAGGCCGGCCGGCCTGCCGTCGTTGCCCGCGGCGACCGTGTAGGTGACGCCGGAGGCGATGGAGGCGCGGACGGCGGCGTCCAGCCGCTCGTTGCGCGGGCCGCCCAGACTGAGGTTGGCGACGGCGGGCTTGTGCGCGTGCCGGGTCACCCAGTCGATCCCGGCGATCACCCGGGCCGTGGTGCCCGCCCCCGCCGCGTCGAGGACGCGCACGGAGACCACGCGGGCCCGCTTGGCGACACCGTGGGTCCGCCCGGCGACCGTGCCGGCGACGTGCGTGCCGTGACCGTTGGCGTCCGAGGCGGCCTTGTCGTTCCCGACGAAGTCCCAGCCGTGGCCTGCCCGGCCGCCGAAGTCCCGGTGCGTGGTCCGCACGCCGGTGTCGATCACGTACACGGTCACCCCGGCGCCCGCCGACTCGGGCCAGGTGTAGCTCCGGTCCAGCGGCAGCCCCGGCTGGTCGACGCGGTCCAGCCCCCAGGAGGGCGGCCCGGGCTGTGTGTGCTCCAGCCGCACACGGGTGTCCTGGACGACCGAGGCGACCCGGGGGTCGGCGGCGAGCCGCCCGGCCCGTCTCTCGTCGGTCCTGATCGCGTAGCCGTTCAGGACGGTGCCGTAGGTGTGGCTGACGCGCACCCCGTACTTCTCGGCGAGGGCCTTTCCGGCCGCCGACGGAGCCCGGGTGCCCTCCTTCAGTGTCACCAGATAACTTCCGTGTACGGAGCCGGGTTGTCCGGCGCCGAGTATCCGCCCCTCCGGTACGGCGTGCGCGGGCAGGGTGGTGGCCGAAAACGCCGCGGCACAGATCGCCGCCGCCAGGCCCCCCGTCCAGCGCAGACGCCGAGCGCGCGTCCGTGCCATGGTCCGAGTTCCCCTCCTCGACTCGGCGTACGGCCGCCGCGGGGCACCGCGTACGAACAGGCGCGGGCCGGTACGCCAGGGGCAGCCTCTCGTGACGCGTGAAGTGCCACAAGGACGCCTACGGGGGCGGAATCGGCCATATCCGTGGATGGGCCGGTTCCGGCCGATCGGGCGTCGGGAGGCGGAGCTTCAGCGACTGCGGCACCGGCGCCGGTACTGTCGTAGGTGACGCCGATGAAGCTCCGTGTCAGAACCCTGCGTCATCCCGCCAACGCGCCGAGGTGGAACCCGTGAAGGCGATCCGTCGATTCACCGTCCGACCCGTTCTCCCCGAACCCCTCCGGCCGCTCAGTGATCTGGCCCGCAACCTGCGCTGGTCATGGCATGCGGAGACCCGTGACCTGTTCCAGTCCGTCGATCCCGAGCGCTGGGCCGCCTCGGGCGGCGACCCGGTCCGGCTGCTGGGCAGCGTGCCGCCCGCGCGGCTCGCGGACCTGGCCGCGGACCGCCGCTTCCTGCGCCGCCTCGCGGCCGTCGCCGGCGACCTGAACGACTACCTGACCGGCGAGCGCTGGTACCAGGCCCAGCCCGACGAACTCCCCGCCGCGATCGCCTACTTCTCACCCGAGTTCGGCATCACGGCCGCCCTGCCCCAGTACTCCGGCGGCCTCGGCATCCTGGCCGGGGACCATCTGAAGGCCGCCAGCGACCTCGGCGTCCCGCTGATCGGCGTCGGCCTGCTCTACCGGCACGGCTACTTCCGCCAGACCCTGTCCCGGGACGGCTGGCAGCAGGAGCACTACCCCGTCCTCGACCCCCACGAGCTGCCCGTGGTCCTCCTGGAGGAGCCCGACGGCACCCCCGCCCAGGTCGCCCTCGCCCTGCCCGGCGGCAGGCAGCTGCACGCCCGGATCTGGCTGGCGCAGGTCGGCCGGGTCCCGCTGCTGATGCTGGACTCGGACGTCGAGGAGAACGACCTCGGCGAGCGCGGCGTGACCGACCGGCTCTACGGCGGCGGCAGCGAGCACCGGCTGCTCCAGGAGATGCTGCTCGGCATAGGAGGGGTCCGGGCGGTGCGCACGTACTGCCGGCTCACCGGGCACCCCGCGCCGGAGGTGTTCCACACGAACGAGGGACACGCCGGGTTCCTCGGCCTGGAGCGGATCGCCGAGCTCTGCGACGGGGGCCTGGACTTCGACTCGGCGCTGGAGGCGGTGCGCGCCGGGACCGTCTTCACCACCCACACCCCCGTCCCGGCCGGCATCGACCGCTTCGACCGCGAGCTGGTCGCCCGCCACTTCGGCCCCGACGCCGAGCTGCCCCGCATCGACCTCGAGCGCGTCCTCAGGCTGGGCATGGAGACCTACCCCGGCGGCGAGCCCAACCTGTTCAACATGGCTGTGATGGGCCTGCGCCTGGCCCAGCGCGCCAACGGCGTGTCCCTGCTGCACGGCAACGTCAGCCGCGAGATGTTCTCCGGCCTGTGGCCCGGGTTCGACGCCGACGAGGTGCCGATCACCTCCGTGACCAACGGGGTGCACGCCCCGACCTGGGTCGCCCCCGAGGTGTTCCGGCTCGGCGCCCGGCAGATCGGCGTCCAGCGCGCCGAGGACGCCCTGACCGCCGGCGGCTCGGAGCGCTGGGACGCGATGGCGGGCATCCCCGACCAGGAGATCTGGGAGCTGCGTCGGGCCTTGCGGGAGCAGCTCGTGACGGAGGTGCGGGAGCGGCTGCGGGCCTCCTGGCGGCAGCGCGGCGCCGGCACGGCCGAGCTGGGCTGGATCGACGGCGTGCTCGACCCGGATGTCCTCACCATCGGCTTCGCGCGGCGCGTCCCGTCGTACAAGCGCCTGACGCTGATGCTGCGCGACCGCGACCGGCTGATGGACCTGCTGCTGCATCCCGAGCGGCCGGTCCAGATCGTCGTGGCCGGCAAGGCGCACCCCGCGGACGACGGCGGGAAGCGGCTGGTGCAGGAACTGGTGCGGTTCGCGGACGATCCTCGGGTACGGCACCGGATCGTGTTCCTGCCGGACTACGGCATGGGGATGGCGCAGAAGCTGTACCCGGGGTGCGACATCTGGCTGAACAACCCGCTGCGCCCGCTGGAGGCCTGCGGCACGTCCGGGATGAAGGCGGCCCTCAACGGCTGTCTGAATCTGTCCGTCCTGGACGGCTGGTGGGACGAGTGGTTCCAGCCGGACTTCGGCTGGGCCATCCCCACGGCCGACGGGGCGGGGACCGACCCGGACCACCGCGACGACATAGAGGCCGCGGCGCTGTACGACCTGCTGGAACAGCGGGTGACGCCGGGCTTCTACGAACGCGGCGGCCAGAGCGGGCTGCCCGACCGCTGGATCGAGATGGTCCGCCAGACCCTGAGCCTGCTCGGGCCGAAGGTGCTGGCCGGGCGGATGGTCCGGGAGTACGTCGAGCGGCTCTACACGCCGGCGGCGCTCGCCCACCGCTCCATGGATCCGGACGCGGCGCGGGAGCTCGCCGAGTGGAAGGGCCGGGTGCGGGCGGCGTGGCCGGGGGTCACCGTCGACCATGTGGAGACGTCCGCGTCCGAAGCACTGGCCGAGCTCGGTACGACGCTGGGGCTTCGGGTGCGGGTCGGACTCGGTGACCTCGGGCCGGACGATGTCGAGGTGCAGGTGGTGTCGGGGCGGGTGGACGAGGAGGATCGCATCGCCGACGCGGCGGTCGTTCCGTTGAAGCCGGTGGGGTCACCCGACCAGGACGGGCGCTGGCTTTATGAAGGGCCCTTGTCCCTGGATCGCACCGGGCCTTTTGGGTACACGGTGCGGATCCTGCCTGCGCATCGGCTGTTGGCGTCCAGCGCGGAGTTGGGCTTGGTCGCCGGGCCCTCTGAAGAGCTTGTCGAGGCTGCGGGATTGTTGATGCGTTGAGTGTTGTCCGCGGGTGCGTGGGGGCTGGTCGCGCAGTTCCCCGCGCCCCTAGGTTTCTGCACCACCCTGCGTTGCCAAGTTCCGTAGGACGTTGCCGCACCTGCGGGCGTACGCGTGTTGGAAGCCCCTGGTCGCCGGCCCCCCGGCCCGTGCGTACCACTTGGCCGCGCGGCTGAAGGCGTTCACGGTCAGCCAGACCGTGCCGTCGCCCGTGCGGTCCACGACGAAGGACTCCTCGCCGCACTCGGGGTGGCCGGGCAGCGTGCCGTAGGCCAAGCCGGCGCGGCGGGGTTCCTCGACCGTCCACACCACACGGCAGGGAGCCTTGATCATGCCGGCGAGGGTGACGGTGACGTCGACGCCGGGGGCGGCCCGGTCCGCGCCGGCGTCGATGCCGACGCCGAGGGCCCGGTGCATCTCCCAGGTGAGCACCGCCTCCGAGGCCCGGCGGAAGACCTCCTCGCCCTCGCCGAGGCGGGTGCGCACGTTCATGGGATGGAAGCCCGGGGGGCAGAAGCCCTCGTCGCGGGTGGCGCCGACATCGGCGTAGGTGAAGTCCTCCGAAGACATGGTCACCAAGAGTAGGGCGGTACCCGGGCCCGCCTTCGGCCCGGGTACCGCCCGAGGCGATGCCTTGGTCAGCCGACGTTGACGGCGGACCAGGCGGCCGCGACCGCCTTGTACTCGGTGCTGGACGCGCCGTACAGCGCCGAGGCCGCGTTCAGGGTCGCCGTGCGGGCCTGCGCGTACTTGGTCGTCGACGTCATGTACGTCGTCAGCGCCTTGTACCAGATCTGCAGCGCCTTGGTGCGGCCGATGCCGGTGACCGTGGAGCCGTTCGAGGTGGGCGAGTTGTAGGTCACGCCGTTGATGGTCTTCGAGCCGCTGCCCTCGGACAGCAGGTAGAAGAAGTGGTTGGCGGGGCCGGAGGAGTAGTGGACGTCCACGCTGCCGAGGCTGGAGGACCAGGCGTCCTTGGACGCGCCGTCCTTGCTGGGCTTGTCCATGTAGCGCAGCGGGGTGCCGTCGCCGTTGATGTCGATCTCCTCGCCGATGAGGTAGTCACCGACGTCGGAGGAGTTGGCGGCGAAGAACTCGGCGCCCGCGCCGAAGATGTCGCTGGTCGCCTCGTTCAGGCCGCCGGACTCGCCGCTGTAGTTGAGGCCGGCCGTGGCCGAGGTCAGGCCGTGGCTCATCTCGTGCGCGGCCACGTCGAGCGAGGTCAGCGGGTTGGTGTTGCCCGAGCCGTCGCCGTAGGTCATGCAGAAGCAGCTGTCCGACCAGAAGGCGTTGACGTAGCTGTTGCCGTAGTGGACCCGCGAGTAGGCGGCCTTGCCGTCGTTGCGGATGCCGTTGCGGCCGAAGGCGCTCTTGTAGAAGTCCCAGGTGATCTGGGCGCCGTAGTGCGCGTCGGCGCCGGCGGTCTCCAAGTTGGACGGGCTGCCGTTGCCCCAGACGTCGTCGGAGCCGGAGAAGAGCGTGCCGGTGCCGGAGGTGCCGCGGTTGAGGTTGTACGTCTTGTGGCCGCCGCGGGTGCCGTCCGTGAGGTTGTACGAGGACCCGGACTTGGTGGTGCTGAGGGTGACCTTGCCGCTGTACGTGGTGTTGCCCGTGCCCGTCTCGATGCCCTGGTACTCGTAGAGCTTCTTGCCGGTGGCGGCGTCGGTGACGACGTGCAGCTCGTTCGGGGTGCCGTCCTCCTGGAGGCCGCCGACGACCGTCTCATAGGCAAGGGTGGGCTTGCCGTCGGCCGCCCAGATCACCTTGCGGGGCGTGGAGTTCGCCTCGGTCTTCTCCGAGCCGGCCGCCTTGGCGAGCGTCACGGCCTGCTTCTCGGCCTTGGCGGCGGTGACCGCCGGTTTGAGCGAGGCGACCTCGATCTTCGCCTTCGTGGCTCTGGTGACGCCCTGGGTCGCGCCGGACTTCGACGCGTGCACCACGAGGTCGCCGCCGAGGACCGGCAGGCCCGCGTAGGTGCGCTCGTAGCGGGTGTGGACCGTGCCGTCGGCGTCCTTGACGACGTCTCTGACGACCAGCTTCTCCTGCTCGCCGAGGCCTATCTCGTCGGCGGTCTTCGCGGCGTCCGCCTGCTGCTCCTTGATCAGGGCGGTGCGGGCGGGCGCGGTCAGCAGGACAGGTGCGGCGGCGAGGGCCGGCTTGCCGGAGGAGGAGTCGGCGGCGGCGCTGCTGCCGGTGGTCAGACCGGTGGTGAGCAGGGCGCCGGCCGCGACGGCGGTGGCGATGGCGAGCGTGGTGCGACGATGACGCGCGTAGAGAGAGGTAGACACACAAGCTCCTCGATGTGGGGGAAGTGCTGTGGTGCTGTGCGGCGGGTGGGGGAAGAGTGGCACTTCAGACGCGTACATGTCAGGAGCCTGGGTGATGTTGGCCGGAAATCGACGACGAGGTGTACGCCCGGAAACGTGAAGCGGGCGCCGTCCCGGGGGAGTCGAACCCACCGGGGCGGCGCCCTGCCCTGGGGCAGACCGCGGACGGGTCTACGGGAAGGTGAGCTTCCAGCTGTTGATGTAGCCGGTGTCGCGGGCCGCGTTGTCCTGGACCCGCAGCTGCCAGACGCCGTTGGCGGCCTCGGACGAGGCGTTCACCGTGTACGTCGTGTCGATGTTGTCCGCGCTGCCGCCGGTGCCGTAGCCCTTCAGCGTGTACGCCGTGCCGTCGGGGGCGACCAGCTCCACCTTGAGGTCGCCGATGTAGGTGTGGACGATGTCCACGGCGACCTGGAGGTTGGACGGCGCGTTGCCCGTCCGGCCGGAGACGGTGATCGACGACGTGACCGCCGCGCCCCGGTCCGGGATCGCCACGTCGGCGGAGTTCTCGAAGGACGTGCCGCCGCCTCCTCCGCCGCCGGAGCGGGTGCCGACGTTCACGCCCGCCCACGCGTCCTGGACCGCCTTGTACTCGGCGCTGTCGGTGCCGTAGAGCTCACCGGTCGCCGCGAGGGTGCCGGTGCGCGCGCCCGCGTAGTTGGTGGTCGAGGTGAACTTGGTGGTCAGCGCGCGGAACCAGATCTTCTCCGCCTTGTCGCGGCCGATGCCGGTGACCGGAAGGCCGTCCGAGGTGGGCGAGTTGTAGGTGACACCGTTGATGGTCTTGGTGCCGCTGCCCTCGCTCAGCAGGTAGAAGAAGTGGTTCGCGGGGCCCGAGGAGTAGTGCACGTCGACCGAGCCGATGCCGGAGTACCAGGCGTCCTTGGACGCGCCGTCCTGGCTGGGCTTGTCCATGTAGCGCAGCGGGGTGCCGTCGCCGTTGATGTCGATCTCCTCGCCGATGAGGTAGTCACCGACGTCGGAGGAGTTGTTGGCGTAGAACTCGACCGTCGACCCGAAGATGTCGGAGGTGGCCTCGTTCAGACCGCCGGACTCGCCGCTGTAGTTGAGGCCTGCCGTGGCCGAGGTGAGCCCGTGGCTCATCTCGTGCGCGGCCACGTCGATCGACGTCAGCGGGTTCGCGTTGCCCGAGCCGTCACCGTAGGTCATGCAGAAGCAGCTGTCCGACCAGAAGGCGTTGACGTAGTTGTTGCCGTAGTGGACCCGCGAGTACGCGCCCGCGCCGTCGCCGCGGATGCCGCTGCGGCCGTGCACGTTCTTGTAGTAGTCCCACGTCAGCGCGGCCCCGTAGTGGGCGTCGGCGGCGGCCGACTCCGCGTTGGACGGGCTGCCGTTGCCCCAGACGTCGTCGGGGCCGGAGAAGAGCGTGCCGGTGCCGGAGGTGCCGCGGTTGAGGTTGTACGTCTTGTGGCCGCCGCGGGCGCCGTCGGTGAGGTTGTACGCCGACCCGGTCTGGGTGGTGGTGAGGTCGACCGTGCCGGAGTACACCGTGTTGCCGGTGCCGGTCTCGATCGCCTCCCACGCGTACAGCTTCGCGCCGGTGGTGGCGTCGGTGACGACGTGCAGTTCCTGCGGGGTGCCGTCGTGCTGGAAACCGCCGACGACCGTCTCGTAGGCCAGGACCGGCTTGCCGTTCCCGGCCCAGATCACCTTGCGGGGCTCGCGGTTGACGTCGGGGCTCTTGGCCTTCTCGGCCCTGCTCGCGGCCAGGGCCTGCTGCCGGGCCCGCCCGGCGGGCACCGCGGCCTTCGTCGTGGCCGGCTTGATCGCGGCGCGGGCGGCCTTCACGACGGACGCGGTGGCGTCCGCCTTGGTGCTTTTCACGACCAGGTCGCCGCCGAGGACCGGCAGGCCGTCGTAGGTGCGCTCGTAGCGCGTGTGCACGCTGCCGTCGCGGTCCTTGAGGACGTCGCGGACGACCAGCTTCTCCTTGGCGCCGAGGCCCAGGTCCTTCGCGGTCCGCGCCGTGCCGGCGTCGGCCTGGCGGATCAGCGCGGCGCGCTGGGCGGGGGTGAGCCTGACCGACTCCGAGCCGGGATTCGCCTTGGCCGCGGCCGACGGTGCCTTCTCCGGGGCCGCGGTGGCGGTGCCGCTCTGCACGGCGGCGGCGATCAGCGCGGCGACGCCGGCGAGGGCCACGGCCGCGGTGCGGCGGGGAGTGTGGGACGTGCGTCTGTGGGAGGTGCTTCTTCGCGAGGAACTGCTTCTCAACACTGGCTCCTTCTGCGGGGCCGGGGGTCGCCCGGCCTGGGGAGGTGGAGGTGTTGCTGTGGGGTTTCTGTGGAGCAGTCGTGGGAAGCGTGGCAGGCGAGTGCGCTTTCTGTCAGGAGCGCGTCAAGAGTATGGCCGGAAACGGTTCGTTGACCGGAAAGTCATGTTCGCTATGCGGGCGGTTCTGTGGACGGTTCCTGGCCGTCGGGCAGGTCCCCGTGCCAGGAGCGCCACAGCGCCGCGTAGGCCCCGCCCGCCGCCACCAGCTCGTCGTGCGTGCCCAGTTCGGTCAGCCGGCCGTCCTCCAGCACGGCCACCCGGTCGGCGTCGTGCGCGGTGTGCAGCCGGTGCGCGACGGCGATGACCGTGCGCCCTTCGAGCACGGCGGCCAGGGCGCGCTCGGTGTGGCGGGCCGTCGTCGGGTCGAGCAGCGCGGTCGCCTCGTCGAGGATCAGCGTGTGCGGATCCGCCAGCACCACGCGGGCCAGGGCGAGTTGCTGGGCCTGAGAGCCGTCGGTGGGACAACCGCCCTGGCCCAGGAGGGTGTCCAGGCCCTCGGGCAGCTGCCGCACCCACGCATCGGCGCCGACCACCGACAGTGCCGTCCACAACTCCGCGTCCCCGGCGGACGGTTCGGCGATCCGCAGATTGTCGCGGACCGTGCCGAGAAACACATGGTGCTCCTGGGTGACCAGGACGACCTGGCGGCGCAGCCGCTCGGGCCCGAGCCCGGCGACGGGCACGCCGCCGACCGTCACCGAGCCGGCGGTCGGCGCGTCGATGCCCGCCATCAGCCGGCTCAGCGTGGTCTTGCCGGCGCCCGACGGCCCGACCATGGCCAGCCGCTCCCCGGGAGTCACCGTCAGATCGACGCCACGCAGCACCTCGACGCCCTCGTCGTAGGCGTAGCGCACGCCGGTGACGTCGATACGGTCGCCGTCCGGATCGGGACCGTCGCCCTCCCCGGCGGCCCGCGGCGCCCGGGCCAGCCCCTCCACCCGGGCGAACGAGGCGCCGCTGCTCTGCAGTTGCTCGACCCGGACCAGGATCTCGTCCAGCGGATTGCTCAACTGGTGCAGATACAGGGCCGCCGCCACCACCGCCCCGAGACTCATCGCGCCCGAGGTGTGCAGCGCCCCGCCGATCACCAGCACCCCGGCCACCGGCAGGACGTACGACACCTCCACCGCCGGGAAGAACACCGAGCGCAGGAACAGCGTGTAGAGGCGCGTACGGCGGGACGTCTCCAGCGTCTCCCGGCTCGCCGCGGTGCGCTGCTTCCCGAGCCGGAACGCCTCCACGGTGCGCGCTCCGGCCGCGGTCGCCGCGAGGATCTCCGCGACGTCCGAGGTGGCCGCGCCCTCGGCGAGATACCCGTCCCGGGCCCGGCGCAGATACCAGCGCAACGCCAGCCAGATCGGCGTCAGCCCGAGCACGCCGAGCACACCGAGCAGCGGGTCCAGCAGGAACACCGCGCCGACCAGGAACAGCGCCTGCACGAGGTTGACGAGCAGGACCGGACCGGCGTCCCGCAGGGTGTTGCCCACGGTCGTGACGTCCGAGGTGCCGCGGGCCGTCAGGTCGCCGGTGCCGGCGCGTTCCACGACCGAGGCGGGCAGGGCGAGGGCGCGGTCGACGAACCGCTCCCGTACGCGTGCGAGGGTGCGTTCGCCGAAGCGGTGGCCCACGTAGCGGGCCCAGCGGGCGAGGAACAACTGGGCGAGGGCGCAGGCCAGGAGGACGAGGGCCAGCCGGTCGACGGCGGCGACTGCCTGCCCGGCGCGGACGTCGTCGATCATCCGGCCCAGCAGCCAGGGTCCTGCCAGACCCGCCAGGGCGGCGAGCGCGTTGAGGCCGAGGACGGTGGTGAAGGCCCGGGTGTCGGCCCGTACGAGGTCCAGCAACGCGCTTCGGACGTCCGCCCGTTCGGCGACGGGCAGGTGTGCGCGGCTCATCGCACCGCCTCCTCGGTGTCCCTGGCCACGAGGGCGCGGTAGCCGGGGGTGGTGCCGAGCAGTTCGTGGTGGCTGCCCGAGGCGGCGACCTTGCCGTCGACCAGGTAGTGGACGGTGTCCGTGCGGTCCAGGACGAGGGGGGAGGTGGTGGTCACGACCGTGGTGCGGCCGTGCCGGGCCGCTCTGAGGCGGTCGGCGACGGTGGCCTCGGTGTGGGCGTCGAGGGCGGAGGTGGGTTCGACGGTGAGGAGGATCTCCGGGGCGGCGAGGAGGGCTCTGGCCAGGCGGATGCGCTGGCGCTGGCCGCCGGAGAGGTTGCGGGCCTGCGCGGCCATCTGGGTGTTCAGGCCGTCGGGGAGGGCCTGGACGATGTCTTCTGCCGCGGCTGCGTGGAGCGCCGTCTGGAGTGCCGCTTGGTCGCCGTGGGCGGGTGCGGGTGGTGTGTGGCTCGTCGCGCAGTTCCCCGCGCCCCCGGAAGCAGGTCTGACCATGTCCTGGAGGGTTCCTGCGAACAGGTCGGAGTCGTGGTCGGCCAGCAGGATCCGTCGGCGAATCTGGTGCAGGGCGATCTCGTCGAGGCGGTAGCCGCCCCAGGTCGCGTTCGAGGGGGTATAGCGGGCGAGGCGGTCCAGGACGGCTGTGGCGTCAGCGGGATGGTCCGCGACCAGGGCCGTCAGGCGGCCGGGGAGGATGCGCACGCCGGACTCGGGGTCGTGCAGGGACGACGGTTCCAACGGGGCGTCGCGGGTGCCGGTGTCCGGCATCGGTTCCAGGCGCAGGAACCGTACGACGCGGCGCGCGCACACCAGGCCGCGGCTGATCTGGTAGCCGCACTCCACCCAGAAGGACACCGGGCCCACCAGCACCGCGACATAGCCGTAGACCGACACCAGCTGGCCCACGGTGATGTCCCCCTGGGCGGCCAGGCGTGCCGCCAGCCAGGTCACCACGGCGAGGAACAGGGTGGGCAGGCCGATGCCGAGGGCCTGGACCCAGCTGGTCACCGCGCCGACCCGGTAGCCCTGCTCGCGCAGCCGCCGCGAGTCACGGCGGAAGGCGTCCGCGACCAGCGTCGTGCCGCCCAGCCCTGCGAGGACCCGCAGACCGCCCGCCAGGTCGCCGATCCGCGCGGTGAGCACGCCCTGCCGTTCGCGGTACTCCGTCTCGGACCCCTGCAGCCGCCCGAGCAGCGGCCCGACGAGCAGGACGATCACCGGGATCCCGAGCAGGACGACCAGGGCGATCAGCGGGGAGACGGAGACCAGCAGGACGGCGACCGCCAGATAGGCCACGACCGCGCCGACGCCGGGTCCGACGACCGTCAGCGACTGGCTGATCGTCTGCACGTCGCCCACACCGATCGTGACGACCTCTCCGGCCCCCATCTGCCGCGGCAGCGAGGCGCCGAGCCGCACCGCCTGGCCGACGACGACCTTCACCGTGCGGAAGTTGGCGTCCATCCGGACGCGGGTCATGGTGCGGTGGCGCATGATGCTCAGCCAGGAGTTGAACGCCCCGACCGTGAACAGCGCGCCGCTCCAGAGCGCCAGCGCGCCCATGTCACCGGGTTCCAGACCGTCGTCGATCGCCCGGGACATCAGATACGGCGTCGCCGCCAGCAGCACCATCCACACGCTGCCGAACATCGCGCCGGCCGCGCACCGCCAGGGCTGCCGGGTGACCAGCCACCACAGGTAACGGGCGCCGCCCCGGTGGTCGGGTGTGCCGGGGTCCTCGTACGCGTCGATCATCCGCCCGCCTTCCGCCGCCGTCCTACGCCAGGCTGTCCCGCCAGGCCCGGTGCAGCTCCGCGAACCTGCCCGTGCCCGCGACGAGTCCGGCCGGTTCGCCGTCCTCGACGATCTTGCCGTGTTCCATCACCAGGACACGGTCCGCGATCTCGACGGTCGACAGCCGGTGTGCGATGACCACGGCCGTACGGCCCTTCAGCACCGTCGCCATCGCCCGCTGCACCGCGCGCTCGCCCGGGATGTCCAGCGAACTGGTCGCCTCGTCGAGGATCAGCACGGCGGGGTCGGCCAGCAACGCCCTCGCGAACGCGACCAGTTGCCGCTGGCCGGCCGAGATGCGGCCGCCCCGCTTGCGGACGTCGGTGTCGTAGCCGTCGGGCAGGGAGCTGATGAAGTCGTGCGCGCCGATCTCCTTCGCCGCCCGCTCCATCTCCTCGCGCGAGGCGTCCGGCCGGCCGATCGCGATGTTGTCGGCGACCGTGCCGGAGAACAGGAACGCCTCCTGCGTCACCATGACCACCCCGCGCCGCAGTTCGGGCACGGCGAGGTCGCGCAGGTCGACGCCGTCCAGCAGCACCCGGCCCTCGGACGGGTCGTAGAACCGGGCCAGCAGCTTGGCCAGCGTCGACTTGCCGGCGCCCGTGGAACCGACGACCGCGACCGTCTGCCCGGCCGGGATCGTCAGGTCGAAACGGGGCAGTACCTCGCCGCCGGTGCGGTAGCCGAAGCGGACGCCGTCGAAGACCACTTGGCGGCCGGGGTGTTCGCTCTTCAGCGGTGGGAGCTGCCGGGGCGTGGCCGGCTCGGGGACCGACGGGGCCTGGGCGAGCAGCCCGGCGATCTTCTCCAGCGAGGCCGCCGCCGACTGGTAGGAGTTGAGGAACATCCCGAGCCGGTCGATGGGGTCGTACAGTCGCCGCAGGTACAGCACGGCCGCCGCCAGCACGCCGAGGGCCAGCGTGCCGTCCGCGACCCGGTAGGCGCCCCACAGCACGATCGAGGCGACCGCCGTGTTGGCGACCAGCCGGGAACCGGTGACGTACCGGGCCATCTCCAGCGTCGCGTCGCCGTTGGTCCGCTCGTGCCGCTGGTTGAGCGCGCCGAAGTCCGCGTCGTTGACGGCCTCGCGGCGGAAGGCGCGCACCGGCCGGATGCCGTTCATGGTCTCGACGAACTTGACGATGACGGCGGCGGTGGCGGTCGACCGCGCCCGGTACACCCGGCCGGCCCGCCGCTGATACCAGCGCACGAGCGCGTGCAGCGGCAGCAGGGACGCCACCGCCGCACCGCCGAGGCCCAGGTCCAGCCAGAGCAGCATCGCCGAGATGTAGACGAAGGACAGGATGACCGTCACGAGCTCCTGGAGGCCCTCGTCCAGCAGCTCGCGCAGCGACTCCACGTCCGAGGTCGAGCGGGAGATGAGCCGGCCCGAGGTGTAGCGCTCGTGGAAGTCGACGCTCAGCGCCTGCGCGTGGCGGAAGATCCGGCCGCGCAGGTCGAGCAGCACGTCCTGGCTGACGCGGGCCGCGGTGGCGACGAACGCGAACTGGAGCCCGCCCGCGGCCAGCGCGCACGCCAGATAGCCGACGGCCACCGCGATCAGCGGCCCGTGGTCCTGCGCCCGGAACGCCGGCACGGCACGGTCGATGGCGTACGCCACGAGCAGCGGACCCGCCTGTACGACCGCCTGCTGGAGCAGCAGCAGGAGCGTCGTGATCGTGACACGGGCCTTCATGGGCGCGAGCAGGGAGCGCAGCAGGGCGCCGGTGGCGCCCGGGGGCGTGGGCAGGACGTCCCGGTCGAAGAGGTCGCCGGTGGCCGGGGTCCGGGCGTCAGGCGTCCCGGCGTCGGGTTTCCCGGCGTCGGGTGTCCCGCCGGCCGGTGCGGTGGTGGCCGCCGTCATCGTGCGCCCTCCTGTTCCCCTGACAGTTCCCCTGACAGTCCGTCCGACAGTCCGTCCGGCTGTTCCCCTGACGGTTCGCCGGACATCAGGTGCGCGTACTCGGCGTTCGTACGCAGCAGTTCCTGGTGGGTGCCGACCGCGGTGATCCGGCCGCCGGACAGCAGGGCGACCCGGTCGGCGAGCAGCACGGTGGACGGGCGGTGCGCCACGATCAGGGCGGTGGTGTCCGCGAGGACCCGGCGCAGGGCGGCCTCCACGGCGGCCTCCGTGTGCACGTCCAGGGCCGACAGCGGGTCGTCCAGGACGAGGAACTCCGGCTGTCCGACGACAGCTCTGGCCAGTGCCAGGCGCTGCCGCTGCCCGCCGGAGAGGCTGTGGCCCTGCTCGCCCACCCGGGTGTCCGTGCCCTGCGGCAGCGCGTACACGAAGTCGGCCTGGGCGACGGCCAGGGCGCGCTCCAGCTCGGCGGGGCCGGCCGTGTCGCCGGCGCCCATGGACACGTTGTCGCCGACCGTGGCCGAGAACAGCGTGGGCTCCTCGAAGGCGACCGCGACCTTGGCGCGCAGCGCCTGCCTGGACAGGGTCGTGATGTCGACGCCGTCGAGGGTGATGCGGCCCGAGGTGACCTCGTAGAAGCGGGGGATGAGCGCGGTGAGGGTCGTCTTGCCGCTGCCCGTCGCGCCGACCAGGGCCATGGATTCACCGGGGCGGACATGGAGGTCGACGCGGTCCAGGACGGGAGGGGAGTGGGGCGGGGCGTCGGGGTAGCGGAAGGTGACGTCGTGGAAGCGCAGGCCCGCTCGAGCCGCTGGCGGTCGTGCCGCCCGGGCGGCACGGGCGGGCGCGGCGGCACCTCGCGGCGCCGGGTCGCGCGTCCCGCCCCCGGGGACCGACACCGCGTCACCGGCGACCCCCCGCTCCTCCACCCTCTCGTCCATCACCTCGAAGTACCGCTCCGTCGCCGTCGCCGCCTCCTGGCTCATCGCCAGCAGGAACCCGATCGACTCCACCGGCCACCGCAACGCCAGCGCCGTGGACAGGAACGCCACCAGCGTCCCCGCCGACAGCCCCCCGTCGGCCACCTGCACCACCCCGACCACCAGCGCCGCGCCGATCGCGACCTCCGGCAGCGTCACGATGACGCCCCAGATCGTCGCCAGCAGCCGCGCCTTGCGCAGTTCCGTGCCGCGCAGCGTCCCCGACAGCTCCCGGAACGCACGGGCCTGGCTCCGGTGCCGGCCGAAGCCCTTGATGCTGCGGATGCCGAGCACGCTCTCCTCGACGACCGTGGTCAGGTCGCCGACCTGGTCCTGGGCGAGCCGGGCCACCTTGGCGTACCGCTTCTCGAAGATCACGCAGGTGGCCATGACGGGCACGGCGGGCCCGAGGATCACCAGCCCCAGGGTCCAGTCCTGGAGCAGCATGATGACCACCCCGACGAGGATCGTCACGCTGTTGACCAGCAGGAACGTCAGCGGGAAGGCGAGGAACATGCGCAGCAGCATCAGGTCCGTCGTCCCCCGGGACAGCAACTGCCCCGAGGCCCACCGGTCGTGGAAGGCCACCGGCAGCCGCTGCAGGTGCCGGTACAGGGCCTCCCGCATGGACGCCTCGACGTGGGCGAGCGGCCGGGCCACCAGCCAGCGCCGCAGCCCGAACAGCAGGGCCTCGGCGAAGCCGAGCAGCAGCAGGTACAGCGCGCCGAGCCAGACCCCGCCCGGGTCGCGGTCGGCGATCGGCCCGTCCACCATCCACTTCAGCACGAGCGGGATCACCAGGCCCACGCAGGAGGCCAGTATCGCGACGAACGCGGCGGTGAACAGCCGCAACCGCACGGGCCGCACATACGGCCACAGGCGCAGCAGCGTACGCACGGCGGAACGGTCCTGGGCGGGGGCGGGTGTCGTGGCCATCAGCAGCGAGCCTACGGATCGCCACTGACAGTGCCCAGCGAGTTTCCGCCGTACCGGGCCCGGTCGTAGGCCCATGACCTGCGCGTTCGAGGGGTCGTACGACGGCATCAGCCGATCGGATGATGCCCGTTCGAGCGCGACGGCCGTCCTCGGCCAGGCCCTGTCGTCGAATTCCCGCCCGCCCCGCCGTTCCCTGTTTCCTCTTCTTCGGTGGGGCGTGATGGGCGCGTGAGGTGCGCGTGAGCCGTCGCTGGGAGCGTGGCCGTCGTCAAGGACAGTCTGGATAAAGGGGATTCGCGTGACCGTGATGGCCGAGACGGACCGGGTGTGTGCCGCGCTGCGGGCGCTCACCTTCGAGCACACCGTGGCCAAGGGACTCGTCCACCGGCGGGCGCTGTCGGAGGTGTTCCTGACCGACAGCAGGCCGGCCGACGACGACCACTTCGTGGCCGGAGCGCAACTGCCGCCGTCCCACGCCTACTACACCGACCACACGACCCGCGCCGCGGTCGACCCGCTGTTCCTGCTGGAGTGCTGCCGCCAGGCCGAGACGCACGCGGTGCACGCGCACTTCGGGGCGCCGGACGGCACCAAGTTCGTCCTCCAGCAGTGGTCGATGGACCTGCCGGGCCTGACCGCGCTGGAGCGTGCGCACGGGCCGGCCGAGGTGACGATCGCGGCCACGACGCATGACGCGCAGTGGGTCGGGGGGTCGCTGCGCGGCCTGCGGTACCGCATGGCGATCAGCGTGTCCGGGCAGCCGGTGGGCGAGGTGACGATGCGGGTGAAGTACGTCGCCGACAGCGTGTACGGGATGCTCCGAGGACGACGGGACGGCGGGAGCACGCCGACGTCCGAGTCGTACCGCCGGCCGGTCACCGAGGGACTCGTGGCGCCCGGGCGCGTGGGCCGGGAGCGGCCGGAGAACGTGGTGCTGCTCGACCCGGTCACCGAGGGCCGGCAGGTCCGGGCACGGCTGCGGGTGGCCGGCGGGCACCCCAGCCTGTTCGACCACGCCCAGGACCACGTACCCGGCATGGTGCTGATGGAGGCGGGACGGCAGACGGCCCTGCTGACCGCCGAGGAGCTCTTCGGGGCCCCGGCGGCGTCGTGGTCGCTCACCGGGCTGGAGGCCTCGTTCCACGCCTACGCGGAACTCGACGAGCCCCTGACGGTGGTCGGCGACGGCCGGGAGCAGGCGGCCGGCGCCGCCGGGTCCGTCTCGATCCCCGTGACGTTCGAACAGGGCGGGCGCGGCGTCGCCCGGGCCTCCTTCCGCCTGGAGCGCGGCGGCAGCGCGGGACGGTGACACAACAAGGACCGTCCGGACCCCATGAGGAGGGGTCCGGACGGTCTTCTCGTTCCGTGGGCGAGCAGTCATCCCTCCCGGGCGGCGGAGGACTGGTCCAGGTCACGGTCGCGGACCATGGTGAAGACGGCGATCGCCCCGGCGAGGGCCACGCAGGCCAGCACCACGTAGACGACGCCCCAGCCGTGCTGGAGACCCTGGACCGCCCGGTCCACCAGGTCCTGTCCGCCGCCCGCGCGGACGGAACCCAGCCGGCCCTGGACCACGTCGTCGGCCATCGTGCCGTCGCCCGCGGGCAGTTGCCGGCGGGTCGAGGTGAGCAGCAGTCCGCCCACACACGCCACGCCGATCGTCTCGCCGGCGACCCGGAGGGTGTTGAACATGCCCGACGCCATACCGCTGCGCTCGGCCGGCACCACGCTGACCGCCGCGTTGTCCATGACACCGAAGGCCAGACCGATACCGACACCGGCCAGCAGCAGCGCCGCGTACAGCCCGGTGCGGGACGACACCGGGTCGGTGAACGTCATCAGCAGCAGCGCCACGGCCAGCACCGCCGGTCCGACGGCCAGCAGCATCCGAACGGACAGCAGCCGCACCAGCGTCGGTGTGAACAGCGGCAGGACGAAGACCGGCAGGGTCAGCGGCAGCAGCATCGCTCCGGACATCGTCGAGCCCGCGCCGCCCGCGCCCTGGAAGTAGGGCGGCAGGTAGACGAGCAGGGCCGCGAACGCGAAGACGATGCTCACCGGCTGCCAGATGATGGCGACGAACGTGGGACGCCGCAGCAGGCTCAGGTCGAACATCGGCTCGGCGACACGCAGTTCGACCACGACGAACAGGGCGAGGAACAGCGCCGCACCCGCGAAGGAGCCGAGCGTGACGATGCCGCCCCACCCCTGTGAGGGCCCCTCGACGAAGCCGAGGGCGAGCAGCATGAGGGCCAGGGTGAAGGTCAGCACGCCGGGCAGGTCGATGCGCCGCGCACCGGGGTTCTTCGACTCGGGCAGCGGCCGGGCCAGGACGAGCACGACCGCCCCGAGCGCGACGTTGACCAGGAACACGGCGTGCCAGGACGCGACGCCCACCAGCAGACCGGACACGAACGGGCCCATGGCCAGGCCGAACCCGATCGAGGCGCCGAAGATGCCGAAGGCCCTGGCCCGGGCGGCCCCGCTGAACGTGTGGGCGAGCAGCGCGGAACCGCTGGTCAGCACCGCGGCGGCGCCCATGCCCTGGACGAAGCGGGCCAGGTCCACGAGCAGGATGGTGGGCGCGGTGCCCGCGACGAGCGAGGCCAGCGCGAAGACGGCCGTGCCGCTCAGGAACAGGCGGCGGCGCCCGAAGAGGTCGGCCGCGGAACCGGCCGCGAGCATGAACGCGGTGAACGCCACGTTGTAGGCGTTCAGCACCCACTGGGTGGAGGCGGCCGAGGCGTGCAGCGCGCCGGACATCTCGGCGAGGGCGACTCCCGGCCCCGTGACGGAGATGGGCAGCATCACGGCGGCCAGAGCGATGGCCACCAGTACACGTGTGGGATTGGGGGCGGTCTCCGCAGGGACGGTCCTGGGGGGTGACAGCTCGGAATCAGCAAGTGACGGGGACATCGAAACCTAACAATCCTGGGGCGGCTTGGGTCGGGTGCGGGGTCAGAGCCGGGAGGCGGGCAGCGGGGCCGGCCGGTCGTCCTCGGCGGTGAGGAGAGCGCCGAGCTCCGCGAACGAGGTCACCTGCGCGTCGATGAAGGGCCCGAACGCCGACACGTCGTCGTCCGAGAAGACCGCGCCGCGCATCAGCACCGTGCGCAGGCCCGCGATCTTGGCCGCGCGCAGGGCGAGCGGGGAGTCGTCCACCAGCAGCCACTGCCCCGGGTCCGCCTCGCCCTCGGCCGCGAGCAGCGCCGCGTAGGTGTCGGGATCGGCCTTGGAGGCGTGGTCGAGCGCCACGTAGTCCTCGGGCCGGAACAGCCCGTCGAGCAGTGAGCGGCGCGCGGTGGTGCGGTCCATCGTGGAGAAGACCCGCAACCGCACGTCCCGCGCACGCTGCTCGGCGCAGAACGCCTCCACGCCCTCGCCGAGGGCCAGCGGTGTGCCCCGGACGGCGGTCAGCGACCTGAGCGCGTCGATCTCGGCGCCGAGGTGCTGCTCGATGCCGAGGCCCGCGAACAGCACGCGCAGGCTCTCGCGCTGGGGAAAGGTGCTGATGGCCTTGAACTGCGTGACCGTCGCCTCGATCGGCAGCTCCGTGTGGCGGTTGATGCCTTCGTGCAGGGCGAGCAGCAGCAGGCTCGACGCGTTCAGGCTCAGCACTCCGTCGAAGTCCAGCAGCACGGTCTGCGGGGAAGCGGCGCGGTCCAAGGCGTAACTCCTGGGTGGGATGAGGGGGCGCGGCCGGAAGGGCCGGGACCGCGCGGGGAGGGGAGGGGCGCCGGCGGCGCCGGACCGGCCGGGGGAAGGGCGGTCCGGCACGCGGGGCGGCGCGTGGGCTCAGCCGCGCCAGACGGAGTGCGCGGCGGCCTCGGCGTCGAGGGTGCGCAGCAGCTCCTCGTCGATGGAGTGCAGCGAGTCGACGATGTGCCGGGCGCCGCTCTCGCGCATCAGCTGGGGCTGGAAGCTGTGCTCGAAGGAGCTGGGGTGGCCGATGAAGGGGATGTCGAGGGCCCGGGCGACCTCCGCCACCCGGGCCACGTCGTCGATGAACAGCACCTCGTCGTACTTCAGGCCGAAGACCTCGGTGGTGATCTCGCGCAGGCCGGGGCGGAAGTCGTTGGTGCAGACGTAGCCGGGCTCGTCGAAGAGGTCGGCGTGCTCGCCCAGGAAGTGGTCGAAGTGCGACTTGTCGAGGCCGCCGTAGCTGACCGTCTTCAGTCCCAGCCCGCGCAGCCGGCGCAGCAGGTCGATCGCGCCGTCGAGCAGCTCGACCGGGTGCTCGCGGGTGTACTCCTCGCGCTCCTTGAAGTAGACGTCGATCGCCTCCTGGGCGGTCCACGGAACGCGTGCCGCGTTCGCCATGCCCTGGCCGCCGACCAGCTGCGGCTGGGAGAAGATGCTGCGCTCGACGTCGGCGGTGTACTCGCCGCCACGGCTGACGATGAAGTTGTGGATGACGGGGCTGAAGGTGTCGTTCAGCAGGACGCCGTCGATGTTGACGGCGGCCAGCTTGAGCTGCTGGAGCTTGTCTGCCATGGGATTCCTCGTTACGGGTGGAAGAGAGTGAAGGGCGGGGAGTGATCGGCGTCAGTGGCCGACGGTCGCCATGCCCGCCGGGTCGTAGCGCTCGCCGGAGACGACGTCGTGGGGCACCGCGGCCGACACGGCGGCCAGCTGCTCGTCGGTGAGCCGCAGTTCCGCGGCGGCGACGTTCTCGCGCAGGTAGCCGATCCGGCGCGTGCCCGGGATGGGGACGATGTCCTCGCCCTGGGCCAGCAGCCAGGCCAGGGCCAGCTGTACGGGACTGCACCCGTAGAGCTCCGCGAGTTCGCGCAGCCGCTCGACCATGCGGATGTTGCGCGCCAGGTGCTCCTGCTGGAAGCGGGGGTGCGAGTGCCGGAAGTCGGTGGGGTCCAGGTCCTCGGGCCGGCTGATCGCACCGGTCAGGAAGCCCCGCCCGATCGGCGAGTACGCCACGAGTGACGTGCCCAGCTCCCGGGCCACCGGCAGGACTTCGGCCTCCACCTCGCGGGTCCACAGCGAGTACTCGGTCTGCAGGGCCGCGATGGGGTGCACGGCGTGCGCCCTGCGCAGGGTCTGCGCGGTCACCTCGGACAGCCCCAGGTGCCCGACCTTGCCGGCCCGCACGAGCTCCGCCATGGCTCCGACGGTCTCCTCGACGGGGATGTCGGGGCTCTTGCGGTGGAGGTAGTAGAGGTCGATGTGGTCGACGCCCAGGCGCTGCAGCGAGGCGTCGACGGCCCGCCGGCAGTGCTCCGGGCTGGAGTCGATGTTCCGGCCCTGGCGCGGGTCGCTGTCGTCGCGCCGGATGCCGAACTTGGTCGCGAGGACCACCTGGTCGCGGCGGCCCGCGAGGGCCCGGCCCACCAGGCGCTCGTTGTGTCCCTTGCCGTACATGTCGGCGGTGTCGAGCAGCGTGACCCCGCTGTCCAGGGCCGCCTGGAGGGTCGCCAGGCTCTGGGCCTCGTCGGTCGGACCGTAGAACTCCGACATCCCCATGCAGCCGAGACCGATGGCGGAGACCACCGGGCCGTTGGTGCCAATCCTGCGTTGCTGCACTCAGTTCTCCTCGTGCGCGGTCGTGAGCGGGGTCGTGTGAAGGGGCGTCCGGAGCACGTTCGCCTGCACTGCGGCACAGGGCCGCCGCCGGACGCATTCCAGGCTGGCAGCGCGCACTTACGCACCACTCATGTGCCGCTCACGGCCGACGTGAGCGGCACATGTCCCCTGCGTGGGCCGCTCGTGAGGGAAAGCGGAGCCCGCGTTGCCAGGCTGACAACTCCGCAGAGCGCCACAGCACATCGGTGCACCACGACAGCAGCCAGGAGGAACGACGCAGTGACGGCTACGACAGCGACAACGGCTGTGGCTGACAGCAGCACCCCGGACCACTCCCGCGGTGCCGGAGACGCCGGATGACCGGGTCGGACCGCGCCGCGGTCGTCGCCGGTCTGGGCGCCTGGGTCCCGCCCACGGTGGTCACCAACGACGACCTGGCCCGGCAACTGGACACCTCGGACGAGTGGATCAGCAGCCGGACCGGGATCCGCCGACGGCACGTCATCGACCCGGGCGGATCGACCGGTGACCTCGCCGTCGAGGCCGGGCGCAGGGCCCTGAAGTCCGCGGGCGAGGAGCGGGCCGACATCGTCGTCGTCGCCACCAGCACCCCGGACCGCCCCTGCCCGGCCACCGCGCCCGAGGTCGCCGACCGGCTGGGGCTCGGCGGGGTCGGCGCGTTCGACATCGCCGCCGTGTGCACGGGCTTCGTCTACGCGCTGGGCGCGGCGGCCGGTTTCGTCCAGGCGGGCTTCGCCCGCTCCGTCCTGGTCATCGGGGCTGACACCTTCTCCACCATCCTCGACCCGGCCGACCGTACGACCCGGGCCATCTTCGGGGACGGCGCCGGAGCGGTGTACCTGCGCGCCGGCGCGGCGACGGAACCGGGCGCCCTGAAGGGGCTCCAGCTCGGCAGCGACGGCGGCCGGAGCGACCTCATCCAGGTGGCGGCCGGGGGTTCACGGCAGCGTTCCACCGGCCGGCCGGCCGCGCCGGAGGCCGCCTACTTCACCATGGCGGGCCGCCCGGTGTTCGCGGAGGCCGTGCGCCGCATGGCGGCCTCCGTGACGGCGACGGCCGACGCCGCCGGCTGGGCGGTCGAGGACCTCGACAAGGTCGTCCTCCACCAGGCCAACGCGCGCATCCTGGCCGCGGTCGCCGAGCGCGTCGACGTACCGCTCGAACGGTTCCCCGCCAACATCGAGCGGGTCGGCAACACCGTCGCGGCCTCGATCCCGCTGGCGCTGGCCGACGCGTCGGCCGACGGCGAACTGCTCCCCGGCCAGCGCGTCGTGCTCGGCGGGTTCGGCGGCGGACTCACCTGGGGGTCGGTGGCGCTCGTATGGCCCGACATCACCGCGGCCTGACGCCGGCCGCTCCCCAGCACACCCACCCTCACCTCTCATCACTCACCACCGCACCACAAGGAGACACACCATGCAGGCGATCGCGGAGCGGGTCTCGGTCCTTCTCTCCGACCAGTTCAAGGTCAAGCCGGAGATCATCGCGTCCGAGGTGACGCTCGGCACACTGTCCTTCGACTCCCTGGTCCTGATCGAGCTCGGCCTCGTCCTGGACAAGGAGTTCGGGGTCGAGATAGCCGACGGTGAGCTCACCGAGGAGCACACCCTGGACGACCTGGTCCAGCTGCTGTCGGCCAAGGGAGCGGCGGTCTGATGGCGGACGGTCCCACGCACGGCACGGCCGTCACCGGCCTGGGCCTGGTGACCCCGGCCGGAATCGGCCTGGAGGAGAACTGGGAGCGGGTGCTGTCGGGGCGCTCCTGCGCCACACGCGACCCCGCGCTCACCGAGCTGTCGGTCGACTTCTCCTGCCGGGTACCGGGTTTCGACGCCGGTGACCTGCTGGGCGGCTTCGCCGGCTGGCAGCTGGAGCGTTTCGTCCAACTCGCCCTCGTGGCCTCCCGGATGGCCGTCGCGGACGCCGGGTGGGACGCCACGACCTGGGACGGCACCCGGGTCGGGGTGGTGCTCGGCAACTCGCTCGGCGGCGCCGCCACCTTCGCGGAGCAGCACGACACGCTGCGCGAGCGCGGTGCCGGCAAGGTGTCGCCCCTGCTGGTGACGAAGTACATGCCGAACATGCTCGCCGGCTATGTGGCGATCGACGTCGGCGCGCGGGGGCCGAGTCTGGTCACCGCCACCGCGTGCGCGTCCGGGGCGACCGCCATCGGTACCGCCCGCGACCTGCTGCGCTCCGGCGCCTGCGACATCGTGCTGGCGGGTGCCAGTGAGTCCGCGCTCACCCCGACGGTGATGGCCGGGCTGTGCAAGATGGGCGCCCTGTCCAAGTCGGGGGACGCGCCCGAGCACGCCGGCAAACCGTTCGACGCGGAACGGGACGGTTTCGTGGCCGCCGAGGCGGCCGGTGTGCTGGTCCTGGAGCGGGAGGCGGACGCCCGCGCCAGGGGTGCGAGGATCCGCGCCGTCGTCAGCGGCTACGGATCCTCCTCCGACGCCCACCACGCCACCGCCCCGCACCCCGACGGGGAGGGCATCGAGCGGGCCCTGCGCGCCGCCCTGGCGGACGCGGACGCCGGCCCCGCCGACGTCGGTCACGTCAACGCGCACGGCACCGCCACCGCGATGAACGACCTCGTCGAGGGCAGGATGCTGCGCCGCGTCCTGGGCGACGCGCCCCTGGTCACGTCGACCAAGGGGGTCACCGGCCATGCGCTGGCCGCCGCGGGCGCCATCGAGGCGGCGTACACGGTGCTGGCCGTGCAGCACGGCACGGTGCCGCCGACGGCGAACCTGAAGAACCCGGACCCCGCCATCGACCTGGACGTGGTCAGCGGCGAACCCCGCACCATCCCGGTGGACGTCGCCGTCAGCACGTCGCTGGGGTTCGGCGGGCACAACGCCGCGCTCGTCATCACTTCGGCCTGAGCATCACCCCGACAGGTCCGCGCCGGGCGGGGAGCACGCTCCCCGCCCGGCGCGGGCGCTGCACGCGCCCCGGCCCGTGCGGCGCTCCCATGGCCCCGCCCCCCCAAGGAATGAGCATGGCTTCCCACTCCGAGGGCTGGACGCACGTGCTGCGGCCCTCCGCACAGCGCGGCAGCCGCGTCGTCGTCTTCCCGCACGCGGGCGCCGGCGCGCAGCGCTACGCGAGCGTCCTGGCCGGTCTGCCGGAGACGGTGGAGGTCGTGGGCGTCACCCTGCCCGGGCGGGAGCGGCGCGCGGGCCTCGCACCCCGTACGACGCTGGCCGCCGCCGTGCCGGGCGTCTGCCAGGAGTTGAGCGCCCTCGATTCCGCCCCCACCGTCTTCTACGGCCACAGTCTGGGAGGGCTGCTGGCGCTGGCCGTCGCCGACGCGGGCGGGCCCTGCGACGGCCTGGTCGTGAGCTGTTCGCAACCGGGCGCGCGAAGCCGCCCGGGCGCGCAACTCCCGGGCTCCGCCGCAGAACTGACCGAGATCCTCGCCTCCCACCGCCTGCCCGCCGACGCCCTGCGCGATCCGTCGCTCAGCCCCGCGCGGCAGGTCCTGGCCCATGACCTCGCGCTCGCGCGGGACGCGCTGCACGCCGTGGAGCCGCTGCGGCTCACCGTGCCGGTGACCGCACTGGCCGGTACGGACGATCCGCTCGTCCCGCCGGACGCGCTGCCCCTGTGGGCCCGCTTCACCTCGGGCCCGTTGCGCTGCCGGCTCGCCGGGGGCGGGCACTTCTTCCCCTTCACCCCGTACGGTCAGGGCGTCCTGCTCGAAGAGCTCCGCGCGTCCCTGACGGCCGCCCGCACGGGGGCCCTTGTCCACTGACGGGCGCTACGCCCCGACGAGATGGGAGGAGCGGTCGTCCAGGAACGTGTGCTCCAGCGCGTCGTCGCAGTTCAGGATCTGCTGCTGGAGGCGGCGCAGACGGTGCGAGGGCTCCAGGCCGATGCCGTCGGTCAGCGCGGTGCGCACGCCCTGGTAGGCCGCCAGCGCGTCGTTGCGGCGCCCGGAGAGGTACAGCGCCAGCATCAGGTACTCGTGCAGCACCTCGTCGTAGGGGTTGAGCGCCACGAGGGCGTGCAGTTCGCCGATGACCTCGGCGTAACGGCGCAGCCGCAGGTCCAGGCCGACGCGCTGACTCAGCACCGCCTTGCGGTCCTCCTCCAGCCGCAGCACGTGCGGGTGCAGTACGGGCCCGGCCGGCACATCGGCCAGGGGTGCGTCGCGCCACAGCTTCAGCGCGTTGTTCAGCTGCGCCGACGCCTGTGACAGGTCCCCCCTGGCCTCCGCCTCTCCCGCCGCCGACACGAGCCGGTGGTAGCCGACGACGTCGAACTGCTCGCCGGGGACTTCGAGCCGGTAACCGGTGGCCTCGGTGATCAGTGTCTCCTTGGGGAGACGGTCCGAGGGGCCGCCGTCGAGGGCGCGGCCGAAGCTCTTGCGGATCTGCATGACGCAGTTCTGGATGCCCGTCGAGGCGCTCATGGGCACGTCGAGGCCCCACAGTTCGCGCTCGATGGCGGCCCGCTGCACCACGCGGCCCCGGTTCAGGATGAGCACGGCGAGGAGCTTTCTGGCCTTCAGCGCCGTGGGGACCACCGACACGCCGTTCATGGTCACGCGCAGGGGGCCCAGCACTCTGGCGATCATCCGTCCTCCTCGCTCAGGTGTGTAGCGGTGTATCAATGGACTGTAGCTCATGTTTTGACCGGTGTCGTTCGCCGCTCATCGCCCGATGCAAGGAAGCAGCAGGTCGCCCACCTTGCGAAGTTGGGAGAAATGCGCCCGTGACACAGTCTTCTCTTGTCGTTCATGGAGTCAACTGGAAGTCAAACTTGGTCTCTGGTTTACTTTTGGACCTCACACCGCAAAATCAAGGGGGCTTCGTGCAGCAAGGCGGCATGCCTGACATCGCGATCGTCGGGATGGGGTGCAGATTTCCGGGGGCGCGCGGGGTGCGCGCGTTCTGGCAACTGCTCGAACACAACACCGACGCGGTCACCCCCGTGCCGGAGGACCGGTTCGACGTGCGGCGGTACCACTCGACGCGGCCGGGCGAACCGGGCACGACCGTCTCGCGGCACGGCGGGTTCATCGACGACCTGTACGGCTTCGACGCCGCCTTCTTCGGCATCGCCCCGCGCGAGGCGCTGGCCATGGACCCCCAGCAGCGGGTCCTCCTCCAGGTCGTCTGGGAGGCGCTGGAGGACGCGCACATCCTCCCGTCCTCGCTGGCGGGCAGCCGCACCGGTGTCTTCGTCGGGCAGGCGACCGCCGAGTACGCGGACCTGGCGGAGTCCGGCGGGCAGCAGGACGTGCACGGGATGGCGGGCAGCCGGCTGCGGACGATGACCGCCGGGCGCCTCTCCTTCGCCCTGGACCTGAGGGGGCCCAGCCTGATGGTCGACACCGCGTGCTCCTCGTCCCTGGTGGCCGTGCACCTGGCCCGGCAGAGTCTCCTGACCGGGGAGAGCGACCTGGCCGTCGCCGCCGGAGTCAACGCCGTGCTCTCGCCCTCCGACGCCATCACCTACTCCCAGGGCGGCATGCTCGCCCCCGACGGACGCTGCAAGTTCGCCGACGCCTCCGGCGACGGCTTCGTCCGCAGCGAAGGAGTGGGGACCGTCCTGCTCAAGCGGCTGCCCGACGCCCTGCGCGACGGCGACCAGATCCTCGCCGTCCTGCGGGGCAGCGCCGTCACCAACGACGGCCAGGGCAGCGGAACACTGCTGCAGCCCGCCGTGTCCGGACAGACCGAGATGATCCGCTCCGCCTGCCACAGCGCCGGCATCATCCCGGACCGGCTGGACTACGTGGAGGCGCACGGCACCGGTACCCCCGTCGGGGACGACGTCGAACTGCGCGCCTTGGCGCAGGCCCTGGGAGACGAAGGACGGTCCCGGTCCCGTCCGCTGCCCATCGGCTCCGTCAAGACCAACATCGGCCACGCCGAAGCCGCCGCCGGGATCGCGGGCCTGATCAAGACCGTGCTTATCGCCCGGCACCGCACCATCCCCGCGTCCCTGCACCTGCGCACACCGCACCCCGCCCTGGCCGGGGACGCGGCCACCCTCGCCTGCGTCACGCGCAACACCCCGCTCGTGCCCGGCGGCCGGGCCGCGGTCATGGGGGTCAGTTCCTTCGGCCTCTCCGGCACCAACGCGCACGTCGTCGTCGGCGAGTACGTGCCCGAGCCGCACACCGGGCAGCTCCCGCAGAGCCCTGCGGACGCCCCCGAAGAGGCGCTGCCGCTGCTGCTCAGCGCCCGCACCCCGGCCGCCCTGAGCCGGCTCGCCGCGCGCTACGCCGACTTCCTGGACGGCGACGAAGGGCGGGCGTTCCCCCTGCGCGACATCTGCCACACCGCCGCGACGCGCCGCGACGCCCACCCCCACCGCCTGTGGGCCGTCGGCCGCACCCACGGCGAACTCGCCGCCGCCCTGCGCGCCCTGGCCGAGGGCGAACAGACCCCGGACGGAGGGACGGCCGACGCCGGATTCACGGGCGAGAGCCGGACCGCGTTCGTCTTCCCCGGTCAGGGCTCGCAGTGGCTCGGCATGGGCCGCCGCCTGCTGGCCACGGAAGCGGTGTTCCGCCGGACCCTGACGGAATGCGACGCGGCCGTCCGGGAGGAGCTGGGCTGGTCGGTCATCGGCCTGCTGACCGGCGACGGCGAGGACGCACCGCCGTCCGGACTCCCCGACGATGTCGCGGTGGTGCAGCCCTTACTGTGGGCCGTGCAGGTGTCCCTGGCCGCGCTCCTGCGCGCCAAGGGAGCCGAACCCGACCTGTGCGTCGGGCACAGCATGGGCGAGGTGGCCGCCGCCCAGGTCTGCGGGGCGCTGTCGCTGCAGGACGCCGCCTCGGTCATCTGCCGGCGCAGCTCCCTGATGCAGAGCCAGGCGGGGCGCGGCGCGATGCTGGCCGTCGAACTCGACGCGCTGAGCGCGGCGGAGGCGGCGGCGCCCTACGGCGACGCGGTGTGCGTCGCGGCGGAGAACGCCCCCGCGAGTGCCGTCCTCGCCGGGGACGCGCACGCTCTGCACCGCATCGCCGAACGCCTCCAGGCCGAAGGGGTCTCGTGCCGGCCCGTCAAGGTCAACGTGGCGTCCCACTCCCCTTACATGGCGGACCTGCGGGACGACCTGGCCGACGCCCTCGCCCACCTCACGCCGCTGCCCGCCCGTACCGCGATGTTCTCCACCACCCGCTGCGAGCCGGTCGACGGCCCCGAACTGGACGCCGCCTACTGGGTGGACAACCTCCGCGAGCGGGTGCGTTTCGTCGAGGCCGTGCGGGCAGCCGCCAAGGAGGAGACGGTGTTCCTGGAGGTCAGCCCGCACCCGCTGCTCGTCCAGTCCGTCACGGCGGTCCTCGGCGAACAGGGCGCCGCACCGGCCGCCGTCGCCACTCTCACACGCCACCAGGACGACGGCGAGAACATCACCCGGGCCCTCGGGCAGCTCTTCTCCCACGGCGGACGCGTCGACTGGAACCGCTACTTCCAGGGGGCCGCGCCCCGCGTGCCGCTGCCGACGTACGCCTGGGACCAGGAACAGTTCAGGAAGGAGCCGGCCCCCGCCGGGCCGGCCGAGCACGTACGGGAGATCGGACTGCGCGAGCTGGGCCTGGCCGAGCTGGGGCAGGGCGTCCGCACCCGGGACGGCGCGGCCGTCGTGCCGCCGGTGCTCTACGCCGAGGCCGTCCTGCGGGCGGCGGACGGCATCGGGCGAGGCGGTGAAGGCGTGCTGGAGGACGTGGAGTTCGGGGACCGGCCCTGGGAGCTGGCACACGCCCGCGATGCCGCGGTCCGCGTGTGCCTGACGCCCGCCGCACGGCCGGACCGCTTCGTGTTCACCGTCACCGCGCTGCGCACCGCGGACGGCACCCGGGACGGTGAACTGTGCATGACCGGAAGGTTCCGCACGGCCGGCCCATCCGCCGACGCGGGGGAGGACCTGGCCGGCCGGAGCGGGACGGGCGAGCCGTCCGGCCGGGAGCTGCTGGACGCCGCCCTGACCCGGTGCACCGCGTACGTGCCGGCGGCGGAGTTCTACCGCCGTGCCCAGGGCCGCGGCTACACGGTCGACGCGGCGCTGCGCACCGTGGCGCAACTGTGGTGCTCCGACGGCGAATCGGTGGCTCGCATGCGCCCCTCGCCCGGCTCGGGGACGACAGGGCTCGAAGCGGGCCTGCTGACGATGCTCGCCGCGTGGCCGCACGCCACGGGGGCGGGAGGGAGGCCGGACGGCTATGTGCCGGTGTCCTTCGGCCGCGTCGTCGTCCGGGACGAGGCGGGAGTCGGCCGGGACCACTGGTGCGTGGCCCGCTTCACCCCCTCGGACGGTACGGACGACGCGCGCTGTGACGTGTGGCTGACGGCTGAGAACGGCCAGGTGATCGCGGAGTTCCGGGACATACGACTGCGCCGCCGGGCGGCGGGCCCCGCCCGCGAGGCGCGCGACGCGGAAGGCCCGGTGCCGGTGCCGGTGCCGGTTCCCGCGACCACGGCCCCCGGGCGCGCCCCCACGCCCGACGACGTCCTGAAGCAGGCCGCCACCGTGCTCGGCCTCTCGGCTACCCGGCTCGACCAGCGCAGGCCGCTGCGGACCCTGGGACTCGATTCCCTGCTGGCGACCGAGCTCAGGGTGCGCCTGCACCGCACGGCGGGTGTCGACATATCCGCCAGACGGCTGCTGGGCGGCGAACCCATCGGCGTGATCGCCGCATCCGTGGCGTCACGGCCCTGACGCCACCGCCCCGACATTCCCTCAGGAAAAAGAAGACCATGACTCATAGATGTACCGTGGTATAATTTTTTCCGGCCGGGGGAGCCCGCACAACGACGTGAGAAGGCGAGGAAGCACATGGCCTCTGAACCTGCCCGCCCCCTCGGGCGCAGAGAGCGCAGCAAGCAGCGGGTTCGGGACCGCATCTACACCTCCGCCCTGACGCTCTTCGCGGAGCAGGGGTACGACCGCACCACGATCGACCAGATCGCCGAGCACGCCGACGTGGCCCGGGGCACCTTCTTCAACTACTTCCAGCGCAAGGAAGACCTGGTCACCGCCTGGGCCGAGGCCCGCAAGCGGCGCCTGGAGCTGTGCATGGAAGAGTCGATGAAGTCCCGGAACGACGATGTGACGGTGCACCTGGAGAGGTGCATGGCGGCACTGGCGGAGTTCAACGAGTCCGAGCGGGAGATCACCGCCGCGATGCTCCAGGCGTGGGTGAAGGCCGGCCAGCCCCTCCTCGAAGAGCCCTACGCGGGCCAGGTCTTCGCCGACATCATCGAAGCCGGGCGCCAGCGCGGGGAGGTCACTTTCGACATCGACCCGATGAGGGTCGGCAACATCCTCCGTGACTCGTACCTGGGCCTGCTCTACCGCTGGTCGCAGGATCCGGGCGGGCGGGTGCCGCTCCACATCGAACTGCGCGAGGTCCTCAGGATCGTCCTCACGGGCGTCCTGTCGTACTCCCAGCACGGGCGCGGCACCCCGGCGCCGTCGGCTCCCGCCGCGACCCCGCTCACATCGGCGTCGCAGGCGTAGCAGCCGGCCCGTATGCGGACCGGCCCGCCGACCACCGGGCCGGCGGGCCGCCGTCGCCGGGGCCCGGGGGTGGCGAAACGATGCCTCAGCCCGCCACCCGCAGCAGCAGCACCGCCCGCGCCGGCACCGTGATCTCCGTCCCCGCCGGGTGCTCCACCCCCGGCGCCTCCCCCTGCTCCTCCAGGCTCGTGTCGACGACGACCTCGTACCGCTCCGCCCAGGGCGGCCCCGGCAGCACGAAGCCCACCGGCTCCTCGCCCGCGTGCAGGACGGCGAGGAAGCTGTCGTCGAGGATCTGTTCGCCGCGCTCGTCCCGGCCCGGGATGTCCCGGCCGGACAGATACATGCCCAGCGTGGCGGCGGGCGTGTACCAGTCCTGCTCCGTCATCTCGGTGCCCCGGGACGTGAACCAGGCCAGGTCGCGCAGGCCGTCCGCGCTCTGGGCCCGGCCCGAGAAGAAGGCCCGGCGCCTCAGCACCGGGTGCCTGTGGCGCAGCCCGATCAGCCGGGAGGTCAGCGCGCACAGCGCCTTCCAGCCCGGGTCCCGCAGCAGGCCCCAGTCCACCCAGCCGGTCTCGTTGTCCTGGCAGTAGGCGTTGTTGTTGCCGCCCTGCGTGCGGCCCAGCTCGTCGCCCGCGACCAGCATCGGCACACCGGTCGACAGCAGCAGCGTGGTCAGCAGGTTCCGCAGCTGCCGCCGCCGGAGCGCCCGGACACCCTCGTCGTCCGTCTCGCCCTCGGCGCCGCAGTTCCAGGCCCGGTTGTCGTCCGAGCCGTCGCGGTTGCCCTCGCCGTTGGCCTCGTTGTGCTTGCGCTCGTAACTCACCAGGTCGCGCAGGGTGAAACCGTCGTGCGCGGTGATGAAGTTGACGGAGGCGTACGGCCTGCGACCGCCCCAGGCGTACAGGTCGCTGGAGCCCGACAGGCGGTAGCCCATCTCCCGTACGTCCGGCAGCGCGTGCCGCCAGAAGTCCCGCACGGCGCCCCGGTACCGGTCGTTCCACTCCGTCCACAGCGGCGGGAACGCCCCCACCTGGTAGCCGCCCGACCCCACGTCCCACGGCTCGGCGATCAGCTTCACCCGGCGCAGCACCGGGTCCTGGGCGATGACCGCGAGGAACGGGGAGAGCATGTCGACGTCGTGCATGGAGCGGGCCAGCGCCGCCGCCAGGTCGAAGCGGAAGCCGTCCACGCCCATCTCCGTCACCCAGTACCGCAGGGAGTCCGTGATGAGCCGCAGCACCTGCGGCTGGACCACGTGCAGGGTGTTGCCGCAGCCGGTGTAGTCGGCGTAACGGCGGGGGTCGTCCTGGAGGCGGTAGTAGCCGCGGTTGTCGATGCCCTTCAACGACAGCGTCGGCCCCAGCTCGCCCGCCTCCGCCGTGTGGTTGTAGACCACGTCGAGGATGACCTCGATCCCGGCCGCGTGCAGGGCGCGCACCATGCGCTTGAACTCGCCGACCTGCTGCCCGGTCGTGCCGGAGGCCGCGTAGGCCGCGTGCGGCGCGAAGTAGCCGATGGAGTTGTAGCCCCAGTAGTTGCGCAGGCCCCTGCGCAGCAGATGGTCCTCGTGCGCGAACTGGTGCACCGGCAGCAGCTCCACCGCCGTCACGCCCAGCCTCACCAGGTGCTCGATCGCCGCCGGGTGGGCGAGACCGGCGTAGGTGCCGCGCAGTTCCTCGGGGATGTCCGGGTGCAGCCGGGTGAAGCCCTTGACGTGCAGCTCGTAGATCACCGAGTCCGCCCAGGGCGTCTTCGGGCGGCGGTCGTCCGCCCAGTCGTCGTCATCGTGGACGACGACGCCCTTGGGGACGTACGGCGCCGAGTCCCGGTCGTCGCGCACGGTGTCGGCGACGTGCTGCTGCGGCCAGTCGCGCACGTGCCCGTACACCTCCGGCGGCAGAGCGAAGTCACCGTCGACCGCCCGGGCGTACGGGTCGAGGAGCAGCTTCGCCGGGTTCCAGCGGGCGCCGGTCCACGGGTCCCAGCGGCCGTGCACCCGGTAGCCGTAGCGCTGCCCGGGCAGCACGCCCGGGACGAAGCCGTGCCAGATCTCGTGGGTCAGCTCGGCGAGCCGGACCCGCGACTCCCTGCCCCGCTCGTCGAAGAGGCACAGCTCGACCCCTTCGGCCCCGCCCGCCCAGAGGGCGAAGTTGGTCCCCGCCACCCCGTCCGGACCGACCCGGAACCGGGCGCCCAGGGGTGTCGGCGCGCCCGGCCGGGCGGGCACCGCGGGCGGCGGCGCGGCCCGCCGCGCGACGTTCACGGCGGCGGCCTGGCGCCCGTTCCCGGTGGCCTGATGACCGGCCACCGCCTCCTGCTCGGCTGCGCTGGACACCTGTCAGCCTCCCGCGGCTCGTGGGACGACGGGGGACAGAGGGGTGCGGCTCTGCTGCGGCCCGGGTCGCGGCTCCCCTGCGCGTCGTCCTCCCCACTGTTCTGCCCAGAGGGTGGGTCGCACTCACGTTTCCCCGGGGGCGGGCATGGTCGTTTCCCGGGGCCGCGGCCGGTCGTTGGGCACCTCGTGAGGCACGTACAAGGGCGCGCGCGGCGCGCGAGGGCCGCGCTGGCCGCCGTAGTGACATGGGCAGGGCTCCTGACCGGGGCCACCGGCTGCACCTCGGACGACGCGGGCGGGATCGCCGGTGTGTTCGGCGCGCCCCCGGCGCCCGAGGACGTCATCCGGGTCTCGCCCGACGACGGCAGCAGGGGTGTGCGCCCCGGGAAGAAGCTGCGGGTGCGTGTGCCCGACGGCAGGCTGGAGTCGGTGAAGGTCGTCCGGTCGCAGGACGCGCAGGAGTTCCCGGTGCCCGGGCACCTCTCCGCCGACGGACTGTCCTGGGAGCCCGACGACGAGCGGCTCGCGCTGGCCGCCAAGTACACGGTCGACGCGGTGGCCGTGGACGGCGACGGACGCCGTTCCGCCCGGCACACCACGTTCACCACGTACGTCCCGGAGGAACGCTTCATCGGCTACGTCAGTCCGGAGAACGGGGTCACGGTCGGCACCGGCATGATCGTCTCGCTGGAGTTCAACCGCGAGATCGCCCACCGCGCCGCCGTGGAACGCGCGGTGCGGGTCACCGCCCGCCCGGCCGTCGAGATCCGCCCGCACTGGTTCGGCCGGACCCGCCTCGACTTCCGCCCCGAGCACTACTGGAAACCCGGCACCGAGGTCACCGTCGCCCTGCGCCTGCGGGACGTCGAGGGGGCGCCCGGGGTCTACGGCCTCCAGCGCAAGACGTTCTCCTTCACCGTCGGCCGCAGCCAGAACTCCGTGGTCGACGCCGCCCGGCACACGATGGAGGTGCGGCGCGACGGCGAGCTGCTCGCCACCGTGCCGGTCACGGCCGGGGCGCCCAGGAACACCACGTACAACGGCAAGATGGTGGTGACCGAGATGCACGACGTCACCCGGATGAACGGCGCCACGGTCGGCTTCAAGAAGCGCGACGGCAAGGGCGAGTACGACATCCCGGACGTCCCGCACGCCATGCGCCTGACCGACTCGGGGACCTTCCTGCACGGCAACTACTGGGCCCACAGCGCCGTCTTCGGCCGGACCAACATCAGCCACGGCTGTATCGGACTGCGCGATGTGAAGGGCGGCGGCTCGGACACCCCGGCCGGCTGGTTCTTCGACCGCAGCCTCATCGGGGACGTCGTCGAGGTGGTCCACAGCAACGACACGACGGTCGCCCCCGACAACGGGCTCGGAGGCTGGAACATGGGCTGGAACGCGTGGCGGGCGGGCAGCGCGGTGAAGTAGCCCGACAGGGGGGCGGGTTGCTTCAACTTTCCGTGGAAGTTGGGACTGAACAGTGACAATCGCAGGTCGCCGGGGCCCGGCGACCTGTGGTTACTATGCGCCGGTGCGCGGGGGACGCGCAGGGGTGGGCCTGACCAGGCCCTGGGAGGGGAGAACAACGTTGAACGGGCGACCGATATCGGGGGCGTCGGCCCGCGGCAGGCACGGACTGCTCGCACTGATACTGGGCGTGCTGCTGCTCGCCGTCACGGCGTGCGGGGGCGGGGGGAGCGGCTCCGGTTCCGGCGGGGGCGAGGACGCGGACGCCGCGCGGAGCAAGCAGTCCGAGGCCGTCGTCAACATCACCCCCAAGGACGGCGCCAAGTCCGTCGACACCAGCGGGGAACTGAAGGTCACGGCCGCCAAGGGCAAGCTGACCGAGGTCGTGGTCAAGGACGCCAAGGGCGGGAAGGTGGACGGCGAGATATCAGGTGACGGCGCCACCTGGGCGCCGTCCACCCACCTGGCCGCCGCCACCACGTACACGGTCCACGCGGTCGCCAAGGACGCCGAGGGCCGCACGGCCGCGGAGGACGCGGACTTCACGACCCTGACGCCGAAGAACACCTTCATCGGCACCTTCACCCCCGAGGACGGCTCCAAGGTCGGCGTGGGCATGCCGTTCTCCCTCCGCTTCAGCCGGGGCATCACCAACCCGGACGACGTCGAGAAGGCCATCCGCATCACCACGGAGCCGGCCGTGGACGTCGAGGGTCACTGGTTCGGCAACGACCGTCTCGACTTCCGCCCCGAGAAGTACTGGAAGCCCGGCACCAAGGTGACCGTCGACCTCGCCCTCGACGGCGTCGAGGGCCGCCCCGGCGTCTACGGCGAGCAGGACAAGAAGGTCGAGTTCACCATCGGCCGCAACCAGGTCTCCGTCGTCGACGCCAAGAAGCTCACGATGAAGGTCATGCGCGACGGCGAGGTCATCAAGACCATCCCGGTCACCACCGGTCAGCCCGGCATGGAGACCTGGAACGGCCAGATGGTCATCAGCGAGATGCTCACGGTGACCCGGATGAACGGCGAGACCGTCGGCTACGGCGGCGAGTACGACATCAAGGACGTCCCGCACGCCGTGCGCCTGACCACCTCCGGCACCTTCCTGCACGGCAACTACTGGGCGGGCGGCGCCTTCGGCAACCACAACGCCAGCCACGGCTGCATCGGCCTGCGTGACGTGCGCGGCGGCTGGGACAAGAACACACCGGCCGCGTGGTTCTTCAACCACTCGATGGTCGGCGACGTGGTGGTCGTCAAGAACTCCGAGGACCGGATCGTCGACCCGGACAACGGACTCAACGGCTGGAACATGCCGTGGGACAAGTGGAAGAAGTGACGCTGAGCCGGCGACGCTGACGACGGGGCCCCGGTGTGACCGACCGCACCGGGGCCTGGCCCGTTAGTCCCCGTTAACCTGCTGCCATGACCGTCTCTCTCGAAGTCGCTGAAGGCGTCGGCACGCTCCGTCTCGACCGCCCGCCCATGAACGCGCTGGACATCGCCACGCAGGACCGGCTGAAGGAACTCGCCGAGGAGGCCGGGCGCCGCGAGGACGTGCGGGCCGTGGTGGTCTACGGCGGGGAGAAGGTGTTCGCGGCCGGCGCGGACATCAAGGAGATGCAGGCGATGGACCACACCGCGATGGTCCTGCGCGCCCGCGCCCTGCAGGACTCGTTCACGGCGGTGGCCCGGATCCCCAAGCCCGTCGTCGCGGCCGTGACGGGCTACGCGCTCGGCGGCGGCTGCGAACTCGCGCTGTGCGCGGACTACCGCATCGCCGGCGAGAACGCCAAGCTCGGCCAGCCGGAGATCCTGCTCGGCCTGATCCCCGGCGCCGGCGGCACCCAGCGCCTGGCCCGCCTGGTCGGCCCCTCCAAGGCCAAGGACCTGATCTTCACCGGCCGGATGGTCAAGGCCGACGAGGCGAAGGAGATCGGCCTGGTCGACCGGGTCGTGCCGGCCGACGAGGTGTACGCGCAGGCGCACACCTGGGCAGCCAAGCTGGCGCAGGGTCCGGCTCTCGCCCTGCGCGCCGCCAAGGAGGCGGTCGACACGGGCCTGGAGACGGACATCGACACGGGCCTGGCGATCGAACGGAACTGGTTCGCGGGCCTGTTCGCCACCGAGGACCGCGAGCGCGGCATGCGCAGCTTCGTGGAGGAGGGGCCGGGCAAGGCGAAGTTCCTCTGAATCCCCCTCCCAGGACTCGTATGTGACGCTGCCTCTGTTCCGGGGTCACTCGATGGGGCGGTTTACGGCGGCATCGAGGCAGCCCTGAGCGTGTCCGGCCCCATGTCCGGGCCCCTTGTCCTGCGACGGGCCGCCGCCGCAGGTCAGACGCGCCATGGGCGCCCTTCGAAGTGCCGTTCGGCATAGGCCGTCGGCTCGCCGCTCGGCACCCCGCTCCCGGGCCCGTTTTCCCCGGGAACGGCCCCCAAGGGGGCGTCGGGCGGCCATGATGGGGGCATGGCGGGGCTGGAGGGTACGGAACAGCCGCGGGGGCACGCACATGCGGCCGCGGCGCGCTGGTCGCCGACTGTCGAGGACGAACGCGCGCTGAAGGCACTGGAGTTGTACGGCAACCCGACGGAGGCGGAGGTGCCGCTGCCGTCCCGCCCCGAGTCCGCGGCCACCGCCCGGCGGCTGACCCAGGTCGTCGTCCTGCGCCAGTGGGGGCTCCCCCCCAAGACCACCGAGGACGCGGTCCTGCTCGTCTCCGAGCTGGTCGGCAACGCCGTACGCCACACCGGCGCCCGGGTCTTCGGGCTGCGTCTGCACCGGCGCCGCGGCCTGATCCGGGTCGAGGTCCGCGACCCCTCCCGGGGACTGCCCTGTCTGATGCCGGTCCAGGAGCTGGACATCAGCGGCCGGGGCCTGTTCCTCGTCGACAAGCTGGCCGACCGCTGGGGGGTCGACCTGCTGCCCCGGGGCAAGACCACGTGGTTCGAGATGCGGGTCAACGACCGCTGAGACGTCGCCGCGGCCGGGCCCGGCGAGGGGTGTGACCTGCGACAGTCCGCGGGGCCGCCGATCGGGTGAATCACTCGGTTTCTCCGCGAAGCGCACCTTAAATGGTGCAATGCACCGCCACTTTGTCAAAAGCGCCCTCGTCGCGGGCGCCGCCCTCGCCGTCCTCGCCGCCTGCGGCACCGGGGGTGGGGAACGGACCTCCGGGGCACGCGCCACCAAGGCCGCCGTGCCCACGCCGCGCGAGAAGAAGCCCGTGCGGGGGCTGCCCGGGATGCCGCCCGTCCTCGACCCCGAGGACGTGTACGCGGCCGACCGCCCGAACAAACTGTCCCCCGTCGTCAAGGACTTCCCGTCCCGGGTCTACGTGCCCAACACCGGCTCCGACACGGTCTCCGTCATCGACCCCAAGACGTACGAGGTCATCGAAACCATCCCGGTGGGCCGGCAGCCCCAGCACGTCGTCCCCTCCTGGGACCTGAAGACGCTCTGGGTCAACAACAACCGCGGCCACACCCTCACCCCGATCGACCCGAGGACCGGCAAGGCGGGCAAGGAGGTCGAGGTCCACGACCCCTACAACCTCTACTTCACGCCCAACGGCAAGTACGCCCTCGTCATGGCCTCCCTCGACCGCGAACTGGTCTTCCGCGACCCGCACACCATGGAGATCAAGAAGACGGTCCCGGTCTCCTGCTACGGCGTCAACCACGCCGACTTCTCCCTCGACGGCCGCTACTTCATCGTCTCCTGCGAGTTCAGCGGCGAACTGCTCAAGGTCGACACCGAGAAGATGAAGGTCGTCGGGCAGCAGCGGCTGCCGTTCGAGGGCGCCATGCCCCAGGACGTGAAGGTCTCGCCCGACGGCAAGAAGTTCTACATCGCCGACATGATGGCCCACGGCATGTGGGTCCTGGACGGCGACAAGTTCACCGAACCCACGCTGATGCCCACCGGCAAGGGCTGCCACGGCCTCTACGTCAGCCGCGACTCCCGCGAGATGTACGTGTCCAACCGGGGCGAGGGCACGATCTCCGTCTTCGACTTCACCCAGGGCAAGCTGACCAAGAAATGGCAGCTGCCCGACGGCGGCAGCCCCGACATGGGCGGCGTCTCCGCCGACGGCAAGGTGCTGTGGCTGTCCGGCCGCTACGACGGCGAGGTGTACGCCGTCGACACCCGCACCGGCACCCAGCTCGCCCGCATCCCCGTCGGCAACGGACCGCACGGCCTCGCGGTCTACCCGCAGCCCGGCCGCTACTCGCTCGGCCACACGGGCATCTTCCGGTGACGGTCAGCAGCCGCCCACCGAAGGGAAGTTGACACGCCCCTGATCGAGTGAGGATCCCCGGCGCCGCGCCGCGGACCCGCGATCGTGCTCCTCATGATCAGCACCAGCCTGCGGCGGCGCACCGCTGCCGCCGCCCTGTCCCTCGCGGCCGTCCTCACGACCACGGCCGCCACGCCCGGCCAGGCATCCGCGACCTCCGCTGCTGCCGTGGCCACGGCAGCAGCCCCCGGACCGGCCGCCTGTCCCGTCCAGTTCGACGACAGGATCAAGGCCGCCGCCGACCGCCGGGTCCAGGCCGACCGCATCACCCCCGACCCGTCCTGGCGCACCAGCTGCGGCACCCTGTACCGCGCCGACGGCCGCGGCCCCTCCGTGATCTTCGAGGAGGGCTTCCACCCCAGGGACGTGGTGAACGGCCAGTACGACCTGGAGCAGTACGTCCTGGTCAACCAGCCGTCCCCGTATGTGTCGACCACGTACGACCACGACCTGTTCAAGAAGTGGAAGTCCGCCTTCAACTACTACGTCGACGCCCCCGGCGGAGTCGACGTCAACAAGACCATCGGCGACACCCACAAGTGGGCCGACCAGCAGGAGGTCGCCTTCCCCGGCGGCATCGCCCGCGAGTACATCGTCGGCGTCTGCCCGGTCGACAAGCAGACCAAGACCGAGATCATGAGCGAGTGCGAGAGCAACCCGCACTACGAACCCTGGCACTGAGCAGCACCTCCGAGCCCACGGGCCGGTAACCGGCCGCCTGGAACGCCCGCAGACTGCGGGCGTTCCCCGCCGACACCTGGGCCCACACCGGCGCGCCGCCGGTCAGCCACCGCCCCGCCGCCGCGAGCCGCCGCCCGAGCCCCCGGTGCCGTGCCCCCTCGTCCACCTCGACGGCTGTCTCCCACCGCCCGGCCACGCCACGGCCCAGCACGAGCACCCCGCCGTCCGCCGCCCACACCCGTACGTCGTCCCGCCGCCGCAGCGCGGATGCCACGCGCGGATGGCCGGGATCGTCGGTCTCCGCCAGTGCGACCGGCGGTTCCCCGGGCAGCGGGGCGCCGGTCAGCAGCACGTCGACGGTGTCCGACCTGCGTCCCGTCCGGTCCATGAGGGCCGTCAGGAAGCGGGCGTTCATCGTGGCCGCGAGCCTGTCGCAGTCGGTCGCGGCCAGCGCCCGCCGCACCCAGCCGGGATCCTCGTCCGTGAAGACGACCGAGTGCGCCGTGAAGGCCAGGACCCCCGCGTCCCGTGGCGAGGGCTGCGGCACGATCGTCGTACCGCCGTCCGCCGGCGGGAAGACGCCCCGGGCCGCCGCGTCGAGAATGTCCCCCAGAGTGTCCGCCACCACACGCTCCTTGAGTCTCCACCCGCTGGAAGGCCCAGACTCCCAGACATGATCGACGACGGCACCGGACTGCTCACCATCGGCGAACTGGCCCGGGTCACCGGACTGACCGTGCGCACCATCCGGTACTGGTCCGACGAGGGCGCGCTGCCCCCGGTGGCCCGCTCCGCCGGCGGTTACCGGCTGTACGACGCCGCGTCCGTGGCGCGTCTGGAGCTGATCCGGACCCTGCGCGAACTCGGCCTCGGGCTGGCGGACGTCCGCCGGGTGCTGGCCGGTGAGACCACGGTCGCCCAGGTCGCGGCCGCGCACGTGGTCGCGCTGGACGCGCAGATCCGGTCGCTGAAGGTGACGCGTGCGGTGCTGTCGACGGTCGCGAAGCGGGGGTCCGACGCGGAGGAGATGACCCTGATGAACAGACTGGCACGGCTGTCGGCGGCCGAGCGGCGGCGCATCCTGGAGGAGTTCGTCGACGAGATCTTCCAGGGGCTCGACACGGCCGACCCGGTGATCCGGGACCGCATGCGGAACACCGCCGCCGACCTGCCCGAGGAACCGGCACCCGAGCAGGTGGACGCCTGGCTGGAGCTGGCCGAGATGCTCCACGACCCGGACTTCCGGGCCGAGATGCGCAAGGTCGCCGAGTTCAACGCGGCCGACCGCGGTCATGACACACCCGCCGGGGCGTCCCTGTGGTTCTCCCGGCGGCTCGTCCAGCTGGGTGCCCGGGCCCGTGAGCGCGGCATCGCCCCCGACTCGCCGGAGGCCGCCGAGGTGCTGGACGAGCTGCTGGGCGATGCCGACCCCGCCGCGGTGCTGGACCGGCTCAAGTCGCACGCCACCAACCGGGTCGCCCGCTACCGCGAGTTGCTCACCGTCGTGAAGGGCACCGGGCCCGAGGCGGCCTACCGAGAGGAGTTCGCCTGGGTGGTCGCCGCGCTCCAGGCACGCACGGGCAGCTAATCTGACCTGCGTCAGCAAGACCTGAAACACGAGAGTAGGGGCGGATCGGTGGCGGACATCGAGGAAGCACGCAAGCAGTTCGAGCGGATCGATACGGACGGTGACGGATTCATCACCGCTGCCGAGTTCAAGACCGCCCTGGCCCGGTCCGGCGACTGGAACGTCACCGAGTCGGTCGCCGAGGTCGTCATCAAGACCCGCGACCTCGACGGCGACAAGAAGCTGAGCTTCGACGAGTTCTGGGCCTACCTGAACAAGTGACGCCGGCGCTCACGGTGCCGCGAGGCGTGGGGGCCCGGTCCGTCCGCGGACCGACCGGGCCCCTCGTCATGCCCGCCGGGCCGTGCGGACGCTGAAGCGGCCGTCGTGCCGTTCCAGCGCCAGCGGCAGGCCGAAGCACATGCCGAGCCGGTCGGCGGTCAGCACCCCGGCCACCGGGCCGCCCGCAAGCGGTCGCCCCTCGCACAGCAGCAGGGCGTGCGTGGTGTGCGCCGGCAGCTCCTCCAGATGGTGGGTGACCAGGACCGTCGCCAGGTGCGGATGCTCCCGGCGCAGCTCCCCGAGCGCCCCGATCAGCCGCTCCCGGCCCGGCAGATCCAGGCCGGTGGCCGGCTCGTCCAGGAGCAGCAGCCGGGGCTCGGGCATCAGCGCCCGGGCGATCAGGGTCCGGCCGCGCTGCCCCTGGGAGAGCGTGGGCCAGCGCGCCTCACGGTGCTCGGCCAGCCCCAGCGTCCGGATCAGCCGCTCCGCGCGCTCCCGCTGCTCCGGCGTCGGACGCCACCGGGGCAGCGGCTCCACCGAGTTGGTCAGACCGGTCAGGACGACGTCGCGTACCCGCAGCGGCGAGGTGAGCGGATGCCGCGGGTCGACATGCCCGACGTGCGCGCGCAGCTCCCGCAGGTCGACCCGGCCCAGCCGGTGCCCCAGCACCTCCACGCGGCCCCGGGTCGGGTGGACGAGCGCGCCGAGCAGGCCGAGCAGGGTCGTCTTGCCCGCGCCGTTCGCGCCGAGCAGCGCCCAGTGCTCCCCGGCCCGGACGGTCAGCGACACCCCCGCCAGGATCGGCCGGCCGTCGCGCACGACGTGGACGTCCTCGGCGCGCAGGACGACCGGCGTCACCGCAGCGCCCTGTTCACCGCGGACAGCACCGCCCGCACCGAGGCGCCCAGGGCCGAGGAGTCCCGGCCCGCGCCCCAGCACGTCCTGCCGCCGGCCCGGCACTCGGCGAAGGCGTCCGTGCCCCCGTCGCGGGCCTGCTCGCAGAAGTCGAGCACGTCGACAGCGATCCCGGCGCCGGCCAGCGCGTCGACGAACGCGGAGACCGGGCCGCCGCCGGTGCCCTCGTAGTCGCCGGTGCGGTCGCCGGTGCGCAGCGTGCACACGAAGCGGTGGCCGCCGGCCTCGTCCGGGTGCACGGACCAGGCCTCCAGCGCCACCTCCCCGTCCTGCGCCAGGTACGTCGCCCGGAACAGCGCGTACAGCTCCTTCGCCGTCATCTCCCGCCCGCTGTCGTCCGTGGCCTCCTGCACGGCCCGGGAGAAGTCCGGCCGCATGCGCGCGGGCAGGTCGACGCCGTGGTGGGTGCGCAGCAGATAGGCCGTGCCGCCCTTGCCCGACTGCGAGTTCACCCGGATCACCGCCTCGTAGGAACGGCCCAGGTCGGCCGGGTCGACCGGCAGGTACGGCACCGACCAGGGCGCCTGCCGCTCGGGCACGCCCAGCTCCCGGGCCCGCTCGGCGTGCCGGGACAGGCCTTTGCTGATCGCGTCCTGGTGGGTGCCCGAGAAGGCGGTGTGGACGAGCTCCCCGGCGTACGGGTGGCGCGGGTGCACGGGCAGCCGGTTGCAGTGCTCGACCGTCTCCCTGACGGTGTCGATGTCCCGGAAGTCGATCATCGGGTCGACGCCCTGCGCGTACAGGTTGAGCGCCAGGGTCACCAGGTCGACGTTGCCGGTGCGCTCCCCGTTGCCGAACAGGCAGCCCTCGACGCGCTGGGCACCGGCCAGCACGGCCAGTTCGGCGCAGGCGACGCCGGTGCCGCGGTCGTTGTGCGGGTGCACGGAGAGGATCACGCTGTCGCGGCGGGCCAGGTGGCGGTGGACGTACTCGATCTGGTCGGCGTAGACGTTCGGCGTCGCGATCTCCACCGTCGCCGGGAGGTTGTGGGTGACCGGCCGGTCCGGGCTCGCGTCCCACAGCTCGGTCAGCCCGTCGCACAGGTCCAGGACGAAGTCCGGCTCGGTCAGGTTGAAGGTCTCCGGGGAGAACTGGAAGCGGACGGACGAGGCCCGGTCCGCCCGGCGGGCCATGTGCTCGGCGGCCTCCCGCACGGTCCGCCACACCTCGGCCCGGTCCCGCCCCAGGACGACGTCCCGCCACACCGGCGAGGTCGCGATGTACAGATGCACCACAGCCCTCGGCAGCCCCTCGATCGCCTCGAAGGTGCGGTCGATCAGGTCCCGGCGGGCCGGGGTGAACACGACGGGCGTGACGTCGTCCGGTACGGCGCCGCTGGTCACCAGGTGCCGTACGAAGTCGAAGTCGGTACGGCTCGCCGAGGGGTAGCCGACCTCGATCTCCTTGAAGCCCATGCCGGTCAGCAGGTCGAAGAAGCGGCGCTTGCGGGGCGTGTCCATCGGCTCGGCCAGGGCCTGGTTGCCGTCGCGCAGGTCGACGGGGACCCAGAGGGGAGCGCGCTCGATCCGCGCGCCGGGCCAGTCGCGGTCCGCGGCGGGCACGTGCACGCGCTCCTGGAAGGGACGGTAGCGGTGGCAGGGCATGGGGCCCGGGCGCTGGGGGTTCCAGGCCGGGGCGGGGGTGGTGGTCATCGTCGGCTGTGGCCTTCCGGCTCGGTCGGACGGTGACCGGCGGCACGGCGCCCCGCGGCGGGGTGCCGGTCGTGTCAGGCCCCGCCGCGGCAGCCGAGAAGAAGACCGCGGAAGATCATGCGCAGTACGCTATCCACCACTCAGGTCCTCAGACAAGTGGAAACCTCCCACTCCTCAGACAAGTTGGTGACGCCATGCCGCTCGGCTCCGTCCGCCCCAGCCCGCTGGTCGAGCAGGCCGCCGCCCGGCTGCGCGAGCAGATCGCCGGCGGCGACTGGCCGGTCGGCACCCGGCTGCCCGGCGAGACGACGCTGGCGAAGGAGCTGGGCGTGGGCCGCTCCACCGTCCGCGAGGCGCTGCGCGCGCTGGCCGGAGCCGGGCTGGTCCTCTCCCGCCAGGGCGCCGGTGTCTTCGTCATCGCGACCGAGCCGGTCGAGGACTGGCCGACCCGGCTGCGCCGGGCCGCCGTGACCGACGTCTACGAGGTCCGGATGGCGGTCGAGGTGCACGCGGCCCGGCTCGCCGCGCGCCGCCGCACCCCCGAGGACATCGCGGCGCTCCGGGCCGCGCTGGACCGTCGCAGGGCCGCCGGCACAGCCGACGACGCCGCCTTCGTCGACGCGGACATCGCCTTCCACGCCGCGGTGATCGCCGC
Organism: Streptomyces sp. NPDC007991; assembly: GCF_042958445.1. Lineage (NCBI taxonomy): Bacteria > Bacillati > Actinomycetota > Actinomycetes > Kitasatosporales > Streptomycetaceae > Streptomyces > Streptomyces sp. NPDC007991. Next base: position 46,013 of record NZ_JBIBJD010000013.1, read on the forward strand.
CGCCCACAACCCGGTGCTCGCCGACCTGTTCGCCGAGTTCAGCCCCGTCCTGCGCGAGAGCCTGATCGAGCTGCTGTCGCTGACCGGCCTGCGCGCCGACGACCCCGACACCGGCGACGAGGCGCACGAGGCACTCGTCCGGGCGGTGGCCGACGGGGACGCGGAGGGGGCGGCGGAGGTGCTCCGCGGGGAACTGGAGGACCCTTTCGCACCTTCCCGGAAGGCGGAATAGCCCCTCCGGCCCGAAGGTTGACCCTGATCACAGAGCTGGCCAGGAACTCCTGACCCCTGGAAGGGCGAGGCGAGGACATGAAGATCGGCATCATCGGTGCGGGCAACATCGGCGGCAATCTGACCCGGCGGCTCACCGCCCTCGGTCACGAGGTGTACGTCGCGAACTCCCGCGGCCCGCACACGCTCACCGCCCTCGCGGAGGAGACCGGCGCGACACCCGTGACGGTCGAGGAGGCACCGCGGGGAGCCGAGATCGTCGTCGTCACGATTCCGCTGAAGGCGGTCCCGGACCTGCCGTCCGGGCTGTTCGACGAGGCGGCCGAAGGCGTCGCCGTCATCGACACCGGCAACTACTACCCCCGGGAGCGGGACGGCCGGATCGACGCGATCGAGGACGAGGGCCTGACGGAGAGCCGCTGGACGCAGCGGCAGCTCGGCCGCCCGGTGATCAAGGCCTTCAACGGCACATACGCCCAGGACATCCTGGACCGCCCGCGCCCGGCCGGCGACCCCGGCCGCATCGCCCTCCCGGTGGCCGGGGACGACGCGGCGGCCAAGCGCAAGGTACGGGAGCTGATCGAGGAACTCGGCTTCGACACCGTCGACGCGGGCGGCCTCGACGACTCCTGGCGTCAGCAGCCCGGCACCCCGGTCTACGGCCTGCGCGGCGGCGTCGAGACGGTCACGAAGGCCCTGGGGGAGGCGTCGCCAGAGCGTACGCCGGAGTACAGCGGCTAGGCCCTGTCGCTCTGCGGAGCTGCCGGGGCGGTCACGAGATCTCCTGCTCGGCCCAGATGATCTTCCCTCCGGGCGTGTACCGGGCACCCCAGCGATGGGAGAGCTGGGCCACGAGGAAGAGCCCGCGGCCGCCTTCGTCCGTGCTGCGGGCATGTCTCAGGCGAGGAGCCGTACTGCTGCCGTCGGCGACCTCGCAGGTCAGGCGGGAGTCACGGAGCAGTCGCAGGCGGACGGGGCCCGAGGCGTAGCGGATCGCGTTGGTGACGAGCTCGCTCACGATGAGCTCCGTCGTCATGGCCAGTTCCTGACAGTTCCACGCCTCGACCTGACGCAACGCGCCGGCCCGGATGTCACCGACGGCGGCCGGGTCCAGCGGCACGTCCCAGGAGGCGACTCGATCGGGGCCCAGGGCGTGGGTGCGGGCGAGCAGGAGGGCGACGTCGTCGGGCTGCGGCGTGGGAACGAGCCGGCGCACCGCGCCCGCGCACAGCGTTTCCAGGTCGGAGTCGGGCGAGCGCAGCAGGTGTCCGAGGCGGGACATGCCGCGCTCGATGTCGCGGTCGGTCCCTTCGACGAGGCCGTCGGTATAGAGGCCGAAGACGCTGTTTTCGGGAAGCTCGATCTCGGTGGCCTCGAAGGCCATCCCGCCCAGTCCGAGCGGAGGCCCGGCGGGAAGCTCCGGGAAGGAGACGTGCCCGTCCGGAGTGACGACGACCGGGGGTGGATGACCGGCCCGGGCCAGCGTGCACCGCTGGGTCACCGGGTCGTAGACGGCGTACAGACAGGTCGCCCCGAGGAAGGTCGTGACGGTCTGGTCGGCCGTCTGGTCGGTGGTCTGTTCCTCGCTCAGCCGGAGCACCAGGTCGTCGAGGTGGGCCAGCAGTTCATCGGGGGGCATGTCCATGTCCGCGAGGGTCTGGACAGCGGTGCGCAGCCGGCCCATCGTCGCCGCCGCGGCGATGCCGTGGCCGACCACGTCACCGATGACCAGGCCCACACGGGCGCCGGACAGCGGGATCACGTCGAACCAGTCTCCGCCGACCCCGTCCGACGCATCCGCCGGCAGGTAGTGGGAGGCCACCTCCAGCGCTGTTCCGCCCGTCAGGGCGTGGGGCAGCAGGCTGCGCTGCAACGTGACCGCCGCGGTGTGTTCCCGGGTGTAGCGGCGGGCGTTGTCGACGCACAGCGCCGCCCGCGCCACCAGCTCCCGAGCCAGCAGAGCGTCGTCCTGCTGGAACGGCGTGGGGTTCAGCGATCGTGCGAACGTGGCGAGACCGAGCACGGTGTCGCGCGCCCGCATCGGCACGGAGATGAGGGAGTGCAGGCCGAACTCGCGGATCCGGGCGGCCCTGGCCGGCTGCTCGGTGGTCCAGAGGCGATCGCTCGGGTCGAGAACGGGTATGAAGATCGATTCGCCGTCGACGAGCAGGTTCGCGTCGTGCGGCGGGGGAACGAAGTCGACCTGGTCCCCTATCCGGGCGACGGCCTCCGGGCAGCCCTGTCGTACGGAGCTCATTCCGGCCCGGCGCATCACCGGCCGGGCCGGCGCCGGCCCGGCGTCGGGCAACCGGTATCCCTGGCCCTCACCGTTCAGGACCGGCTCGAGAAGGTCGACGATGACGAAGTCGGCGAAGCGGGGAACAGCGAAGTCGGCGAGTTCCTGCGCCGTGCGCATCACGTCCAGCGTCCTGCCGATGCTGGTCCCGGCTTCGCTGGCCAGCGACAGCAGCCGGCGGGCGTTCCAGCGCTCGGTGACGTCCATGACCATGTAGCACAGCCCGGTGACGGAGTTGCCGGCATCCACCAACGGGAAGAACGAGGTGGAGTAGGCGTGCTGACGGTGCGGGTCCGCCCAACTCCATCCCATGTACTCGTAGTCGGTGACCGGGACGCCGGTCGTGAGCACCGTGCGCATCACGCCCTCGATGGTCTCCGCCTGCAGTCCCGGAAGCAGCTCGCTCAGACGGCGTCCCAGGCGCTGCTCACGTGGTACGCCGCCGAAGCTTTCCAGGGTGTCGTTCAGCCAGACGTAGCGCAGATCCAGGTCCATCACCGCCATGCCGACCGGTGAGCGGGTCAGGAAGCCGTCGAGGACGGACTGTCCCATGGTCCATTGCTGCCGCTCCTCGCGTGCCGAGATCAGAAAACACTCGTCTTCGCCGACGTGAAAGGACCCGGACACGCGCAGGCCGATCTCGACAGGGCCGCCGTCGCGGTGCCGTACCGCGACCCGGCCGCTCCAGCCCATTCCCGCGCGGCACCGCTTCGCTATACGGGCCACACGTACCGGGTCCCCGGGCATCGCCAGCAGGTCCGCGGCGGGGCGTCCTACCACCTGCGCGCCGGTGTAGCCGAGGAGCGCTTCGGCGCCCCGCGTCCAGCCGATCACCCGGCCGGCTGCGGACACGAGCGCGACCGCGTCGTGGGACGCGTCGAGGAGAGGGCGCGGTCCTGCGGGCGGAGACGCGTCGAATTCATCTCGCACAGGCGCCATGGGTCTCACCTCTACACGCAAGTATGTTCCCGCTCGGGCGCTGACGCGCATGCTGCGGGCCCAGGGCGGCCCGGCACCTCCCCTACGACCGGGCGATCAGGCGTCCTCCGCCCACTTCCGCAGCGCCGCCCTGCTCGCGAAGTCGGCCACGTTCTTGTCCAGCGGGTCGTCCGTGTACTGGTGGAAGCGCCACTTCGCCTCGATGCGGGGCTTGCCCGCGCTGACATAGTCGGCGATCCACAGGCCGTCGCCCGCGTAGGAGGTCGTGTCGACGTGCAGCCAGAAGTCGCGGTTGGTGTAGAGAACGACCTGGTTGTCCGGCCGGAGATCCTTCAGCTTCCGGATGAACAGGTCCTTCTCCGCGTTGCTCGCGTGCGTTCCGTTACTGGTCGTCTCCCAGTCGACGGCGAGGATGTCCCCCGGCCGGTCCGGGGCCTTGCGGACGAAGTACTCGGCCTGGGCGGTGAGGTTGCCCGGCCACAGGAAGTGGTAGAAGCCGACGACCAGCCCGGCGTCGCGGCCCCGCTTCGTCTGGGCGGCGAGTCTGGGGTTGACGTAGGAACGCCCCTCGGTCGCCTTGACGAAGACGAAGGAGAGGCCGTCGGTGTCGTAGGAGGAGGACTGGTAGGCGCTCACGTCGATGCCGCGCAGCATGGGAGGCTCCATGAAGTGCTGGTGGGGGGAGGGGAGTTGTGTCCACCACCATGACACGGCCTCTTCCGGGCTGACGTGGAAATGTCAACTTCGACGGGTCGTGGGAGTGCGTCGTCGTGACCGGTGACGTCTGATCCGACCGTCTGACGGACACTCGAAAACATGTCGCACGAAGAGTTCCGGCAGGAACCAGCGACTTCAGCACTCGATGATGTTCACCGCCAGCCCGCCCCGGGCCGTCTCCTTGTACTTCACCGACATGTCCGCGCCGGTGTCCTTCATCGTCTTGATGACCTTGTCCAGGGACACCTTGTGGGAGCCGTCGCCGCGCATCGCCATGCGCGCTGCCGTGACGGCCTTCACCGCGGCCATGCCGTTGCGCTCGATGCACGGGATCTGGACCAGGCCGCCGACCGGGTCGCAGGTCAGGCCGAGATTGTGCTCCATGCCGATCTCGGCCGCGTTCTCGACCTGCTCGGGCGAGCCGCCGAGCACCTCGGCCAGCGCGCCCGCCGCCATGGAGCAAGCGGAGCCGACCTCGCCCTGGCAGCCGACCTCGGCGCCGGAGATGGACGCGTTCTCCTTGAACAGCATGCCGATCGCGCCCGCGGCGAGGAGGAAGCGGACCACGCCCTCCTCGTCGGCGCCGGGCACGAAGTTGACGTAGTAGTGCAGCACGGCCGGGATGATGCCGGCCGCGCCGTTCGTCGGGGCGGTGACGACCCGGCCCCCGGCCGCGTTCTCCTCGTTGACCGCCATCGCGTAGAGGGTGATCCACTCCATGGCGAGGGCCTTCGGATCGCCCTCGGAGCGCAGCTTGCGGGCGGTGTTCGCGGCCCGGCGGCGCACCTTCAGACCGCCCGGCAGGATGCCCTCGCGGGACATGCCGCGCGCCACGCACGCCTCCATGACCCGCCAGATCTCCAGCAGTCCGGCGCGGATCTCCTCCTCGGTGCGCCAGGCGCGCTCGTTCTCCAGCATCAGCGCCGAGATGGACAGGCCGGTCTCCTGGGCCATGCGCAGCAGCTCGTCACCCGTGCGGAAGGGGTACTTCAGCACGGTGTCGTCGAGCTTGATGCGGTCCGCTCCGACCGCCTCCTCGTCGACGACGAAACCGCCGCCGACCGAGTAGTACGTCCTCGTCAGCAGCTCCGCGCCCGAGGCGTCGTACGCCCACAGGGTCATGCCGTTCGCGTGGTACGGCAGGGCCTTGCGGCGGTGCAGGACCATGTCGTCGTCGTAGGAGAACGCGATCTCGTGCTCGCCCAGCAGGTTCAGCCGGCCGGCGGCCTTGATCGCCTCCACCCGCTCGTCGGCCGTCTCCACGTCCACCGTGCGCGGCGAGTCGCCTTCCAGACCGAGCAGCACCGCCTTGGGCGTGCCGTGGCCGTGGCCGGTCGCGCCGAGGGAGCCGTAGAGCTCCGCGCGGACCTTCACGGCCGGGGCCAGCAGCTCCTCGTTGCGCAGCCGCCGGGCGAACATCCGCGCCGCGCGCATCGGGCCGACGGTGTGGGAGCTGGAAGGGCCGATGCCGATCGAGAACAGGTCGAAGACCGAGATGGCCACGGGGGACTCCTGACTACGGGGGTGGTGCAAGGGGTGGTGCAGGGGACAGGGTGCCCCGCCCCACGCGGGACAGGGCGGAACGGGGCACCCCGAAAGGTTTCTTCGTTATGTGTGTGAACCCGAGGTGTGCGAACCCGGGTACAGCGGGTGCTTGTCGGCCAGGGCCTTCACCCGGGCCTTGAGTGCCTCGGCGTCGTAGGACGGCTTCAGCGCCTCGGCGATGACGTCCGCGACCTCCGCGAAGTCCTCGGCCGCAAAACCCCGGGTCGCCAGGGCCGGTGTGCCGATCCGCAGACCCGAGGTCACCATCGGCGGGCGCGGGTCGTCGGGGATCGCGTTCCGGTTGACCGTGATGCCCACCTCGTGGAGGCGGTCCTCGGCCTGCCGGCCGTCCAGCTCCGAGTGGCGCAGGTCGACCAGGACCAGGTGCACGTCCGTGCCGCCGGACAGGACGTCCACGCCCACGGCCCGGACGTCGTCCTTCACCAGACGCTCGGCCAGGATGCGGGCGCCCTCCAGCGTACGGCGCTGGCGCTCCTTGAAGTCCTGTGAGGCGGCGACCTTGAAGGCGACCGCCTTGGCCGCGATCACATGCTCCAGTGGACCGCCCTGCTGACCGGGGAAGACAGCGGAGTTGATCTTCTTGGCCAGTTCGGCAGTGGAAAGGATCACACCGCCGCGCGGGCCGCCCAGCGTCTTGTGGGTGGTCGTGGTCACCACGTGCGCGTGCGGCACCGGGTTCGGGTGCAGCCCCGCCGCGACGAGCCCGGCGAAGTGCGCCATGTCGACCATCAGGTACGCGCCGACCTCGTCCGCGATCCGGCGGAACTCCGCGAAGTCCAGCTGCCGCGGGTAGGCCGACCAGCCCGCGACGATCAGCTTCGGCTTCGACTCCTTCGCCAGCCGCTCCACCTCGGCCATGTCGACCCGGCCGTCCTCGCCCACGTGGTAGGCGACGACGTCGTAGAGCTTGCCGGAGAAGTTGATCTTCATGCCGTGGGTCAGGTGCCCGCCGTGCGCGAGGTTCAGACCCATGATGGTGTCGCCCGGCTTGAGCAGCGCGAACATCGCGGCGGCGTTGGCCTGGGCGCCCGAGTGCGGCTGCACGTTGGCGTGCTCGGCGCCGAACAGCTCCTTGACGCGGTCGATCGCGATCTGCTCGACCACGTCGACGTGCTCGCAGCCGCCGTAGTAACGGCGGCCGGGGTAGCCCTCGGCGTACTTGTTGGTGAGGACCGAGCCCTGCGCCTCCATGACCGCGACCGGAGCGAAGTTCTCCGAGGCGATCATCTCGAGCGTGGACTGCTGCCGGTGCAGCTCGGCGTCGACCGCGGCGGCCACGGCCGGGTCGAGCTCGTGCAGGGGTGTGTTCAGGACGGACATACGGCTATGACTCCTCAGCCGGCGGAGAACGCGGTGTACTCGTCGGCGGAGAGCAGGTCGCCCGGCTCCTCGGCGACCCGCACCTTGAACAGCCAGCCGCCCTCGAAGGGGGCCGAGTTCACCAGCGACGGGTCGTTCACCACGTCCTCGTTGACCTCGGTGACCTCACCGGAGACGGGGGAGTAGAGGTCGGACACCGACTTGGTCGACTCCAGTTCGCCGCAGGTCTCGCCCGCGGACACCGTGTCGCCGACCTCGGGGAGCTGGACGAAGACCACGTCGCCGAGCGCGTTGGCCGCGTGCTCCGTGATGCCGACCGTCGAGACGCCGTCCTCGGCGGCCGACAGCCACTCGTGCTCCTTGCTGTAACGCAGCTGCTGGGGGTTGCTCATGGCCTGGATTCTCCTGTACGCGCGGGAGTGCTGTGGAAAGGGGGGACTGCTGATGAGCTGGGACGACGGACAACGGGGTCGCTTGTCACGGCCCCTGGCCAGTGTCTACTTCCGGCGCTTGTAGAACGGCAGCGCCACGACCTCGTACGGCTCGTGACTGCCCCGGATGTCCACGGCCACGCCCGCAGTGCCGGGGCCGGCGTGCGCGGCGTCGACGTAGGCCATCGCGATCGGCTTGCCGAGGGTGGGGGAGGGGGCGCCGGAGGTGACCTCGCCGATCACCTCGCCGCCGGCGACGACCGCGTACCCGGCGCGCGGAACCCTGCGGCCCTCGGCGACCAGGCCGACGAGTACGCGCGGCGGCTGGGACTCGGCGCGGGCGGCGGCCTCCCGCAGGGCCTCGCGCCCCACGAAGTCGCCCTCCTTCTCGAACTTCACCACCCGGCCGAGCCCGGCGTCGAAGGGGGTCAGCGAGGTGCTCAGCTCGTGCCCGTACAGCGGCATGCCCGCCTCCAGGCGCAGCGTGTCGCGGCAGGACAGCCCGCACGGGACGAGCCCGGCGCCCTCGCCCGCCTTGGTCAGGGCCTGCCACAGCTCGGCCGCGTGCTCCGGCTTCACGAACAGCTCGAAGCCGTCCTCGCCGGTGTAGCCGGTGCGGGCGATCAGGGCCGGGACACCCGCGACCGTGCCGGGCAGCCCTGCGTAGTACTTCAGCCCGTCGAGGTCGGCGTCGGTCAGGGACTTCAGGATCCCGGGGGACTGCGGCCCCTGGACGGCGATCAGCGCGTAGGCGTCCCGGTCGTCGCGCACCTCGGCGTCGAAGCCGGCGGCGCGCTCGGTCAGCGCGTCCAGGACCACCTGGGCGTTGGAGGCGTTGGCGACCACCATGTACTCGGTCTCGCCCAGCCGGTAGACGATCAGGTCGTCCAGGATGCCGCCGTCGGCCCGGCAGATCATGGTGTAGCGGGCGCGGCCGGGCTTGACGCCGCCGATGTCGCCCACCAGGGCGTAGTCGAGCAGGGCGGCGGCCTGCGGGCCGGTGACGGTGATCTCGCCCATGTGGGAGAGGTCGAAGAGCCCGGCCTTCGTGCGCACGGCGGTGTGTTCGTCGCGCTCGGAGCCGTAGCGCAGGGGCATGTCCCAGCCGGCGAAGTCGGTCATCGTCGCGCCGAGCGCACGATGCAGGGCATCGAGCGCGGTGTGGCGGAGTTCTCCTGTACTGCTCATCGGTCGGTCGTCTCCAAGGGGCATGACGGGCGAGGTCGTTCCTCCCCATCTGTCATCGGAACCTGAGAGGTTCGCCATGACCACGGGGGACACGGCTTGCACCTTGGGTGGAGCCACGCCCGTCGCCACGGCGACAGGGGAGGGCCCGCTTTTCAGATGTGCCTCGCCCGCGCGGTAACGGGGCCTGAGAGATTCAAGGGAGGGACTTGCTCCTTCGGCGCCCCAGCGTCGGACGGTGCTGGGGACTCTCCCGCGCGGATTCAAACGGCCGGTATGCAGTTGGCGCGCACATCATTGCACGCATCGTCGCGGGGTGGCAGGGGGACCACCTGTAGCAGGGCTGTTGCGGGAAGAGGACTAAATCCAGAGACATCTGGCATTACCTTCTCTTTACACTCGGCGGGGATGGGACTGAAGTACCTGGCCCCAGGGGAGGACGATCACGGTGAACAGGACCACCGCGTACGCCACGACGTCGGGCATCGCGCTGCCCGAGCAGCCGGCCGCTCCGGCACACGCGGCCTGCGGCCCGCTGCCGGTCGTCCGCGATCTGCGCGAGCGCGCCGGCCGCGGCCCGCACGCGCTGCTCTTCGGCCCCCGCGACCTCGTCGTGGTCACGGGCCTGCCCGGCAGCGGCAAGTCCACGCTGATGCGGCGCACCGTGCCCGGCCGGCGCATCGACTCCCAGGACACCCGCGACCGCTGGGACAGCCGCATGCCGCGCTTCCTGCCGTACGGGGTCTACCGCCCGCTCGTCCGCCTCGCCCACTACGCCGGGCTGCGCCGCGCCCTGCGCACCGGCGAGGGCGTCGTCGTGCACGACTGCGGCACGCAGGCCTGGGTCCGCCGCTGGCTGGCCCGCGAGGCCCGCCGCCGGGGCGGCACCCTGCATCTGCTCATGCTCGACGTCACCCCCGAGGAGGCCCTGGCCGGCCAGCGCGACCGGGGCCGCGGTGTCTCCCGGTACGCGTTCCTGCGCCACCGCGCGGCGGCCGGCCGCCTGCTGCGCTCCGTGGAGCGGGGCGAACTGCCCGCGGGCTGCGGCTCGGCGATCCTCGTCGACCGGGACGCGGCGGACGCCCTGCGCCGGATCGGGTTCACGGGCTGACCGCGGGCGGCCGGGAAGCCGTTAGCCTTTTGAGCCACAGCAGTGGTTCCAGGCAGGCGGTAGGCAGATGGACTTCCCGGCGGACTTCTCCGCGGACTTCCCGGCGCACACGCAGACCCATCCGCACGGCGGATGGCCCGGCAACGAACTGGAGGAGGTGCTCTCGGCCTCCCTCGGCGCCGGGCCGTCGGCCGGCGGGCGGATCGTCGAGGTGCTCGGCCGGAGTTTCGTCTGGGTCCCCCTGCCGAACGGCGGCGGCCCGCAGAGCGGCCCCCTCGACCTGCCCGGCATCGAGATCGAGGGCCAGGCGTACGTGCCGGTGTTCAGCTCCGAGGAGCAGTTCCGTCAGGTCGTCGGCTCCCACATGTCGTACACCATCGCGCCCGCCGTGGAGTTCGCCCGCGGCCTGCCCCCGCACGCGGGGATAGCCGTCAACCCGGGCGGCGTGGTCGGCATACCGCTCCCGCCGCCCGCGGTGGCCGAGCTCTGCCGGGCCGGACGGACCCCCCTGGACGGCCCCGCGAGCGGCGGCCGGGTCCGCCTCTTCGAGCCCGACTGGCAGGACGACCCGGTGGACTTCCTCGCCGCCGCCTCCGCCGAGTTCGAGGCCGTCGGCGTCGTCCTCACCGCCCGCCGCTGCCTCGCCGCGATCGAGACCGCCGACCCGGTGATGTTCGTGGGCGTCGAACTCTCCCAGTGGGAAGGCGACCTGCGGGCCCTCCCCCTGGAGGCCCTGTCCCGGGCCGTGACCCGGTGCCCGGCCCCCTGGCCGGTCAACCTGGTCCTCCTGGACGTGGCGGAGGACCCGGTGGGCACCTGGATGAGAGACAGGGTCCGGCCCTTCTACCAGCGGTAGGACAGCCGACCGAGGGGCGCGGGGCGGTGACATAATGCGGCTCCGCCGCGTGGGCGCGACAAGCCACACACGACCCGCGCCCGCGAACCGGCACCAATCCCCGAGCCCCCGCACGGGCTTAAGCTAGGTCACGGTCGAGGCGTTGTACGAAGGGGCGGTAAAGGTGAGCGCGAGCGGCACGGCCGCGGCCGGACAGGTCGAGCACATGCTGCGCCAGGTCACGCCCGGGCGTTACGACGCCTACGAGGCACTCCTGCGCGCGCTCGCGACCCCGCACTCCGGCCAGATCTGGATGCTCCTCTGGCACGGCCAGGCGGGCTCCCCCGACGCCCAGTACGGGAACATGGAGGTCGACGGCTACGGCTACGCCCCCTGCGTGACCTCCGCCCAGGAGCTCTCGGCCAGCGGCTGGAACCGCAGCTACGAGGTGGTCGACGGAGTCGACGTCGCCCGCGCCCTCTACCCCGACCACTACGGCCTCTGGCTCAACCCGCACGCCCCGGGCGGCGGCGTCGGCATCCCCTGGCTCGACCTGCGCCGGATCGCCACGGGCCTGGACCGCCAGCCCGCCGGCCCGCTGCGGCTGTCCGAACCGGCCATCGAGCTCCCGCAGTTCTACGCCCTGCTCGCGCAGAACGCCCACCGCACCCCGGCCGTCCGCTCGCTGCGCCGGGCCTGGGTGCAGCCCGCGCTGGGCGCGCCGTACCTCGCCATCGGACTGGATGTGTACGACACCTCGCCGCCGGCCGTGGATTCCGTGCGCGCGATGATGCAGCAGTCCCTCGGTGCCGTACCGGACGGGCTGCCCGTCTCGACCGTCGCCATGTCCGACGAGCACGACCCGGTCGCCATGTGGCTGCGCGCGAGCGCCCGGCCCTTCTATGACCGCGAGGCCCACGCCACCGCCCCTGTCCAGGCCCCCGCCTCGGGCTACGGCTACCCCCCGGTCCCGGGCCGGTACTGACCCGCCCCGCGGGCCTCCCGCTGACCGTCCGGCGGTCCCTGTTTCCCCATCTTCGAACGCGAGCGGCTCTCAGCTCTCCGCGCGTAGATAGGGGTGAAAACATCGACTATGTCCTAAAATGCCCCTATCTCATCGCGTCCGACCCGCGTTACCCACTGTCCGGATAACGGAACCCCGCAGACAGCATCACGTTTACGCATCCTTTCACCGCCAAGTCTGGCAACAGATCGCCAAAGCGTTGAAGACTCCCCGCAAGACACGGGCCGGGTCGGTCTCGTGCACGAGACAAACAACCCGCTACAGCGGCAGCCAGGGGCTCGGCGATCGCCGGCCCGAGAGGGGTCAATCGCACCGTGACCGCACCGATCGAGACCACCGGGGCGGAAGCCGGAGCACAGCCCGAGGCCGTGCTCTCCGGGGTCAAGAAGAGCCAGATCGAAGGGCGCTCGCTCACCCAGATCGCCTGGATGCGCTTCAAGCGGGACAAGGTGGCGATGGCGGGCGGCGTCGTCGTCATCCTGCTCACGCTGCTGGCGGTGCTCTCCAAGCCGATCCAGTGGATCTTCAACCTGGATCCCAACAAGTTCAACCAGGACCTCATCGATCCCGCGCTGCTCGCCCCCAAGGGCGGCTGGGGAGGAATGAGCTGGGACCACCCGCTCGGCGTGGACCCCCAGTACGGCCGGGACATGCTCGCCCGCATCATCGACGGCTCCTGGGTCTCCCTCCTGGTCGCGGGCGGCGCCACGCTGCTGTCCGTGTGCATCGGCACCGTGCTCGGTGTCATCGCCGGGTACTACGGCGGTTGGATCGACAGTGTCATCAGCAGGCTGATGGACACCTTCCTCGCCTTCCCGCTGCTCCTGTTCGCCATCTCGATCTCGGCCTCGGTGCAGGACGGGTTCTTCGGTCTCGAGGGCCTGTCCCTGCGCATCAGTGTGCTGATCTTCGTGATCGGCTTCTTCAGCTGGCCGTACATCGGGCGCATCGTGCGCGCCCAGACGATGACCCTGCGCAAGAGGGAGTTCATCGAGGCCGCCACGAGCCTCGGGGCACGCGGCCCGTACGTCCTGTTCCGGGAGCTCCTGCCGAACCTCGTCGCGCCGATCCTCGTCTACTCGACGCTGATCATCCCGACGAACATCCTGTTCGAGGCCGCGCTGAGCTTCCTCGGTGTCGGTATCGCTCCGCCGCAGGCCTCCTGGGGCGGCATGCTCAGCAACGCTGTGGATCTCTACACGGCTGATCCGCAGTACATGTTCGTGCCCGGACTGGCGATCTTCATCACCGTCCTGGCCTTCAACCTGCTGGGTGACGGGCTGCGTGACGCCCTCGACCCTCGCAGCAAGTGATCCATCGAATGAGGGGGCTTCCTCAGGTGAAGACGAGAAGGGTGACCGCCGGCGTTGCGTCGGTCCTGGCACTGTCGCTGGGCGCTGCCGCATGTGGCGGCGGAGGTGACGACAACGACGGGAGCGGAGGCAGCGGCAAGAAGGACGCCGCGCTGACCTCGATCGTCAACCCGTCGAGCAAGAAGGGCGGGACGGTCACGTACGAGCACTCGGACGTGCCCGACTCCCTCGACCCGGGCAACACGTACTACGGCTGGGTGCAGAACTTCTCCCGCCTCTACGGCAGGACGCTCACCACGTTCAAGCCGGCGGCGGGCAAGGACGGCCTGACCGTCGTGCCGGACCTCGCCGAGGGACTCGGCAAGGCCAGCCCGGACGCCAAGACCTGGACGTACAAGCTGCGCGCCGGCGTGAAGTTCCAGGACGGCACCCCGGTGACGTCCAAGGACGTCAAGTACGCCATCGAGCGCTCCAACTTCGCGCCCGAGGCCCTGTCCAACGGCCCGACGTACTTCAAGTCGTACCTGGAGGGCGGCGACAAGTACCAGGGTCCCTACAAGGACAAGTCTCCGGAGGGCATCAAGTCCATCGAGACGCCGGACGACCGGACGATCGTCTTCAAGCTGAAGCAGCCGTTCGCCGACTTCGACTACCTGGCGACGTTCTCGCAGACGGCGCCGGTGCCGCAGTCGAAGGACACCGGTGCGAAGTACGTGCAGGCGATCCAGTCCACCGGCCCGTACCAGTTCCAGTCCTACGAGGAGGGCCGCGGCGCCACCCTCGTGCGCAACCCGCAGTGGGACGCCAAGACGGACCCGGTCCGCAAGGCCCTGCCGGACAAGATCACGATCAAGTTCAAGGTCAACCCGGTCACGGTCGACAACGACCTGCTCTCCGACAAGATCACGGCTGACGCGGCCGGCACGGGCGTGCAGCCGCAGACCCAGCCGAAGGTGCTGCAGGGCAAGTACGCCAACCAGACGGACAGCTCGTACGCGGGCGCCACGCAGTACATCGCGCTCAACGTCCACGTGAAGCCGTTCGACAACGCCGACTGCCGCAAGGCCGTCCAGTGGGGCCTCGACAAGCAGTCGGTGCTCGACGCCATGGGCGGTTCGCCGAAGGGTGACGTGGCGACCACGCTGCTGCCGCCGTCGGTGAACGGTTACACCAAGTTCGACACCTACGCGACCGACGGTCACAAGGGTGACGTGGCCAAGGCCAAGGCGGCCCTCAAGGCGTGCGGCAAGCCGAACGGCTTCAGCACGGTCCTGACGGCCCGCTCCGACCGCCCCGCCGAGATCGCCGCGGCGACCGCCGTCCAGGCGTCGCTGAAGAAGATCGGCATCAACGTCGCGATCAAGCAGTTCCCCTCGGGCAAGTACTTCTCCAACTTCGCCGGTGTCCCGAGCTACGTCCACGACAACAAGCTCGGCATGCTCTCGATGGCATGGGGCGCCGACTGGCCGACCGGCTACGGCTTCCTCGACCAGATCGTCAACGGTGCCGCCATCAAGCCCTCGGGCGGCAACAACCTGATGGAGCTGGACGACCCGAAGATCAACAAGGCCCTGTCGGACGCGATCGCCAACACCGACGACGCGGCCCGCACCAAGGCCTGGGGCGACATCGACAAGATGGTGCTCGACAACGCCTCGGTCGTCCCGCTGGTCTACCGCAAGAACCTGCTGCTCCGGCCGACGTCGGCGACCAACGTCACGGTCACGCAGGCCTACCTCGGCATGTACGACTACCTGCTGATGAGCTCCTCCAAGTAACACCAGCAGGCCGGATCCTTTCGAAAGGCAGGTGAAGGCAACGGGTGGCCGCGGCGGACGATCCCGCCGCGGCCACCCGGGGCCGTACAGCTGTGGCTGCGTACATCATCCGACGCGTCATGGGCGCAGTGCTGTTGCTGCTGGTGGTCAGCGCAGTCACCTTCGCCATCTTCTTCCTGGTCCCCCGCATCGGGGGACAGACGGCCGACCAGTTGGCCACCCAGTACGTCGGCAAGGACGCGAACCCCGCATCCGTCGCCGCGATCAAGCAGAACCTGGGTCTGGACCAGCCGGTCTACGTCCAGTACTGGGACTTCGTCAAGGGCCTCGTGGTGGGCGCCGACTACAAGTTCGGTCCCGACGCGACGCACTGCAGCGCACCCTGCTTCGGGTACTCCTTCAAGAGCCACATCGAGGTGTGGCCGCAGTTGGAGCAGCGGATTCCGGTCTCGTTCTCGCTGGCCGTCGGTGCGGCGGTGATCTGGGTGGTCACCGGTGTGACGACCGGTGTGATCTCGGCACTGCGCAAGGGCAAGCCGATCGACCGCTTCTCCATGTTCATCGCGCTCGCCGGCGTCTCGCTCCCGATCTTCTTCACCGGCCAGATCCTGCTCGCGCTCTTCGTCTACGAGATCCCCATCTGGGAGAGCATCGACTACGTCCCGTTCACACAGAACCCGGCCGAATGGGCCTGGCACCTGCTGCTTCCCTGGGTCAGCCTCGCCTTCCTGTTCTCCGCGCTGTACGCCCGGCTCACCCGGGCGGGGATGCTGGAGACGATGAGCGAGGACTACATCAGAACGGCCAGGGCCAAGGGCCTGAAGGAGTCCACGGTCGTGGCCAAGCACGGCCTGCGCTCCGCGCTCACGCCGATCGTCACCATCTTCGGCATGGACTTCGGCACCCTCGTCGGCACCGCGGTGCTGACCGAGACCGTGTTCTCCCTCCAGGGCATCGGCGCATACTCGGTACAGGCCATCAAGGACAACGACCTGCCCATCGTGATGGGCGTGACCCTGGTCGCCGCGTTCTTCATCGTCTTCTGCAATCTCGTCGTCGACCTGGTGTACGCCGCCATCGACCCCCGGGTGAGGTACTCGTGAGCAAGCTCGACAAAGCCGCGCTCGGTGAACCGGACACCGTCGCCCCGTCCTCGGACGACGACGTGTTCCTGTCCGTCCGCGATCTGCGCGTCCACTTCGACACGGACGACGGCCTGGTCAAGTCCGTGGACGGCGTCAGCTTCGACGTGCGCAAGGGCAAGACCCTGGGCATCGTGGGCGAGTCCGGCTCCGGCAAGTCCGTCACCTCCCTCGGTGTGATGGGCCTGCACCGCTCGGCGCGCGCTCACGTCTCCGGCGAGGTCTGGCTGGACGGCCAGGAACTGATCGCGGCCGACCCCGACGACGTGCGGCGGCTGCGCGGCCGGAAGATGGCCATGATCTTCCAGGACCCCCTGTCGGCCATGCACCCCTACTACTCGGTCGGACACCAGATCGTCGAGGCGTACCGGGTCCACAACGACGTCAGCAAGAAGGTGGCCCGGCAGCGGGCGATCGAGATGCTGGACCGGGTCGGCATCCCCGAGCCCGCCAAACGCGTGGACGGCTACCCGCACGAGTTCTCCGGCGGTATGCGCCAGCGCGCCATGATCGCCATGGCGCTGGTGAACAACCCCGAGCTGCTCATCGCCGACGAGCCGACCACCGCCCTGGACGTCACCGTGCAGGCGCAGATCCTGGACCTGATCCACGATCTGCAGAAGGAGTTCGGCTCCGCGGTCATCATGATCACCCACGACCTGGGCGTGGTCGCCGAGATGGCCGACGACCTGCTGGTCATGTACGGCGGCCGGTGCGTCGAGCGCGGTCCCGCCGAGGACGTGTTCTCCGAGCCCCGGCACCCCTACACCTGGGGCCTGCTCGGCTCGATGCCGCGCCTGGACCGTGAGGAGACCGACCGGCTCATCCCGATCAAGGGCGCGCCGCCCTCCCTCATCAACCTCCCGTCCGGCTGCGCCTTCCATCCGCGCTGCCCGTACGCGGACATCCCGAAGGACAACGTCACCCGCACGGTCCGCCCCGAGCTGACCGAGGTCGGCGGCTCGCACTGGGCCGCCTGCCACATGACGCAGGAGCAGCGGGAGCGTATCTGGACCGAAGAGATTGCGCCGAAGCTGTGAGCGACGACAAAGCTGTGAGCGACGACAAAGCGGTGAGCACACCGGACACGAGCGGGAGCACCCTCACCCAGGACACCTCCGCCGACGGCGAGGTCCTGCTGAAGGTGACCGGCCTCCAGAAGCACTTCCCGATCCGCAAGGGCCTGCTCCAGCGGCAGACCGGCGCGGTGCGCGCCGTCGACGGCATCGACTTCGAGGTCCGCAAGGGCGAGACGCTCGGCGTCGTCGGTGAGTCGGGCTGCGGCAAGTCGACCATGGGCCGGCTGATCACGCGGCTGCTCGAACCGACCGGCGGCACGGTCGAGTTCGAGGGCAGGGACATCACCCACCTGAAGACCGGCGAGCTGCGCCCGATGCGCCGCGACGTGCAGATGATCTTCCAGGACCCGTACTCCTCGCTGAACCCCCGGCACACCATCGGCACCATCGTCGGCGCTCCCTTCCGGCTTCAGGGCGTCGATCCCGAGGGCGGGGTGAAGAAGGAGGTCCAGCGGCTGCTGTCGGTGGTCGGCCTCAACCCCGAGCACTACAACCGCTACCCGCACGAGTTCTCCGGCGGCCAGCGCCAGCGCATCGGCATCGCCCGCGCGCTCGCCCTGAACCCCAAGCTGGTGGTGGCGGACGAGCCGGTCTCCGCGCTGGACGTGTCGATCCAGGCGCAGGTGGTGAACCTGCTGGACGACCTCCAGGAGGAGCTCGGCCTGACGTACGTGATCATCGCGCACGACCTGTCGGTCGTCCGGCACGTCTCGGACCGGATCGCGGTGATGTACCTCGGCAAGATCGTCGAGCTGGCCGGCCGCGACCAGCTGTACAAGTCGCCGATGCACCCGTACTCCAAGGCCCTGCTGTCGGCCGTGCCGATTCCGGACCCCAAGCGCCGGGGCGTCAAGAGCGAGCGCATCCTGCTCAAGGGCGACGTGCCCTCGCCGATCTCCCCGCCGAGCGGCTGCCGCTTCCACACCCGGTGCTGGAAGGCGACGCAGATCTGCAAGACCACGGAGCCGCCGCTGGTGGAGCTGCGGGCCGGGCAGCGCGTCGCCTGCCACCACCCGGAGAACTTCGAGGACCAGCAGCCGCAGGACACCGAGCTGCTGTCCTCGGCCGAGGAGGTCGCAGCCGGCAGCGGCGGCGCCACCCCCGTGGAGAAGTGACCCCGCCCGAGCCCTCGCCCGAGCCCCCGTCCCCGCACCTGGGGGCGGGGGCTCGGCCGTGGGTAAAAATGTTCGGGTGCTCCAGCAACTCTTCAGCCCGTCCGTCCAGCACACGCTCGACCTGATCGGCATCTTCGTCTTCGCGATCTCCGGCGCCCTGCTGGCCGTGCGCAAGAACTTCGACGTGTTCGGCATCGCCGTGCTCGCCGAGGTCACCGCGCTGGGCGGCGGGCTCTTCCGTGACCTGGTCATCGGGGCCGTACCGCCCGCCGCCTTCACGGACCTGGGGTACTTCCTGACCCCGCTGCTCGCCACCCTCCTCGTCTTCTTCCTGCACCCGCAGGTGGAGCGCATCCAGGTCGCCGTGAACGTCTTCGACGCGGCCGGCCTCGGCCTGTTCTGCGTCGCCGGCACGATCAAGGCGTACGAGTACGGGCTCGGCCTGACCGCCTCCGCCGGCCTGGGCCTGACCACGGCGGTGGGCGGCGGTGTGCTGCGGGACGTCCTCGCCAACGAGGTGCCCTCGCTGCTGCGCTGGGACCGGGACCTGTACGCGGTCCCGGCGATCGTCGGCGCCGCCCTGGTCGCCCTGTGCATCCGCTACGACGCCCTGAACCCGCTCACCAGCGGCCTCGCGGTGATCACCGCCTTCGTACTGCGCCTGCTCGCGATGCGGTTCCACTGGCGAGCTCCGCGGGCCTGGCACCGGCGGTCGACGGTGAGCGAGGAGGAGCAGCCCGTCCTGCCGTGACGTGGCCGAGGCCCGACACCTCCGTCAGCCAGCGGAACGCCGGGACCACCTGCGGCCGCCACAGCGCCATGGTGTGACCGCCCGCGCTCCTCGGGATGTACACCACGTGCACGGTCGTCGGGGCCTTCGCGGCCTGTTCCAGGGCGACGGCCGCCTCGTAGCCGTCGTGCGGCTGGCCGGAGAGGTAGAGCGAGACGCGCGGCGGGACGGGCGCCCTGCGCAGCAGCAGGTAGGGGTTGTTCGCGGCCCGCAGGGCGGGGGTCTGCGCGGCGAGCGAATCGCGTTCGCCGATCGGGTCGTTGTAGCCGGACAGGCTGACGGCGGCCCGGTAGCGGCCGGGGTGGGCGACGGCGAGCTTGGCCGCGCAGTGCGCCCCGGCCGAGTAGCCGGCCACGGCCCAGCCCCGCGGGGCGGACTCGGCGCGGAAGTTGTCCATGACCATCATCGGCACGTCGACGCTCAGCCAGGTGTCGGCGTTGACGGTGCCCGGGATGTTGGCGCAGCCCGTGTCCACCCCGGCCAGCAGATTGGTGCGCGGCGCGACCAGGATGAAGGGGGCGATCCGCCCGTCCCGCATCAGCGGCTCCAGCTGCTCGTGCGCGTGCAGCGAGCCGAACCAGGCCTTCGCCGAGCCGGGGTAGCCGGGCAGCAGTTCCACGACCGGGAACCGGTGGTGCCGGTAGGCCGGTTCGTCGTACTGCGGCGGGAGCCAGACGTAGACCTCTGCGTTCACGCCCGACACCCGGCCCTTGAGCTGGGTGACGCGCACCCCGCCGGCCGCGCCCATGCCGGGCCCGGTGGCCGGCCGGAAGGTCTGGCGCACCGGGGGCAGCCGCTTCAGTGCGATGCCTCCGGTGCCGTCGGCGCCGAGGTCGGCCGCCTGTTGCACGTGGTCGCCGGTGCCGAGCAGATCGGCCCAGTTGTCGTACAGGTTGTTGGCGTTGTTGACCAGTGTGAACACCAGCGCCACGGCGGTCCCCTGGGCGAACAGCAGCATCAGTGCGCGCGTCGCGGTGCGCAGGGCGCGGGGGCCGCGGAGGCGCGACCACAGGACCAGCGGCAGTGCGAGCGCGACGACCGACAGCGCGATCAGCGTGGAGAGGAACGGAGTCCCGGTGAGGCTCATGTCTCTTCAGAGGGGCGGACGGCCGTCCGGGTTTACGGACGAGTGCGGACACTTACCGAGAAATTGCCCGGGTCTCACCTGAGTCCCAACCGACCAAAGCTACCGCTTAGTAGTTAGGTCTTGTACTGTTCAGCCATGCCAGAAGCAGCCTCCGCCCAGGCCGTCCGGGCCACGATCGGCGACAGCGAGTTCGACCGCGACACCGCGCTCACCCGACGCGCGCCCGGCGTCTACGACATCGACCTCTCCGCCGGCTGGACGATCATCAACGCCGTCAACGGCGGCTATCTGCTGGCCGTCCTGGGCCGCGCGCTCGCGGACACCCTGCCGCACGCCGACCCCTTCACCATCTCGGCGCACTACCTCACCGCGTCCCAGCCCGGCCCGGCGATCGTCCGCACGGACGTCGTCCGCACCGGCCGGACCCTGTCGACCGGCCAGGCCTCCCTCTTCCAGTACGACGACGAGGGCCGCGAGGTGGAACGCATCCGCGTCCTCGCCTCCTACGGCAACCTGGACGCCCTGCCCGACGACGTCCGGACGACGGCCGCTCCGCCCGCGATCCCGCCGCTGGAGCACTGCTTCGGCCCCGAGGACGGCCCGGCCCCGGTCTCCGGCAGCTCGGCCATCGCCGACCGGCTGATGCTCAAGCTGGACCCGTCGACGCTGGGCTGGGCCCTCGGCAAGCCCTCCGGCAAGGGCGAGATGCGGGCCTGGTTCGGACTCGCGGACGGCCGGGACCACGACCCGCTCTCCCTGCTGCTGGCGGTGGACGCCCTGCCGCCCACCGCCTTCGAACTCGGGCTGACGGGCTGGGTGCCCACCGTCGAGCTGACCGTGCACGTCCGCTGCCGCCCGGCGCCGGGCCCGCTGCGCGTGTCGATCGCCACCCGCAACCTCGCCGGCGGCTTCCTGGAGGAGGACGCCGAGGTGTGGGACAGCGCCGACCGGCTGGTGGCGCAGTCCCGTCAGCTCGCGCGGGTCAGGCTCGGCTGAGCGGCTCGCGCCCGAGCCAGGCCGCCAGCCTGCCGTGGACGTCGGCGCCCTCGGGGGCCGGCCGGGCCGTGGCGAACGGCGTGTTCTCGTCCCGCTGTTCGTCCGGCAGCACGCGCTGGGCGACGGTCAGCGCGAACTCGGCGAGCTCCGGGTCGAGCGCGCGGATGCCCCAGGGCCTCGGACAGGTCCCAGGTGTGCGTCACCGTCTCCAGGACGTAGGCGGACAGGGCGGCCCGGCCGGGCATCTCGCCGAACGGCAGGCGCACCACCGTGTCCAGCAGGTCGTCGGCCGCCCAGGCCTTCACAGCCCGGGTCCTGCCCTCGTCGTACGCGGCCGTCCAGCCGTCGTCCGGCACACCCTCGGCGAACGGCCGTACCGCGGCCGCGTCACCGCCCTCGGCGACGACGGCCATCCGGTGGGTCCCGCCGGTGAGATGGCTCAGCAGGGTGCGCACGTCGAACTCGCTGCACGGCGTGGGGCCGTCCAGATGCTCCGCGCGCACGGACCCGATGAGCTCGGCGGCCTGCTCCGCGGCGCGGGCGAACAGTGGACGGGGATCGTTGGTCATGAAGCTCCTCCTGAGTGCGTGGACGGGAGGAGCATCCCCGGAAAACCTGACAACCGCCGTCAACATTTTGCCCGTCCGCCGCGCCGCCGCGATGCTGATGCCGTGAAGTCCGACCGCCTGCTGTCGATCCTGCTGCTCCTCCAGACCCGTGGCCGGGTCCCCGCACGCGAACTCGCCGAACGGCTGGAGG
Organism: Streptomyces sp. NPDC007991; assembly: GCF_042958445.1. Classification (NCBI taxonomy): domain Bacteria; kingdom Bacillati; phylum Actinomycetota; class Actinomycetes; order Kitasatosporales; family Streptomycetaceae; genus Streptomyces; species Streptomyces sp. NPDC007991. Next base: position 67,727 of record NZ_JBIBJD010000013.1, read on the forward strand.
TGTCGGTCCGCACCGTCTACCGCGACGTGGAGTCCCTGTCGGCCGCCGGCGTCCCGGTCTACGCCGAACGCGGCCGGCGCGGCGGCATCGCACTGCTCGCCGGGTTCCGTACGGACGTCACGGGGCTGACCGCCGACGAGTCCCGCGCGCTGTTCGTCCTGGCCGCGCAGGGCGCGCACACCGCGCTCGGCCTGGACGCGGCGTTCGGCTCGGCCCTGCGCAAGGTGATGGCCGCGCTGCCGGCCCCGCACCGCCCGGCCGCCGAGACGGCCTCCCGGCGCATCCTCGTCGACGCCACCCGCTGGCGCGGCGGGCCGCAGCCGGCCGTCGACCTGGAGGTGCTGCGCGACGCGGCCTTCGCCGACCGCAGGCTGCGGCTGCGCTACCGGCACAGCGGACAGCGCCAGGCGCGGACGTACACGGTCGACCCGTACGGCCTCGTCGCCAAGGCCGGCGTCTGGTACCTGGTCGCCGACCGGCGGGCCGAGCCCCGGCTCTTCCGGGCGGACCGGGTGTGCTCCGCCCGGCTCCTCGACGAGCCCGTGCGGCGGCGCCCGGGCGTCGAACTCGCCGATGCCTGGGAGGGGCTGCGCCGCCAGGTCGAGGAGCGGCCCAGCGGGCTGGACGTCATTGTCCGGGTGCGGCGCGAGCGGCTCGACATGTTCCTGCGGCTGACGGCCTTCCTCCCGGCGGAGATCCTCGAGGACGACGGCGAGAGCCAGTGGGCGACCGTGCGGCTGACGTGCGGAGTCCTCCAGGAGACCCGCCACCTGCTCGTCTTCGCCGACCAGGTGGAGGTCCTTTCACCCCCTGAGGTACGCGAGGAACTGGCCAGGGCGGCCGCCTCCGTCGGGGAGCTGTATCAGCGCGCCGCCCGTCGTGCGGTCAGTCCAGCCAGTGATGGCGGCCCAGGCCGATCAGCCGCATCTGCCGGGTCGCCACCTGCGTGACCTGACGCTTGCGCTCCTCGCGCTCCCGCTCCGGGCCCTCCAGTGCCTCCAGGAAGAGCGACGCGGTGATCAGCATCTGGTCGACGTAGAGGTGCGCGAGCATCAGCAGGTCGTCCTCGGTCCAGCCCGCGGACACCGGGTCCTTGGCCAGTTCGTCCTTGACCTCCTGGGCGAACCGGGCCAGTTGGTCCCGTATGGCCTCCCGGACCGGCTGGACCCCGCCATGTCGCTCCCGGGCGATGAACCGGACATGTGCGGGGTACCCGTCGACGTGACGGGCGATCAGCTCGATGGCGCGCGCGATGCGTTCCTCGCTGTCGCCCGTCGTGGACACCGTCGTCCGGATCATCGGGTGCAGGCTGCCCAGCGCCTCCTCGACCAGGGCCACGCCCAGATCCGCCGTGGAGCGGAAGTGGCGGTAGAAGGCGGTCGGGGCGACACCGACGGCGCGGGTGACCTCGCGCAGCCCCAGGCTGCTCAGACTCTGTTCCTCCAGCAGCCCGAGGGCCGCGTCCAGGAGCGCCTGCCGGGTCTTCTGCTTCTGGGCCTGCCGGGTGCCGACGGTGTGACTCATACCATGCAGTTAACAACTGTTCTCTGTAATTGGAAAGTCATGGGACGGGCTAGACTGGGAAGTCAGTGAACAACTGTAACCACAATCGTTCACCGAAACCCTGGGGGTTGTTTCCCGTGTTGTTCATCGTCGCCGCACTCCTGCTGCTGGGCTTCGTCCTGGGCACCGTGGCCCACGCGCCGCTCACCTTCTCCGTCGCCACGGGCGTCGTCATCGCCGTCTGGCTCGGCATCTTCGCGCTCCGCGAGCGCCACGGCCGCCGGCACCACACCCAGGCCCACTGACGCCGCACCCGCCCAGCCACCCACCGACCCGACACCGGGAGTCGATCACCATGCAGCTCACCGCTCCGGCCACGCGCCGCACCGGTATCCGTGACACCGACGGCATGGCCGTCGCGTCCTTCGTCCTGGGCCTGCTCGGCCTCCTCGTCCTGAACGTCTTCCTCGGCCCGATCGCCATCGTGCTGGCGGGCGTCGCCCTGTGGCGCGGCACCCAGCGCCGTGGCCGCGCGTTGCTGGGTCTGGGCCTGGGCGTCGCCGACCTGCTGGTCCTGGCCGCGTTCGTGCAGGCCGACAGCACGATCTCGTGGAGCTTCTGAGCCGCCGCCGGGCCGTCCTTCGCCGGAGAGCCGCGGCCGGCCCGGGGACGACGGGCCGCAGCCGCGAGGGAAAGCGGTTCACCTCCCTGCGGGTTCGGCCAACCTTGATCTGAGGACCGCCGCGGGGGAGCCGTAGAATCGGGCTCACCATGGCTTACCTCGACCACGCCGCGACCACCCCGATGCTCCCGGAGGCGGCAGAGGCGCTCACCGCCCACCTGGGTGCCACCGGCAACGCGTCCTCCCTCCACGCATCCGGCCGGCAGGCCCGCCGTACCGTCGAGGAGGCCCGCGAGACCCTCGCCGAAGCCCTCGGCGCCCGCCCCAGCGAGGTCGTCTTCACCTCGGGCGGCACAGAGGCCGACAACCTCGCCGTCAAGGGCCTTTACTGGTCACGCCGTGACGCCGACCCGGCCCGCACCCGCGTCCTCGCCAGCCCCGTCGAGCACCACGCGGTCCTCGACGCCGTGCACTGGCTCGGCGAACACGAGGGCGCCACCATCGAGTACCTGCCGGTCGACACCCACGGCCGCGTCCATCCGGACGCCCTGCGCGAGGCGATCGCCCGCAACCCCGACGACGTGGCCCTCGCCACCGTCATGTGGGCGAACAACGAGATCGGGACGATCCTGCCGATCCGCGAACTCGCCGACGCGGCCGCCGCATACGGTGTCCCGCTGCACTCGGACGCCGTCCAGGCCTTCGGCCAGATCCCGGTCGACTTCGCCTCCTCCGGCCTCGCCGCGATGACCGTGTCCGGCCACAAGATCGGCGGGCCGTACGGCATCGGCGCCCTGATCCTCGGCCGTGAACACACCCCCGTCCCCGTCCTGCACGGCGGCGGCCAGGAACGCCACGTCCGCTCCGGCACCCTCGACGTGCCCGCCATCGCCTCCTTCGCGGTCGCCGGGCGGCTGGCCGCCGAGCAGCGCGAGTGGTTCGCCCGCGAGATCGGCGCCCTGCGCGACGACCTCGTCGACGCGGTCCGCAAGGCGGTCCCGGACGCGATCCTCGGCGGCGACCCCGCCCCGGAGGGACGGCTGCCGGCCAACGCGCACTTCACGTTCCCCGGCTGCGAGGGCGACTCCCTGCTGCTCCTGCTCGACGCCCAGGGCATCGAGTGCTCCACCGGCTCCGCCTGCACCGCCGGCGTCGCCCAGCCCAGCCACGTCCTCCTCGCCACCGGCACCGACCCGGACCTGGCCCGCGGCACCCTCCGCTTCTCCCTCGGCCACACCTCCACGGAGGCGGACATCGAGGCCCTGGCGAAGGCGATCGGCCCGGCGGTGGAACGGGCCCGGGCGGCGGGACTGACCTGAGGGCAGGTCAGTCGGACACCGGCCGCGACGGCTTCTGTCCGCCGCCGGGCGCCGACGGCGCGGTGGCGGCCGGAGCCGTGATGGCGCGGAGCACGGACTGCTGGGGCGCGATGCTCTGCGGCGGCGGGAACTTGGCCGCCAGACCTTTCAACAACCGGATGTACGCGGCCCGTTGAGGCGCGCGGGGCTCCGAACGGCCCGCTTCCCACGCACTCACGGTCTCCCTGCGGACCCCCAGCGTCTGGGCCACGCGCTCCTGACTGAGACTGCCGGCCTCACGCAGTCTCCTGCGCTCGGCGGGCTCGGGCAGCCCGTCCGCCGGCGAAGCCTCTTTCAACAGGGCGTCGACAGCCGCGAACAACGCTTTCCCCTGATCCTCGGACACGCTGGTCACCTCCCGTTTTCGTCCCTGGGAGCGTACTGGACCGCACACTGAAACGCACAGTAAACCGCGCAGGCAACCTCTAATCTGAAACACACATGCTCCGAACGCGGAACGCTCGCCACCGCTTATCTGGGCCGAAGTCCGGGGCGAAACCGAGCAGCTGGCGCTGACCTGGAGTGATGTCCGTCGGGTCTGCCGATCTCCGTCGGCCGTTGCCCTGAACGGCCGACGGAGGCTTCTGTGAGACGGGGACAGTTTTCCGGGCAGCAGATTGTCGCCTTCAGCTCAAGAGCTCTCACCCGCTCGCCGTTAACGTGAGCGTTGCGCGCACGTTCCCCACGGGTCGCGCACGCTCCCCGTCTGCGGGAACCGCCTGCCCTTCGGAACGGACCCTGCCATGCCTTCGCACGCGCTGACCGAAGCCGCCGCCGCTGCCGCGCCCGTGTACCTCACGGCCGCTGTCACGGCGGGCCTCGGGCTCCTCGCTCTGGCGGTCAAGCTCGTCCTGCGCAAGCTCCAGCAGCGCCGCCAGGACCTCGCCGGTCCGCTCCAGGCGCTGACCGCCCTGTTCGCACTGCTCGGAGTCCTGGACACCCGTCCCACCACCGCCAAGGACCTGGAACTGATCCAGGAGCACGTCGCCGCCCTGGAGGTCGCGGTCCTCAGGCGTAAGAGGCTCGGGAAGATCCTCGGCGAGGTCGTCCGCCTCGCCGGTGAGTACCGGGCCATCGAATTACCGGAAGTCGGCCGGCGCCTCCCGGCCGGGCTGAGCGCCAGCGCCCTGTACGAGCGCTCGCGCAGGCAGGGCACCGTCGCACGCGATCTCCAGGCCGCCGTCGTCGCCGCGACGGAACGGATCGAGCGGATGCACCGCCGCTGATCAGCGCTCGCTCACGCCCGCGCCGCAGGCGCCTCACGCACCAGCCGCATGTACCTGTCCCAGTCCCAGTGCGGCCCGGGGTCCGTGTGGTCCGTGCCCGGGACCTCCACATGGCCGATGATGTGCTGCCGGTCGACGGGTATGTCGTACCGCGCGCAGATCCGGGCCGTGAGCCGGGCCGAAGCCTCGTACATCTCGTCCGTGAAGTCCTGCGGGCGGTCCACGAAACCCGCGTGTTCGATGCCGACACTGCGCTCGTTGTAGGCGCGGTTGCCCGCGTGGTACGCCACGTCCAGCTCGCGGATCATCTGGGCGATGTGCCCGTCCCCGCGGACGATGTAGTGCGAGGCCGCCTTGTGCCCCGGGTCCTGGAAGGCCTTCACCGCGCTGTCGAAGCTGCCCTGGGTGACATGGACGACCACCATGTCTATGCCGTAGTCGTCCGGCCGGTCCGCGCGGCGCCAGTTCGCGTCCGACGCGGCCACCCAGCGCGCGCCCGCGTAGTCGACCACGCCCTCCTTGCGCGGCTTCTCGACGCCCGGCACCCGCCACCACAACCGGCCCAGCTCGTCCCGGGCCAGCACCGCGGAACCCACGGCGGCCGTCGCCCCGCCGACGATCAGGGCCCGCCGCCCGATGCGCCGGTCCGTGTCCTTGGATGCTCGTCTCGCCCCCATGTGATCGCCAACGGATACCCGGCGGCCTTGGTTCCCGCGCCCCCGTACCCTGGAAGGGTTATGACTGACACCCCGCAGCGCTCCCGTCCCCTCCGCGTCCTGGCCGCCATGTCCGGCGGAGTCGACTCCGCCGTAGCCGCCGCCCGCGCGGCCGAGGCGGGCCACGACGTGACCGGCGTCCACCTCGCGCTCTCCGCCAACCCCCAGTCCTTCCGGACGGGCGCGCGGGGCTGCTGCACCATCGAGGACTCGCGCGACGCCCGTCGCGCCGCGGACGTCATCGGCATCCCCTTCTACGTGTGGGACCTCGCCGACCGCTTCCGTGAGGACGTCGTCGAGGACTTCGTCGCCGAGTACGAGGCCGGCCGCACCCCCAACCCCTGCCTGCGCTGCAACGAGAAGATCAAGTTCGCGGCGCTGCTGGACAAGGCGCTGGCGCTCGGCTTCGACGCGGTCTGCACGGGCCACTACGCCAAGGTGATCGTCCACGAGGACGGCACCCGCGAGCTGCACCGCGCCTCCGACATGGCCAAGGACCAGAGTTATGTGCTCGGCGTCCTGGACGACAGGCAGCTCGCCCACGCGATGTTCCCGCTCGGGGACACGCTCACCACCAAGGACGAGATCCGCGCGGAGGCCGGGCGCCGGGGCCTGGCCGTGGCCAGGAAGCCCGACTCGCACGACATCTGCTTCATCGCCGACGGCGACACCCAGGGCTTCCTGGCCAACCGGCTCGGCCGCTCCGAGGGCGACATCGTCGACGAGTCCGGCAACCGCCTCGGCACGCACGAGGGCGCGTACGGCTTCACCATCGGCCAGCGCAAGGGCCTGCGCATCGGCACCCCGGCGCCCGACGGCAAGCCGCGCTACGTCCTGGACATCTCCCCGGTCACCAACACGGTCACGGTCGGCCCGGCCGACGCGCTGGACGTCACCGCCCTGACCGCGATCAAGCCGCGCTGGTGCGGGGCCGCCCCCACCGGCCCGGGCACCTACACGGCCCAGCTCCGCGCCCACGGCGGCGAGACCGAGGTCACCGCCGAGCCGGCCGACGGCCGGCTGGAGGTGACCTTCGCGGAGCCGGTCCGCGGCGTCGCCCCCGGCCAGGCGATCGTCCTGTACGACGGCACACGCGTGGTGGGGTCGGCGACGATCGCGTCGACCAGGCGGGCGACGGCGGGCGTGGCCTGACCCTGCGGACCTGGGGGCAGGCTCCACGCGCGCGTGCCCCCGTCCCGTTCAGACCCCTTTCAGTCCCGCGTGCTCAGCTCCGCGAGAAGAACTCCATCAGCACCGGCGCCATCACATTCGGCTCCACCATGTGCGTCTGGCCCTGGAGTGTCCGGTACGACCCGTCGGGGACGGAGTCCGCGATCGCCCGGGCCGCCTCGCGCAGCCAGCCGGGGCTCGCGTCGCCCGCCACCGCCAGGACGGGAACGCCGACCGACGCCAGCCGGTCCCGGGGGACCCGGCCGTCGCGCATGACGGCGTCGTCGTAGGCGAGGCTCGGGGCGATCGCCTCCATGGCGGCCCACATGGGGGACTGGCGTGCGCCCTGGATCACCCCCTCGGCGAGGCCGGTCAGCCGCAGGAACAGCTCGACCGCGTCCCCGCGCCGCCCCTCACCGAGCGCCTGAGTCAGCCGCCGGGTGTATTCGGCACGTTCCTCGGCACCCTCCTGCGACATCGCGAAGGGCGTCTCGTACACCGCCACCCGCCGCACCGGCAGACCGCTCGCCGCCGCCTCCAGCGCCAGCGCCCCGCCCGACGAGATGCCGTACAGGAATGCCTCGCCGCCCACCGCCTCGATCACCGCCGCCAGGTCCTCGACCTCGCGCTCCATGGCGTACGGCGCCGTGTCCCCGCTGGCACCGCGGCCCCGGCGGTCGTACACGACGGCCTGGAAACGCTCCGAGAGGGACACGGCCAGCGGCGCCAGGGTGCCGCCCGTCGACATCGCACCGCTCACCAGGACGACCGAGGGGCCCCGGCCGGTGCTCTCGTACGCGATGCGGGTGCCGTCACGCGAAAGGATCCTCTTGTCCATGTCAGTGCAGACTGCCGCACGGCGCGGCGTTCCTGGGTGAGGCGGGCCGTGCGTCAGCCGATCACAACACTTCCACTTCGTAGAAGCACAGGTGGTCCTTGATCTGCGCGACGTCCGGCTTCGGCTCCGGATACGCCCAGACGAGGTCCGCGGCGTCCGGCAGCGACCAGTAGGACGCGGTGCCCTTGAACGGGCAGTACGTGCGCGTGGCGGACGGGGTCAGCAGGTCGAGGCGGACGTCCTCGGCCGGGATGTAGTACCGGTCGGGACAGCCCGTCTCGCGCAGGACCAGCGGCCGGTCGCTCTCGGCCAGGACGTGACCGGCGTGCGCCACGCGCACGGGCCGGTCACTGCGCTCGACGGTGATGCGATGCCCGGTGGTCACGATCGCCCTCCTTGGGTAGCCGACTTCCTGGATACAGCGCACGCTGAAGCGGAGTTCTTCCCCCGCCGCAGGAGGCCACCCATGCGAGCCACGGAACGGGCCCGGAACCGCGGCGCCCTGGCCCACCAGGTCCGGTACGCCCTGCGCCACCCGGAGCGCGTGCCCGCGCACGCCCGGCGCGCGGTGCGGGACGCCTGGCTGCGGCTGCGCTACCGCGACCACATCGCGTACTACCGCGCCGTGATGGCCTCCGACGCGGCGCGCAGCGCGGAGGCCGCGGTGGGGCACAACCCCTCGCGCGAGGCGTGGACGCGGATCGGGCGCCTGCAGTTCGACTACCTGGTGGGGCACGGCCTCCAGCCGCACCACCGCATGCTGGAGATCGGCTGCGGAAACCTGCGCGCCGGGCGCCTGTTCATCGACCACCTCGACGCCGGGCACTACTACGGCATCGACATCTCGCCGCACATCCTGCTCGCCGCCCAGGACACCCTCGTGGCCGAGGGCCTCCAGTCCAAACTGCCCTACCTGGCGCTCACCGACGACCTCACCTTCGCCTTCCTGCCCGACGCGCACTTCGACGTCGTGCACGCGCACAGCGTCTTCTCGCACTCGCCGCCGCACGTCATCGAGGAGTGCTTCGCCCACGTCGGCCGGATCCTCGCGCCCGGCGGGTTCTTCGACTTCACCTTCGACCGCACCGAGGGCGAGGAGCACCAAGTGCTGCACGAGGACTTCTACTACCGGACGGCGACGCTGACGGCACTCGCCGCCCGGTACGGCCTGGCCGCCCGGTTCATGGACGACTGGGAACAACTCCCGCACCGGCAGTCCAGAATGCGGATCACCGCGACGGCGGACCGGGCCCGTACGGTGGGTTCATGAACATCTGTGTCTTCCTCTCCGCCGCCGACCTCGACGAGCGCTACACCCGTCCCGCGCGGGAGTTCGCCAAGCTGCTGGGCAAGGGCGGCCACACCCTCGTGTGGGGCGGCTCCGACGTCGGCCTGATGAAGGTGGTCGCCGACGGCGTGCAGGAGGCGGGCGGCCGGCTCGTCGGCGTCTCCGTGCGGTTCCTCGCGGCCAAGGCCCGCCCCGGCGTCGACGAGATGGTCGTCGCCCGTGACCTCGCCGAGCGCAAGAAGCTGCTCCTGGAGAAGGCCGACGCCGTGGTGGTCATGGTCGGCGGCACCGGCACGCTCGACGAGGCGACGGAGATCCTGGAGCTGAAGAAGCACGGCCACACCGACAAGCCCGTGGTCCTGCTCAACACCGCGGGCTTCTACGACGGCCTGAAGGAGCAGTTCCGCCGCATGGAGGACGAGGGCTTCCTGCCCCGCCCGCTCACCGACCTGGTGTTCTTCGCGGAGGAGCCGGTGGGCGCGCTGGCGTACCTGGAGGAGAGCCGGGGCATCGAGTGACCACCCGCTGATGCGAGCATGGCGGGCATGGCTACTCATGTGATCACCGGAGCCGGATCCGGCATCGGCGCGGCCGTGGCCCGCCGTCTGCACGCGCGCGGGGACGACCTCGTGCTGCACGCGCGCGACGCGGGCCGAGCGAAGGAGCTGGCGGCCGAGTTCCCCGGGGCGAGGACCCTGGTCGGTGACCTCGCCGACCCCGACAGGCTCTCCTGGGCCTTCTCCCACCAGTCGCTGCCCGACCGCGTGGACTCGCTGCTGCACATCGCCGGGGTCGTCGACCTCGGCCCGGTCGGGGAGCTCACCCCGAAGACCTGGCACCATCAGCTCAACGTCAACCTCGTCGCCCCGGCCGAGCTGACCCGCCACTTCCTGCCCCAGCTGCGCGCCGCCCGGGGCCACGTGGTCTTCGTCAACTCCGGCGCCGGACTGAACGCCCACGCCGGCTGGTCCGCCTACGCAGCCTCCAAGCACGGTCTGAAGGCCCTCGCCGACTCCCTGCGTCACGAGGAGCACGGCAATGGCGTCCGCGTCACCTCCGTCTACCCCGGCCGCACGGCCGGCCCCATGCAGGCCAAGGTCCACCAGCAGGAGGGCAAGGAGTACGACGCGTCGAAGTGGATCGACCCCGAGTCGGTCGCCACGACGATCCTGATGGCCCTGGACCTGCCCAGGGACGCCGAGGTCAACGACCTGACGGTACGTCCGGGGAACTGACCGGCCGGGCCGCTGCGTAGGCTGCCCCAGTGAGCGAAAACAGCCAGTTCAGGTTCGGTGCCGCCACGGGTGTCGGCTCCCTTCCCGGGGGCGACGCCCGGGAGGCCGTCAGAACCGTCACCGGAACCTTCGAGGACTTCCCCTTCCTGCCCGAACTGCCCGCCCGCGGGCCCGGCGCGGACATGATCGGGCGGACCGCCGGCCTGCTCGTCGAGCTGTACGCGCGCGTGGAGCCCAGCGGCTGGCGGCTCGGCGACCGCCCGGGGCGGGACACCAAACGGGCCCGCTCCCTGCTCGGCGAGGACCTCGACGCGCTGGAGGAATTCACGCAGGGGTACGAGGGGCCGCTGAAGGTCCAGGTCGTGGGGCCCTGGACGCTCGCCGCCCAGCTGGAGCTGCGCAACGGCGAGGCCGCCCTCTCCGACCCCGGCGCCTGCCGCGACCTCGCCGCCTCCCTCGCCGAAGGCCTCCGTCAGCACCTCGCCGAGGTGCGGCGGCGGGTCCCCGGCGCGCAACTCGTCCTCCAGCTCGACGAGCCGTCCCTCACCGCCGTCCTGCGCGGCCAGATCAAGAGCGCCAGCGGCTACCGCACCCACCGGGCCGCCGACCGGCAGATCGTCGAGCAGACGCTGCGCGACCTCGTCGGCGTGCACACCGGCGGGCCCGTCGTCGTCCACTCCTGCGCCCCCGACGTCCCGTTCGCGCTGCTGCGCCGCGCGGGCGCCGCGGCCGTCTCCTTCGACTTCTCCCTGCTCACCGAGCGTAACGACGAGGTGATCGGGGAGGCGGTCGAGGGCGGTACCCGGCTCTTCGCCGGTGTCGTCCCGTCCGCGGAGAGCCCATTGTCAGACCCTGCCGGTAGCGTCATGGGTGTCAGGACGCTGTGGCGCAGGCTGGGGCTGTCACCGGGGCTTCTCGCGGAGGCGGTCACTCTCACGCCGGCGTGCGGACTCGCGGGGACCTCCCCGGGGTACGCGCGCACGGCCCTCGCCCAGTGCGTCCGGGCGGCGAGATCCCTCGCGGACAACCCAGAGTAACGGGAGGACGACACGGTGGCCGGCGACAAGCAAGCGGAGACGACGACGGTGCCCGCCGAGGCACGGGAGAAGCACGCGCGCCTCGCGGAGCAGATCGAGGAGCACCGCTTCCGCTACTACGTGAAGGACGCTCCCGTCGTCAGTGACGCGGAGTTCGACCAGCTGCTGCGTTCCCTGGAGGCGCTGGAGGAGGAGTTCCCGGAGCTGCGCACCCCGGACTCGCCGACCCAGAAGGTCGCCGGCGCCTACGAGACGGAGTTCACGGCGGTCGAGCACCGCCAGCGCATGCTCTCCCTCGACAACACCTTCAACGACGAGGAGCTCGCCGCCTGGTCAGAGCGCATCGCCAGAGAACTGGGCGAGCAGGACTACCACTTCCTGTGCGAGCTGAAGGTCGACGGCCTCGCCGTGAACCTCACCTACGAGCAGGGCCGTCTCACCCGCGCGGCGACCCGCGGCGACGGCCGCACCGGCGAGGACATCACGCCGAACGTCCGGACCATCGCGGAGATCCCGGAGCGCCTCAAGGGCGACTCCGTGCCCGACCTCGTGGAGATCCGCGGCGAGGTCTACTTCCCGATGGAGAAGTTCCAGGAGCTCAACGCCCGGCTGGTCGAGGCCGGTGACAAGCCCTTCGCCAACCCGCGCAACGCGGCGGCCGGTTCCCTGCGCCAGAAGGATCCCCGCGTCACGGCCACGCGCCCGCTGCACATGGTGGTCCACGGCATCGGCGCCCTGGAGGGCTTCACCGGTCTGACCCGCCTCTCCCAGGCCTACGACCTGCTCAAGACCTGGGGCCTGCCCACCTCCCGGCACAACAAGGTCGTCGACGGCCTCGACGGCGTACGGGAGTTCATCGCGTACTTCGGCGAGAACCGCCACTCCGTGGAGCACGAGATCGACGGCGTCGTCGTCAAGCTCGACGAGATCCCCCTCCAGGGCCGCCTCGGCTCCACCTCGCGCGCCCCGCGCTGGGCGATCGCGTACAAGTACGCGCCGGAGGAGGTCAACACCAAGCTCCTCAACATCCGCGTGGGCGTGGGCCGCACGGGCCGGGTCACGCCGTACGCGCAGGTCGAGCCGGTCACGGTCGCGGGCTCGGAGGTCGAGTTCGCCACGCTGCACAACCAGGACGTGGTCAAGGCCAAGGGTGTCCTCATCGGTGACACGGTGGTGCTCCGCAAGGCCGGTGACGTCATCCCGGAGATCCTCGGACCGGTCGTCGACCTGCGCGACGGCAGCGAGCGCGAGTTCGTGATGCCGAGCGAGTGCCCCGAGTGCGGTACGGCGCTCAGGCCGATGAAGGAGGGCGACGTCGACCTGCGCTGCCCGAACGCCCGTACCTGCCCGGCCCAGTTGCGCGAGCGCCTGTTCTACCTCGCGGGCCGCAAGGCGCTGGACATCGAGCACTTCGGCTACGTCGCAGCCGCCGCCCTCACCAAGCCGCTGGAGCCCGAGGACCCGCCGCTGGCGGACGAGGGCGACCTGTTCGACCTCACCGTCGACCAGCTGCTCCCCATCAAGGCGTACGTCCTCGACCCGGACAGCGGCCTGCCCAAGCGCGACCCGAAGAGCGGCGAGGAGAAGATCGCCACGATCTTCGCCAACCAGGAGGGCCAGCCCCGCAAGAACGCGCTCGCCATGCTGGAGAACATCGCCGCGGCCAAGCAGCGTTCCCTCGCCCGCATCCTCACCGGTCTGTCGATCCGTCATGTCGGCCCCGTCGCGGCCGAGGCGCTGGCCCGCGAGTTCCGCTCGATCGAGCGCATCGACCAGGCCACGGAGGAGGAGCTGAAGAACACGGACGGGGTCGGCTCGATCGTCGCCGCCGCCGTCAAGGAGTGGTTCGCCGAGGACTGGCACCGCGAGATCATCCGAAAGTGGAAGGCCGCCGGCGTCCGCATGGAGGAGGAGAGCACCGGCGAGGACGAAGGGCCGCGCCCGCTCGAAGGGCTCACGGTCGTCGTCACGGGCACCCTCGAACACTTCACGCGGGACGGCGCCAAGGAGGCGCTGCAGACCCGCGGAGCGAAGGTGACCGGCTCGGTTTCGAAGAAGACGTCATTCGTCGTGGTGGGTGACAACCCCGGATCGAAATACGACAAGGCGATGCAGCTGAAGGTCCCGGTGCTGAACGAGGAGGGTTTCGGGGTCCTGCTCGAACAAGGACCGGACGCGGCGGCCGAAGTCGCTCTTTCGGCCGAGGAGTAGCGGTTGAAGGCCACTCGTTCGGCGCATACCAGATGCATACGGGTGGCCGGGGCGCATTCGGGCAACCGTCGGCGACCGCTGCCCGAGGAAGCCTTCTGCGGCCTACTGTTGAGATGTGCGCCTGCCGTGCCCAGCTGCGGTCGGGGCATCTTCGTGCTCGCGGAGCACGGGGAAGGGTTTTCCAACGCGGGCCGCCCAGGAGTTGTCGGGCACCGGGCCGCGGGGCGTGGGCACCGCCGGCTGTGAGAGGGACGGGAATGGAACCGACCGAGAGCGCCGTGCCGGGCTCACGGCTGCGTCTGCGCCGCATGGCGGTCGTATGGCGTGCAGTCCGTGGGGCGGGGCGGCCGGCGGGGCGTCCGGGCGCGGAAGCACGCCCCGGCGGACAGTACACCGCGGACGGGCGCGCATCCGGAGGGCGCGCTGCCACGGAGAGCCGCGGTGCCGCACAGCCGGGCACCGAGCACACAGCCGGCCTGACCGGTGCGGACGCGGACTCCGAACGGCACCTGTCCTGGCCCGCGTTGCCCGCGGCGGTCGTCGCGGCGGCCGGGTTCGTCCTGGGCGCCGGCTTCTACCGCGCCTTCACCGGCGGCCACGCGCTCTTCCCGTCCGGCACGGCCGGCTGGGCGCTGGCCGTGCTGACCGGCATCATCGTCGGCCACCTCGTCATGCTGGGCCGCTCTCGCTGGTGGGGCGGCACCGGCTCGGGCGCCGCCCTCACGCTCGCCGTGCTGCTGCTGTACGGCTGGCTGCCGGCCGGCATGGTCAGCCTCACGGTCGTCGTGCTGGTCGGCATAGCCCGCCGCAACCGCTGGCGCCAGGGCATCCTGCACGGGGCGGTCGACCTCCTGGGCATCGGCGCCGGCGCCCTGGTGCTGGGCGTCTTCGGATCCGTGCCGTCCGTCGAGTCCCCCTCGGATCCGGACAGCTGGACGCTCTACACCGCGCCCGAGGTGGTCCTGGTCGCCGTCTCCTACCTGGCGGTCACGCGCGTCCTGCTGTGGTATCTGCACGCCCCGCGCCCCGGCCTGCCCACCGTCGCCCGCACCGCCCTGGTCAGACAGGGCCTCGTCGCGGTCGCGCTGCTGGGGATCGCGCCGCTGGTCTGCGTGGTGGCCATGGCCAAGCCGATCCTGCTGCCGCTGTTCTCCATCCCCCTCATCGCCCTGGACTCCACGCTCTGGATAGCCCGGGCCCGGGCCGAGGAGCAGCTGCGCGACCCGCTCACCGGGCTGCCCAACCGCCAGTGGCTGCTGGAGCGCATCTGGACCGCACTCGACGACGCCGAGCGGATCGACGCGCGCGCCGCCCTGATGCTGATCGACCTCGACCGTTTCCGGTCGGTCAACGACACGCTCGGTCATCTGGCCGGTGACCGGCTGCTCCTCCAGATCGCCGACCGGCTGCGGGCGGCGCTGCCGCGCGGGGCGGAGGCCGCCCGGCTCGGCGGGGACGAGTTCGCCGTCTTACTGCCGGTCGCCGACTCCACGACGTCCGCGACCCGGGTCGCCCGCAACCTGGTCGCCGCGCTCAGCTCCCCCCTCGACCTCGACGGCCTCACCCTCGTCCTGGAGGCCAGCGCCGGGGTCGCCGTCTTCCCCGACCACGCCCTGGACGCCGAGGGGCTGCTGCGGCGGGCGGACGTGGCGATGTACCAGGCGAAGCGGGACCGCACGGGCGTGGAGGTCTACGAGTCGAAGCGCGACTCCAACACCCCGGACCGGCTCGGTCTGCTGGGGGATCTCCGCCGGGCGCTGGACGCCCACGAGGTCGAGCTGCACTACCAGCCCAAGGTCCGCTTCGACGGACAGGTCGCGGGTCTGGAGGCACTGGTCCGCTGGGTGCACCCCGAGCGGGGCAAGGTGCCGCCGGACGAGTTCATAGCGATCGCCGAATCCTCGGGCCTCATGCCCCATCTCACCGAGTACGTCCTGGAGACCGCGCTCGGCCAGGTCGCGCGGTGGCGGGCCCAGGGACTGTTCGTCCCGGTCGCCGTCAACGTCTCCCCGCGTGATGTGCACACCCCAGGCTTCGCCGGCTCGGTCGCGGCGCGGCTCGCCCGGCACGGCGTCCCGGCGGGAGCGCTCCAACTGGAGATAACGGAACACGTCCTCCTGGAGGACCCGCAGCGCGCCGCCGACACCCTCAACGGACTGACCGGGCACGGCGTGAAGATGTCCCTGGACGACTTCGGCACCGGCTACTCCTCGCTGGTGCACCTGCGCAAGCTCCCGGTCAGCGAGCTGAAGATCGACCGCTCCTTCGTCGCCCGGCTCGCCGTCGACACCGAGGACGCGGAGATCGTGCGCTGCACGGTCGACCTCGCGCACTCCCTCGGCCTGCTCGTCGTCGCCGAGGGCGTCGAGGACGACGAGACCTGGGAGCGCCTGCGCGACCTCGGCTGCGACGCCGTCCAGGGCTGGCTGGTCGCCGCCGCCATGCCCCCCGAGGAAACCACGGCCTGGCTCCGCGCCCGCGGCTCCCGCGGCTGGCAGCGCCCCCGGGCCGCCCTCCCGGCGGCGACGGCGGACGACTCGGGCCGCATCGTCTAGGCCCCCGGCCGGGCCGGGTCCGGTCCCCGGTCCTGGAGGGCTCGGGCGGGGCTGGTCTGCCGGGGCGGGGCACACGGGACCCTGGCTTGGCACCGTGCCCGGCTCGGGCGGGGCTGGTCTGCCGGGGCAGGGCACGCCGGGCCTTGGCCTGGCTCCGTGCTCGCGGCTCGGGCGGGGCCGGGCGCATCGGACCCTGGCTTGGCTGCGTGCCTGCGGCGGCCCGCGGCTGGCAGCGCCCCCGGGCCGCCCTCCCGGCGGCGACGGCGGACGACTCGGGCCGCATCGTCTAGGCCCCCGGCCGGGCCGGGTCCGGTCCCCGGTCCTGGAGGGCTCGGGCGGGGCCGGGCTGCCGGGGCCGGGCACACGGGACCCTGGCTTGGCTCCGTGCCCGGCTCGGGCGGGGCTGGTCTGCCGGGGCCGGGCGCACCGGGCCTTGGCCTGGCTCCGTGCCCGCGGCTCGGGCGAGGCCGGGCGCATCGGACACTGGCCAGCTGTGTGCCCGCGGCTCCCGTGGCCCGCAGCGCCCCCCGGGCCGCCCTCCCCGCGGCGGCGGTGGACGGCTCGGGGACGCATCGCTCAGGCCCCGGCCCGGGCGGGTTCGGATGCGGTGCTGAACCCCCTGTGGCGGGCCGGGCAGCCGGGGTCGGGCAAACCGTTTCACGGTCACGCCTGCCCGCCCCATAGGATTAGGGCCTGGCGCCACATTCCCGCCTGCCGTGCGACGCCTGGCACGCACGCTCGCCGCGTTGCCGAATCGCCCACGTGGCCCGCCACGAGGACGCTCCGGCGCCCTGCGATCGCTCGCGCCTCAGGCCGCACGGCCCGCCCCCGGGGCGGACGACGGGAAGGTGACGCCAGGCCCGAGGCCCGAACCACACACACTCACCCCAGAGGATCGCTGCATGCCTGGCATCACGCGCGAGGAGGTCGCCCACCTCGCCCGGCTGGCGCGTCTGGAGCTGAAGCCCGAAGAGCTCGACCACTTCGCGGGACAGCTGGACGACATCATCGGCGCGGTGGCCCGCGTCAGCGAGGTCGCCGACCAAGACGTACCGCCGACCTCGCACCCGCTCCCGCTGACGAACGTCATGCGCCCGGACGAGGTCCGTCCCTCGCTCACCCCCGAGCAGGCGCTCTCCGGAGCCCCGGCCCAGGAGCAGCAGCGTTTCAAGGTGCCGCAGATCCTGGGGGAGGAGTAACCCGCCATGACGGACAGCCCCATCATCAAGCTCACGGCCGCCGAGACCGCCGCGAAGATCGCCTCCGGCGAGCTCACGGCCGTCGAGGTCACCGAGGCCCACCTCGCCCGGATCGAGGCCGTCGACGAGAAGGTGCACGCCTTCCTGCACGTCGACCGCGAGGGCGCGCTCGCCCAGGCCCGTGCCGTCGACGAGAAGCGTGCCAAGGGGGAGAAGCTCGGTCCGCTGGCCGGCGTTCCCCTCGCGCTCAAGGACATCTTCACCACCGAGGGCATCCCGACCACCGTCGGCTCGAAGATCCTCGAAGGCTGGATCCCGCCGTACGACGCGACCGTCACGAAGCGGCTCAAGGCCGCCGACGTGGTCATCCTCGGCAAGACCAACATGGACGAGTTCGCCATGGGGTCCTCCACCGAGAACAGCGCCTACGGGCCGACCGGCAACCCCTGGGACCTGACCAAGATCCCCGGCGGCTCCGGCGGCGGTTCGTCCGCCGCGCTCGCCTCCTTCCAGGCCCCGCTCGCCATCGGCACCGACACCGGCGGCTCCATCCGCCAGCCGGCCGCCGTCACGGGCACGGTCGGCGTGAAGCCGACGTACGGCGGGGTGTCGCGGTACGGCATGGTCGCCTTCTCCTCCTCCCTCGACCAGGGCGGCCCCTGCGCCCGCACGGTCCTGGACGCGGCCCTGCTGCACGAGGTGATCGCCGGCCACGACCCGATGGACTCCACCTCGATCGACGCCCCGGTCCCGCCGGTCGTCGAGGCCGCCCGCAACGGCAGCGTCGCCGGCATGCGCGTCGGCGTCGTCAAGCAGTTCCGCGGCGAGGGCTACCAGGCCGGTGTCATCCAGCGGTTCGACGAGTCCGTCGCGCTGCTGAAGGAACTGGGCGCCGAGATCGTCGAGCTGGACTGCCCGTCCTTCGACCTGGCGCTGTCGGCGTACTACCTGATCGCGCCGTCCGAGTGCTCCTCCAACCTCGCCCGCTTCGACGGCCTGCGCTACGGCCTGCGCACCGGCGACGACGGCACGCACTCCGCCGAGGAGGTCACCTCCCTGACCCGCGAGGCCGGCTTCGGCCCCGAGGTCAAGCGCCGCATCATGCTCGGCACCTACGCCCTGTCGAGCGGCTACTACGACGCGTACTACGGCAGCGCCCAGAAGGTCCGCACGCTGATCAAGCAGGACTTCGACAAGGCGTTCGAGCAGGTCGACGTGATCGTCTCGCCGACGACCCCGACCACCGCCTTCGCGATCGGCGAGCGCGCCGACGACCCGATGGCGATGTACCTCGCCGACCTGTGCACCATCCCGACCAACCTGGCGGGCAACGCGGCCATGTCGCTGCCGTGCGGTCTCGCCCCGGAGGACAACCTCCCGGTCGGTCTGCAGATCATCGCCCCGGTCATGAAGGACGACCGTCTTTACAAGGTCGGCGCCGCCGTCGAGGCCGCCTTCGTGGAAAAGTGGGGCCACCCGCTGATCGAGGAGGCTCCGTCGCTGTGAGCGCACTGACCAAGGCCAAGGGCTTCAAGAAGTCCAGGTCCGGCACGTACCTGTCCATGGCCGGGACCGCGTTCGGCGCGATCGGCGTCGCCAAGCGGCTGAAGAAGGCCCGCGCCGAGAAGGACACCCTGGTCCTGATCGACGCCACCGTGTCCGCCGCCGCCATCGTCACCGGCCTCGCGATCCTGTACCGCGAGTTGAAGCGGCTGGGCGACGACGACGTCCTGCTGGGCTGAGAGGGAAGTTCACCGTGACCACCACGACCGACCTGGTGTCGTACGAGGAAGCACTCGCGTCGTACGACCCCGTCATGGGCCTCGAGGTCCATGTCGAACTCGGCACCAAGACCAAGATGTTCTGCGGTTGCTCGACCGCCCTCGGCCAGGACGCCAACGCGCAGACCTGTCCCGTGTGCCTCGGCCTGCCCGGCGCGCTCCCGGTCGTCAACGCGACCGGCGTCGAGTCCGCGATCAAGATCGGCCTCGCGCTGAACTGCGAGATCGCCGAATGGTGCCGCTTCGCCCGGAAGAACTACTTCTATCCGGACATGCCGAAGAACTTCCAGACCTCCCAGTACGACGAGCCGATCGCCTTCAACGGCTACCTCGACGTACAGCTGGAGGACGGCGAGACCTTCCGCGTGGAGATCGAGCGCGCCCACATGGAGGAGGACACCGGCAAGTCCACGCACGTGGGCGGTGCGACGGGCCGTATCCACGGCGCCTCGCACTCGCTCCTGGACTACAACCGCGCCGGCATCCCGCTCATCGAGATCGTCACCAAGCCGATCGTCGGCGCGGGCGAGCGCGCCCCCGAGGTGGCCAAGGCCTACGTCCGTGAGTTGCGCGAGGTCATCAAGGCGCTCGGCGTCTCCGAGGCCCGCATGGAGATGGGCCAGATGCGCTGCGACGTGAACCTGTCGCTGCGCCCGAACGGCACCGAGAAGTTCGGCACGCGTTCGGAGACGAAGAACGTGAACTCGCTGCGGTCCGTGGAGCGCGCGGCCCGCTTCGAGATCCAGCGGCACGCGGCCGTGCTGAGCAGCGGCGGGACGATCATCCAGGAGACCCGGCACTTCCACGAGGACACGGGGTCGACGACCTCGGGCCGGGTGAAGGAGGAGGCCGAGGACTACCGGTACTTCCCGGAGCCCGACCTCGTCCCGGTGGCCCCGTCCCGGGAGTGGGTCGAGGAGATCCGTTCCGCGCTGCCGGAGCTGCCGCTGGTCCGCCGCAACCGGCTCCGCGAGGAGTGGGGCGTCTCGGCCACCGACATGCAGGCGATCCTGAACGCCGGTGCGCTGGAGCCCATCGTCGCCACCATCGAGGCCGGGGCCGACGCCGCCTCCGCCCGCAAGTGGTGGATGGGCGAGCTGGCCCGCAGCGCCAACGAGTCGGGCAAGGCGCTCGACGAGCTGGCGATCACCCCGCAGCAGGTGGCCCGGGTCGCCGAGCTGGTCGTGAAGGGCGACCTGAACGACAAGCTGGCCCGCCAGGTCATCGAAGGCGTCCTCGCGGGCGAAGGCACCCCGGACGAGGTCGTCGACAAGCGCGGTCTGAAGGTCGTCTCCGACGAGGGCGCGCTCACCGCCGCCGTCGACGAGGCCATCGCCGGCAACCCGGCCATCGCGGACAAGATCCGCGGCGGCAAGGTGGCGGCGGCCGGCGCGCTGGTCGGCGCGGTCATGAAGGCGACCCGGGGCCAGGCCGACGCGGCCCGGGTCAAGGAGCTGATCCTTCAGAAGCTGGGCGTCGGCGAGGGCTGAGCCAGGCGTTCTGCGCAGCCCTGGGCGGATGCATCGGGACCGATGCATCCGCCCAGGTGTGTCACATCACAGGCGCTGTCCCACGACGCGTGCGAAACCGAGGACGTGCTCCACGTCGGCGTGCATCAGCTCCACCGACCAGCGAGCCATGTCCGCCATGAACTCGCTCGGGCTCTCCTCGGCGCACACCTCGCTCCACAGGAGCCAGTCGCGCCAGCCGTCCTGAAGCCAGTCGGCCGTCTCGACCTCCACGGCCCCGGTGCGCATCCACTGCCGCCGCCACCAGGCGGGGGTGTGGAAAGCCCAGAACCCCGGGTCCTTCTGCCAGTACTCCTTCAGGTGCGCCGGCGGCTCGTGGCCGTCGATCTCCTCCCGCAGCGCCGGCATGACGACGCCGATCCGTCCGCCGGGCTTCAGCAGCCGGGTCAGCTCGGGCAGATACAGGTCGTTGGTGCCGAAGTACTGGTACGCGTCGACGGAGACGATCGCGTCGAAGCTGCCCTCGCCGAACGGCAGGTCGTGCGCCTCGGCGAACACGGGGAGAACGCGATCGGCCACGCCCGCCTCGGCGATACGCGCCGCGTTCTCGTCGGGCTTGATCCACAAGTCGGCGGCGACGACCTGGACCCCGTACTCCTTCGCGAGGAAGACGGACGTCATGGCGCGTCCGCACCCCAGGTCGAGCACGCGCGCGCCACGGGGCAGCTGCTCCAGGCCAAGCGCCGGGGCCAGCCACTCCAGCAGCCACAGCGCGTGCGGGCCCATCTGGTTCTCGATGGTCCAGCGGACGTCGTAGGCGTTGCTGCGGGGGTAGCGGGGGTGGGTCAGACGGTCAGCGAGATGGTCGTTCGAGGTCCTGGAAGTGATGTCGGACATCGGTGAACGGGCTCCTTGAGTCCATGGAAGAGAACAGGGATGCGTCGGAGCTCGGTCGGACCGTCAAACAATGCACCTGCTTCGGCCGGGCGGCGGGGCGCCGCGGGCGTTCCTCGGACCCGCGGACGCTAACAGCCGGCCCGTCGGCCCCGCACCCGGTTTTCCCGCCCGACGCGCTACCGTCTCGGCCATGAGTGGACGCGCTGATTCCGACACCGATCCTGAGATAACGGGCCCGGAGCCAGCCGCCGCGCAGGACCCCGAGCCCTATGCCGAGCCGGACGAGCAGGACGACGAGCCGACCGAGCCGGACCACGAACCGGACGAGGAGCTGGACGACGCCGATGATCCGGCGCAGGGCGCGCGGCGGGCCCGCTGGACGGCGGCGGGTACGGGCGCCGCGCTGACCCTGGCAGGGCTGGCCGCGGCCCTGCTCCGCCTCGCACGCGCCGCACCGGCCCACGTCCCGGCGGCGTACGCCGGGGGCGCGGCCGTCTGCGCGTGCGCCGCCGTGCTGGGTGCCCGGGGACGCACCCGGCGGGCGCTGTGGCTGCTGATCGCCGGCGTGATGGTGATGGCGCTGGGGGACCAGTCCGACTGATCCCGCCCGCTGTGAATAAGCCCACGAAACCGACAAATGATCTCGTGTGCCTGTAAGAGTGCTTCCGCATTGCTCATGCGTTCTTTGCGGGCTGTTCAGTTCATGGACGACTGCTCCCGCTCAAAGATCCCAAAAGTCACCCTGGGAGCACGTTTCGTGGCAGCCCTCGCACGCTGGTGTGTCCAACGCCGTCTGGTCACCGTTCTGCTGTGGCTCCTCGCCTTCGCGGGGGTGGCCGCGGGCGCCGCCGTCGCCGGCTCCGCGTACTCGAACGACTACCAGGTCCCCGGCACCGAGTCGGGCCGCGCCACCCAGCTGCTGCACGAGGGCTTCCCGAAGCTCGGCGGCGACAGCGACACCGTCGTCTGGCACACCAGCTCCGGCAGCGTCCGCGCCGCCGACGTCGAGCAGACGATGCGCCGCGCCCTGGAACGCGTCGAGAACCTGCCCGGCGTAGCCTCCGTGACCAGCCCCTATGACGGCCCGGGCACGGGACGCGTCAGCGCGGACGGCCGTACGGCGTACGCCACGGTCACCTTCGACGGCCAGGCGCAGGACATCAGCCGGTCCGAGGCGCAGGCCGTCGTCGACACGGCCAAGAGCGCTCAGACCGACGGGCTGCAGGTGGAGCTGGGCGGCAGCGCGGTCGCGCTCACCCAGTCCTCCGGCGGGCACGTCGCTGAGGTCGTCGGCGTGGTCGTCGCCGCGGTCGTGCTGTTCCTCGCCTTCGGCTCGCTCGCCGCCTCAACTCTGCCCATCGCCACCGCGCTGGTCGGGGTCGGCACCGCGTACGCCGGGATCGTGCTGCTCGGGCACGCCATGACCGTCGCCGACTTCGCGCCCATGCTCGGCATGCTGATCGGGCTCGGCGTCGGCATCGACTACGCGCTGTTCATCGTCACGAGACACCGGCGCGGACTGAAACGCGGGCTGTCCGTCACCGAGGCGGCCACCAACGCCGTCGCGACCACGGGACGGGCCGTCGTCTTCGCGGGTGCCACCGTTTGCATCGCCCTGCTGGGCATGCTGATCCTTCGGCTGAGCTTCCTCAACGGCGTCGCCGTCGCGGCTTGCCTGACCGTGATCCTCACCGTCGCGGCCTCCGTGACGCTGCTGCCCGCCCTGCTGTCCCTCATCGGCACGCGGGCGCTCAGCCGCCGCGAGCGCCGCCGACTGGCGCAGCACGGTCCCGAACCCGAACTGCCCACCGGGTTCGCCGCCCGCTGGTCGGCGTTCGTGGAGCGCCATCCCAAGGTGCTCGGGGCCGTCGCCCTGGTGGTCATGGCCGTCCTCGCGCTGCCCACGTTCTCGCTCCACCTGGGCACCTCCGACCAGGGCAACGACCCCAAGACCTCCACCACACGCCAGGCCTACGACCTTCTCGCCGACGGCTTCGGCCCCGGCGTCAACGGCCCGCTCACCCTGGTCACGAAGGTCGGCGGAGCCGAGGACAAGCTCGCCCTGGACAACCTCGACACCACGCTCCGGACCACCGAGGGCGTCGCCTCGGTGACGCCGGTGACGTTCGGCTCCGGCGGCGACACCGCGTACCTCACCGTCGTCCCCGAGACCTCACCGCAGTCGCAGCACACCAGCGACCTCGTCGACCGGCTGCGCGAGAAGGTGCTGCCCCGGGCCGAGGCGGGCACCTCGCTCGATACGCAGGTCGGCGGCATGACGGCCGGCTACGACGACTTCGCCGACGTCATCGTCTCCAAGCTGCCCGTCTTCGTCGGGGTCGTCATCGGCCTGGGCTGTCTGCTGCTCCTGCTCGCCTTCCGGTCGATCGGCATCCCGCTGAAGGCCGCCGCGATGAACGTCGCCGCAGTGGCCTCGGCCTTCGGCGTGGTCGTCGCGATGTTCCAGTGGGGCTGGGGCAGCGAACTGCTCGGCCTCGGCAGCGCGGGGCCCATCGAACCCTTCCTGCCCGTGATCATGGTGTCGGTGCTCTTCGGCCTGTCCATGGACTACCAGGTCTTCCTGGTGAGCCGGATGTACGAGGAGTGGCTGGAGACCGGCGACAACCGGCGTGCCGTCCGGGTCGGCCTCGCGGAGACCAGCCGGGTGATCAACTCGGCGGCGGTCATCATGATCTCCGTCTTCCTCGCCTTCGTGCTCAGCGGCGACCGTGTGATCGCCATGTTCGGCATCGCCCTGGCCGCCGCCGTCGCCCTGGACGCCTTCGTCCTGCGTACGCTGCTCGTCCCCGCCCTGATGCACCTGCTCGGCGGCGCCAACTGGTGGCTGCCCCGCTGGCTGGACAGGCGCCTGCCGCGGATCAGCATCGAACCGCCCGAGTGCCGTGCCACGCATGAGAGGCTGGCCGCCGCGACGGACGCCGGGGTGGCGGACGTCCTGGCGGAGGAGGAGCGGCAGCCGGATGTACGCGATATCCCTGGGTGACGACGGCGCGGAACTGCGCCCCCTTGAGCCCTGGCACGCCGAGGAGTTCTTCGCGCACCTGGAGCGGGGCAGGGACTTCATCGGGCGGTTCATCAATTTCGGGTCGCAGGAGACGGACGTGGAGTCCGCGCGGGCCCTGCTCCAGCGCTACGCCGACCTCCGCGCCGCCGACACCCGCTCGCTGCACGGACTGTGGCTGAACGGCGAGCTCGTGGGCGGCGTGCTGTTCCTGAACTTCGACGCCGCGAGCGGCAACTGCGAGGTCGGCTGCTGGCTGGAGCCCGCCGGGACCGGGCGTGGTCTGGTCACCCGGGCGATGCGCGTCCTGATCGACTGGGCGGTCGAAGAGCGCGGCATGCACCGGATCGAGTGGGTCGCCGCCTCGGGAAACACGCCGAGCCTGAACGTGGCCCGGCGCCTGGGCATGACCCGCGACGGTGTGCGGCGCGAGGCCCACCCCTATGGTGGCGTACGGCACGATCTCGAAGTCTGGTCGGTGCTGGCGCCCGAGTGGCGCGCCGCACGCGCGCGTGCCGCTCACGACGATCATTAAGAGACTTCTCAGACAGCGACCCTACGGTGCGACACATGGCAACGAACGCAGTGGACGAGACCGAGGCCACCGAGGCCACGACCGACGAGAAGGCGGTGGACACCACCAAGTCCGACGAGGTGACCCGGACCGAGGTCCCGGCCGAGACCGCCGAGACCAAGGAGGCGGGCGCCTCCGGCGTCGGCCAGGGCGCTGCCGCCGTGGTCTCCGCCGCGCTGGGCGTCGTCTCGCTCACCGGCAGCTGGCTCGGCACGGTGGCTGCCGCACGGCAGAACCTCATCGGCCAGCTGGAGACGGCGCAGAACGCGGGCGTGGCCAAGCAGATCCAGGCGGTCTACGGCGACGCCTGGCAGACCACCGCCCTGTGGGGCGGCCTGTTCGCGGTGACGGCGCTGATCGTCGGCGTCGTCGTACTGGCCCGGCCGGCCTTCGGCACGCCCGGCAGGATCCAGGCCCCCTGGATCAAGTCGGTCGCCTGGGCGGGTGTCGCGCTCGGCGTGATCGGCCTGTTCCTGGCGGTCCTCAAGTACACCGGCATCCTGCTCTCCCTGCCTTCGGCGGGTTGAGTCACCGCAGGTCCTGAGGGGTCTTAGGGAATCCGCGAGCACCTTACGGAGCCCCTGGGGCCCCTCAGCCGTGTCTAAGGCCCCCCGAGGCCCCTCAAGATGCGGAACTCTCCCGATGTGGCGGCCCGGCCCGGGAGACGAAGGTGGAGGCATCGCGGAAAGCGAGTCTCTTCCACCCGGCCTCTCACCAAGGACACGCCATGTACGAGTACGAGTTCCAGCAGCTGCGCGCCGCCGACCTCATCCGCCGCGCCGACCACGAGCGCCAGGTCCGCGAGGCCGCCCGGGCCCGCCGCGCCGCCCGCCGCGAAGCCGCGGAAGGCTCCGCCGAGCACGAGAGCCATACCCGCCGCTTCCGCCGCCCACGGTCCGCTCCCGCCGCGTGAACAAGGGCCCGACACCGGTCGCCCGTACGGACGGGGCCGCTGATGCAGTGCCCGTCCACAGGGAGGCGGAGGCGGTTGCCGGCGCCGTGGTCGTCCGGGCGGGGGCGTCGGCTGGTCCCGGGGTGTCCGGGCGGAGGGGGCTGTCCCGTGGCGGGGGCGTCCGGATGGATGGGGCGACAGCTTGTCCCGGGGGTGTGCCGACGGAGGAGGCGGCTGATGCGGTGGCGGTCCGGGCGGAGGGGGCTGGCCCCGGGGGCGTCCTGGCCGGCGGCTGCGGGTCCGGTGGCCACAGGGACGGATGTGGCTGCTGATGCCGTGGGCGATACGCAGGGAGGCGACGGCCGGTCTCGTGGTCGTCCGGGCGGGGTTGTCGGCTGGTCCCGGGGTGTCCGGGCGGCGGCCGAGGGTCCGGTGACTGCGGGGGCTTCTGCGGCTGCCGGTCCCGAGGGTGTCCGGGCGGGGGCGACAGCCGGTGCCGGGGGTGTCCGGGTGGGGGCGGGCGTCGGGGCCCGGGAGTCGCGTGGCAAAACCGGTGCCGGGCCGGCGGGGTCGCATGCGATGCTCGGGTTCGTGGAGACCAGGTCCGTCAGCCCCGTGTTCGTCGGCCGCGACGCCGAGTTGGGCTTGCTCGACGAGGTCCTCGCCGGTGCCGCCGCGGGCGACCCCCAGGCGTTGCTCATCGGCGGCGAGGCCGGAGTCGGCAAGACCCGGCTCGTCGAGGAGTTCGCCGCCGCGGCCCGCACCCGGGGCGCGGTCGTCGCGCTCGGCGGGTGCGTCGAGATCGGCGCCGACGGACTGCCGTTCGCGCCGTTCTCCACCGCACTGCGCGCCCTGCGCCGCGAGCTGCCCGGGCCGCTCGCCGCCGCGGCCGCCGGGCAGGAGGAGGAGTTGGCCCGGCTGCTCCCCGAGATCGGCACGGCCGCCGCGGCCCGCGAAGCGGCCCGGCACGACGAGGACGGCATGGCCCGCCTCTTCGAACTCACCGCACGCCTGCTGGAGCGCGTCACCGCCGAGCACACCGTCGTCCTCGCCCTGGAGGACCTGCACTGGGCCGACGCCTCCACCCGGCACCTGCTCGCCTACCTCTTCCGCACCCTGCGCACCGGCCGCCTCGTCGTTCTGGCCACCTACCGCTCCGACGACATCCACCGCCGACACCCGCTCAGGCCCCTGCTCGCCGAACTCGACCGGCTCCGCACCATCCGCCGCATCGAACTCGCCCGCTTCAACCGCGAGGAGGTGTGCCGCCAGGTCGCCGGCATCCTCGCCCAGGAACCCGACCCGGACCAGATCGACGCCATCTTCGAACGCTCCGACGGCAACGCCTTCTTCGTCGAGGAACTCGCCGTCGCCGCCCACGAGGGCTGCCGCACGGGCCTGACCGACTCCCTGCGCGACCTGCTGCTCGTCCGGGTGGAGGGGCTGCCGGAGACCGCCCAGCAGGTCGCCCGGATCGTCGCCGAGGGCGGCTCCACCGTCGAGTACCGGCTGCTGGCCGCCGTCGCCGGGCTCGCCGAGGACGACCTCATCGAGGCGCTGCGGGCCGCCGTGAACGCCAGCATCCTCACCCCGGCGCCCGGCGGCGACGGCTACCGCTTCCGCCACTCCCTGGTCCGCGAGGCCGTCAGCGACGACCTGCTCCCCGGCGAGCGCTCCCGCCTCAACCGCCGCTACGCCGAAGCACTGGAGGCCGACCCGACCCTCGTCCCAGCCGACCAGCACGCGACGCGCCTGGCCAGCTACTGGTACCACGCCCACGACGCGGCCAAGGCCCTGCCCGCCGTCCTCGACGCCGCCGTCGAGGCCCGCCACCGCCACGCCTACGCCGAGCAGCTGCGGCTGCTGGAACGGGCGATGGAATTGTGGGACACCGCCCCCGAGGCCGTACGCCGCACCCTGCGCCCCGTCGACTACGCCGAGGTCTATCCACCCTGCGGCGGTCCGGAGGCCACCGCGCTCAGCCATCTCGACCTGCTGGCCGAGGCGGCCGTTGCCGGACGGCTCTGCGGGGAGCGCGAACGCGCCCTGAAGATCACCAAGCGGGCACTGCGCCAGCTGGACGCGGAGGCCGACCCCCTGCGCGCCGCCTGGTTCTGGATCCAGCGCTCCCGGCTGGTGCAGCGGCTCGCCCGCGGCGACGGCTGGAAGGAGATCGCCACCGCGCAGGACCTGGTCCGCGGCCTGCCGCCGTCCGAGGTGCACGCCGAGGTGCTCGCCACGGTCGCCCACTGGTCGATGCTGCGCCAGCCGGGCCCGGAGGCCCTGACGGCCGCGGAGCGTGCGGTGGAGTACGCGCGCATGGTGGGCGCCGACGACATCGAGTCCAACGCCCGGCTCACCCTCGGCGGACTCATGATCGACGCCGGGCAGATCGAGGCCGGACTGACCCACATGTACGAGGTCAGGGACGAGGTCGTGGCCCGGGGACTCGCGGCGGTCGTGGGTCGCAGTCATGTGAACCTGCCCTCCTCCCTGGAGGGCATCGGGCGCTCCGAGGAGGCCGTGGACGTCCTGCGCGAGGGCCTGCGCCTCACCGGCAGCATGGGCCTGCGGGAATCCGAGGGCTGGGTCTGGAGCAACCTCGCCGAGTCGCTCGTCTCCCTGGGCCGCTGGGACGAGGCGGCCGAGGCGGCCGTCAACGCGCAGCGGCACGGGCAGACGGCCGCGCCGTACGGGTCGGGCGCCAACACCCTGGCGTTCCTCGCGCTCGCCCGCGGCCGGGTGCCCGAGGCCGCTCGCCATCTCGCCGAGAGCCGCGCCTCCTACGGCCCGCACGACCCCATGCCGCAGCACGACCTCCCGATCGCCTGCCTCACCCTCCAGCTCGCCGTCGCCGAGGGCCGTCTCGCAGACGCCCGCGCCGAACTGGCCCGCACCCTGAAGTCCGGTTTCCCGCCCGGCACCCAGCGCTACGCCTGGCCGCTGCTGCTCGAAGCCGCCACGGCCGAGGCCGACGCCCGGGCCCTGCCGACCGCACGGGACGGCCGCGAGGAGACCCTGGAGAGCATCTTCGAGGCCGTCAAACGCCTCACCACGAACGCCCCCGTCTGGTTCGCCCACGAAAAGTGGGTCCGCGCCGAACTCCACCGCGCCGCATCCCAAGGCGCCGGAAGCCGGAGCGCCCCAGACCTCTGGTCGGAGGTGGTCACCGCCTTCGAACCCCTGGAGCGCCCCTACGACCTCGCCCGCGTCCGCTACCGCCTGGCCGAGTCGCTGCTGACGGGCGGCGGCGAGGCCGACGAGCGCGACCGGGCCACGGAACTGCTCCGCCTCGCCCACGCCGTCGCCCGCCACCTCGGGGCCCGGCCGCTCGCCGGCGCCGCCACCGCCCTCGCCCAGCGCGCCCGCCTGCCGCTCACGCCCGCCGCGGAACCGGCCCCCGCACCCGCCGACCCCGCCGAGGCCCTCGGCCTGACCAGCAGGGAACGGGACGTGCTGCGCCTGGTCGCCGCCGGTCACACCAACCGCAGGATCGCCGAGGAACTGTTCATCTCCCCGAAGACCGCGAGCGTCCACGTCTCCAACATCCTGGCGAAGCTCGGCGTCTCCGGGCGCGGCGAGGCGGCGGCGGTGGCCCACCGGCTGGGGCTGTTCCCGGCCGAATCCGTCATGCCCGGCCCGGCAGGCTGAGGTATACGCTGTAAAGGACATCGGGGGTGACGCGGCCCAGGGAGGCTCCGTGTTCAACATGTTCGAGGAACTGTTCTCACCCGGCCGCAAACACACCCGAGACGAACAGAACCGCCTGGAGCTGACCCGGCAGGACACCGGGGACGCCGATCCCGGACGCGGGCCGATAGACCTGTCGTCCGGGAAGGTCGTCGTCCGCCCGCCACAGGAGCCGGTGGACGAAAACCCCGAAAATCCCGAAAACCCCGAAGACTCCGAGGACTAGAGGACTGGAGGACTGGAGGACTAGGTCACCCGCAGTTCCAGGATCCGGTCGTCCCCGTCCTTCGGACTGCCCCGGCCGTCCGTGTTGCTGGTCACCAGCCACAGCCGGTCGCCGCCCGCCGAGACCACCGTGCGCAGCCGGCCGTACTCGTCCTCCAGGAACGCCTGCGGCTTGGCCGAAGCCTCGGTGCCGTTCAGCGGGACGCGCCACAGCCGCTTGCCGCGCAGGCCCGCCATCCAGACCGACCCCTCGGCGTAGGCGATGCCGCTGGGCGAGGCCTCGGCCGTGGCCCACTGCTCGACCGGGTTGTGGAACCCGGAGTCGTCGGACCTGCCCTCGGCCTCGGGCCAGCCATAGTTGTCGCCCGGCTTGATCGCGTTGAGCTCGTCCCAGGTGTCCTGGCCGAACTCCGAGGCGAACAGACGCTGCTTCGCGTCCCAGGCCAGGCCCTGCACATTGCGGTGGCCGTACGAGTACACCGGCGAGTTCCCGAACGGGTTGCCCGGCGCCGGCTCGCCCTCCGGGGTCAGCCGCAGGATCTTGCCGCCCAGGGAGTCCTTGTCCTGGGACAGGCCCGTGTCACCGCTCTCGCCGGTGCCGGCGTACAGCATCTTGTCCGGGCCGAACGCGATCCGGCCGCCGTTGTGGATGAAGCCCTTGGGGATGCCCTTGAAGACCGTGTCGGGAGCGCCGAGCTGCTCGCCGGAGGGCTTCTTGGCGTCGTACAGCATGCGGACGATGCGGTTGTCGGAGGCCGAGGTGAAGTACGCGTAGACCATGTGGTCCGAGGCGTAGTCGGGGGACAGGGCGATGCCGAGCAGGCCGCCCTCGCCGGCGGCCGATACGCCCGGCACCTCGCCCAGCTCGGTCTTCTTGCCGGTCTTCTCGTCGACCCGGATGATCGTCCCGTCGTCCCGGGAGGAGACCAGCAGGCCGCCGCCCGGCAGCGGGGCGAGTCCCCAGGGGGAGTCCAGGCCCTTGGCGACGGTACGCACCACCTTCACCGAGCCCTTGGCGGGCGGTGTGCGCTCCGCGGCCTGTCCCGTCGGTGCGGACGACACCGGTGTGCTGCGGCTCGGGGAGGCGCCCGCGTTGGTGCCGGACGATCCTCCGCCGTCGGACGAACAGCCTGCCGTCAGCAGGAGCGCGGCGGCGGCCAACACGGTCGGCACGGCTCGACGTTGCACGATCATGGTCCCTTCGACGGGGCAGGTCCTCTCCCTGTCATACACCGCCGGCGCCTGACAAGTTCCCGATCACGGAACGCGCAGCCGCGAACACGGGGTTTGACCGAAACGCCCCCCCTGCGGGACGGATTCAGTCCCACGACCCCTGTGCCGGCGGCAGTTCCGCCACCTCGCGCAGGTCCTCCGCCGTCAGGCGCAGGGCCGCCGCGGCGGCGTTCTCCGTGACCCAGCGCTCCTGCTTCGTGCCGGGCACCGGGACCACGTGCGGACCCTGGGCGAGGACCCACGCGAGGGCGACCTGGGCGGCTGTGACGTGCTCGCCGTGGCGTCGGGCCACCCGGCGCAGGCCCGCGACGATCGGCTGGTTCGCGGCCATCATCTCGGCCGTGAAGCGGGGGTGCCGGGCCCGGACGTCGTCCGCCTCGAAGCCCGCGCCGGGCCGCAGCCGGCCGGTCAGGAAGCCGTTGCCGAGCGGCATCGCCGCCAGGAACCCGATGCCCCGCGTCTCGCACCACGGCAGCAGCGTCTCCAGCGCCTCCGGCGACCACACCGACAACTCCGCCTCCACAGCGCTCACCGGAAACACCTGCTGCACCCGCTCCAGCTGCCGGATCGTCGCGTCGTGCAGCCGGGCCCCGGAGCGGCGGCCGGCCCGTGCGCCCACCGCGCACAGGCCCAACGCCCGAACCTTCCCGGCCTGGACGAGCTCCGCCATCGCGCCCCATGTCTCCTCGACGGGCACTTCCGGATCGGCGCGGTGCAACTGGTAGAGGTCTATGACGTCCGTCTGGAGACGCCGCAGCGACGCGTCACAGGCCCGTTTCACATACCCCGGGCGGCCGTTGGCGACGATGTGCTGGTCGCCCACGAGCAGGCCGGCCTTCGTGGACACGAACGCGTCCGGCCGCCGTTCCTTCAGCGCCCGCCCCACCAGCAGTTCGTTGGTGAAGGGTCCGTACATGTCGGCCGTGTCCAGCAGGGACGAACCCAGGTCGAGCGCCCGGTGCACCGCCCTGAGCGACTCGTCGCCGCGCTGCCGCGACGCGCTGTACGCCCAGCTCATCGGCATGCACCCGAGTCCGACGGCCCCCACCGCGAGCGCCGCCGCGCCGATCGTCCTGCGCTCCACCTGGTCGTGACCCTCCCTGTTCCGGCCACCCCAACCTAACCTCTGCCGTCGCACCCTCCTGACATAGCCTCCTGTGCATGACTGCTGACGTGTGGCTGCCCATCCCGCCGGACGAGATCGAGGGACTCCCCGAGGGCCTCGCCTACCGCTTCTGGAACGGTGAGGAGGACTTCCCCGCCGACCCGGCGGACTGCGCCTTCTACGTCGTCCCCTACATGAAGCCCAGTCCGCTGTGCGTGCGTCCGATGCCGCGGATGAGCCACGTACAGGTCGTGCAGACCCTCTCGGCCGGGATCGACCACGTGGAGCCGGGGCTGCGGCACCTGCCCGCGGGCGTGCGACTGTGCAACGCGCGCGGGGTGCACGAGGCCAGCACCGCAGAGCTCACCCTCACCCTGATCCTGGCCTCGCTGCGCGGGGTCCCCGACTTCGTCCGCGCGCAGGACCGCGGGGAGTGGCTCGCCGGGTTCCGGCCCGCCCTCGCCGACAAGAACGTCCTCATCGTCGGGTACGGGTCGATCGGCGAGGCCATCGAGGACCGGCTCGTTCCGTTCGAGGTGGCGCGGGTGGCGCGCGTCGCGCGCTCCGAGCGCACCACGGTGCGCGGGCCGGTGCACCCGCTCACCGAACTCCCGGCGCTGCTCCCGGAAGCGGACGTCGTCATCCTGTCCACGCCGCTCACCGAAACCACCCGTGGCCTGGCCGGGGCCGACTTCCTGTCCCGGATGAAGGACGGGGCGCTCCTCGTCAACGTCGCCCGCGGCCCCGTCGTCGACACCAAGGCGCTGCTCGCCGAACTGGAGAGCGGCCGCATCACCGCCGCCCTCGACGTCACCGACCCGGAGCCCCTGCCGCGCGAACATCCCCTCTGGCGTGCGCCGGGGGTACTCATCAGCCCGCACGTCGGCGGTCCCACCTCCGCGTTCCTGCCGCGCGCCAGGCGGCTCCTGGTAGACCAGTTGAACCGTTATGTGAACCGGGAGCCGCTGCGCAACGTGATCCTTACGACGGGTGCATCAACCGGCTGATCCGAACTCGAGTACCGTCCGCAATCCTTCGGGCGCGGTGGGTACTCATATATCTGTTGATCGTCACGCAGAGTAGAGAACCTATGTCCCTGAGTGACGAGACTGGTGTATCGTCCCGACAGGGGCTGCGCCGCGGACCGTTCGGCGCCGGGGATGGACACTTCGGACTGTGAGGGGGGCGACAGGCGATGCACGGCCTATGGACGAGCGATCCGACGGGGCGGGGCTGCCGGCGGCGACCCTGGCGGACGGCCGCGAGCAGACGCGGTCATCACGCCGATCACGGCGGGCACCACACCCACCACAGCGACCACCACACCGACCAGGGCCGGCACCGCCGCAGGCCCGGCAGCCGCAGAAGGCATGCCCAGCCGCCGCATCCGGGCCCCCAGGTCCCGGGTGCGGCCGGGATCAGGAGGGTCCGGTGAGCGCGCCGCCGACCCCCGCACCCACGCTCGACGGAGCGCTGCGGGCGCAGCCTCCGTCCCCCGGGGCGCTGCTGCCCCGCACGCCGGCCCCCCGCCCGAGGCGGGGCCCGGCCCTCCAGCTCGTCCTCGCCCTGGTCTGCGCGGGATACGCCGTCGGTTCCGCGTTCGGCTGGGGTTCGCGCGAACTGGCCCTGATCATGGGCGACTTCGGGCTGAGCGCCGCAGCGGCCACCGGCGCCGTGTCGTGCTTCCTCTACGGCCGCAGCAGCCGCACCCGATTTCGACCCGCCTGGCTGCTGTTCGGCCTCTCCTCGGTCATGGCGTCCCTGGGCAACCTGATCTGGGGGTGGTACGAGGTCGTCCTCGGACAGCCCGTGCCCAGTCCCAGCTACGCCGACCTGTTCTTCCTCTGCTTCGCCCCGCCCGCGATCGTCGGGCTGCTCGTGCTCGCCAAACGGCCGGTCACCAAGGCCGGCTGGGTCTGCCTCGGTCTTGACGCCTGGCTGATCGGCGGCTCGCTACTCACGCTGGCCTGGAGCCTCGCCCTCGCCCAGGCCGCGAAGTCCGAAGGGCCCGGCGTGGCGCACACCGCGCTGTCGCTGGCCTACCCGCTGCTCGACATCGCGCTGGTCAGCATGGTCCTCGCGCTGCACTTCAGGCGGTCCGCGGTGAACCGCTCCGCCGTCAACACCGCGATCGGCGCCCTCGCGCTGACCGTGATGTGCGACGCCCTGTTCACCTCACCGCTGATGCACCACGACTACCACTCCGGCCAGCTGCTCGACGCGGGCTGGTTCGCCGGCTCGCTGCTCCTGGCCTACGCCCCGTGGGCCGGGTCCCGCACGCCGGACACCGACCGGCACGGCCCGGACCGGCAGAACACGGGAGGGCACACGCGCGTGGTGCACGAGCACGTGCCCGGGCAGCGCAGCGGTCCGCACCCCCCTCCGCCGCCCGGAGGCGAGCTCGGCCGGTATCCGGCCGCCCGGCCCATCGCCGGTTCCCTCGCCGCCCTCACGCCGTACCTCGCGGCGGCCGTGTGCACCCTGGGGATCCTCTACAACGTCCTCAACGGCCGCAGCGTCGACCGCGTGGTCCTGCTCACCGGTGGCACGGTCGTGCTCGCGCTCGTCGTGCGCCAGGGCATCATGCTGCTCGACAACATCACCCTCACCCAGGAACTGGCCCAGAAGGAGAACCACTTCCGCTCCCTGGTGCAGGGCTCCAGCGACGTCATCATGATCGCCGCACCCAGCGGCGTCCTCAGGTACGTCTCCCCGGCCGCCGCCGGCGTCTACGGCCGCCCGGCGGAGGGGCTGGTGGGTACGGAACTGGCCCATCTCATCCACCCGGAGGACCTGGGCTGCGTCGTGCACGAGGTGCGGCGTTTCCTCGCCGCAAGCCCGGTCGAGGAACCCACTACGCGCATCGAGTGCCGTTTCCGCTCGGGGGACGGGGGCTGGCTGAACGTCGAGTCGACCGTCAACCGCCATCACGGCGGCCTCATCTTCAACAGCAGGGACGTGACCGAAAGAGTCCGGCTCCAGGCCCAGTTGCAGCACAACGCCGAGCACGACCCGCTCACGGACCTGCCCAACCGCGCCCTGTTCACCAAGCGCGTCCAGCACGCGCTGTCGGGCCGCCGCGCCTCCGACCGGGGCGTGGCCCTGCGGAACACGGCCGTGCTGTTCATCGATCTCGACGGCTTCAAGGCCGTCAACGACACCATCGGGCACCAGGCCGGGGACGAACTGCTCGTCCAGGCCGCCCGCCGTCTGCAGGAGTCCGTCCGGCAGGGCGACACCGCCTCCCGGCTGGGCGGCGACGAGTTCGCGGCCCTGATCGTCGGGGACAACACCCGCGACCGCGAGGCCCGGCAGCGGCACATACTGGAGCTCGCCGACCGCCTCAGGACGACGCTGTCCCAGCCGTACGTCATCGACGGCAACGACGTCCGGGTCAACGCCTCCATCGGCGTGGCCTTCGCCGAGCAGGGTCTCGGCGCGGGCGAACTGCTGCGCAACGCCGACCTGGCCATGTACCGGGCCAAGGCCGGCGGCAAGGGCCGCGTCGAGCTGTACAAACCGCAGATGCAGCAGGACGTCGTACGCAAGGCGGAGCTGGCCACGCGACTGCGGTCCGCGCTGCACGACGGGCAGTTCGCCCTGCTGCACCAGCCGGTGGTGTCCCTGGAGGACGGCCGGATCGTGTCGGTGTCCGCGCAGGCGCGCTGGCGCTCCTCGCAGGGGGTGCTGTTCACCCCGGCGGAGTTCCTGCGTGTGGCCGAGGACAGCGACAAGACCGCAGAGCTGGGCCGCTGGATGATCGAGGAGGCCGTCGATCAGGCCGCCGAGCGGCACGCGGCCGGGCTGTCGGCGCCGGTCGTGGTCCGGATGAGCGCCCGCCGGCTGCTGGACCGGTCGATGCCCCTCGGTTCGATCGAGGCGCTGCTCACGCGGCACTGCCTGCCGTCCGGGTCGCTGATCATCGAGCTGTCCGACGCCGACCCCAGGACCGGCCTGGACGAGCTGGAGCGGCGGCTGTGCGCCCTCAGGCGGGTCGGGGTCCGGATCGCGCTCGACGGGTTCGGCAGCGGCTACGGGGCGATCACGGCCCTGCGGCGGCTGCCCGTCGACGTGCTGAAGCTCGACCGCAGCCTGGTCGAGGGCGTCGTCGAGTCGGCCCGTCTGCACAAGATCACCAGCGGGCTGCTGCGCATCGCCGGCGATCTCGGGCTGAAGTCCGTGGCCGACGGGGTGGATCTGCCCGAGCAGGTCGTCGCCCTGCGTGCGATGGGCTGCACGCTCGGGCAGGGCATGGCCTTCTCCGGGCCACTCGACGAGCACCGGCTGCGCCGGGCGCTCGCTTCGGGCCATTATCCGGTGCCGCACGAACCGGCCGAACCGGCGTTCGCGGGCGGTGCCCCGCGGGTGTACAGCTCGGGTGTGTCCGCCGTCATAGGGGGCGGTACGGTCCTGCGCTCACATAATGAGACTCCCGTCCCACCCACTTGACAGTGAGTGCGTGCCGGGGAGAGGGTCTGTGCCATGCGCACCCGAATTCTCGTACTTGGACAGCGCGTCGGCTGACGCTGAGCCTCGACCGCTCAGCGACCCCACCCGGCGCGCTCCCCTCGCTTGCCTTATGGCACGAGGGGTTTTTTGTTGCACGGGCGCCTTCCGTGCAGCAGACGAAAACCGCACAAACTTCGCAAAAACCCTCAGCATCTGAGAAGAGAATGCCGATGACCGAGCAGGCCACCGGGGCCCATCACCCGCAGCCCCGGCCCCGATCCGGAGGACAGCACTCCGCCCCCGAGCAGGTGACGGGCGCGCAGTCCCTCATCCGCTCCCTCGAGGAGGTCGGCGCCGACACGGTATTCGGCATTCCCGGCGGTTGCATCCTCCCCGCCTACGACCCGCTGATGGACTCGACCCGGGTGCGCCACGTCCTGGTCCGTCACGAGCAGGGCGCCGGTCACGCGGCCGAGGGCTACGCGCTGGCCACCGGCAAGGTCGGCGTCTGCATGGCCACCTCGGGGCCGGGCGCCACCAACCTGGTCACCCCGATCGCCGACGCGCACATGGACTCCGTGCCGCTGGTCGCGATCACCGGCCAGGTCGCGTCCAAGGCGATCGGCACGGACGCCTTCCAGGAGGCGGACATCGTCGGCATCACCATGCCGATCACCAAGCACAACTTCCTCGTCACCAAGGCCGATGACATCCCGCGGGTCATCGCCCAGGCCTTCCACATCGCCTCCACCGGCCGCCCCGGCCCGGTCCTGGTCGACATCGCCAAGGACGCCCTCCAGGCGAAGACGACCTTCTCCTGGCCGCCCGCCATGGACCT
Source organism: Streptomyces sp. NPDC007991 (assembly GCF_042958445.1). Classification (NCBI taxonomy): domain Bacteria; kingdom Bacillati; phylum Actinomycetota; class Actinomycetes; order Kitasatosporales; family Streptomycetaceae; genus Streptomyces; species Streptomyces sp. NPDC007991. Next base: position 104,860 of record NZ_JBIBJD010000013.1, read on the forward strand.
GCCCGGCTACCGCCCGGTGACCAAGCCGCACGCCAAGCAGATCCGCGAGGCCGCCAAGCTGATCACCCAGGCCCGCCGACCCGTGCTGTACGTCGGCGGCGGTGTGCTCAAGGCCAAGGCCACCGCCGAGCTGAAGGTCCTCGCCGAGCTCACCGGCGCGCCCGTCACCACCACCCTGATGGCACTCGGCGCGTTCCCCGACCACCACCCGCAGCACCTGGGCATGCCCGGCATGCACGGCTCGGTGGCCGCCGTCACCGCCCTGCAGAAGGCCGACCTGATCGTCGCCCTCGGCGCCCGGTTCGACGACCGCGTCACCGGCAAGCTGGACAGCTTCGCGCCCTTCGCCAAGATCGTCCACGCGGACATCGACCCGGCCGAGATCGGCAAGAACCGCGCCGCCGACGTGCCGATCGTCGGTGACGCCCGCGAGGTCATCGCCGACCTGATCCAGGCCGTGCAGAAGGAGCACAGCGAGGGCCACCAGGGCGACTACGGCATGTGGTGGAACGACCTGAACCGCTGGCGCGAGACCTACCCGCTCGGCTACGACCAGCCCGGCGACGGCTCGCTCTCCCCGCAGCAGGTCATCGAGCGCATCGGACAGCTCGCCCCCGAGGGCACGATCTTCACGGCGGGCGTCGGCCAGCACCAGATGTGGGCCGCCCACTTCATCGAGTACGACAAGCCGGGCACCTGGCTGAACTCCGGCGGCGCCGGAACCATGGGCTACGCCGTCCCGGCCGCCATGGGCGCCAAGGCCGGCGCACCCGACCGGGCCGTCTGGGCCATCGACGGCGACGGCTGCTTCCAGATGACCAACCAGGAGCTCGCCACCTGCGCCCTGAACAACATCCCGATCAAGGTCGCCGTCATCAACAACGGCGCTCTCGGGATGGTCCGCCAGTGGCAGACCCTCTTCTACAACCAGCGGTACTCCAACACCGTGCTGCACTCCGGCCCGGACGACGTCAACCCCGAGGCCCGCGGCACCCGCGTCCCCGACTTCGTGAAGCTGTCGGAGGCCATGGGCTGCTACGCCATCCGCTGCGAGTCCCCGGACGACCTCGACAAGGTCATCCAGGAGGCGAACTCCGTCAACGACCGCCCGGTCGTCGTCGACTTCATCGTCCACGAGGACGCGATGGTCTGGCCGATGGTCGCCGCCGGCACCTCCAACGACGAGATCATGGCCGCCCGGGACGTCCGCCCCGACTTCGGCGACAACGAAGACGACTGAGCGAGAGAGACCGAAGAGATCATGTCCAAGCACACGCTCTCCGTCCTGGTGGAGAACACCCCCGGCATCCTCGCCCGGATCGCCGCGCTGTTCTCCCGCCGCGGCTTCAACATCGACTCGCTCGCCGTCGGCGTCACCGAGCACCCCGACATCTCCCGGATCACCATCGTCGTGGGGGTGGAGGACCTGCCGCTGGAGCAGGTGACCAAGCAGCTCAACAAGCTCGTCAACGTGCTGAAGATCGTCGAGCTGGAGCCGTCGCAGGCGGTGCAGCGCGAACTCGTCCTGGTGAAGGTGCGCGCCGACAACGAGACGCGCTCCCAGATCGTCGAGATCGTCCAGCTGTTCCGCGCCAAGACCGTCGACGTCTCCCCGGAGGCCGTCACCATCGAGGCCACCGGATCCGGCGAGAAGCTGTCGGCCATGCTCAAGATGCTGGAACCGTACGGCATCAAGGAGCTCGTCCAGTCCGGAACGATCGCGATCGGCAGGGGGGCCCGTTCCATCACGGACCGGTCGCTGCGCGCCCTGGACCGGTCGGCGTAAGACCTGAAACGGGCGGTCGGCGTGCCGCCGTCCGCCCGTATTCCGAGACCCCCAGACTTCCCTTCCGCCCCCCGTCATACGGTGGGACGCAACACCTGCACTCCCGAGGAGAGAACCCAAAGTGGCCGAGCTGTTCTACGACGCCGACGCCGACCTGTCCATCATCCAGGGCCGCAAGGTCGCGGTCATCGGGTACGGCAGCCAGGGCCACGCCCACGCGCTGTCGCTCCGTGACTCGGGTGTCGACGTCCGCGTCGGTCTGCACGAGGGCTCCAAGTCCAAGGCCAAGGCCGAGGAGCAGGGCCTGCGCGTGGTGACGCCGTCGGAGGCCGCCGCCGAGGCCGACGTCATCATGATCCTCGTCCCGGACCCGATCCAGGCCCAGGTCTACGAGGAGCACATCGCACCGAACCTGAACGACGGCGACGCGCTGTTCTTCGGCCACGGCCTGAACATCCGCTACGGCTTCATCAAGCCCCCGGCCGGCGTGGACGTCTGCATGGTCGCCCCGAAGGGCCCGGGCCACCTGGTGCGCCGCCAGTACGAGGAGGGCCGCGGCGTTCCCTGCATCGCCGCCGTCGAGCAGGACGCCACGGGAGGCGCCTTCGCGCTGGCCCTGTCGTACGCGAAGGGCATCGGCGGCACCCGCGCCGGCGTCATCAAGACGACCTTCACCGAGGAGACCGAGACCGACCTGTTCGGTGAGCAGGCCGTCCTCTGCGGTGGTACGGCCGCGCTGGTCAAGGCCGGCTTCGAGACGCTGACCGAGGCCGGCTACCAGCCGGAGATCGCGTACTTCGAGTGCCTGCACGAGCTGAAGCTGATCGTGGACCTCATGTACGAGGGCGGCCTGGAGAAGATGCGCTGGTCGATCTCCGAGACCGCCGAGTGGGGCGACTACGTCACCGGCCCGCGCATCATCACGGACGCCACCAAGGCCGAGATGAAGAAGGTCCTCGCCGAGATCCAGGACGGCTCCTTCGCCCAGAACTGGATGGACGAGTACCACGGCGGTCTGAAGAAGTACAACGAGTACAAGAAGCAGGACTCCGAGCACCTCCTGGAGACCACCGGCAAGGAGCTGCGCAAGCTCATGAGCTGGGTCGACGAGGAGGCGTGAGCCCTCGGGCCCGGCCGCGGCACCGACGCCGCGGCCGGGCCCTTTCTCATCCGGGTGATCCTTCCGCGCAGGCGTGAGACGCCCACCGCCGCACCACTACACTGCTGCATATATACGCGTCAGGCCCACAGCGTCGTGCGTCTTCCACGCGGCATGCACCCCTCCACCGCCTGCGGCCGTCGGGACGGCCGTCCGCAGCATTGGACTTGTGAGGACTCACGTGAGCTCGAAACCAGTCGTACTCATCGCTGAAGAGCTGTCGCCCGCCACCGTCGACGCGCTGGGCCCGGATTTCGAGATCCGGCAGTGCAACGGCGCGGACCGGGCCGAGCTGCTCCCGGCCATCGCCGAGGTGGACGCGATCCTGATCCGTTCGGCCACCAAGGTCGACGCCGAGGCGATCGCCGCCGCGAACAAGCTCAAGGTCGTCGCGCGAGCCGGCGTCGGCCTGGACAACGTGGACGTCTCCGCCGCCACCAAGGCCGGCGTGATGGTCGTCAACGCCCCCACCTCGAACATCGTGACCGCCGCCGAGCTCGCCTGCGGTCTCCTCCTCGCCACCGCCCGCAACATCCCGCAGGCGAACGCCGCGCTGAAGAACGGCGAGTGGAAGCGCAGCAAGTACACGGGCGTGGAGCTGGCCGAGAAGACCCTCGGCGTGGTCGGCCTCGGCCGCATCGGCGCGCTCGTCGCGCAGCGCATGTCCGCCTTCGGCATGAAGGTCGTCGCCTACGACCCCTATGTGCAGCCGGCCCGCGCCGCGCAGATGGGCGTCAAGGTGCTGTCGCTGGACGAGCTGCTGGAGGTCTCCGACTTCATCACCGTCCACCTGCCGAAGACCCCCGAGACCCTCGGCCTGATCGGCGACGAGGCGCTGCGCAAGGTCAAGCCGAGCGTGCGCATCGTCAACGCCGCGCGCGGCGGGATCGTCGACGAGGAGGCGCTGTACTCCGCCCTCAAGGAGGGCCGGGTCGCCGGTGCCGGTCTCGACGTGTACGCCAAGGAGCCGTGCACCGACTCGCCGCTCTTCGAGTTCGACCAGGTCGTCGCCACCCCGCACCTCGGTGCCTCCACCGACGAGGCGCAGGAGAAGGCGGGCATCGCCGTCGCCCGTTCCGTGCGTCTCGCGCTCGCCGGTGAGCTCGTACCGGACGCGGTGAACGTGCAGGGCGGTGTCATCGCCGAGGACGTCAAGCCGGGCCTGCCGCTCGCCGAGCGCCTGGGCCGGATCTTCACCGCGCTCGCCGGTGAGGTCGCGGTCCGCCTCGACGTCGAGGTGTACGGCGAGATCACCCAGCACGACGTGAAGGTGCTGGAGCTGTCCGCCCTCAAGGGTGTCTTCGAGGACGTCGTCGACGAGACGGTGTCGTACGTCAACGCCCCGCTGTTCGCCCAGGAGCGCGGCGTCGAGGTGCGGCTGACCACCAGCTCGGAGGCGACCGAGCACCGCAACGTCGTCACCGTGCGCGGCACCCTCGCCGACGGCGAGGAGGTGTCGGTCTCCGGCACGCTCGCCGGGCCCAAGCACCTCCAGAAGATCGTCGCCGTCGGCGAGTACGACGTCGACCTCGCGCTCGCCGAGCACATGGTCGTCCTGAGGTACGAGGACCGGCCGGGTGTCGTCGGCACGGTGGGCCGCATCCTCGGGGAGGCGGGCATCAACATCGCCGGTATGCAGGTGTCGCGGGCCGTGGCCGGCGGCGAGGCGCTGGCGGTGCTGACCGTGGACGACACGGTGACCTCCGGTGTGCTGGCCGAAGTGGCGGCCGAGATCGGTGCGACCTCGGCCCGCTCGGTGAACCTGGTCTGACGCATCCCGGGGGCTGACGCCCCCGGGACCCCCGTTAGCCCCGAACGGGTTCGTCTTCACACGCCGGACGGGCTGAGTTGATCGGCTCGTCCGGCGTTTTCCCGTATCTGGCGGCGGCATGTCCGACGCCGCCAGGTCCTCGAGGGCGTCAAGGGGGCGTGACGCGGCCCTCACGGATCTCGATCACCCGGTCCGCGAAGTGCCGTACGACGGCCCGGTCGTGGCAGATGAACAGGTAGCCGAGGCCCAGGTCGTCCTGGAGGTCGGCGAGCAGGTTCAGCACGCCCGCGCGTACCGACGGGTCGAGTGACGACACCGGCTCGTCGAGCACCAGCAGCCGGGGTTCGGACGCCAGGGCGCGGGCGATGCCGGCGCGCTGGCACTGGCCACCGGACAGCTCGTGCGGCCGGCGGTCGCCGTAGGCCGGGTCGAGGCCGACCCGGTCCAGGAGTTCGGCGACCCGGGCCGGGCCGTCGGCGGGATCCCAGCGTCCCTGGACCTTCAGTGGTTCGGCGATGGCGTCGCGGATGCGGTGGCGGGGGCTCAGCGAGCCGTACGGGTCCTGGAAGACGGGCTGCATACGCGGGCGTAGCGGGCGCAGCTCGCGTTCGGTGAGGGACGTCAACTCCCGTCCCTCGAAGAGGACTTCACCGCCGGCGGGGCGGCGCAGCCGGAGTACCGCCAGGGCCGTGGAGGACTTGCCGCAGCCGGACGGGCCGTTCAGCGCGAGGGTTTCGCCGGCGGCCAGGGCGAAGGAGACGCCGTCCACGGCGGTGACCGAGCCGTAGCGGACGACCAGGTCACGGACGTCGAGCAGGGGATCGGTCATGCGGGCTGCCCCTCCGGGCGGATCTCCTTCAGGAACAACTCGGTGGCCGGGTGGGGGAGTTCCTCCCAGCGATGGCAGGCGACCAGGCGTCCGGACACCGGCCGGGGCTCCGGCTCGTCGGTGTGGCAGGCGTCCGCGGCGAGGGGACAGCGCGGGGCGAAGGCGCAGCCCGGCGGAAGCGTGCCCGGGGCGGGCGGGGTGCCGCGCAGGGCCGGGAGACGGCGGCCCGGGGGCGCGTGCTGCGGGAGGGACGCCAGCAGACCCGCCGTGTAGGGAGCGCGGGGACGCGCCAGCACCTCCTCCGCCGGGCCCAGTTCGCTGAGACGCCCGGCGTACATCACCAGCACCCGGTCCGCATGGCCCGCGACCGCGTCCATGTCGTGCGTGACCAGGACGAGCGCCGCGCCGACCGCCTCCCGCTGCTCGGCGAGCAGCCGCAGCACCTGGTCACGGCGCTCCTCGTCGAGGGCGGTGGTGGGTTCGTCGGCGACCACGATGTCCGGTTCGTTGATCGTGGCCATGGCGATCACCGCGCGCTGCCGCATCCCGCCGGAGTACTCGTGCGGATACGCCCGCGCCTTGCGGGCCGCGTCCGGGATGCCGACGCGGTCCAGGGCCGCGACCGCCCGGGCCCACGCCTCCTTGCGGGAGACCCCGGCCACCGACCGTACGGCGGCCGCGAGTTGGTCCCCCACCCGGTGCACGGGCGACAGGGCCGACAGGGCGTCCTGCGGGACCAGGCAGATGCGCCGGCCGCGATGGTCCGAGAGGTCCGGGCCGATCGTGCCGCTCGTCGTCGCGCCGCGCGGCAGCATGCCGAGGAGTGCGCGGGCCGTCAGGGACTTGCCCGCTCCCGACTCGCCGACGAGCGCCAGCACTTCGCGAGGCCGGACGTCGAAGGACAGGCCGCGCACGGCCTCGACCCCGTCGAAGGCGATCCGCAACTCGCTTACCGACAGCAGTGGTTCAGACTCCAACGGGGGCCTCCTTCTTGACGGGACCCGGGGTGACGCGCCGTATCCTCCGGCCCTGTGTGAGGGCCGCGCCCGACACCGCGAGTCCGGCCAGCAGGGCCAGGGCCACCGCCGGGGCGAGGGCCGCCCACGGGGCGCGTTCCACGTAGGCGCGGGACTCGTCGAGCAGCAGGCCCCACTCGGGAGCGGGCGGCTGGGCGCCCAGCCCCAGGAAGCCCAGCGAGGCCAGGGCCAGGGCGATGCCGGGCAGGCGCAGCAGGGCATGGCGGGCGACCGGAGCGGCCACCGACGGCAGGACGTGCCGGGTGAGGATCCACAACGGGCTCGCCCCGATGGCTCGTTGGGCGGTCAGGAACGCCGAGGCGCGCACCTCCTGCACCAGCGCCGCCGCGTGCGCGGACAGGGCCGGCCAGGAGATCAGCGCGACCGCGAGGGCCGCGCCGCCGGTGCCCGGGCCGACGGCCGCCGCGACCAGGATGCCGACGATCACCGGGGGCAGGGCGTTGGCGATGTCCGACGCGCCCTGCGCGATCCGGGGCAGAAAGCCCAGGGTGAGTGCGACCAGCAGGCTCAGCAGGCAGACGGCCGCGGCCGTGCCGACGGTGGAGGCGGCGCCGTGGCCGAGGCGCGCGAGGACGTCACGGCCGAGGCCGTCGGTGCCGAGCGGGTGGGTCCGGGAGGGCGCGGCCAGCCGGGCCGTGGTGTTCACGGTGTACGGGTCGCGCAGCAGGCCCCAGCCGATGGTCACGGCGAGGACGGTGAACAGCGACAACGGGATCGCGGGATGGGCGCGCACCGGCCGTGCCGGGGGCAGCGCCAGCGAGGCGTCCCGCAGGGCCGGGCCCAGCAGCCGCCGCCGGGCGAGCGCCGCCAGCGCGCCCGTGACCAGGCCGAGCGCGAGCAGCGCGAGCACCGCGCCCTGGAGCAGCGGCAGGTCCTGTGACTTGGCCGCGCCGAGCGCGGTACGGCCGATGCCCGGCACGGCGAAGACCGTCTCCACGGCGACCGCGCCCCCGGTGAGCCCCACGGCGACCATCCCGAACTGCGGGACCAGCGGCGGCAGGACGCGGCGCAGCGCCGCTCCCGCGATCCGCGCCCGGCTCACTCCGGCGCCCCGCCACAGCTCCACCCACCGCTCGTCGAGCACGGCGGGCAGCGCGTCCGCGACCAGGCGGCCGAGCAGCCCGCCGCCGGGGACGCCGAGGGCCACGGCGGGCAGGACCATGTTCTCCGGCCCCGCCCAGCCCGACGTCGGCAGCCACCCCAGCCACACCCCGAACACCAGCAGCACGACCGTGGCCAGCAGGAACTCGGGTACGGCGACCAGCGTCGCGGCCCACGCCCCGGCCGAGGCGCGGCCCCGCACCAGCACCGGCGCGACCAGCGTGCACGCCACCAGCAGCGCCAGGCCGAGCGAGGCGCCCATCAGCGCCAGTGACACCTGGAGCCCGGCGACCACCGAGGGCAGGACCTCGGTGCCCGACACCCAGGAGGTGCCGAGGTCGCCGCGCAGCAGGCCGGAGGCCCAGCCGCCGAGCAGGGACAGGGGCCCGGCGTCCAGACCGAGGTCCCGTCGTACCGAGTCAAGGGCTTCCCGCGTCGGGTCCTGCTCGGCGGAGCGGGCGCGCAGCACGGCGAGCGCCGGGTCCCGGCCGGAGAGCCAGGGCAGCAGGCCGACGGCGGCCAGGACGCCGATCAGGCACACGAGGCGGGTCAGCGCGGCGGCGTCCGCCAACCGCCGTATCCGGGCCATCACTTGACGTAGGTGTCCGCCGTGACCAGTTCCCGCTCGCGCGGGTCGTGGGCGGCGCCGGTCACGCCGGCGGCGTCGCCCTGGATCACGCGCTCGTGCAGCATGGGCACGGCCGCGTCCGTGCCGAGTACGGCGGCCTCGGCGGCGATGACCGCCTTGCGCCGGGCGTCGCCGGACGGCGTCTCGCCGGCCTTCCTCAGGGCCTTGTCCACGGCCGGGTCGGCGAGCTGGGGGATGTTGAAGGAGCCGTCGGAGGCGAAGTCGCTGTAGAGGTAGGCGGCCGGGTCGCCGGAGTCCAGGACGGTGGCGCGGGAGAGGATGAACGCGTCGAACGCGCCCGCCAGCGCGTCGGACTCGATGTTGGCGTACTCGCGGACGTCGAGCTTCACCTTGAACCCGGCCTTCTGCAGCTGTTGTTGCAGCGCGGCGGCGACCTCGGGCAGCTCGGCGCGGTCGGTGAAGGTGCCAATGGTGATCGTCCGGCCGGCCGGGTCGCCGGCCTCGGCCCGCTTCACCGGCTCCCGCAGCTCGGCCGCCCACGGCAGGGCGGGTCCGAGCAGACCCTCGGCGACGTCGGCGCGCCCTTCGTAGACGCCCTTCACGATCGACTCGGCGTCGATCGCCTCCCGGGCCGCCGCCCGCACCGACGCGTCCTTGAAGACGCCCTTCTCGGTGTTGAGGTACAGGGTGTTGGTGCGCGGCATGGGCACTTCGGTGATCAGGTCCTGGTCCAGCACCGCCGCCTGTGACACCGGCACCGCCTCGACGATGTCGGCCTCGCCGCTGCGCAGGGCGGCGGCCCGGGCGGTGCCGTCGGGCACGAACCGGACGTCGATGCCGGGGGCCTTGGCCTTCTTGCCCCAGTAGCCGTCGTAGCGGTCGAGGGCGGCGGAGGAGGTGCCGTTGACCTTCGTCAGCTCGAAGGGGCCGGTGCCCGCGCCGACGGGGTTGACGGTCTTCCCCCGGTAGGCCTTGGCGGAGAGGATCGACAGCTGCGGGGAGCTGAGCCGCTGCGGGACCAGGGGGTCCTCGGTGGCGGTGGTGACGGTGACCTTGTCGCCGTCGGCCTTCGCGGTCAGGTCGACGCCGTCGAGGATGCGGGGCTTGGGGGCGGCGGAGGCCGCCTTGGTGAGGGAGTTGACGACGGTTTCGGCGGTGAGCTTCGTCCCGTCGTGGAAGGTGACGCCGTCGCGCAGGGTGAAGGTCCAGCTCCGGCCGGACTGGGTCCACTCGGTGGCCAGTGCGGGTTCTGCGTCGCCGTCCGCGTCGAGTTTCACCAGGGTCTCGGCGGTCGACCAGCGCGACAGCTTGAAGGCGTCGTCCGACAGCGGGGACAGCCCCGAGCGCGGTGGCTGCATCATCGCGACGCGTACGCGCTTGCCCCCTGCAGCGGAGCCGTCGGTGGCCGGCTGCCCACCGGAGAAGCAGCCCGTGAGCAGGGCGGAAGCCGCGCCGAGGGCAGCGAAGGGGACGAAACGGGCGGGGACGCGCACGGGACACCTCGGTCAAGGCCTGGTAAAGGACGGAAGCGCCATGACCGTAGCATGATGACAATCGTTTTCAGAAGGGGCCCTTACCCGGACGGTCCGATGTCGTGCCCCTGTGCGAGCCGGGCCCCCTTCAACGCCATGTGCAGGAGCAGTCGGTCCTCACCGTCGTCCAGGTCCAGGCCGGTGAGCTTCTCGATCCGGGACAGGCGGTAGTACAGGGTCTGGCGGTGGATGCCCAGCTCGGCGGCGGCGCGGGCGGCCTGTCCGGCACAGTCGAGGTAGACCTCGGCGGTACGGGCCAGCTCCCGGTGGACGGGGAAGAGCAGGGCGTGCACCGCCGGGTCGCGGGCCACCTCCGGCGGCAGCGCGGTGAGCAGCCGGAACGGCCCGATGGACACCCACTCGGCGACGGGCCCCAGCCGGGGTTCGGCCAACGCGGCCCGCGCCGCCGCCGAGGCCTCCCACCAGGCGGTCCCCAGCTCGGCGAGCCCGGAGCGGGGCGTCGCGAGACCGGCGGCGGGACCCCCCGCTCCGCGCGAGGCACCGCCGGCCGCCCCGTGGGAAGAGGCTCCGGACTGTCCGGCCCGGGCACCGCTCGGGCTGCCGGCCGGCCCGTGCGGGGTCACGCCGCCCGCACCGGACGAAGGGGCGCCGGAGTCCGGCCTGCCCGAAGCGCCGGCCACTGCGCGCGAGGCGCTGCGGGTCGCTCCGCGCGAGGTGCCGGCCGGTCCACGGGGGGTGGTGTCGGCCGTTGCGTCCGGGGCGCCGGCCGATCCGGCAGAGGTGGTGCCGCTGGCTCCGGACGAGGCGCTGGTCGGTCCGCCGGAGGTGGTGTCGGCCGCCGCGCCCGACGTGCCGGTCGCTCCGGGCGGGCAAGTGCCCGCCGCTCCGCGCGATGCCGTGCCGCTTGGTCCGCGCGATGCCGTGCCGGCCGCTCCGCGCGATGCCGTGCCGGCCGCTCCGCCCGAAGGCGCGCCCGCCGCCCCGCCCGAAGGCGCGCCCGCCGCCCCGCCCGAAGGCGCGCCCGCCGCTCCGCGCGGCGCCGTGCCGGTCGGGCCCCGCCCGGTGCTGCCGCCCGGCGTGCTCGCCCCGGATGCTCGTTCCAGCAGGCGGGACGCCGCTGTCGTCGCCGGGGTCAGTACGTCCGGCGAGCGCAGGCGGATCAGGACGGCCACGCACTGGGACGAGGTCCCCCACGGCAGGGTGCACAGGGCTGTCGCGCCCGGCATCGTGCGGACCGAGGGGGCGTCGTCGGGGTCGGCCGTGGGCCAGGGGGCGACGCAGAGCACCGTGTGCAGGCCGTCGGCGCGCGGGCCGAGGGCGGTGCGCAGTTCCGCGATCGCCATGTCGCGCTGCCAGTCGCGGTCGGCCGTGAGGACGGCCCGCAGCTCGCGACTGAGGTCGGCGCCGTGCTGCGCCTCGTCCGCGAGCAGCGCCCCGATCCGGGTCGTGACCTGCATGGCGGCGGACAGTTGGCGTTCGCTCGGGCCGGGATCGTCGTCCAGCAGCCAGACATAGCCGTGCACCACGCCCCGGTGGCGGACGGGCAGGCAGATCCGGCCCCGGTACACCCCGGCCTCCGGCGTCGGCGGGATACGGACCGGGCCGGTCGCGCGAGTGATCCCGAAGCCCTCGAACCACGCCCGGACGGCGGCCGTCGAGCGGCGGGTGAGGATCGAGCGGGTGCGCACGGGGTCCAGGGCCGACGGATCGAGGTCGCCCTCACTGTCGTACGCGCCGAAGGCGATCAGCTCGAAGTCCCGGTTCTCCAGCGTCGCGGGCGCCCCGAGCAGCTCCGAGATCTCGTCGACCAGCTCCTCGTAGTCATCCCTGTGTTCCGACGTCATCCAGGCATTGTCCCGCACTCCAGGCCCGCCTTCATACATCTGTCTGAGATCTGCGGCACGGATGCGTGACAGCTGTCGATGGCCGACGATCGGGGGGATCCTTAGGTTTCACGGTGGTTCTCCGCGCCGTACCCGAAGCGTCATCCGCCCGGTGTCCGGCCATCCGTTGGTTGTGCTCTGGAGGTGCCCCGTGCTGGGTCCCGTGATTCTCGCCGCGTCGCGCAGCGACCGGATGCGACACCTGGTTTCGGCGGCCCCGGTGACCAAACAGGTCGTCGACCGATTCATCGCGGGCGAGGACGTCGACGACGTCGTGCCGGTCATCCGCGAGCTCACCGAGCAGGGCCTGGAACTGACGATGGACGTCGTCGGCGAGGACATCACCAACCCCGCCCAGGCCGCCGCCGCGCGGGACTCCTACCTGGAGCTGATCGACCGCCTGAAACCGCTGGAGCTCGGCACCCGCGCCGAGATGTCCGTGAAACTGTCGATGTTCGGGCAGGCCCTGGACGGCGGCCACGAACTGGCCCTCGCCAACGTCCGCCCGGTCGTCGAGGCCGCCGCCGAGATCGGCACCACCGTCACCCTGGACGCCGAGGACCACACCACGCTCGACTCGATGTTCGCCATCCACGAGGAACTGCGGAAGGACTTCCCGCAGACCGGCTGCGTCATCCAGGCCTACCTCTTCCGCACCGAGTCCGACGCCCGCCGCCTCGCCGCGAACGGCAGCCGGGTGCGCCTGGTCAAGGGCGCGTACAAGGAGCCGGGCTCGGTCGCGTATCTGGGCCAACACGAGATTGATCGGGCATACGTTCGGATTCTCAGGACGTTGATGGAGGGGGAGGGGTACCCGATGATCGGGTCCCACGACCCGCGCCTGATCGCCATCGGCCAGGAGCTCGCCCACCGCGCCGGGCGAAAGCTCGACGAGTACGAGTTCCAGATGCTCTACGGCATCCGCACCGAGGAGCACCTGCGGCTGGCCCGCGAGGGCCACCGGATGCGCGTGTACACCGCGTACGGCACCGACTGGTACGGCTACTTCATGCGCCGACTCGCGGAGAAGCCGGCCAACCTGCGCTTCTTCGCCCGCTCGATGCTCACCAAGGGCTGAGAGCCCCCATCGAGGGCTGACAGCCCGCCAAGGGCTGAGACCGAAACACCGCTCAGTAAGGAGTTACGGAAAACATGGACGCTGTGACCCAGGTCCCCACCCCCGTCAACGAGCCGGTGCACGGCTACGCCCCCGGCTCGCCGGAGCGCGCCCGGCTGGAGGCCAGGCTGAAGGAGCTGGCCGACAACCCCGTCGACCTGCCCTGCACCATCGGCGGCGAGAAGCGGATGGGTGGCGGTGAGGCCTTCAAGGTCGTCCAGCCGCACAACCACCAGGCCGTGCTCGGCACGTACCGCAACGCCACGCAGGCGGACGCCCGGGACGCCGTCGACGCGGCCCTGGCCGCCGCGCCCGCCTGGCGCGCGATGTCCTTCGACGACCGCGCGGCGATCATCCTGCGCGCCGCCGAACTGCTCTCCGGCCCCTGGCGCGAGACGCTCGCCGCCTCCACGATGCTCGGCCAGTCCAAGACCGCCCAGCAGGCCGAGATCGACACGCCCTGTGAGCTGATCGACTTCTGGCGGTTCAACGTCTCCTATGCCAGGAGGCTCCTGGCCGAGCAGCCCCCGGCCAACTCCCCGGGTGTGTGGAACCGTCTGGACCACCGCCCGCTGGAGGGCTTCGTCTACGCGGTGACGCCGTTCAACTTCACCGCGATCGCGGGCAACCTGCCGACCGCCCCGGCCCTGATGGGCAACGTCGTCGTCTGGAAGCCGTCCCCGACGCAGACCCACGCCGCCGTGCTGCTCATGCAGCTCCTGGAGGAGGCCGGTCTGCCCAAGGGCGTCATCAACCTCGTCACCGGTGACGGCATCGAGGTCTCCAAGGTCGCCCTGGAGCACCGCGACCTCGCCGGTATCCACTTCACCGGCTCGACCAAGACCTTCCAGTACCTGTGGAAGACGGTCGGCAACAACATCGAGAAGTACCGCACCTACCCGCGTCTGGTCGGCGAGACCGGCGGCAAGGACTTCCTCGTCGCCCACCCGTCCGCCGACCCGGCCGTCCTGAAGACGGCGCTCACCCGGGGTGCCTTCGAGTACCAGGGCCAGAAGTGCAGCGCCACGTCCCGGGCGTACATCCCCGCCTCGATCTGGAACTCCGGCTTCAAGGAGGAGTGGGCCGCCGAGGTCGACGGCATCGCGATGGGCGACGTCACCGACCTGTCGAACTTCATCGGCGCCGTCATCGACGAGCGCGCCTTCGCCAAGAACAAGGCCGCCATCGACCGCGCCCAGGAGGACCCCTCCTGCACGATCGTGGCGGGCGGCTCCTACGACGACTCGGTCGGCTACTTCGTCCGCCCGACCGTCATCGAGTGCACCGACCCGGAGAACGAGGTCTTCCGCACCGAGTACTTCGGCCCGGTCATCGCCGTGCACGTCTACGAGGACGACAAGTACGACGAGATGCTGACGCAGATGGAGTCCGTCTCCGACTACGCCCTGACCGGCTCGGTCATCGCGAACGACCGCGCGGCGGCGGCCTACACGGCGGACAGGCTCCGCTACGCGGCCGGCAACTTCTACATCAACGACAAGTCGACCGGCGCCGTCGTCGGCCAGCAGCCCTTCGGCGGCGGCCGTGGCTCCGGCACCAACGACAAGGCCGGTGCCCCGCAGAACCTGATGCGCTGGACCCTGACCCGCGCCATCAAGGAGACGCTGGTCCCGCCGACCGACTACACCTACCCGCACATGGGCTGACCCCCGCGGCACCGACGGGCCGGGTCACGAAAACGACCTGGCCCGTCGGCATGTCCGCAGGGAAGACTGGGGCGGTGACCACCCGCGCGCGCACCGCCCACACCGCCGACCTCACCCCCGCCGAACTCGCCGCCGTACGGGCCCTGCTGGACGCCGCCTTCGACGGCGACTTCGGCGACGAGGACTGGGACCACGGCCTCGGCGGCCTGCACGTCCTCGTGCACGACGGCTCCGGGCTCGCCGCGCACGGGGCGGTCGTGATGCGCCGGGTGCGGCACCGCGGCCGGTGGCTGCGCGCCGGGTACGTCGAGAACGTCGCCGTCCGCGCCGACGCCCGCCGCACCGGCCTCGGCGGGCAGGTCATGGCGGAGCTGGAACGCGTCATCGACCGCGCGTATGACCTGGGCGCCCTCTCCGCCAGCGACGACGGCGCCCTGCTCTACACCTCGCGCGGCTGGCGGCCGTGGCGCGGCCAGGTGCATGCCCTCAGCCCGCGCGACGGCGTCGTCAGGCTGCCGGAGGAAGAGGACAGCACCTTTGTCCGGCCCGCCCTCGCCGGCCCGCTCGACCCCGCGCACGAACTGCTCTTCGACTGGCGCGACGGAGATGTGCTCTAGGAATCACCGCAGGTCAGCGCGGTGTGACCGAGGTCGCCGTCTCAGATAGTAGGAAGTCCGAGTAATTGTGGAGACAGACGCTCCGGCCTCCCTTAGTTTTGTAGGAGCCGAACGTCTCGCTCGACCAAGCGAATGGCGGTCGTGAGCCGGGCCCCGTGCAGGCAACCCCTGCGGCACCGCTCCCCGCCCCATCCGGCGTCTCGCATCCCCTGTTGCGCTCCACGCTGTCGAAGGAGTCGATTTCCCATGGCCGAGACGACCGTCCGCCGCCGAGTCCGTCACGTGTCCCGCACGAGCGAGTCCGACCGCAAGAACGCCGCCGCAGCGCTCCAGCGCGCCCTCGACCGCAGGGACAACGGCGGATCCACCGGTCACTGAGTCACCGAGCGAGTTCACCGGTCACCGAGCCGCACCACCCCTGGTCCGGGAGCCGCACCCGACGAGGCGCGGTGCGGGGCTCACGCCCCGCGCCGCACCTCGAAATGGTCGATCCGCTCACCGCTCGACGCCAGCGCCGACACCTTCAGCGTCGGCGCGGCGCCGCTCACGGCCTCCACGGAGAGGAACGAGAAGCCGCGGTAGCGCACCCGCGACCACTGCGCCGACTCCGCCTTGGTGTGCTGGGACTTCGTCCACCGGAAGGTGCTGACCGACTCGTGGTCGGCGGTGTTGCCCTCGTAGCTCTCCTTCACGCCGTCGGGGAAGCCGTACAGCTCCTTGCCGCCGCCACCGGCCGTGACGTAGACGATCCCGTCCCGCCGTGGATCCGTCGTCGCGCCGACCGGCACCGGCCTGCCCACCTCGCCGCCCCGGATGGCGTCGGTCCGCTCGTAGACGTGGTTGTGCCCGTTGATCACCAGGTCCACCTGGTGCTCGGCGAACAGCGGCAGCCACTCGGCGCGCACCCCGCCGTCGGAGGCGTGTGTGGACGTCGAGTACGCGCAGTGGTGGAAGAAGACGACGATGAAGTCGACGTCCTTCGAGGACCTCAACTCGCCGAGCTTCCGGTCCAGCCACTTCGTCTGCCTGCCCTCCGTGTAGCCGAAGTTGGCCGGGATCTCGTACGACACGTCGTTCGCGTCCAGCGCGACCACGCCGACGTTGCCGTACGTGAAGGCGTACACCCCCGGTGCCGTGCGCGCGTCGAAGCCGCTGTCCGGCAGGGAGAACCGGGCGAGTTGGCCGCCGTAGCCGTCCGGCGAGTACCAGGCCTCCATGTCGTGGTTGCCGGTCGTCACCATCCACGGCACCGACCTGGCCACCGGCTCGGTCTGCTTCAGGAACCGGTCCCACTGCCCGGCGTCGAAGACGTCCGACTCCTTGCCCTTGCCGGTCGGGTCGGCGTAGCAGATGTCGCCTGCGTGCAGGTGGAAGGCGGGACTCCGGCGCAGCAGCAGACGGTCGTTGAGGGCCGCCTCCTCGCCGACGCCCTGGTCGCCGAACGCGGTGAACACGAACCGCTCGGGCGGGGTCGCCGGGGCCGTGCGGAAGGACGTGACGGTCGGCCGGTGCCGCGGGGACGCCGGGTCGAAGCCCTCGTGGCCGACGCCGTAGTAGTACGTCGTGCCCGGGCGCAGGCCGTCCAGCGCCGCGTGCAGGTAGTACTGGTCGACCGCCGGCCGTACGCCCTTCAGCTCCGGGGTGTGCAGGTCGCGCAGCTCCGCCTCGATCCTGCGGCCGAGGTCGTCGGGGCGCAGACCCACCCGGACGTACGGCTTCTTCACCGCGAGCGGCACCTGCCAGGAGATCCGCATCTGGGTCTTCGGGTCGGCGCCGAAGGCGAGATGGCGGCCGAAGGGGGTGATGTAGGAGCCGGGCGCCTTCGACGTGCCCGGCGCGGGGCTCCCGGTCGCCGTGCCGCTCCCCGGGCCGGAGCCGGAACAGCCGGTCAGCAGGCCGCCCGCGACCGCGCCGGCCGTCACCAGCGTGCGGCGCCGCGACAGTCGCGTACGCAGGTACTCGTGCTGTTCCGCCATGCTCATCCGGCGTGCGAGCTCGGGCGGGATGCCGAAGTGGGGGATCTCCATGTCGGGTCAACTTCCCAGCGAAGGCCAACGCCCGTCCCACGTACGGGTGAACGGAAACCGTCGGCCGAGTGCGGTCCCCCGGACGGGTGACCGTATCACCTGTCCGCATCTCGGACACCCTGTGTCATCCCATGGGACGAGGAGTAGGGTGCCCGCATGTCTCGCAGCATCAATCTCGCAGTGATTCCCGGTGACGGCATCGGCCAGGAAGTCGCGGCCGAAGGCCTGAAGGTCCTCTCCGCCGTCCTTCCGCAGGATGTGAAGCTGGAGACCAAGGAGTACGACTTCGGCGCCAAGCGCTACCACGCCACCGGTGAGACCCTCACCGACGCCGACCTCGACGCCCTGAAGAAGCACGACGCCATCCTGCTGGGCGCGATCGGCGACCCGAGCGTGCCGTCCGGCGTGCTGGAGCGCGGCTTCCTGCTCAAGCTCCGCTTCGCCTTCGACCACCACGTCAACCTGCGCCCGTCGAAGCTGCTGTCGGGTGTCGCCACCCCGCTCGCCGGCGAGCCGCAGATCGACTTCGTCGTGGTCCGCGAGGGCACCGAGGGTCCGTACACCGGCAACGGCGGCACGATCCGCAAGGGCACCGAGCACGAGGTCGCCACCGAGGTGTCCGTGAACACGGCCTTCGGTGTCGAGCGCGTGGTCCGCGACGCCTTCGCGCGTGCCCAGGCCCGCCCGCGCAAGAAACTGGCGCTGATCCACAAGAACAACGTGCTGACCTTCGCGGGTCACCTGTGGACGAACATCTTCAACAAGGTGGCCGAGGAGTTCCCCGAGGTCACCACCGAGTACATGCACGTCGACGCGGCGACCATCTACCTGGTCACCCAGCCCGAGCGCTTCGACGTGATCGTCACCGACAACCTCTTCGGCGACATCATCACCGACCTCGCCGCGGCCGTCTCCGGCGGCATCGGCGTGGCGGCCTCCGGCAACATCAACCCGTCCGGAGAGTTCCCCTCGATGTTCGAGCCCGTGCACGGCTCGGCCCCGGACATCGCCGGCCAGGGCAAGGCCGACCCGACCGCCACGGTGCTGTCCGTCGCCCTGCTCCTGCGCCACCTCGGCTACGAGGCCGAGGCCGCCCGGATCGACGAGGCGGTCTCCGCCGACCTCTCCGAGCGCACCGGCAAGCCCGCCCGCTCCACCGCGGAGATCGGCGACGCGCTCGCCGTACGCGTAGCCGGCTGACCCGCCGCCGCTTGCCCCAAGCCGCCGGGTCGCATCCGCACCCGGCGGCTTCCGCATGTTCCCGCCGGGGTGTCACCATCGACCACCGGCCGCATTCACCCCGTTCCGTCCGCCGTCGCCCCCGGGCGATAATCGAACGCGAGGCCGCGGAACGCGGGAATGCTCGGACGTCCTAGCACTGGTCACCGTCAGAGCTGTTCCGAGCGCGGCCCGTCACTACAACCGGTGAAGGACTTCCACCCATGACGACGCCCACGATCGAGCTCAAGCCGTCCGCCAACCCGCTCTCCGCCGCAGACCGGGAAGCGATCCTGGCCAACCCCGGGTTCGGCCGCCACTTCACCGACCACATGGTGACGATCAAGTGGACGGAGGGCCGCGGCTGGCACGACGGCCAGCTTGTGCCGTACGCGCCGATCTCCCTGGACCCCGCCACCACGGTCCTGCACTACGCGCAGGAGATCTTCGAGGGGCTGAAGGCCTACCGCCGCCCCGATGGCTCGGTCGCCACGTTCCGTCCGGAGAAGAACGCCGAGCGCTTCCAGAGCTCCGCGCGCCGGCTGGCGATGCCCGAGCTGCCGGTCGAGACGTTCATCGAGGCGTGCGACGCGCTGGTGAAGCAGGACAAGGCGTGGGTGCCGGCGCACGGCGGGGAGGAGTCCCTCTATCTGCGCCCGTTCATGATCGCGACCGAGGTCGGACTGGGTGTGAAGCCGGCCAACGAGTACCTGTTCCTGGTGATCGCCTCCCCGGCCGGCGCGTACTTCCCGGGCGGCGTCAAGCCGGTCTCCATTTGGGTCTCCGAGGACCGCGTCCGCGCCGTCCCCGGCGGCATGGGCGACGCGAAGACCGGCGGCAACTACGCGGCCTCCCTGCTGGCGCAGGCCGAGGCCGCGGCCAAGGGCTGCGACCAGGTCTGCTACCTCGACGCGGTCGAGCACACATGGGTCGAGGAACTGGGCGGCATGAACCTGTACTTCGTGTACGGCGACAAGATCGTCACACCGTCCCTCACGGGTTCCATCCTGGAGGGCGTCACCCGGGACTCCCTGCTCGCCGTCGCCCGTGACCTCGGGTACGAGGCCGAGGAGGGCCGGATCTCGGTCGACCAGTGGCAGCGGGACTCGGAGAACGGGTCGCTCACGGAGGTGTTCGCCTGCGGTACGGCCGCGGTGATCACGCCGGTCGGAACGGTGAAGCGGGCCGGGACGCAGTGGCAGCAGAGCGGGGGAGAGCCGGGCGAGGTCACCCTCCGGCTCCGCCGGGCCCTGCTCGACATCCAGCGCGGCACGGCGGAGGACAAGCACGGCTGGATGCACCAGCTGGGCTGAGCTCCACACCCCCTCCGGGGGTGTCTCGCGGACGCCTGAACGCCTGTCCGGGTTGTACTCGAAACGGCGGATTGACCCTGTGGCTCGTGGTGCTGTTGGCTCGGGGGGCGCCCTCGGCGCGGGGCCGGGGGAGCAGCCTCAACGGGGACACAGGGGGAGCAGCACATGACCAGCACCAGGAGGGCCACGTCCGGCGCGCTCGGCGTGGCCCTGGCCGTCGCGCTCGGCGGCGTCGCCGCACCGCCCGCGAGCGCCGCCGAGGCGGTGCCGTGGACCGAGAAGGCGAGCGTCGCCCCGGACGGCACCGAGGGCAACGGCGACTCCGGCGGGCCGAGCCTCAGCGCCGACGGCCGCCGTCTGGCCTTCGTCTCCAGCGCCGACAACCTCGTCGCCGGTGACACCGACGGCGCCGCAGACGCCTTCGTACGCGACCTGAAGACCGGCACGACCCGGTCGGCCAGTACCGGGGTGGACGTCGGCCCGGTCGGCGACGTCGCCCTCAGCGGCGACGGCCGCTACCTGGCGTTCGCCGCCGCCGGCGGCGACGACGGCCGCAGCCACATCTGGGTCAAGGACCTGAGGACCGGCGCGCTCCAGCGCATCAGGGACACCGTCGACACGGGCTACGACTCCGGCCTGCAGCCCGCCCTCAGCGCCGACGGCCGCTACGTCGCCTTCATCGCCCAGCGCTCGGATCTCACGCCGTCCGACGACGGCTGGGGGCGCGTCTACCGGGTCGACCGCACCAGCGGCGAGGCCGTCCGCGTCAGCCAGGTGCCCGCCGCCGGCGACGGGAAGACGGCCGCGACCAACCCGTCCATCAGCGCCGACGGCAAGCGCGTCGCCTACCAGTTCTTCGTCCCGCACCCGGCCCCGGGCGACTGGAGCGATGCCTACGTCCGTGACGTGCCGAGCGGCGAGCTGTTCCAGGCCGACCGGGCGCCGGACGGGGTGAAGTCCACCGGGCAGAGCGAGTTCCCGCAGGTCAGCGCCGACGGGCGGTACGCCCTGTTCAACTCGATCGACTCGCGGCTCACGCCGGGCGACACCAACGAGGGACACAACGTCTTCATCCGCGACCTGAAGACGGGCGAGCTGCGCCGGATCGACGCCGTCGACCCGGCCGCCTTCACCGCGAATCCGCAGCTCAGCGCCGACAACCGCTACCTGGCCTTCGTCTCGGCCGACCCGGGCGACACGAGCTACACCACCCGCGCCTACGTCCGCGATCTGCGCACCGGGCGCACGGTCCTCGCCAGCCCGGACGCCCAGGGCGGGCCGAACGACCAGGGCGTGTCCGCCCCGGTCATCGACCGGCACGGCCGACGGGTCGCCTTCGGCAGCTCCGCGCCCGACCTCGTCCCGGGCGACACCTACGACAGCTCGCACATCTACGTCCGTCACCTGAAGTGACCGACCGCATCCTGAG
Organism: Streptomyces sp. NPDC007991; assembly: GCF_042958445.1. Classification (NCBI taxonomy): domain Bacteria; kingdom Bacillati; phylum Actinomycetota; class Actinomycetes; order Kitasatosporales; family Streptomycetaceae; genus Streptomyces; species Streptomyces sp. NPDC007991. Next base: position 125,896 of record NZ_JBIBJD010000013.1, read on the forward strand.
ACAGGCGTGAGCCGGGCACGGGGGTTGTGCCAGACTGCCCCCGTGCTCTCGTTCGCCATGATTATTGGCAGCAGGCGCGCCGGTCCGCAGTGACCGCCACGTACGACCAGGTACGGGCGGACACCGTCGTCCTCGACCCGCGCGCAGACCTCTCGCACCCGCGAGGGGTTTTTCGCATTTCTGGCCCACCCGCAGTCAGGAGCGAGAGCGCGAGGGAGTATGTGGGGGCGGTGGAGCCGGTCATTCCGGTACGACCGAGTCCAAATCCTCAGGAGCCTTGACACCATGACCGCTACCAGCGAGCTCGACGATTCCTTCCACGTCTTCGACACCACCCTGCGCGACGGCGCCCAGCGGGAGGGCATCAACCTCACCGTCGCGGACAAGCTGGCCATCGCGCGGCACCTGGACGACTTCGGCGTCGGCTTCATCGAGGGCGGCTGGCCGGGCGCGAACCCCCGGGACACCGAGTTCTTCGCCCGCGCCCGGCAGGAGATCGACTTCCGGCACGCGCAGCTGGTCGCGTTCGGGGCTACCCGCCGCGCGGGAGCGAAGGCGGCCGAGGACCCGCAGGTCAAGGCGCTGCTGGAGTCGGGTGCCGAGGTGATCACACTGGTCGCCAAGTCCCACGACCGGCATGTCGAGCTCGCCCTGCGCACCACCCTGGACGAGAACCTGGAGATGGTCCGCGACACGGTGTCGTTCCTCAGGGAGCAGGGCCGCCGGGTCTTCGTCGACTGCGAGCACTTCTTCGACGGCTACCGCGCGAACCCCGAGTACGCGAAGTCGGTCGTCCGTACCGCCTCGGAGGCCGGCGCGGACGTGGTGGTCCTCTGCGACACCAACGGCGGCATGCTCCCGGCGCAGATCCAGGCGGTCGTCGGCACCGTCCTGGCCGACACCGGCGCCCGGCTCGGCATCCACGCCCAGGACGACACGGGCTGCGCGGTGGCGAACACGCTGGCCGCCGTCGACGCCGGCGCGACGCACGTCCAGTGCACGGCCAACGGCTACGGCGAACGCGTCGGCAACGCCAACCTCTTCCCGGTCGTGGCGGCCCTGGAGCTGAAGTACGGCAAGCGGGTCCTGCCCGAGGGCCGGCTGCGCGAGATGACGCGCATCTCCCACGCGATCGCCGAGGTCGTCAACCTCACGCCCTCCACGCACCAGCCCTACGTGGGCCTCTCGGCCTTCGCGCACAAGGCCGGCCTGCACGCCTCGGCCATCAAGGTCGACCCGGACCTGTACCAGCACATCGACCCCGAGCAGGTCGGCAACACCATGCGGATGCTGGTCTCCGACATGGCCGGCCGCGCCTCCATCGAGCTCAAGGGCAAGGAACTCGGCATCGACCTCGGCGGCGACCGCGAGCTGGTCGGCCGGGTGGTCGAGCGGGTGAAGGAACGCGAACTGCGGGGCTACACGTACGAGGCGGCCGACGCGAGCTTCGAGATCCTCCTGCGCACCGAGGTCCAGGGCAAGCCGCTGCGCTACTTCGAGGTCGAGTCCTGGCGCGCCATCGTCGAGGACCGGCCCGACGGCTCCCACGCCAACGAGGCCACGGTCAAGCTCTGGGCCAAGGGTGAGCGCATCGTCGCCACGGCCGAGGGCAACGGCCCGGTCAACGCGCTGGACCGGGCCCTGCGCGTGGGCCTGGAGAAGATCTACCCGCAGCTCGCCAAGCTGGAGCTGGTGGACTACAAGGTCCGCATCCTGGAGGGCAAGCACGGCACCAACTCGACGACCCGCGTGCTGATCTCCACGTCCGACGGCACGGGGGAGTGGGCGACGGTGGGCGTGGCCGACAACGTCATCGCCGCGAGCTGGCAGGCCCTGGAGGACGCGTACACCTACGGGCTGCTGCGGGCGGGAGTGAGCCCGGCCGAGTAGGCGGGCCGGGCGGCCGGCGGCGACGGTGCTTTCCGTGCCGTCGCCGTCAGTGCCGTCACCGCCGGCGGTGTCCTGAAATGCGGACTCCGCCCGATCACCCTTTCCGTGCCGATTCGGGTAGCTTCGAACGTATGAAGGCCGCGTTGGTGCATACCGTCGTACGTGTGTTGATCGTGCCGGTCGTCGCCGTCCTGGCGGTGCTGATGGCGGTGCTGACGGCGGGTGCGCCCGGTGCGCGGGCGGCCACCGGTGTCTCTGGGATCGCAGCGGAACTGCGGCAGAGCCCTGTCTACGTCGATCCGGCCGCTCGCGGCCAGCTGGCCGCGTCGGACGCCGATGCGCTCGCCAAGAAGATCAAGGACGCGGACAAGCCTGTCTTCGTGGCGGTCCTCCCGGCCGGCTTCCCCACGCAGGACCTCTTCCGGAACCTGCGCACCGAGACCGGCATCACCGGCCTGTACGGCATTCGCCTCGGAGACCGGTTCGACGCCCGCGCGGACAGCTCGGTGATGAGCCGCCAGGCGGTGTCCAACCTGGTCACGTCCGTACAGGGCGCGGGCGACGCCAAGGCGCAGCTGAACGACTTCGTCGACGCCGCCCTGCGCAACGTGGGCGGCTCGGCGCCCAGCAGCTGGAGCGACGGCTCGGGCAGTGGCGTGCCGGTCGGCAGCCTGGTCACGGTCGGCGCACTGGTCGCGGCCGGCGGCGCGGGCGCCTACGCGCTGGCCCGTCGCAACCGCCGCCGCCACGAGGAGGAGCAGCGGGCCGCGCTGGAGAAGCTGCGCGTGGTCGTCGACGAGGACATCACCGCCTTCGGCGAGGAGCTCGACCGCCTCGACTTCCACCCCGGCGAACCCGGCGCCGACGACGCGATGCGCGCCGACTACGAACGCGCCCTGGACGCCTACGAGCAGGCGAAGTCCCTGATGGCCGCCGCGACCAGGCCGGAGGACGTGCGGGCCGTCACCGAGGCCGTGGAGGACGGCCGGTTCTCCCTGGCGCGACTCGCGGCCCGCCGCGAGGGCGCCCCGCTGCCGGAGCGCCGCCCGCCCTGCTTCTTCGACCCCCGTCACGGCCCCTCGGTCGCCGACGCCAGCTGGACGCCCCCGGGCGGTGCCACGCGCGACGTCCCTGTCTGCGCGGCCGACCGGACCCGGCTCACGGAGGGCCGGGACCCCGTGATCCGCGAGGTCGACACCGAACTCGGCCGCCGCCCGTACTGGGAGGCCGGCCCGGCGTACGGCCCCTGGGCCGGCGGCTACTTCGGCGGCGGCCTCCTGCCCGGCCTCCTCGTCGGCACGATGCTCGGCAGCATGATGGCCGGCCCCGCCTACGCGTCCGACTACGGCTCCGGCTACGGCGACTTCGGCGGCGGCGACGTCTCCGGCGCGGACTTCGACACGGGCGACTTCGGGGGCGGCTTCGGCGGGGGAGGGGACTTCGGCGGCGGCTTCTGACCGACCGCGCCGGGTACCGGGCCGCGCTCGTCCTGTGGGGTGTCGGGCTCCGGGGCTGTGTTTGTTCTGTGCGGTGTTGGGCTCCGGGTCTGTGTTTGTTCTGTGGGGTGTCGGGCCGAAGCCCGCGTTTGTCCTGTGCGGCGTCGGCCCCGAGGCCCGCGTCCGTCCCCCGTGCGGGACCAGGCCGAGCGCGCCACGGCCAGCCTCGACCCTGGTCCGTCGCCCTGGGTGCTCGGCGCCCGGGCCGGAGTGGTGCCTGACGGCCTCCGGCCCGGGGGCCCCGGGCCAGAGGCCGTGTCGATGGGTCCTTCCCGGTCCAAGGGCCGTGCCCGCTGCCGATGCGCCGGGCGGCGCCCGAGCCGAGGGCGGTGCCCGGCCGTTTCCCCGGCCCAGGGCCCGCTGCCGTGGTCGCCAGGCCCGGCCTCGGTCGCCGCGCTCAGCCCCTGCGTCCCAGCCCGCGATCAGCGCCCGCTCGCTTTTCGGCCCAGAGACCCAACAGCGCCCGAGCCGGGAGAGCCGGGATTCAGGGCCTGGCCACTTCCCGGGCCAGGTCTCTGGAACCAGAGCCGGGGATCAATGTCCCGTCCTTTCCTGGGCCAGGCCCCCGAAACCCGAGCCGGGGCTCAATGCCCCACCCCTTCCCGCACCGGAACCCGCTCCCTCTGTCCCCACGCGACCCCGGCCACCGTGCCCGCCAGGGCGACCAGGGCCGCGCTGACCCACACGGGGGAGCGGTAGCCGAAGCCCGCGCCGATCGCGAGGCCGCCGGCCCAAGGGCCCAGCGCGGCGCCCACGTTGAACGCGGCCGTGGCGAAGCCGCCGGCCAGGGTGGGTGCGCCCGGTGCCGCGTAGAGCACCTGGGAGATCAGCGTGGAGCCGACGCCGAACGACAGGGCCCCCTGGGCGAAGACGAGCGCGAGTGCCAGGACCGGATGCCCGGCCCCGAGCGCCAGGACGCACCACCCCAGGCACACCGCGACCGCCCCGCCGGCCAGGACCCGGACGGGGTGGCGGTCGGCGAACCGCCCGGCGGCGGTCACCCCGGCGAACGACCCGGCCCCGAACAGCGCGAGCACCCCGGGGACCCAGACGCTGCCGAGCCCCGTCACCTCGGTGACCAGGGGCGCGAGATAGGTGAAGGTGCTGAACGTCGCAGCGTTCACGAGGGCGCCCAGCGCCAGCGTGACGACCAGCCGGGGGCTGCGCAGCGACCGCAGTTCACCGCACAGCGCGGGCGGCGCACCTCCCGCCGAACCGCCCGGCACCGACCTCGCCACCGCCACCAGCGCGGGCAGCGACACCAGCGCCACGGCCCAGAACGCCGCGCGCCAGCCCCACAGTCCGCCCAGCACGGCCCCGGCGGGCACCCCGGCCACGCACGCCAGCGTCACCCCGCCCAGCAGCATGGACGTGGCCCGCCCCTTGGCGTCCGCCGGGACCATGTCCACGGCGGCCACGAGGGCGACCGCGAGGAACCCGGCGTTGGCGAGCGCCCCCACGACCCGGGTGGCGAGCAGTACCTCGAAACTGCCGGTGAGAGCACCGGCGACATGGACGGCGAGAAACACCACGAGGAACGCCAGCAGCGCACCCCGCCGCGGCCAGCGCCGGGCGAGCCCCGCCACCAGCGGCGCCCCCACGACCATCCCCACCGCGAAGGCGGAGGTCAGCGCCCCCGCCGCGGGAACGGACACTCCCAGATCCCGCGCGATGTCCGGCACCAGACCGGACAGCATGAATTCGGACGTTCCCTGCGCGAAGACGGCAAGGCCCAGCAAGACAAGAGCGAACGGCATGAAGAAACTCCGCACCCCGAAGTCGACGTCGGACACGACAGGTCGGACGGCTTCCGGCAGCGGAGCGAGCGGGCTCAGCGGCCCGGCATCACGAACAGCCACCGGAGAGCCGGTGGCCGCACTCTGGACGCCTCGGGGCTGGACATGGGGGAGACGCTAGGCGGACCCGGGGGCCCGGGTCCACAGGTTTTCCTCCGGCTCGCCCCGGGCCGCGGTCACGGCCGTGTCCTTCCGGCCGCCACCGCGGTGCACGACCACCACGGCCGCGAGGCAGACGGCCAGGCCGAGCGCGGTCTGCACGCCGAACGGCTCACCGAACACGAGGGCGCCCCAGACGGCCGTGACCGGCGCCATGAGGAACATCAGCGTGTTCACCTTCGTCACCCCGGACCGCTTCAGGATGAGCCAGTACAGCCCGTACCCGCCGAACGTGGACAGCACCACGAGCCAGGCGACGGCCAACCAGAACTCGCCCTCGGCGGGCGGCACGGCGGCCCCCGTACCCAGCGCCAGCACGGAGAAGAGGACGGCGCTGGTCGCGCAGTGGACGGTCAGCGACACCGAGGGAGCCACCCGCGAACGGGACCGGCTCTCCAGAAAGGTGGCCGCGACCAGCGACAGCATGCCGAGCAGCGGGACGGCGTACGCCCACCAGGGCACGCCGCTCCCGGCCGCGGCGTCGGCCAGCGTGACCACCGAGACGCCGCCCAGCCCCAGCCCCAGGCCGGCCCACTGCCGGCCCGAGACGTAACTCCCCAGCAGCGGTCCCGCGAGGGCCCCGGCGACGAGCGGCTGGACCCCGTCGATCAGGGCCGTCGTGCCGCTGGAGACCCCGAGCTGGATGGCGTAGTAGACGCTGAGCAGATAGCCGCTCTGCGACAGCACGCCGATGACGGCCTGCCGGGTCACGTCCCGGGCGGTGAGTCCCCGCCAGGCAGGGCGCGTGATCACGGCGACGGCGACGAGGACGACGGCCAGCGGCAGGAACCGCCACATCAGGACCGTGATCGCGGACGCGCTGCCCGCGCCGAGCTTGGCCCCGATGAACCCGGAGCTCCAGCAGAGGACGAAGGCGACGGAGAGCAGGATGTTCACGGACACCACAACCAGTAGACAGATCGGTATACCCGTTCTCCGCTCACTATACAGATCGGTATACTCGGGTGTCATGGGTACCACCGCCGAGAACCCGCGCCGGATCACGCTGACCCCCGCCGCCCGCCGCGTCCTGGCGGCGGCCGCCCGGCTGTTCTACGAACGCGGCATCCACGCCGTCGGCGTCGACCTCATCGCCGCCGAGGCCGGGGTGACGAAGAAGACCCTCTACGACCGGTTCGGTTCCAAGGAGCAGATCGTCGTGGAGTACCTCGCGGACCGCGACGAGCGCTGGCGGGCCTTCCTCGCCGCACGCCTCGACGCGGCCCCGTCCGAGCCCGGGGAGCAGGTCCTCGCGGTCTTCGACGCCTCGCGCGCGTGGGCGGCGGAGCTCAGCCCCAAGGGGTGCAGCATGGTCAACGCCCACGCGGAGATCAGCGACCCCGCCCATCCCGCCCACCCGGTCATCACCGGGCAGAAGCAGTGGATGCTCGCTCTCTTCACCCGCCTCGCCTCGGACATCGCCCCGGAGCGGGCCGGCGCCCTGGCCCGGGCGCTGATGCTGCTGCACGAGGGGGCGCTCGTCGCGCACGGCCTCGGCATCTTCCCGGACGCCATCGCCCACGCCCGCGAACAGGCCCGCGCGCTCCTCGTACAGCGGACGGAAGGCCGCTAGGCCCTGTCGTCACATTCCCGCCTGCCCGGCGACGCCATGCACGCTCCCCCACTGCCTTAAGGGCGTGGGAGGTGCCCCCACTCGCCGCACCTGACGCCGCGGGGCCCGCCCTTCAGGCGGGCGACGGGAATGTGACGGCAGGGCCCAGGACACGGCAGGGCCCGGCACCGTACGGCACCGGGCCCGCAAGCCGTCGGGGAGGCGGGTCAGAGCGTCGACGCCGCCGAGGCGATGGCGGAGGCGAACGTCGAGACCTCCGTGTAGACGCCGGGGGCATCGGGCCGGGCGCAGCCGTCACCCCAGCTGACGATGCCGACCTGGATCCAGGCGCCGGCGTTGTCCTTGCGGAACATGGGGCCGCCGGAGTCGCCCTGGCAGGTGTCGACACCGCCCGCGTCGAAGCCGGCGCAGATCTCCTCGCCCGCGACGAGGCCGCTGTAGAGACCGCCGTAGGCCTTGCAGGCGGCGTCGCTGACGAACGGCACGGTCGCCTTCAGCAGGTAGCGCTGCTGGGAGCCGCCCTCACGGTTCGCGCCCCAGCCGGCGACGGTGAAGTCACCGGTGTTGTACTGCGTGGTGGTGGCGATCTTCAGGGTCGGCAGGTTGATGGGCTGGGCGAGCTTGATGAGCGCCCAGTCCTTGCCGGTGCCGTTGTAGCCGGGGGCGCGGAGCACCTTGGTGGAGCGGACCTGGACCCGGCCGCTGGTGGACTGGAGGTCGACGACCCCCGCGGTGGCGGTGATGCTCGTGTTGTTGCCGGAGGCGCCCACGCAGTGCGCGGCCGTGAGCACGATCTGCTGGGTGTAGAGCGCCCCGCCGCAGCCCATGGAGAGCCGGACCATGAACGGGAACTCGCCCTGCGCGGCCCGCGTCCCGCCGACGACGGGCGTGGGGGCGGCCTGGGCGGCGGTGACGGGCTGAAGGCTGGCGATCGCGAGGGCGGCGGCCCCGAGGACCGCACATCTCTTGAGGGCCGTGAGCAGTCTCTTCAACGTGATGCCTTCCGTGGGGGGTTGACCGGGGAGGTGCAACCGGAAGCATCAGATTGTCGAGTGCATGTCAGCAGTGAAAGGCGTGATCCGGCCAGAACCGGCCCGGTGACCTTTCACCGGGCCGGCCGAACGGGGCTCACGCGTTCCTGATCGCCGAGATGTCGAAGGTGAGCTTGATCTTGTCGGAGACCAGGACGCCGCCGGTCTCCAGGGCGGCGTTCCAGGTCAGGCCCCACTCGGAGCGCAGGATCTCCGCCTTGCCCTCGAAGCCGACGCGCTCGTTGCCGAAGGGGTCCTTCGCGGCACCGTTGAACTCGAGGTCGATGGTGAGGGGGCGGGTCGTGCCGAGGATCGTCAGGTCGCCGGTGATGCGGTAGTCGTCGCCGCCGAGGGCCTCCGCCTCGGTGGAGCGGAACGTCATGGCCGGGAACTCGTCCGCCTTGAAGAAGTCCGAGCTCTTGAGGTGGCCGTCGCGGTCGGCGTTGCCCGTCTCGATGCTGTCCATCACGACGTCCAGGGAGGCCGTGGACCGCGAGGGGTCGGTGCCGTCGAGGTGGAGCGTGCCCGTGAAGTCCTGGAAGCCGCCCTTGACGTTGGTGACCATGGCGTGCCGGGCGACGAAGCCGATCGTCGAGTGCGCGGGGTCGATCGTGTAGTCGCCGGTCAGGGCGGCCAGCTCCGGGCCCACGGCGTCGGTCGTGGCGGTCTCGGTGCCCTTGCGGCTGAAGATGCTCATGGGGTACTCCTCCTGCGTTCCGCTGGAATGTTGAACGTTGAACTATGTAACGCGACCCACCGTAGACCTATTCCAGTTCAATGTTCAATCTTTTTGGCGGGTATGTCGCGCTGTGGTGCCCATACCGCCGCCTGGCGGCATCGAGCGGCACGCAGGGATGGTCCTGTCGCATCCTGTGCGCAGAGCTTGGAACGGAGACAGCCGAGACCACGGCGGACGTTTACAGCGCAGGGAGACCGACCGATGACACTCACCGGCTCCGGCTCGGCCCACGACCCACCGACGGGCGCCGCCCCACGCCGCCTGGCCGCCCCCGCACCGGCGCGCGAGCACGGGCCGCCACGGCGTCTGGACCGGCGCGTGGCCCTCGTCACCGGGGCCTCCTCGGGCATCGGGGCGGCCACGGCGCGGCGCTTCGCCATGGACGGCTGGCACCTGCTCCTCAGCGGCCGCGACCGGCGCCGCCTGGAGCGGACGGCGTCCGGCACCACGGCCGACGTGCTGCCCGCCGACCTCGCCGCCCCGGACGGCCCGCGCCTGCTGGCCCAGTCCGCGCTGCACACGACCGGCCGGGTCGACGTCCTCGTCGCCGGGGCGGGCATCGGCTGGGCGGGCCCGTTCGCCGCCATGCCGCACACCGACATCGACCGCGTGCTCGCCCTGGACCTCAACGCCACGCTCCACCTCGTGCGCGAGGTGCTGCCCACGATGATCGCGGCCGGGCGGGGCCGGGTGGTGCTGCTCGGCTCCGTCGCGGGCTGCGTGGGCGTACGGGAGGAAGCGGTGTACTCCGCCGCCAAGGCCGCTCTGGCCGCGTTCTCCCAAGCGCTGCGCCGGGAACTGCGGGGCACGGGCGTGGGCGTGACCTTCGTGGTGGCCGGCCCCGTCGACACGCCCTTCCACGCCCGCCGCGGCAGGCCGTACGAGCACTCCCGCCCCCGGCGGATCCCGCCCGGCCGGGTCGCCGGCGCCGTCTGGGAGGCCGTACGCGAGGGCCGCGACCAGGTCTACGTCCCCGCCTGGCTGGCCCTCGCGGACCGCCTCCGCGCCCTGGCCCCGAGGATGTCCGGACACCTGCTGAACCGCCTCGGCTGATCGGTGGCTGGGGCTGCTGGGGCCGTGTCGCGGTTGCGCTGTCGGTGGCCCGGGCTGCTCGGTCCGTGTCCGGGGTGTGCTGCTCGTCGGCTCCGGCGGCGTCCCGGTTGTGCTGCCGGCTGCGGCTGCCCCGCGGCCGTGTCACGGGCGTGCTGCTCTCCGCGGCCGGTGTTGCTCGGGCCGTGTCACGGCTGTGCCGCTCCGCCGCTGCGGCTGCTCCGGCCGCCTCCCGATAGCCGCCCACGCCTCGGCTGCCCCAGCCGGCCTTACCCCTCGGGCCCGTTCCCCCGTTCCGGTCACTCCGGCCGGATCCTCCGTTCAGGTGACCGTCTCCCCGTGGTAAGGCATGGGCATGACTCCCCAGCGTCGCGTCTTCTCCCGCCGTACGGCCGAGGCCGCCGCTCTGCTCCGCCCCGGCCGCCGTGCCCTGCTGCTCGCGGCCGCGGCCCTGGCGGCGACCGGCGGCGCGAGGCCCACGCCCCGCCGCGCCGCCGCGCGGGACGCTGGGGCTCAGGGCCAGGACGCGCAGGGACCCGACGCCCAGGACCCCGGCTCCGACCCGTACGACACCCTCCGCCGACGCTGGCTCGGCATCACCCTCGGCACCGGATACGACCCGTCCGCGCAGCCGTACGCCTCACGCCTCGCCGAGACCGGTGAACTCGCCCGTGCCCTGCACTCGGCCATGGCCCCGGCGGCGGACTCGCTCTGGCCCGGCCACCCCTTCGACCCACCGGCCGGCATCACCATGAGCTACGGCCGCCTGTGGACCATGACCCAGGCCTACGTCCAGCAGGGCACCGGCTCGACCGCCGACCCGGACCTCCTCGCCGCCGTCCTGCGCGGCCTCGACCACCTCTCCGCCACCGTCTACCACCCCGCCACCACTCGCTACGGCAACTGGTGGGAATGGCAGATCGGCAGCCCGCGCCTGCTCATGGACATCACGGCCGCTCTCCATGACCGGCTCGGCGACGCCCGGATCCAGGCGGCCTGCGCCGCTGTCGACCACTTCGTGCCCGACTCGGCCCTCGGCGACTACTCCGGCACGTCCACCGGGGCCAACCGGGTCGACCTGTGCCGCTCCGTCGCCCTGCGCGGCATCCTCGGCCGCGACCCGGACAAGATCGCCCTCGCCCGTGACGCGCTCTCCCCGGTCTTCCCGTACGTCACAAGGGGCGACGGCCTCTACGCCGACGGCTCCTTCGTCCAGCACACCTGGGTCGCCTACTCGGGCACGTACGGCCAGGTCATGCTGGGACGGCCTCGGCCGCCTCTTCGCCCTGCTCGCCGGATCCGGCTGGGAGGTCACCGACCCGAACCGGCAGATCGTCCTGGACAGCGTCGAGCACGCCTACGCACCGCTCATCCACGACGGACTCGTCATGGACAGCGTCAACGGCCGGGCCATCAGCCGCGGTCTCCTCAGCGCCGACGACCGCAAGGTCATGCGCGGCGACCACTTCCACGGACAGCAGCTCATCGCGGCCATCGCGCTCCTCGCGGCCGGTGCGAGCCCGGCGGAACGCGACCGCTGGCACGCCCGCATCAAGGGCTGGATCGAACGGGACACGGTCGCCCCGATCCTGACGGCACGCCAGTTCGGCGTCGCCGACCTGGCCCGGCTGCACGCGATCACCGCCTCGCCCCTGCCGGCCGCCCCCGAACCCACCGGCCACCGCCTCTTCGCCGCCATGGACCGCGCCGTCCACCGCCGCCCCGGCTTCACCGTGAACATCGCCATGGCCAGCGACCGCATCGCCCACTACGAGTGCGGCAACGGCGAGAACCCGCGCGGCTGGCACACCGGTGCCGGAATGGTCTGCTGGTGGGCCGGCGGGGGCGACCAGTACACGGACTGGTTCTGGCCCACCGTGGACTGGTACCGCCTGCCCGGAACCACCGTCTCCACCAAGCGCCTCGCCGACCGGGAAGGCGGCGAGTGGGGCACGGCCCGCCCGGACGCGCGCTGGGTCGGCGGCACCACCGACGGCGAGTACGCCGCGCTCGGCCAGCACCTCAAGGGCCTCGGCTCCACCCTCCAGGCCCGCAAGTCCTGGTTCTGCGCCGCGGACGCGGTGATCTGCCTGGGCGCCGGGATCAGTTGCGCCGACGGCGTCCCGGTGGAGACCGTCGTCGACAACCGCAACCTCGGCGAGTCCGGCAGCCCGACCTTCGCAGCGGGCCCCGGCTGGGCCCATCTGGAGGGCCACGGCGGCTGGGTCCTGCTCGACGGCGAGCCGCGGGCGCTGCGCGAGGACCGCACCGGCGCCTGGTCCGACATCAACACCGGCAGCACGCCGGAGCGGCGCACCCGCCGCTGGCAGACCCTGTGGCTCGACCACGGCACCGACCCGCAGGACGCCACCTACGCCTACGTCCTCATGCCCGGCGCCTCCCGCCGCGCGGTCGCGCGCCGCGCCGCCGACCGCCACTGGCTGTCGATCCTCGCCAACGACGCCGGCCGCCAGGCGGTCAGCCTGCCCTCCCTCGGCCTGACGGCCGCGAACTTCTGGCAGGCCGGCACGGCGGGCCCGCTCACCGCCTCCGCCGGCGCGAGCGTGCTGACCGTCCGCCGGGGCCGTACCGCTACCCTCTGCCTGAGCGAACCGCCCCGCACGGGCGAACCGCTGGAGATCACCTGGAACCGCCCGGTCCGCCGGGTCACCCATGCGGACGAGACGGTCGAGGTGCTCTCCACAGGCCGCCGACTGCGCGTGCGCGTCACCCCCGCGAAGGACTGCGCCACCCACGTCTGTGAGGTGACTCTCGGCTGACGGCTTTGTTCGACCCCCACAAGCCGAACGCCCCCTGAGCAGTCAGAACGGCTGCACTCCGCCATGGTTCTGTTCAGGGGTACCAGGAAAACACGCCGGAGACTGTGAGGAGTCGACGGCCCGCAATCCTTGGTTGGCTTCGTAAGGTCGCTACATGACCGTTTTGGATGAGGCGCCGGGTGAGCCGACCGACGCGCGTGGACGTGTGGCCGAACTGCACGAGATCCGTGCGCAGGCGGTGGCCGGCCCGAGCGAGAAGGCGACCGAGGCGCAGCACGCCAAGGGCAAGCTGACCGCGCGCGAGCGCATCGAACTTCTCCTCGACCCGGGGTCCTTCCGCGAGGTCGAGCAGCTGCGCCGGCACCGGGCGACCGGCTTCGGCCTGGAGGCCAAGAAGCCGTACACCGACGGTGTGATCACCGGCTGGGGCACGGTGGAGGGCCGGACGGTCTTCGTCTACGCCCACGACTTCCGCATCTTCGGCGGCGCGCTGGGCGAGGCCCACGCCACGAAGATCCACAAGATCATGGACATGGCCATCGCGGCCGGCGCACCCCTGGTCTCCCTGAACGACGGCGCGGGCGCCCGCATCCAGGAGGGCGTCTCGGCGCTCGCCGGCTACGGCGGCATCTTCCAGCGCAACACCAAGGCCTCGGGCGTCATCCCGCAGATCAGCGTCATGCTCGGCCCGTGCGCGGGCGGCGCGGCCTACAGCCCGGCCCTCACGGACTTCGTGTTCATGGTCCGCGACACCTCGCAGATGTTCATCACCGGCCCGGACGTCGTCAAGGCCGTCACCGGCGAGGAGATCACGCAGAACGGCCTGGGCGGCGCGGACGTGCACGCCGAGACGTCCGGTGTCTGCCACTTCGCCTACGACGACGAGGAGACGTGCATCGCCGAGGTGCGCTACCTCCTCTCCCTGCTCCCGCAGAACAACCGCGAGAACCCGCCCCGCACGGAGGCCTCCGACCCGGCCGACCGCCGCTCGGACGTCCTCCTCGACCTGGTCCCGGCGGACGGCAACCGGCCGTACGACATGGCCAAGGTCATCGAGGAGATCGTCGACGACGGCGACTACCTGGAGGTCCACGAGCGCTGGGCCCGCAACATCCTCTGCGCGCTGGGCCGGATGGACGGCCAGGTCGTCGGCATCATCGCCAACCAGCCGCAGGTGCTCGCCGGTGTCCTGGACATCGAGGCCTCCGAGAAGGCGGCCCGCTTCGTCCAGATGTGCGATGCCTTCAACATCCCGATCGTCACCCTTCTGGACGTCCCCGGCTTCCTCCCGGGCGTCGACCAGGAGCACGGTGGCATCATCCGCCACGGCGCGAAGCTCCTCTACGCCTACTGCAACGCGACCGTGCCGAGGATCTCGCTGATCCTGCGCAAGGCCTACGGAGGTGCGTACATCGTCATGGACAGCCAGTCCATCGGTGCCGACCTCACGTACGCCTGGCCGACCAACGAGATCGCCGTCATGGGCGCGGAGGGTGCGGCCAACGTCATCTTCCGCCGCCAGATCGCTGACGCCGAGGACCCCGATGCCATGCGGGCCCGCATGGTCAAGGAGTACAAGTCCGAGCTGATGCACCCCTACTACGCGGCCGAGCGCGGACTGGTCGACGACGTCATCGACCCCGCGGAAACCCGCGAGGTGCTGATCAAGTCCCTCGCGATGCTCCAGACCAAGCACGCCGACCTGCCCTCCCGCAAGCACGGCAACCCTCCGCAGTAACCTGGCGGACATCTCTCTCCTGGAGACTGAGACCCATGGACATCCCTGACATCCGCGTCGAGAAGGGCCACGCCGAGCCCGAGGAAGTCGCCGCCATCACGGCGATCCTCCTGGCCCGCGCCGCCGCCCGCCCCACGGACCCGGCCCCGACGCACCGCGGCCGCGTGAAGGCCGGCTGGCGCCGGCTGGAGCGAGAGCCCGGCTTCAGGGCGCCGCACAGCTGGCGCTGAGTTCCGCATCGCGCTCACGGCCCCGTTCTCCCCCCGGGAGGGCGGGGCCGCGAGTTTGCTCCATACCGGTCACGCTCCAGCTCTCGGCGGCTACGCTGATGGCCCGTTTGTGACCAGGGGGGAAGCCGTGGGGGCGAACACGAGCGCGGCTGACAACAGCCCGCGACCCGGGTCGGACTCGTGGGTCGCGGCCGTCCACGCGTCGCAGGGCGACCGACGTCCTCTTGGTTCCGGTTTCCTGATCGACGGCCGGCGGGTGCTGACCTGTGCGTCCGTGGTCTTCGACGGAAGGGTGCGCAGGCCCGAGCTGTGGGTGGCGTTCCCCAAGGCACACGGCATGGGCTATCAGCGCATCCCCGTGAAGGACGTCGCGGCTCCGCCGTTCGACGAACGTGACGTGCGGGATGTCGCCGTGCTGACCCTGGCGCAGCCCGTGCCGGAAGGGTACGCGGCGCGTCTGCGGCAGCCGGAGATCGACAGTCTGGTGCGCCGAAGATGGTGGACGTTCGGGTTTCCCGACGGAATGCTGGGCAATTCGTCCGACGGCGTGGTGGGGGAAGTCCTCGGTTACGGGTGGATCCGCCTGGACACGGGCTCCCGTTATCCGGTCAAGTCCGGTTACGCCGGCGCCGCGCTGTGGTCCGCCGACTACGAGGCGGTCGTCGGCATGGTGGGGCAGGCGCAGAGCGCGAACGGTGACGCGCGCGCCATCACCTTGAGCGCCGTCGTCGACTGCTTACCCGACCAGAAGCTCCACCTGCTGACCGGCTGGTCGGCGGAAGCCGCCGGGGAAGGCGCCCTGGCCGCCTGGGGCTGGAGCCTGGACAGGGACCCGGAGGCGGGTCTGCACTGGCGGCCCCGGGCACGCGGTGTCTACAAGGACAGCGACCGCGGTTTCCGCTTCCGCGGGCGCACGGCCGCGCTCACCAGGATTCGCGACTGGCTCGTGGGAGTGCACCCCCAGGCACAGGCGCTCGTCGTGACCGGGTCCCCCGGGGTGGGCAAGTCGGCCGTGCTGGGGCGGGTCGTCACCACCGCCGACCCCGCCATCGCCGCAGCCCTCCCACGGGGCGACGACGCGGTGCGGGCGGTGGAACGCTCCGTGGCCTGCGCCGTGCACGCCAAGGGCAAGACGGCTCTCGAAGTGGCCGGGGAAATCGCCCGCGCCGCTTCCGCCAGGCTTCCGATGGACGTCAGAGATCTGGCGACCGTGCTGGCCGACGCGCTGGAGCGCACCCGCCGCACCGGCTTCACCGTGATCATCGATGCCCTCGACGAGGCGGCCAGCACCCAGCAGACCCGCCAGATCATCCACCACATCGCCCGACCGCTGGCCGAGGACCTGCACCACCTCGGCGTACGCGTGGTGGTGGGCACCCGCCGGCAGGACGACGACGGCTCCCTCGTCGAGGCGTTCGCCAACCCGTCCGTGATCGACCTCGACACCCCGGAGTACTTCGCCCGGGCGGACCTGGCGGCCTATGCCCTGGCCACACTCCAGCTCCACGGCGAAGAACGCGCCGGAAACCCCTACAACGACGATCGCGTCGCAGAGCCCGTCGCCGAACGGATCGCGGAGCTGGCCGACGGCAACTTCCTCGTCGCCGGTCTCGTCGCCCGGGCCCGGGGCAAGTACGACCGGACGCCCGTGGCCATCGCGGAGCTCACGTTCACCCCGACCGTCGACTCGGCCCTCAACTCCTACCTCCTCCTGCTGCCACGCGTCGCGGGCGTCCCCGCCGCGGCGCTGATGACGGCACTCGCCTACGCCAAGGCATCCGGCGTTCCCATCGACTTGTGGCGGGCCACCATCGGCGCCCTCGGATACGCGGCCCCCGGTGCGGAAGACCTGGAGGCCTTCGCCAGATCCTCGGCAGCCAACTTCCTCGTCGAAACGAGCGTCGGTGAACTCGCCACACCCGTCTACCGGCTGTTCCACCAAGCCCTCAACGACGCTCTGCTGCGCCACCGTGAAGCCCCCGCCGACGAAAAGGCCATCACGGCCGCCTTCCTGGGCCTGGGCCGGGAGAGCGGATGGTCACAAGCCCCCGCCTACCTCCTGCGCTCCCTGCCCGCTCACGCGCAGCGCGGCCACGCCGTGGACGAACTCCTCGACGACGACGCCTACCCCCTGTACGCGGATCTGCGCCGGCTCATCCCCGCCGCCGCGGCCGCCACCACGCCCACCGCACGCCGGCGCGCCCGGCTGCTCCGCAAGACCCCTCGCGCGATCGACGCCCCGCCTGCCGAACGCGCCGCCCTCTACACCATCAGCGAAGTCCTGCACGACCTCGGCTCGGCCTACCGCGACCTCGCACACGACAGCCCGTACCGCGCCCGATGGGCGGCCACCCAGCGAGGAGACGACGAAGCGCTGCTGGAAGGGCATACCGGACCGGTCAGCGCACTGTGCCCGGTGAGCAGCCCGGGTGGGCGTACCTTCCTCGCCTCGGGGTCACACGACCACACCGTGCGCGTGTGGGATCCCACGACAGGTACCCAACGCCATGTCTTCGAGGGGCATGCCGGGCCGGTCAACGCGTTGTGTGCCCTCGGGTGTGCGGACGGGCGTGTGGTGCTGGCCTCGGCGTCGGACGACGGGTCGGTGAGGCTGTGGGACCCCATGGCGGGCACCCGGCACCATGTCTTCGAGGGGCATGCCGGGCCGGTCAACGCGTTGTGCGCCCTCGGATGTGCGGACGGGCGTGTGGTGCTGGCCTCGGCGTCGGACGACGGGTCGGTCAGGCTGTGGGACCCCACGACGGGCACCCGGCACCACGTGCTGGAGGGCCACGCCGGACCGGTGAGAGCGCTGTGCGCGGTGGGGATGCCCGACGGCAGCCCGCTCCTCGCCTCGGCGTCCGACGACGGCACGGTGAGGCTGTGGAACCCCGTCGCGGGCACCCACGAACGGCGGCTGAGACGGGGCTTCACGCACGGCGGCGTGCGGACGCTGTACACGGCTCGTCTCGCGAGCGGTCCGACCGTTGTGATCTCCGCGTCCGCCGACGGCACGCTCAGAATGTGGGACCCCGGGACGGGACGCTGCGAAAGGCTCTTCCGAGGCCATCGCGGGCCGGTCGGCGCGATGTGCTCGGTCGAAACCTCCAACGGCCAACTCCTGATCGCCTCCGCCTCCGACGACCGCACCGTACGACTGTGGGACCCGGACCCGCCGCCCCCACCACGTCTCATGACCCGCATCTTCGGCTTCGGGCGGAACGAGCGACAGAACGCGATCGTGTCCGGGGGAGAGACGGCGCCCACATCCGCGTCCCGTCGTGGCGGCGCGCGGCGACTGAAGCTTCCCGTCAGTTTCGCGAAGCAGGTCCTCGAAGGCCATGCGGACGCCGTCAGCGAGCTGTGCGTCGTGGAGTCCTCCGACAGCGCCTCTCTGCTGGGCTCCGCGTCCCACGACGGCACGGTGCGCGTCTGGGACCCCTACACCGGCGCCCAGCATCATCTGCTGAAAGATCACACCGGCCCGGTCAGTGCCCTGTGCTCCGTGGCGACCGCGGACGGCCGGGTCCTGTTGGCGTCCGCTTCGCACGACCGGACCGTACGACTGTGGAACCCCACGTCGAGCGCCCGGGACCAGCTCTTCGAACGCCTCATCGGTCCGGTCAGCGCGCTGTGCGCGTTCACGTCGGCCGAGGGGGAGACGCTCCTCGGTTCCGCGTCCCACGACGGCACGCTGCGCCTGTGGGACCCCGCCACGGGCAGCCACATGCGACTGCTGAAAGGCCACAGCGATTCGGTCAGCGCCCTCTGCCTGATCGAGTCGCCCGGGGGTGAGGTGCTCCTCGGCTCGGCGTCCCTGGATGGCACGGTGCGCCTGTGGGACCCGGCCACCGGTACCCGCGGCCGCCGTCTGAAGGGGCACACCGGGCCGGTGGTCGCCTTGTGTGTGGTGAGGTCTGCCGACGGTCGTGTGCTGCTGGCTTCGGCGTCGGAGGACGGGTCGGTGTGCTTGTGGGATCCGGTGTCCGGTGCGCGGTGTCATGTGCTGGAGGGGCACGCGGGGCCGGTGGTCGCGTTGTGTGCGGTGGATTTCGGCGACGGCCGTGTGCTGCTGGCTTCGGCGTCGGAGGACGGGTCGGTGCGTCTGTGGGATCCGGTGTCCGGTGCGCGGTGTCATGTGCTGGAGGGGCACGCGGGGCCGGTGGTCGCGCTGTGTGCGGTGGACTTCGGCGACGGCCGTGTGCTGCTGGCCTCCGGGTCGCAGGACGGGACGGTGCGTCTGTGGGATCCGGTGTCCGGCACCCCGGGAAGGCGCCTGGAGGGCCACACCGGGCCGGTGGTCGCGCTGTGCGCGGTGGACTTCGGCGACGGCCGCGTGCTGCTGGCCTCCGCGTCGCAGGACGGGACGGTGCGTCTGTGGGATCCGGCGTCCGGTGCGCGGCGTCATGTGCTGGAGGGGCACACCGGCCCCCTCACCGCCCTGTGCACGGCCCCGGCCGGCGATGGCCGGAGGCTGCTCGCCTCGGCGTCCCATGACCGCACGGTGCGGCTGTGGGACGGCGAGGGGGCACTCGTGGTGCAGATCCCGGTGGGGAGCGAGCCCAGGAAACTGGTCGACGCGGGGTGCCTGGTGATCGCCCTCGACCGCGGTGTCCTGGCGGTGGAGGTGGGCTGGAGCTGAGCCCTCAACAGGCACGTGACCGGGCCCATGACAAAGGCCCCCGCCCCTCACCGAAGAGGGGCGGGGGCCACGCCGGGAACCTCCGGCGGTACCTACCGAAGCCGTGCCATCAGAGCGTGCTCGACCAGCGTGATCAGCGCACTCTTCGCGTCCGCCCGGTGCCGGGCGTCGGTCGTGATGATGGGGGTGTCGGGGCCGATCTGGAGGGCTTCCCGCACCTCGTCCGGGGTGTACGGCTGCTGTCCGTCGAAGCCGTTGAGGGCGATGACGAACGGCAGTCCGCTGTTCTCGAAGTAGTCGACGGCGGGGAAGCAGTCGGCGAGCCGCCTCGTGTCGACCAGCACGATCGCGCCGATGGCGCCGCGCACCAGGTCGTCCCACATGAACCAGAAGCGGTCCTGGCCCGGTGTACCGAAGAGGTACAGGATCAGGTCCTGGTCCAGGGTGATACGGCCGAAGTCCATGGCGACGGTCGTGGTGGTCTTGTCCCCGGTGTGGGTGAGGTCGTCGATGCCGGCCGAAGCTGACGTCATGACGGCCTCGGTACGCAGCGGGTTGATCTCCGAGACGGCCCCGACGAACGTGGTCTTGCCCACGCCGAAGCCACCCGCCACCACGATCTTCGCCGAGGTGGTGGAGCGGGAAGGACCGCCGCTAGAGCTTGCGAAGTCCACTGAGCACCCTTTCGAGCAGTGTCACGTCTGGCTGGCCGCCGGCGTTCTCGTCGCCGCCGGGCTGATGGATGGCGACCAGTCCCGCCTCCGCCAAGTCGGCGACGAGGATCCTGGCCACGCCGAGAGGGATCGTGAGGAGCGCCGAGATCTCGGCGACCGACTTGATTTCCCGGCAGAGGTTGCAGATCCGCTGATGCTCGGGCAACTGGCCCTGCATCTGGTGCGGCTGCGCAGTGGTGTGCACCAGCGCCTCGATGGCGAGCTGGTAACGCGGGCGGGTCCGGCCACCGGTCATGGCGTACGGACGCACCAGCGGGTTGTTCGACGCCCCCGCGGGCGCCGGCTCTGGGGTGCGGCGCTGCGGCTGCACGGGCTGGATGCGCGGGGCCGGCGGCTGGTCGTACGGCGACGGGCCGGGGCCCTGTGGCGTGTACGGCTGCCGGTGGCTCGGTGCGGAGGGGAAGTTGTAACGGTTCGGGTTCTGTCCACCGTCGCCCTGGCCCTGGGCAGGGCCGTACGACCAGTTGCCCGAAGACGAACCGCCTGGGGGTGTTGCCACTTTCTCCTCCTCCGACTGTGCCGGGCACCCATCGCTGTGGAGCCGCGTCCCGAAACCTTACGGCCCCGGGACGCCAAAACGCACCGTCCGTCTGTTAGTTGAGCAGGCTCCCCTGGAGCTCCGCACGAAGGTCCGGTGTCAGGACCGTACCGGCTCGGTCGACGAGCAGCGCCATCTCGTATCCGATGAGACCGATGTCCGCCTCCGGATGTGCGAGAACCGCGAGCGACGAGCCGTCGGAGATGGACATGATGAAGAGGAATCCCCGCTCCATCTCCACAACCGTCTGATTGACGCTTCCGCCCTCGAAGATGCGGGAGGCGCCTGCCGTCAGAGACGTCAGACCGGAGGCGACGGCCGCGAGCTGGTCGGCGCGGTCGCGGGGGAAGCCTTCGGACATCGCCAGAAGGAGTCCGTCGGCGGAGACCACCACCGTGTGGGACACCCCCGGGGTGTTGTCCACGAAGTTGGTGATCAACCAGTTCAGGTTCTGTGCCGCCTGGCTCATCGGGCTCACACTAACGCTCCTGGTTGTAGGTGCTGTCAGGACCGAAGCCCTGGCCGTTCGTTTCACTGCCTGCGTTGCGTCCGCGCTGGACGCCGCGACGCAGGTTGCTCAGCCTGCCCCGGACGTCCTCCGGGGCGCGGGAGACCTGTGGGCCCCCCTGGGGAGTGCTCTCGGCGGAACCCTCGATCAGGTTGGCCTTGGGCACCCGCCTCGGCAGGCCGGAGGAGGTGACCCCGCCCGCCTTCGGCTTCCGGAGCTGCGAGGCCTGCTGCCACCGCTCGTCGTTCGCCGAGCGCCAGTCGCTGTCGCCGTTGCTCTCCGGAGTGGAGGCCGGGGGCTCCTGGCTCGCGTGCCGGGCACCGCCCGCGCCGTTCGCACCGTTCGCGGCGGACCCGCGGCGGGGAAGCCCGGCGTCGGTCAGCGAGGGTGCGGCGGATTGGGCCGGTCCCGAACGGTCGAAGCCTACGCGGTCCTGCTCACTCGCGTCAGCGGCCTGCGCGGATTCCGTTTCCTGGGCCTGAGAAGGGTACTGGTTCGGGTAGCCGTTCTGGTAACCGTCCTGCTGGGGCCAGTCGTCCTGGTAACGCCGCTGCTCGAAGGCGGGGAAGCCGCCGGGGCCGCCCGCGCCCTGCGCCTGGTGCTCCTCCTGGGCCGGCTCCGCATAGGAGGACGGGTCCGGGTAGCCGCCGTTGGGCGAGAAGGTGTCGTTCTGCGGCAGACCGCTGTTCGGCGCGTAGTACTGCTCGTCGTACGCGGCCCGCTGCGGCTCCTCGTATGCCGTCCGCCGCTGCTCCTCGTATGACGCCTGCTGCTGCTCCTCGTACGGTGCCTGACGGTCGTACGCGGCGGGCTGCTCCGGGTAGCCGGTCTGGCCCGTGTCGTAGCCCTGGCCGCCGTCGTAGCCCTGCCGCCCGGGGAACCCCTCGGCGTATCCGGATGCCTCGGCCTGCTCCTGGGCGTTCTGGCCGGTCCGGCCGGGCAGGGCGGGCTGTTCGTGCGACTGGGCCTCCAGGGCCGCCCGGCGCTCCTCGCGCATCAGGGAGCGGCCGACGGGGTCCAGCTCGCGTATGTCGTCGGGGACGTCGGCGTACCGGCTGTCGTCGAAGCCGAGCTCGGCCGCCGTGCGCATGGCCGGCTGGTTGAAGTTCTCGCCGCCGCCGAAGTTCTGCTCCGGGATGATCTGCGAGACGGTGAACTCGTCGCGGTCCACGTGCTGCTCGCCGCCGCCACCGTGGGTGATCGCGTCGGGCAGCATGACCAGCGAGGTGGTGCCGGCCTGCTCGCCCGAGGGGCGCAGCTGGACGCGGATGCCGTGCCGGTCGGACAGCCGGCCGACCACGAACAGGCCCATGCGCTGCGAGATCGCGGCGTCCACGGTCGGTGGGTTGGCCAGCTTGTGGTTGATGTCCGCGAAGTCCTCGGCGGTCAGGCCGATGCCCTTGTCGTGGATCTCGATCATCACGCGGCCGTCGGGGAGCCGGGTCGCGGTGACGCGGACCTTGGTCTGCGGGGAGGAGAACGTGGTCGCGTTCTCCAGCAGCTCGGCCAGCAGGTGCACGAGGTCGGTCACGGCCCGGCCGTGGATCTCGGCCTCGGGGACGCCGGACAGCTCGATGCGCTCGTACTGCTCCACCTCGGAGGAGGCGGCGCGCAGCACGTCGACCAGCGGGACCGGCTGGTCCCAGCGGCGGCCGGGCTCCTCGCCGGCGAGGACCAGGAGGTTCTCGCCGTTGCGGCGCATACGGGTCGCGAGGTGGTCCAGCTTGAAGAGGTTCTCCAGCTGGTCCGGGTCGGCCTCGTTGTTCTCCAGGTCGGTGATCAGGGTCAGCTGGCCCTCGATCAGCGACTGGTTGCGGCGCGAGAGGTTGGTGAAGATCGCGTTGATGTTGCCCCGCAGCAGGGCCTGCTCGGCGGCGAGCCGGACCGCCTCGCGGTGGACCTGGTCGAAGGCGCGGGCGACCTCGCCGATCTCGTCCGTGGTGGTGATCGGGATGGCCTGCACGCGGGTGTCGACGCGTCCGGGGTCGGTGCGCGAGAGCTGGTCGACGAGCATCGGCAGGCGCTGCTCGGCGATACCGAAGGCGGCGTTGCGCAGCTGGCGCATCGAGCGGCTCATCTGGCGGGCCACCGCTCCGGCCAGGATGAAGGCCAGGAGCAGGGCGACGACGACGGCGGCACCGGTGATGTAGGCGTCGCGCTGGGCGCCGTCGGCGATGTCGGAGGCTTCGCTCACGGCCTTGTCGGCCAGGTCCGTCTCGATCTTCTCGTACGCGTTGAACCGGAGCGTGTTGACCGCCCACCAGTTCTCGGCGGTGATGCCCTGCTCGGCGAGGGCGGCGCGGGCGCTCGGGTCGGTGGTCTGGAGCGTCGCGACGGCCGAGACCATGGTCGTCGGGTTGGACGGCGGGGCGACGTAGTCCGGGTTCTTGGCCTTGGCCTCCCGGGCCATCGCGGCACCGTCGGTCTTCATCTTCGCCTCGGCGGCCCTGAGCTTGGCCGCGTCCTCCTCGGTGCCACCGCCGACGTACTCCTGCACGGCGATGCGCTCGAGGTACGCGTACGAGGACAGGGCGATGCGCTGGCTGGCGAGGTTGCCCTCGTCAGGGCCCGGCTTGGTCAGGATGTGCATGCCGATGGAGCGCTGCAGCGACAGGGCCGCCTTGGTGAGCTCGATGGCGTAGACGGTCCGGCCGTAGCTGGTGATGTTGCCGGTGCCCAGGCCCAGCTCGTTGGCGAACTCCGTCAGCGGGTGGGCGACCTCGACGTAGCCCTCCTCGGTCTGCACGCCCTTCAGCTTGGAGGTGTACGCGACCTGGCGCAGCGTCTGGAGCTTCGGCTCCGCCTGGCGGAACAGCTTCAGACGGCGTTCCAGGCCGGGCTTGGCCGGCATGTTCTGGGCCGCGGCGTCGAAGGCGTCGGCCGCCTCGTCGGTGGTCTTGCGGACCTGGGCGACGGTGGCCTTGTCCTGGGCGGTCTGGGAGCTGCCCTTCAGCAGGGGCGCGGCGGAGGTGTCACGCTCGTTGTAGAGGGCATTGGCATACAGGAGGGAGGCTCGCACCAGGCGCGCGGTGTTCTCCGCGTCCTCGGCCTCCTGCCAGGTGTCGATCGAGCTCTTCACCTGGATGCCGCCCATGACGAGGCCGACCAGCACGGGTATGAGCAGGATCGCGTTGAGCCTGGTCGCCACACGCCAGTTGCGCGGGGAGAAACGGCCGGCGCTCTGGGCGGGCGCGGCCGTCGGCTCCGAACCGGGCACGGGGGCGGGCGCCGCTGTGCGCGGCGGCGGGGTGAAGTTGCCCCGGGCCGACGGCTCGGGACTGTTCTTGCTTCGCCTCACTCGACCAACAACCTCTCGGCGGTCGGCACCAACGTTGTGCCGCAGTTTCTCAGAGCCCGGTACGCCATCGACTGACGTGTACGCCATTGACTATTGGGCAGTTCAGGCATTCCAGCACGACGACCTGCGCTCTTCCAAACAGTCCGAGGTGAGGATTCCGAGGGATGTAAGCCCCAGATAAAACGGTCATAAAGAGCGAGCCCCGCCAAAAGGCGGGGCGGTTGTGCGCGCAGCGAGACCGGATGTGCGCGACGCGTGGCCGTACCATCTGATTCCTCTGCCGAAACGTTATGAACACCTTGGCCGACCGTGTCAAAGGACACAGTCGGCTCCGGTGTATCTACGACAACTGCCGTATGGCGCTTCTGAATTGGGTGCTACCTCAACCGTGCCATCAGAGCGTGCTCGACCAGCGTGATCAGCGCACTCTTCGCGTCCGCCCGGTGCCGGGCGTCGGTCGTGATGATGGGGGTGTCGGGGCCGATCTGGAGGGCTTCCCGCACCTCGTCCGGGGTGTACGGCTGCTGGCCGTCGAAGCCGTTGAGGGCGATGACGAACGGCAGTCCGCTGTTCTCGAAGTAGTCGACGGCCGGGAAGCAGTCGGCCAGGCGCCGGGTGTCCACGAGCACCACCGCGCCGATGGCGCCGCGCACCAGGTCGTCCCACATGAACCAGAAGCGGTCCTGGCCCGGTGTACCGAAGAGGTACAGGATCAGGTCCTGGTCCAGGGTGATACGGCCGAAGTCCATGGCGACGGTCGTGGTGGTCTTGTCCCCGGTGTGGGTGAGGTCGTCGATGCCGGCCGAAGCTGACGTCATGACGGCCTCGGTACGCAGCGGGTTGATCTCCGAGACGGCCCCGACGAACGTGGTCTTGCCCACGCCGAAGCCACCCGCCACCACGATCTTCGCGGAAGTGGTGGAACGACCCGCGTCAGAGCTTGCGAAGTCCACTGAGCACCCTTTCGAGCAGTGTCACGTCCGGCGCGCCGGTGGCCTCGTCGCCGCCCGGCTGGTGGATCGCGACGAGACCGGCCTCCGCGAGGTCCGCGACCAGGATCCGGGCCACACCGAGCGGCATGTTGAGCAGCGCCGAGACCTCGGCGACCGACTTCACCTCACGGCACAGGTGGCAGATGCGCTGGTGCTCCGGGAGCAGCCCCATGAGCGCCGCGGGATCGGCGGTCGTGCTGATCAGTGCCTCGATGGCGAGCTGGTAACGCGGCCGGGTCCGGCCGCCGGTCATGGCGTACGGCCGGACCAGCGGCTGGTCGCCCTCGTCCTCGTACGGCTCCGCGTACGGATCATGAGAGGCGGGGGGCGGGGTCATGGGTCCTCCGGGCGGGACAGCAAGTCGGTGTCAGTCGAGCCGTCTGACGAGGCCTGTGTGGGGTGTGTGGCCGCAGGACGGTGATGTGGTGAGACGGGTGGTGCCGGTGCCGATCAATGGAGCAGACTGCCTTGGAGCTCAGCTCGCAGGTCGGGGGTGAGGACCGCGCCCGCGCGGTCGACCAGGAGCGCCATCTCGTAGCCGACCAGGCCGATGTCGCATTCGGGGTGAGCGAGAACGGCGAGCGACGAGCCGTCCGAGACGGACATGAGGAAGACGAATCCCCGCTCCATCTCCACGACCGTCTGAGCCACGTCGCCGCCCTCGAAGATCCGGGAGGCGCCTGCCGTCAGGGACGTCAGACCGGAGGCGACGGCCGCGAGCTGATCCGCGCGGTCGCGCGGGAAGCCCTCCGACATCGCCAGGAGGAGGCCGTCGGCGGACACGACGACGGTGTGGGACACCCCTGGGGTGTTGTCCACGAAGTTGGTGATCAACCAGTTGAGATTCTGTGCCGCCTGGCTCATCGGACTCAACTAACGCTCCTGCTGGTGAGAGGGCCGAGGGAAGCTGCCGGTCTGGGTGGACCCGGCCTGACGACCCTGTGCAATACCGCGGCGGAGATTGGTCAGCCGACCGCGTACGTCATCGGGGGCACGCGAGATCTGCGGACCGCTCTGCTGGGGCTGCTGCTGAGCCGTGCCCGGGACGAGGTTCGCCCGGGGCACCCGGCGCGGCAGGCCGGAGGTGGTGACCCCGCCGGCGGCGGGCTGGCGGACGCGCTCGGCCTGGCGGACGAGGTCGTCGTTCGGCGAGCTGCGCCAGCCTGCGGAGGCCGCCCGCTGAGGACCGCCGGTTTCCTGCGGCTGCGGGGCCGGAGCCGAGCCGTTGCTCTGCGACGGCTGCTGCTCCCGCTGCTCCTGCTGGCCGTGGAACCAGTTGGTCTCGAGCGTGTCGTACAGCGGCGTACGACCGTCACCGGGGCCGGTCGCCGGCGGCAGGGCCTCGGGCTCCTGACGCGCGGGCCGGGCCTGCGGGGCGGGCGGACGCGGGGCGCCGAAGTCGGCCGCGCCCTGGGCGCCGTTGACCTGCGGCCGCTCGAACCGGCCCGTGCCCGCCGGGTCGGCCGGGGTGGCCGGACCGGGGAGGGTGGGCCGGCCGGAGCCGGTGTCCTGGCGCGGCGCGGGGTACTGGCCGGTGGAGCCGTTGTCGTACTGGCCGGTGGAGCCGCTGTCGTAGGACTGCGGCGCCGGGTACTGCCCGGTCGAGCCGCTGTCCTGGCGCGGCGCGGGGTACTGGCCCGTCGAGCCGTTGTCGTAGGACTGCGGCGCCGGGTACTGGCCCGCCGGGGACGACGGGTCGCGGCGGCCGCCCGGGGCGCCGAAGACGTCCGGGCGGACGAACTGGCCCGGACCCTGCGCGTCGTCCGCGCCGGGAAGGCCGAACCGGTCCGAGTGCTGGGGGCCGCGCGCGCCGAAGTCGGCCGGCGAGCCGGGGCCCTGCCGGTCGTCGTCGCGCGGGACGGCGGGGATCTCCGCCGTCGAGCCCGGGCCCTGCCGGTCGTCGATCCGCGGCATCGACGAGGTCCGGGAGACATCCGGCTCCTCGTGCCCGCGCGGGGTGTCCAGGGAGGCACGCGGCACCGGCGGCTGGGCGTTGTCGTCGCTCCAGCTCGGCACGCGGGGCTGCGCGTCACCGCCGCCGGGCAGCTCGGCCCGCGGACCGCCGCGCGGCGGCAGCTGCGGCCGACGGCCCTGGCCCTGCTCGGAGTTGCCCGGGCGCTGCGAGCCCCGGCCACCGTCGTAGCCATCCCGGCCCTGCGGCCCGTTCGTCCCCGCGGCCTGCAGACCCTGCGGAGCACCGGGCGCCTGCCCGAACCCGGCACCGGCGGGAGCCGGACGGCCCTGCGGCGGCGCGGGGGGACCACTCTGCTCGAACAGCGACGGGGACTTGTCGGGACCCTGCGGCCCGCGCCCGCCACCCGGACGGCCACCGTCCGCGTCCCGCCCGGGCAGCGCGGCCCGCGGACCCTGGCCGGCACCGAGCCGGCCACCGCCGGACGACGCACCGCCGCCGAAGCCACCACCGGGCCCGCCGGCCGCGAGGGCACCGCCGCCCGCCTGGCCGGCACCGGCGGCCCGCCGAGCCGCGGCCGCACCGGCGGCGGCCTGCGCGGCGGCCGGACCGCCACCGCCGACGGCCGGCTGGCCGGGCTGCTTGGGCTGGGGCTTCTTGCCGCCCTGGGCGACATCGACGGGCAGCATGACCAGCGCGGTCGTACCGCCGGAGTCGGACGGGCGCAGCTGGATGCGGATGCCGTGCCGCTGCGAGAGCCGGCCGACCACGAACAGACCCATGCGGCGGGAGACGGAGACGTCCACCGTCGGGGGAGAGGCGAGCCGCTCGTTGATCGCGGCGAGGTCCTCTGGCGACAGACCGATACCGGTGTCGTGGATCTCGATCAGCACCCGGCCGTCGGGCAGGGCGTGACCGGTGACCTTGACCTTGGTCTGC
This sequence comes from Streptomyces sp. NPDC007991, assembly GCF_042958445.1. NCBI lineage: Bacteria > Bacillati > Actinomycetota > Actinomycetes > Kitasatosporales > Streptomycetaceae > Streptomyces > Streptomyces sp. NPDC007991. The sequence goes on from NZ_JBIBJD010000013.1 coordinate 153,941, forward strand.
GGCGAGGAGAACGAGGTCGCGTTCTCCAGCAGCTCGGCGAGCAGGTGCACGAGGTCGTTGACGACCCGGCCGGCCACCTCGGTGGTCGGCACGGAGGCCAGCTCGATGCGCTCGTACTGCTCCACCTCGGACGCGGCGGCACGCAGCACGTCGACCAGCGGGACCGGGCGGGTCCACCGGCGGCCGGGCTCCTCACCCGCGAGAACCAGCAGGTTCTCACCGTTACGGCGCATACGCGTGGCGAGGTGGTCCAGCTTGAACAGCGAGGACAGCTGGTCCGGGTCGGCCTCGCGGGACTCCAGTTCGGAGATCAGCGACAGCTGGCGCTGGATCAGACCCTGGGAGCGGCGCGAGAGGTTGGTGAACATCGCGTTGACGTTGCCCCGCAGCAGGGCCTGCTCGGCGGCGAGGCGGACCGCCTCGCGGTGCACGTCGTCGAAGGCCGCGGCCACCCGGCCGATCTCGTCCCGGGAGTGCACACCGACCGACTCCACGGACGTGTCGACGTCCTGCGGGTCCGACTCGGACAGCTGCTTGACCAGCTCGGGCAGCCGGTCGGAGGCGACCTTGGTCGCGGTCTCCTCCAGGCGGCGCAGCGAGCGGATCATGGAGCGGGCCACGACGAAGGCGCCGACCAGCGACACACCGAGCACGATGAGGATCAGCGCACCGGAGATGATCGCGTCGCGCTCGGTGGCGCTGCGCAGCTCGCGGGCCTTCTGTTCCATCTCCTCGAGCAGGGTGTGCTCGATGTTCTTCATCTGCTGGATCTTGGTGGAGCTGTCGTCCAGCCAGTCGCGGTAGGACCGCTTGTCCTGCTGGGCGAGTCCGCTCGCGGAGACCAGGGCCCGGCCCGCGTAGGTGTCGGTGGCCTTGATCGTGGAGTTGCCGCCGTCCTCGATGGGCTTGAGCAGCTCGGCGGCGGCGTCCTCGCCGTAGATGCTCTTGAAGCTGCGGATCTCGGACTTCTGGCTCTCCAGGGCCGACTCGGCGTAGAGCCGGTCGTTCGGCGAGAGCTTGCCGGTCGTGGTGTTGCTCGCGGGCAGCGCCGCCGCCAGGGCCGCGCGCTGGATCGAGGAGTACTCCTTGGCGGAGGAGAACGCCGCGAGCGCACGCGTGCGCTGGATCATGTCCGGGTTGCTGGTCGCCTCGGCCATGTCCTGGGAGAGGGAGACCAGGTTCTCGATCAGGCGGTGGTACGCCTCGATCGTCTGCGTGGAGTTGCCCTCGGAGGCGTAGGCGCTCTTGCGGATCTGCGCCAGGTCGCCCAGCTCGCCGGCGAGCTGGATGAGGTACTCGCGGACGCCCTTGAGGTTGCCGTCCTTGCTGGCGCTGTCGATCTCCTCGGAACTGTCGAGGAAGTTCTTCATCGCCCGGTCGGTCTTCTCGCGCAGACCCCGGACCGTGAAGTCGCTCGCCTTGCCGCCGTGCGCCAGCGGGCCGGCCGACTGGTCGCGCTCCTCCTGGAGGGCGGCGGACAGCTCGGTGGCCTGCTTGGTCATGTCCGTCAGCAGCTTCATGTTGTCGAGCTGCTGGATGTCGTCCATGGACTGGTTGATACGCAGCGCGCCGAGCGAGGTGGCCGCGACCACCGGCAGGGCGAGCAGCGACACCAGACGGGTCGAGATGCGCCAGTTACGCAGGGCTATTCGCGGGCCGGGGCCTGCCGGGCCCGTCGGCGGCTTCAGGGCCGGAGCTGGGCCCGCGGGGCCCGTGGAGGCCGACGCGCCGGGGCGTCCGGGGCGCTCCCCGCCGTCACCCGCCGGGCCCTGGTTCCGGGCGTGCTGGGCCGAGGGACCTCGGTCGGTCCCGCCGTGCGGCTCCGGCTCCGCCGAAGCGCTGCCATCCCTCTTGAAACGTCCCTGCACTAGCGTCGCAACCTCTGGACCAGGCGCCCCATCGAGTGAACGGCGGGGCACGGTGTCGGCGTTCTGGGGACGCCCTGAGTACGCCCCCGTGGTGGTCTTGAGTGACCGGCGCTGGCTCCCCCTTCTGGCCGCCACTCGGCGCGTCTGTGCGCCCCCTGTGCGCCGGCTCGATCCTGCGGCGGTCCGTGGCATTCCAGCACAGCACAGGATCTCCAACAAGGCTCGTAGGCCAGGCCGTGACATAGGTGACACCACGTGAGTGCCGAATCACCCGATGTGGAAGGTGAGTTCGTCCATTCCGGACGTATGCCCGCGAGTCGCCGAGGCGTGACGGGTGTCCCAGTCGCCATGATCAGCAGCGGAATGAGTGCTTCAGTGGCTCAATGTCCGTTTCGACGCGATGGAAGGTGAGTCCGGATTGACCGATTCGCCCCCTGAGTCGTGAGGAAACTCACACGCCGATCATGGCCACCCCGCGATTGCGCCGGGAATCCCGTGTTTAGCCTGACGCTTTACAGAGATGGCAAAACCGACAACCCGCGCCCGGGCGAGGGTCCTGCGTGCCCTCCCGGCGCCCGTCACAGAACAGGGTCAAGTAAACAGTGAAGACGACGACGATGTTCCACAAGATCGCCAACCCGCGACGCACGACGCTGGCGCACCTGGACGACGCCGACGAACTGCAGACGCCGGAACAGCCGGAGCACCCCGTCGAACTCCCCACTCAGACCGCCAACCCCAAGCGCACCATCCTCACCCAGGTCCCCGTCGCGGCCGCCGCTGCCGCCGAGTGACACCGGGTAATACGCGCACCGGCCGCCGGATGCTCAAGGCGGCGGGACAAGAACATCGAGGGGCGCCCCCGACGACGGCGGCGCCCCTTGGTATTGCGCGCGGCGCGGACCCCTCCCCGCGTTAGCCTGGAGCGTCAGACTCCAGCCGCTTCAGTCAAGGGGCCAAGCATCCCGTGCGCATCGCCAGATTCTCCATCGACGGGAACGTCGCCTTCGGCGCCATCGAGGGCGACAAGCAGGACGAGCTCGTCCTGGACATCATCAAGGGCATCCCGTTCGCGGACTTCGAGCTCTCCGGCACGAAGGTGCCGGTCGGCAAGGTCAGGCTGCTGCCGCCGGTGCTCCCCAACAAGGTCGTGGCCTTCGGCCGCAACTACGCCGAGCACGCGAAGGAACTGGGCAACGAGGTCCCGCAGGCCCCCTTCGCCTTCTTCAAGCCGTCCACTGCGGTGATCGGCCCCGGCGACGAGATCCAGTACCCCTCCTTCTCGGCCGAGGTGCACCACGAGGCCGAGCTGGCCGTGGTCATCGGCCGGATGTGCCGCGAGGTCCCGCGCGAGCGCGTCAAGGACGTGATCTTCGGTTACACCTGCGCCAACGACATCACGGCCCGCGACGTCCAGAAGCGCGAGAAGCAGTGGGCCCGGGCCAAGGGCTTCGACACCTCCTGCCCGCTCGGCCCCTGGGTGGAGACGGACCTGGACGCGAGCGACCTCACCATCCAGCTCACGGTCAACGGCCAGCAGCGCCAGCTGGGCCGCACCAGCGAGATGATCCACTCCATCGAGGACCTGATCGTCAACATCTCCGAGGCCATGACGCTGCTCCCCGGCGACGTGATCCTCACCGGCACCCCGGCTGGGGTGGGCCCCCTCAACGTCGGCGACGAGGTCGCCGTCACCATCGAAGGCATCGGCACTCTCACCAACAAGGTTGTCAAGCGTGGCTAGCGCACCCGGCACTCCCGTACGCGTCCGTTTCTGTCCCTCGCCCACCGGTAACCCCCACGTGGGCCTGGTGCGCACCGCCCTGTTCAACTGGGCGTTCGCCAAGCACCACCAGGGCACCCTGGTCTTCCGCATCGAGGACACCGACGCGGCCCGCGACTCCGAGGAGTCGTACACCCAGCTGCTCGACGCGATGCGCTGGCTGGGCTTCGACTGGGACGAGGGCCCCGAGGTCGGCGGCCCGCACGCGCCGTACCGCCAGTCGCAGCGCATGGACCTGTACAAGGACGTCGCGGCCAAGCTCCTGGACGCCGGCCACGCCTACCGCTGCTACTGCTCCCAGGAGGAGCTGGACACCCGCCGCGAGGCCGCCCGCGCCGCCGGCAAGCCGTCCGGCTACGACGGCCACTGCCGCAACCTCACCGCCGAGCAGGTCGCCGGGTACGAGGCCCAGGGCCGGGAGCCGATCGTCCGCTTCCGGATGCCCGACGAGACGATCACCTTCACGGACCTGGTCCGCGGCGAGCTGACCTTCACCCCGGAGAACGTCCCCGACTACGGCATCGTCCGCGCCAACGGCGCCCCGCTCTACACGCTGGTCAACCCGGTCGACGACGCCCTGATGGAGATCACCCACGTCCTGCGCGGCGAGGACCTGCTCTCCTCCACCCCGCGCCAGATCGCCCTGTACAAGGCGCTGACCGAGCTGGGCATCGCCAAGGGGATCCCCGCCTTCGGCCACCTGCCGTACGTGATGGGCGAGGGCAACAAGAAGCTCTCCAAGCGCGACCCGCAGTCGTCCCTCAACCTCTACCGGGAGCGCGGCTTCCTCCCCGAGGGCCTGCTCAACTACCTCTCGCTGCTCGGCTGGTCCCTCTCGGCCGACCAGGACGTCTTCACGATCGACGAGATGATCGCGGCGTTCGACATCTCCGACGTGAACCCCAACCCGGCCCGCTTCGACCTGAAGAAGTGCGAGGCCATCAACGGCGACCACATCCGCATGCTGGACGTGAAGGACTTCACCGAGCGCTGCCGCCCGTGGCTCCAGGCGCCGTTCGCCCCGTGGGCCCCGGAGGCCTTCGACGAGGCCAAGTGGCAGGCCATCGCCCCGCACGCCCAGACCCGCCTGAAGGTGCTCTCCGAGATCACCGACAACGTCGACTTCCTGTTCCTGACGGAGCCGGTCGCGGACGAGGCCAGCTGGACGAAGGCCATGAAGGAGGGCTCGGACGCCCTGTTGCGCACCGCCCGCGAGAAGCTGGAGGCGGCCGACTGGACCTCCGCCGAGTCGCTCAAGGAGGCCGTCCTGGCCGCCGGAGAGGCCCACGGCCTCAAGCTCGGCAAGGCCCAGGCCCCGGTCCGCGTCGCCGTCACCGGCCGCACGGTCGGCCTGCCGCTGTTCGAGTCGCTGGAGGTCCTGGGCAAGGAGAAGACCCTGGCCCGCATCGACGCGGCGCTGGCGAAGCTGGCCGCGTAACACGAAACACCCGCATGGCGAGGGCGGCGTCCGGTCCGGGCGCCGCTCTCCGCTTTCCGCGCTCACGCCACCGGGGACGGGGCACGGGGCTGCGAACACCGGGCGGTGGGTACGGTCGGACCATGAGCATCCACGCCGTGGTCTGGGACGTCGACGACACCCTCTTCGACTACACCACCGCCGACCGCCTCGGCATGCGGGCCCACCTGGCGGCCGAGGGCCTGCTCGACGACTACGACACCGTCGAGCAGGCCATCACCCGCTGGCGGGAGATCACCGACCTGCAATGGGCGCGCTACGCGGCCGGAGAGGCCACCTTCGAGGACCAGCGGCGCGACCGCGTACGGGTGTTCCTCGGCCAGGACCTCACCGATACCGAGGCCGACGCGTGGTTCAAGCGGTACCGCGCCCACTACGAGGCGGTCTGGGCCCTCTTCCCGGACGTCCTGCCCGTCCTCGACGCCCTCGCCGCCAGCCACCGGCACGCCGTGCTGTCCAACTCCAGCATCCACGTCCAGGACCGCAAACTGCGCGTCCTCGGCGTCCACGACCGCTTCGAGAGCATCCTGTGCGCGGCCGAGCTCGGCGTCTCCAAACCCGAGGCCGGAGCCTTCCTGGCGGCCTGCGAGGCCCTCGCCCTTCCGCCGCACCAGGTCGCCTACGTCGGGGACCACCCGGAGATCGACGGACGGGGCGCCGCCGACGCCGGGCTGCTGTCGGTGTGGATCGACCGCGGGGGCGTGTACGCCACGATCGACCCGCCGGTCGGGCCGCACCGCATCGCCTCCCTCGCCGAACTGCCGTCCCTGCTCGGCGCGGATACTCGTTTTGGAGCCCCGTCCACCTTCGGGTAATGTTCTTCCTGCGCCGCGGGGAGCGGGCCGGAAGGCAGGAACCCCAGGCGCACTACTAGAACAAAATCCCCCCAGGGGGCTTGCGTTCCAGTGGCCTATGGTGTAATTGGCAGCACGACTGATTCTGGTTCAGTTAGTCTTGGTTCGAGTCCAGGTAGGCCAGCTCGCAGAGCTCATCTGCGCCAGCGGATTCCGATCCGCAAGCCCCCGTTGTGTAGCGGCCTAGCACGCTGCCCTCTCAAGGCAGTAGCGCCGGTTCGAATCCGGTCGGGGGTACGGTTCCGAAAGATCGACGATCAGCTCGGGACTGCTAGGGCCCCCGTTGTGTAGCGGCCTAGCACGCCGCCCTCTCAAGGCGGTAGCGCCGGTTCGAATCCGGTCGGGGGTACTGACTGGTCTAAACCACATTGGTCTATGGTGTAATTGGCAGCACGACTGATTCTGGTTCAGTTAGTCTTGGTTCGAGTCCAGGTAGACCAGCTCGGACCTGCGGAAACGCAGAGTCCACGCCCCCGTTGTGTAGCGGCCTAGCACGCCGCCCTCTCAAGGCGGTAGCGCCGGTTCGAATCCGGTCGGGGGTACGCACAGGGAAGGCCCTCCACTTCGGTGGGGGGCCTTTCTCGTACGCACCGCAGGGGCGCGGCGAACTGCGCGATCAACCACCGACGGCCGGCACCCGACACGAAACCCCAGGCCGCCACCGCGCCTGGTCGGGGAAAGCCTGCCGCGGCGTTGAGGCCGACCTTCCCCGAAATGCTCAGCCAGTGCGCCGAAGAGCCTCGGAAAGGCGCCCGGCCGCATCGATCACAGCCTGCGCGTGCATCCGGCCAGGGTGACGTGTCAACCGCTCGATGGGGCCGGACACCGACACGGCGGCCACCACGCGGTTGGAAGGGCCGCGCACCGGCGCGGACACGGACGCCACCCCCGGCTCGCGCTCACCGATCGACTGGGCCCAGCCCCGCCGCCGTACGCCCGACAGGGCCGTCGCCGTGAAGCGCGCGCCCTGGAGGCCGCGGTGCAGCCGCTCCGGCTCCTCCCAGGCCAGCAGGATCTGTGCCGACGAGCCGGCCTTCATCGTGAGCGTCGAACCGACGGGGACGGTGTCCCGCAGTCCGGACAGCCGCTCCGCCGCCGCGACACAGATACGCATGTCGCCCTGGCGGCGGTAGAGCTGCGCGCTCTCGCCCGTGACATCACGGAGGTGGGTGAGCACCGGGCCCGCGGTGGCGAGGAGACGGTCCTCACCCGCGGCCGCGGCCAGTTCTGCCAGGCGAGGACCGAGAATGAAACGGCCCTGCATGTCGCGCGCCACCATGCGGTGGTGTTCCAGCGCCACGGCCAGGCGGTGGGCCGTGGGTCGTGCCAGTCCGGTGGCGCCGACCAGGCCCGCGAGGGTGGCCGGACCGGACTCCAGAGCGCTCAGGACGAGGGCCGCCTTGTCCAGAACGCCGACGCCGCTACTGTTGTCCATGAAACGATACTCGCGTCTCACTCTGTGAAACGCAAGTTCAAATTCTCGTGGAACGCGCCACTCTGGAAGACACGAAGTCACAGCGGCCCGTGACGTACGGGCCTGGCGGCGGTTGCCCGGAAACGCAGGGGCGCGGGCCCGCCTCTTCAAGATCTCTAGTTGGGCCGGCGGATCGTCGTCGGCCGGAGGGAACAGCGATGGGTAGGACACTCGCGGAGAAAGTCTGGGACGACCATGTCGTCCGGCGCGCGGAGGGCGAGCCCGACCTTCTCTTCATCGATCTGCACCTGCTGCACGAGGTGACCAGCCCGCAGGCCTTCGACGGCCTGCGCAAGACCGGCCGCAAGGTCCGGCGCCTCGACCTCACCATCGCGACCGAGGACCACAACACCCCCACGCTCGACATCGACAAGCCGATCGCGGACCCGGTCTCCCGGATCCAGCTGGAGACGCTGCGCAAGAACGCCGCCGACTTCGGTGTGCGGCTGCACCCGCTGGGCGACGTCGAGCAGGGCGTCGTGCACGTCGTCGGCCCGCAGCTGGGCCTGACCCAGCCGGGCACCACCGTCGTCTGCGGCGACTCCCACACCTCCACGCACGGCGCCTTCGGCGCGCTGGCGTTCGGCATCGGCACCTCCCAGGTGGAGCACGTGCTGGCCACCCAGACGCTGCCGATGTCCCGCCCGAAGACCATGGCGATCACGGTCAACGGCGAACTCCCCGACGGCGTCACCGCCAAGGACCTGATCCTGGCGATCATCGCCAAGATCGGCACCGGCGGCGGCCAGGGCTACGTCCTGGAGTACCGCGGCGAGGCCATCGAGAAGCTCTCGATGGAAGCGCGCATGACCATCTGCAACATGTCGATCGAGGCCGGCGCCCGCGCGGGCATGATCGCCCCGGACGAGACCACCTTCGCGTACCTCAAGGGCCGCCCGCACGCGCCCGAGGGCGCGGACTGGGACGCGGCCGTCGAGTACTGGAAGACGCTCAGGACGGACGAGGACGCCGAGTTCGACGCCGAGGTCGTCATCGACGCCGCCGAACTGGCGCCGTTCGTCACCTGGGGCACCAACCCCGGCCAGGGCGCACCGCTTTCGGCGTCCGTCCCCGACCCTGCTTCGTACGAAGACGCATCGGAGCGCTACGCCGCCGAAAAGGCCCTGGAATACATGGGGTTGGAGGCCGGTCAGCCGCTGCGCTCCATCAAGGTGGACACCGTCTTCGTAGGCTCCTGCACCAACGGCCGCATCGAGGACCTGCGCGCCGCGGCCGAGCTGCTCAAGGGCCGCAAAGTCGCTGACGGCGTACGGATGCTGGTCGTCCCGGGCTCCGCTCGGGTCGGTCTCCAGGCCGTCTCCGAGGGTCTGGACGTCGTCTTCAAGGAGGCCGGCGCCGAGTGGCGGCACGCGGGCTGTTCGATGTGCCTGGGCATGAACCCCGACCAGCTGGCCCCGGGCGAGCGCTCCGCGTCCACCTCCAACCGCAACTTCGAGGGCCGGCAGGGCAAGGGCGGCCGGACGCACCTGGTGTCGCCGCAGGTCGCGGCCGCCACCGCCGTCCTCGGTCACCTGGCCTCCCCGGCCGACCTGTCCGCCGCCGACACCCCTGCGCCCGCTGGAGTCTGAGAATCATGGAAGCCTTCACCACCCACACCGGCCGGGCCGTCCCGCTGCGCCGCAGCAACGTCGACACCGACCAGATCATCCCCGCCCACTGGCTCAAGAAGGTCACGCGGGACGGGTTCGAGGACGGGCTGTTCGAGGCCTGGCGCAAGGACGCGTCGTTCGTGCTCAACCAGCCCGAGCGGCAGGGCGCGACCGTCCTGGTCGCCGGACCCGACTTCGGCACCGGCTCCTCCCGTGAGCACGCCGTCTGGGCGCTGCAGAACTTCGGCTTCAAGGCCGTGATCTCCTCCCGCTTCGCCGACATCTTCCGCGGCAACTCGCTCAAGAACGGCCTGCTCACGGTCGTCCTGGAGCAGAAGACCGTGGACGCGCTGTGGGAGCTCACGGAGAAGGACCCGCAGGCCGAGATCACCGTCGACCTGGTCGCCCGCGAGGTGCGCGCCGCGGGCATCACCGCCTCCTTCGAGCTGGACGAGAATGCCCGCTGGCGGCTGCTGAACGGCCTCGACGACATCTCGATCACCCTCCAGAACGAGGCGGACATCGCCGCGTACGAGGCGAAGCGCCCGTCGTTCAAGCCGCGGACGCTCCCGGTCTGACCCGGAGCACGGCCGGCCGCCCTGGAGCAAGGCGACTTTCGGCCACCGCAACACCCCCTCTGTACCCCCGATCAGCCCGATCGGGGGTACAGCTGTTTCTGCACCCGAACGGCCCTGTCCCTCCCGAGCCGGCCACTCAACTTCCCACGTTATGCCGGTGGTTGTTGGGGTACGCGAGCTGTACAGCCGTGACCTCCGTGTGCGCCCGGAAGGCCGTTTGAGGCGGTAGTTGTCCCCTGCGCAGGCGACAACTCGCCCCAGATGGCACAATCTGTGCATGGAACACGACGGCCAACTCGAGCTCTATACGGCAGTCGCGGGCCAACTCAAGGAAGCGCACGCAAGAGTGCGCGCACTGCAAGTCCCGGAGGGCGTACGGATGGCGCTGACCCGGAAGCTGCTGGTCATTACGGCCGCGGCCAAGCACGATCTCGCCGACGCGGCAAGGCGGCTGGATCGGTTCACAACGGACCTCGACGAGGGACGTCTCCCCGACGAGGAACGCTGAACCGGACGGCACCGCCGAGTTCGTTGCGGCACAAGGGTGATAAGCCCGTTTCGTGTTTGATTTGCGGTATATATCTGCCTAACGTGCGAAAAAGCTTGAACACTTTCGTTCTGGCGATGTCTCCGAAGGGGAAGACGTGAACAAGGCGCAGCTCGTAGAAGCGATTGCCGACAAGATGGGCGGCCGACAGCAGGCCGCCGATGCTGTCGACCATGTACTGGACGCCATCGTCCGCGCGGTCGTCGCTGGTGAGAGGGTTTCCGTCACCGGCTTCGGTTCCTTCGAAAAGGTCGACCGTCCGGCCCGCTACGCCCGTAACCCGCAGACGGGCGAGCGGGTTCGGGTCAAGAAGACCTCCGTTCCGCGCTTCCGCGCGGGCCAGGGCTTCAAGGACCTGGTCAGCGGCTCGAAGAAGCTGCCGCGCGGTGGCGAGGTCTCCGTCAAGAAGGCCCCGAAGGGCAGCCTGACCGGCGGCGCCGGCGCGACGGTCAAGAAGGCCGCCGCGAAGAAGGCGACCGCCAAGACGGCGGCCGCGAAGAAGACCACGGCGAAGAAGGCCCCTGCGAAGAAGGCCACCACCAAGACGGCGGCCGCGAAGAAGACCACGGCGAAGAAGGCCCCGGCCAAGAAGACCACGACGGCCAAGACCACCGCCGCGAAGAAGACCACCGCCAAGAAGGCACCGGCGAAGAAGGCGACCGCCAAGAAGGCGCCCGCCAAGAAGTCGACGGCGCGCAAGACCACCGCGAAGAAGACCACCGCCCGCAAGAAGTAGGGGCGCTGGGGCACTCACGCGCCGGGCCGGACTCCGTACGGAGTCCGGCCCGCGGTGTGTTCATGGAGTGGGCGCAGGTGTTCAGGGGGTTCAGAGGGTCTGGAGGGTCACCAGGGTGATCCGCAGGTCCTCCTGCGCGCCCTCCACCTCGATCCGCACCCGCTGCCCCGGGCGCAGCAGCCTCAGGCCCCCGGCGTCGAACGCCGCCGCGTCGAAGGGCACCGGGGTGCCGTCGTCCAGCAGCACCTGCCCGCTGCGGCTTTCGGGGTCGTACGTGTACGCGGTCGCCTGCATGGCCGCAGCCTACTGCCCGGGAATCAGCAACCGCGCGGCGGCAGCGGCCGTATGGGGGCCGACCCCCAGGGCGAGCGCGGTGCGCAGGTCGTCGCCGGTGTCCACGTCCTGGCGTACGGAATCCACGTCGGCCAGGGACAGTTCCACGGCCCCGGACGCGCGGTGCCGGGCGCGGGAATCGAAACCGAATGCCGGAAACAATTGCCGGCCGGGGGCGGCGGCCAACAGGGTCGTACCGATTCCGGCCGCGTCCGGGAGAAAAGCGCGCGGGAATTCAGCCGCGACGTCGAGTACCCGGGCCAATTCCGGCGGACGCAGCGCCGGCAGATCGGCGTTCAGCGCGGCCACCGGACTTCCGGGACGTGCGGACCGGACGGCCCCCGCCCCGTGTGCGAGGGCGGCGTTGAGGCCGCTTCCCGGCTCGTCCGGGATGATCGCCGCGCCCAGTGCGGCCAGCTCACGGCCCGCCCGGGCGTCGTCCGTGACGACTGCCACATCCCCCACCGCCGGGCAGGCCAGCGCGGCCGCCACCGTGTCCTGGGCGAAGGCCAGCGCCAGGTCCGGCCGCAGCCCGTCGTCCGCGGTGTCCGCGAGCCTGCTCTTGGCCCGGGCCAGGGGCTTCAGGGGTACGACCAAGGTCCACTGCACAGCTGTTCCGTCCCTCTCTTGTCGCGCTCATTGTCACCCGGGGCCGCCGGTGCCCGGCGTGTCGGGGCGTACGGTGTTCTCGACAGACCGGCGGCCTGGGGCGACACTTGTGCGGCCCCCCGTGGCCCCCGCTTCAGGTCCTAGAGGAAGGTGTCCGCGTGCCCCGCCGCAGAATCGGCTTCTGGTACCGCTTCGCCGCGGTGATCTGCAAACCACCGCTGGTGGTTCTGCTCAGGCGGGACTGGCGCGGAATGGAGCACATTCCGGCCGAGGGTGGATTTATCACCGCGGTGAACCACAATTCGCACATCGACCCCTTCGCTTACGCGCACTTTCAGTACAACACCGGGCGCGTCCCGCGATTCCTCGCGAAGAGCGGGCTTTTCAGCAAAGGATTCGTCGGCGCCGCGATGCGCGGCACCGGGCAGATCCCCGTCTACCGCGAGAGCACGGACGCGCTGAGCGCCTTCCGGGCCGCTATCGACGCCGTGGACCGCGGGGAATGCGTCGCCTTCTATCCCGAGGGCACCCTCACCCGCGACCCGGCGGGCTGGCCCATGACCGGCAAGACCGGGGCCGCGCGCGTCGCCCTCCAGACCAAGTGCCCGGTGATCCCCGTCGCCCAGTGGGGCTGCAACGAGTTGCTGCCGCCGTACGCGAAGAAGCCGCACCTCCTGCCGCGCAAGACGCACCGCGTGCTCGCCGGACCGCCGGTGGACCTCACGCGGTTCTACGACCGGGAGATGACCGCGGACCTCCTGAAGGAGGCCACCGAGGTCATCATGGCCGCCATCACCCGCCAGCTGGAGGAGATCCGCGGCGAGAAGGCGCCCGAGACGCCCTACGACCCGCGCCGGGAGCGCATCGAACAGCGGCGCCGTACCCAGGCGCAGACACAGCGGGGCGAGCAGCAGGCGGCGTCGCCGGTGCAGTCGGCGCCATCGGCACAGTCGGGACAGTCGGGACAGGAAGAGGGGCTGGGCAAGTGAGCAAGCCGGTCAAGGCGGCGGTCCTGAGCGCCGGTTCGTGGGGCACGGCCTTCGGCATGGTGCTCGCCGACGCCGGGTGCGAGGTCACGCTGTGGGGGCGCCGCCCGGAGGTCGTGAAGGCGATCAACTCCACCCGCACCAACCCCGACTACTTCCCGGGCGTCGAGCTCCCGGAGAACGTCCGCGCCACCACGGATCCCGCGGAGGCGGCCGCGGACGCCGACTTCACGGTCCTCTCGGTCCCCTCGCAGACCCTGCGCGGCAACCTCGCCGACTGGGCGCCGCTGCTCGCCCCCGGCACCGTCCTCGTGTCGCTGATGAAGGGCGTCGAACTCGGCTCCGCGATGCGGATGAGCGAGGTCATCGACGACGTCGCCAAGGTCGGCCCGGACCGCATCGCCGTGGTGACCGGACCCAACCTGGCCCGTGAGATCGCCGCGCGGATGCCGGCCGCCGCCGTGGTCGCCTGCACCGACGAGGCCGTCGCCCAGCGGCTGCAGGCCGCCTGCCACACGCCGTACTTCCGCCCGTACACCAACACCGACGTCGTCGGCTGTGAACTCGGCGGCGCGGTCAAGAACGTCATCGGCCTGGCCGTCGGCATCGCGGACGGCATGGGCCTCGGCGACAACGCCAAGGGCTCGCTCATCACGCGCGGCCTCGCCGAGACCACCCGGCTCGGCATCGCCCTCGGCGCCGACCCGCTGACCTTCTCCGGACTCGCGGGCCTGGGCGACCTGGTGGCCACCTGCTCCTCGCCCCTGTCCCGCAACCACACCTTCGGCACCAACCTCGGCAAGGGCATGACCCTCCAGGAGACCATCGCGGTCACCAAGCAGACCGCCGAGGGCGTCAAGTCCTGCGAATCGGTGCTGGATCTGGCCCGCCGGCACGGCGTCGACATGCCCATCACGGAGACGGTCGTCGGCATCGTGCACGAGGGCAAGCCTCCGGTGGTGGCTCTCAAGGAGCTGATGTCGCGCAGCGCGAAGCCGGAACGACGCTGAGCGACGCGGCCTCGCGGGCGCTGTATCCCGGCCTTACCAACGGGTACTCTCAACGCGATATGAGCACCGAGAACCTCCCCCAGAGCCCTGAGCAGCCGCCTCGCAAGCCGCGTGTGGCCGTCGTGTTCGGCGGGCGCAGCTCCGAACACGGGATCTCCGTGGTCACGGCCGGCGCCGTCCTCAAGGCCATCGACCGGACGAAGTACGACGTGCTGCCGATCGGCATCACCCAGGACGGCCGTTGGGCGCTCACGGCGGACGAACCGGAGCGGATGGCGATCGTCGACCGGCGCCAGCCGAGCGTCGACCTGCTCGCCGAGTCCGCCGAGGGCGGAGTGATCCTCCCGGTCGACCCGGCCAGCCGCGAAGTCGTCTACAGCGAGCCGGGATCGGTCCCCAAGGCGCTCGGCGAGGTCGACGTGGTCTTCCCGGTGCTGCACGGCCCCTACGGCGAGGACGGCACCCTCCAGGGCCTCCTGGAACTCTCCGGCGTCCCGTACGTCGGTTCGGGTGTGCTCGCCTCGGCCGTGGGCCAGGACAAGGAGTACATGAAGCGGGTGTTCACCTCGTTCGGGCTGAAGGTGGGCCCGTACGTGGTGGTCCGGCCGCGCGAGTGGGAGCGCGAGGAGGCCGCCGCCCGCAAGAAGATCGTCGACTTCGCCGGCGAGCACGGCTGGCCGCTGTTCGTGAAGCCCGCGCGCGCCGGTTCGTCGATCGGCATCACCAAGGTCGACGACCTCTCCGGCCTCGACGAGGCGATCGCCGAGGCACAGCGGCACGACCCGAAGATCCTCGTGGAGGCCGCGCTGCGGGGCCGCGAGATCGAGTGCGGCGTCCTGGAGTTCGAGGACGGCCCGCGGGCCTCCGTCCCCGCCGAGATCCCCTCTCCCGAGACGCACGCGTACTACGACTTCGAGGCCAAGTACATCGACTCGACGCCGGGGATCGTGCCGGCGCCCCTGACGCCGGAGGAGACGGCTCAGGTGCGGCGCCTGGCGGTCGACGCCTTCGAAGCGGCGTCCTGCGAGGGCCTGGTCCGCGCGGACTTCTTCCTCACCGAGGACGGCGAGTTCGTGATCAACGAGATCAACACGATGCCCGGCTTCACGCCCATCTCGATGTATCCGCAGATGTGGCAGGCGAGCGGGGTGAGCTACCCGGAGCTGGTGGACCGTCTGGTGCAGGCGGCCCTGCGCCGTTCGACAGGTCTGCGCTGACCGGCCCAGGAGGTCTCAGGAGGCGATCCCCTCGGGGATCGCCTTTTTCACAGCCGGAGCCAGGTCGATGAGAACCCCCGAGCTGTCCACCCCCTCCGGCACCGCCACCTCGACATAGACCTCACGGTTCGCCGAGGTGAACCGGTACCCCCCGCCGTCCTGCTTCTCCATCAGCCAGTCGACCCCGTTCACACCGCCGGCGACCGCGTCCGGATCGCGTCCGGACGCCACCTTCGGATCGACCATCTCGGGCGGTTGCGGCACACCGCAGCGAAGTATGATCGCCGGGCTGCCCCAGGCCGCCGTCAGTGCCGACGCGGGCTCGGGATCCTCGCGACGCTCTCCGTCCACCTTCGCGGGCAGTACCTTGTCCAGGTTCCGGCACAGTTCCGTGGCCTTCGCGTCCGGACTGGGAACCGCCGCCGACGCGCTGTCGTCTGCCGAGGAGCAGCCTGCGGCAGTGATCAACAGCGCGAGAGCGGGCAGGCGGAAGAAAACGCGGAACACAGAACAGTGCCGGTGACGGAAAGAGTTCACCGGCACAGGGTAGACGGGGGCTACAGATGGACGACCGGGCAGGTCAGAGTGCGGGTGATGCCGTCCACTTGCTGGACCTTGGCGACCACCATGCGTCCGAGGTCGTCGACGGTGTCGGCCTGGGCCCGCACGATCACGTCGTACGGTCCTGTGACGTCCTCGGCCTGGATGACCCCAGGAATCTTGCTGATCGTCTCTGCGACGGTCGACGCCTTGCCGACCTCCGTCTGGATCAGGATGTACGCCTGTACCACGGAACCTCCAGGGCGGCCACGAGGATCATGTGGGGAAAAGGAACGCCACGGTATCGCGTCGCCGCTCGCCGCGGGGAGACCTGCGGGGACCGGGTCTTGCGCGCCGGGGTGCAGGTCCGGCAGAACTTGACGGTCACTTCGACCGTAACGAGGACCGAGAGGCCTCGCGACCGGGCACGAACAGGTACAGAAGGGGAGAAAGGGCAATGAAGGGCACTGTTGGTGAGCTCGGTGAGTTCGGGCTCATCAGGGAGCTCACCTCCCGTCTGACCACCACCCCGGCGGTCCGGGTCGGCCCCGGCGACGACGCCGCCGTGGTGGCCGCGCCCGACCGCCGGGTCGTGGCCAGTACGGACATCCTGGTGGAGGGCCGGCACTTCCGCCGGGACTGGTCGACGGCCTATGACGTGGGCCGCAAGGCGGCGGCGCAGAACCTCGCCGACATCGCCGCCATGGGCGCCGTACCGACCGCGCTGCTGCTCGGTCTGGTCGTTCCGGCCGAGCTGCCGGTGACGTGGGCGAGCGAGTTGATGGACGGCCTGCGCGACGAGTGCCAGGTGGCCGGCGCCGCCGTGGTCGGCGGTGACGTCGTACGCGGCGACTCGATCATGGTGTCGATCACCGCGCTCGGCGATCTGCGCAACCAGGAGCCGGTGACGCGGGCGGGCGCGCAGCCCGGCGACCTGGTCGCGGTGACCGGCTGGCTGGGCTGGTCGGCGGCCGGGTACGCGGTGCTGTCGCGCGGGTTCCGCTCGCCGCGCGCCTTCGTGGAGGCCCACCGGCGGCCCGAGCCGCCGTACCACGCGGGTCCGGCCGCCGCCGGGCTCGGGGCGACCGCGATGTGCGACGTGAGCGACGGGCTGATCGCCGACCTGGGGCACATCGCCGAGGCCAGCAAGGTGCGGATCGACATCCGCTCCGGGGCGATCGACATCCCCTCCCAGATGAACGACATCGGGCAGGCCGTCGGCGTCGACCCGATGCAGTGGGTGCTGACCGGGGGAGAGGACCACGCGATCGTGGCGACCTTCCCGCCGGACGTGAAACTGCCCGCCCGCTGGAAGGTCATCGGCGAGGTCCTCAACCCCTCGGCGCTGCCCCAGGTGACGGTCGACGGGGCGCCGTGGACCAACAAGGGCGGCTGGGACCACTTCGGGGACCTGGAGTCATGATCCCCAACGTCCTCACGGTGGCGGGCTCCGACTCGGGCGGCGGCGCCGGCATCCAGGCCGACCTGAAGACGATGCTCGCGCTCGGCGTGCACGGCATGAGCGTCCTCACGGCGGTGACCGCGCAGAACTCCCTGGGTGTGCAGGGGGCTTGGGAACTGCCGGTGGAGGCGGTGCGGGCGCAGTACCGCAGCGTCGTCGACGACATCGGCGTCCAGGCGGTCAAGACCGGGATGCTGGCCTCCGCCGAACTCGTGGAGGCGGTCGCCGAGTTGATCGCGGGCACGGATGCCCCGGCGGTCGTCGACCCGGTGGGCGTCTCCAAGCACGGCGACTCCCTGCTCGCCGCGTCCGCACTGGACTCCGTCCGTACGAAGCTGCTGCCGGTGGCCACGGTCGCCACTCCGAACCTCGACGAGGTGGCCCAGCTGACGGGCGTCCGCGTCGCGTCGGAGGAGCAGCTGCGGCGGGCCGCGGCTGCCGTGCTCGGCTACGGGCCGCGGTGGGTGCTGATCAAGGGCGGCCATCTGTCCGGGGACGCCGTGGACCTGCTCACGGACGGCTCTGAGGAGCACTGGCTGCGGGCGCCGCGCCACGACAACCGGCACACCCACGGCACGGGCTGCACGCTGGCCTCGGCGATCGCGTCACAGCTGGCCAAGGGACACTCCGTGCCCGAGGCGGTGGCGGCGGCCAAGGAGTACGTCACCGGGGCGATCGCGGCCGGGTTCGCGCTCGGCGGGGGCATCGGGCCGGTGGATCATGGCTGGCGGTTCCGGGCCGGGTCCTGAGCGTCCGGGTTCGTCCTCCGGGCATGGCAAAGAGCCGGTCCACCAGAGGTGGACCGGCTCTGTAAGCGAACCAGCAGTGGCCGCGCGCTAGCTGAGCGTCAGCGCGAGACCTTGCCGGCCTTGATGCACGAGGTGCAAGCGTTCACGCGCTTCGGCGTCCCGCCCACCACGGTACGCACACGCTGGATGTTCGGGTTCCAGCGGCGGGACGTACGGCGGTGCGAGTGCGAGATGTTGTTGCCGAAGCCCGGCCCCTTGCCGCAGACGTCGCAGTTGGCAGCCACGGGTCACTCCAAAGACTTCAGATGCACTTACGGTTGATCCCGGCATGCCGGGATCCGGATCAGAGGATCTGAGTGGCGCTGCCAGGGGAATGGCCCGATTCGATCGGGCAACCGGAGCAGCATACAACGACTGCGCCCGTGCCATGAAACTACCATGGTCAGGCCGGGTGCTCTCCCGGCCCGCTTCCGGCGGACACCGCCCCGGGGTCTACGCTGCGTGCCACGTCCAGCAGCTCAGGGAGGCGCGGTGGCGCAGGTGCCGCAGACATTCTTCGATGCTCTCGCGGTGCGCACCTGGTGCGGTCTCGCACTCGAGACGCTGGGGCGGGCGCGTGAGGAGATCGACGCGATCAACGTCTATCCCGTGGCGGACGGGGACACCGGTACGAATCTGTACCTGACCGTGGAGTCCGCCGTCGCGGCGGTCGAGGCCGTGTTCGCCGGGCATGCGGCGAGGTCGGGCCCCGAGGGGCCGACGCTGGCCGACGCGGCCCGGGCGATGGCGCACGGGGCGCTCATCGGTGCCCGTGGGAACTCCGGGACGATCCTCGCCCAGCTGCTGCGCGGCATGTCCCAGGTGCTGGCCGGCTGTGAGACCGGGCACGCCGACGGCACGACCGCGCACGCCGACGGCCAGGGCCTGCGGCTGGCCCTGCGGCACGCGGCCGACTCCGCCCGGCAGGCCGTGGCCCACCCCGTCGAGGGCACGGTCCTCACGGTCGCCTCGGCCGCCGCCGACGCCGCCGACGCGGCCTGCGACGCCGGGAGCGACTGCGGGACGGTGGCCAGGGCGGCCTACGAGGGAGCGCGCGCGGCCCTGGCCGCGACCCCCGGACAGCTGCCCGTCCTGGAACGCGCCGGGGTGGTCGACGCCGGCGGCCGGGGGCTGGTGGCGGTGCTCGGGGCGCTGGCAGAGACGTTCACGGGGGAGCGGCCGCGGGACGGGGCGGCGACGATGACGGCGACGGTCGTGGCGGGTGCGTCCCGGGTGGGCGAGGACACGAGCCCGCACGGCGAGTGCGCCGACACCGCCGCCGTGGCCGGCCAGGACGGCCCCGCCTTCGAGGTGATCTACCTCCTGGAGGCCGAGGACACGGCCGTGGCGCGGTTGCGGGAGCGGCTCGACGCGCTCGGGGACTCACTCGTCGTGGTCGGCGGCGACGGGCTGTGGAACGTCCACGTCCATGTCGACGACGCGGGCGCCGCCGTCGAGGCCGGTATCGAGGCCGGGCGGCCCTACCGGATCCGCATCACCCACTTCGGCGCCGGCGACGTGCACACCACCGGCGCCGAGCGGCCTCCCCGCGAGCGTGCCCAGCGTGCCGTCGTGGCCGTGGTGCCCGGGGAGGGCCTGGCCGGGTTGTACGCCGAGGCCGGCGCGACCACCGTGCTCGCACGCCCGGGGGAGCCGCCCGCGAGCGGCGAGCTCGTGCAGGCCGTACGACGGGCCCACGCGCGCGAGGTCGTGCTGCTGCCCAATGACGCCGAGCTGCGCCACACCGCCGCGGCGGCGGTCGAGCAGGCCCGGACCGAGGGCATCCGCGTGGCCCTCATCCCGACCCGCTCGGCGGTCCAGGGCATCGCGGCGCTGGCCGTGCACGAGCCGGAGCGCCGTTTCGACGAGGACGTGGTGTCGATGACCTCGGCGGCCGGCGCGACCCGCTACGCCGAGGTCACCGTCGCCGAGCGCCAGGCCTGGACGATGGCCGGCATCTGCCAGGCCGGCGACGTCCTCGGCCTGATCGACGGTGATGTCGCCGTGATCGGCTCGGACGTCACGGCCACCGCCCGGGCCGTCCTGGACCGCATGCTCGCGGCCGGGGGCGAGATGGTCACCCTGGTGCTCGGCGACGAGGCTCCCGACACCATCGCCGAGCACCTTCAGGGCCGGGTGCGCGAGGGGTACCTCGCCGTCGACACGGTCGTGTACCGGGGCGGGCGGCAGGGGGCCGTGCTGCTCATCGGCGTGGAGTAGGAGGAGCAGGGCGGGTGCCGGGTGGTTCAGTCCTGGTCCTGCGCCGCGACGCGGAGCAGGTGCTCGGCCTCCGCCCGCCGGGCCCGCACCGCCTCGCCGTCGCCGTCCTGCGCCCAGTGGGGTCCGTCGTACGCCGACAGCACCGCACGCGCGCGTGCCCTCGCGTCGGTGAGACGGCCCAGCTCGATCTCCAGCCACCCCGCGGCGAGTTCGGCGCCGGTGCGGCTGTGCAGGGCGGCGGCGTCCCCGAGGGAGGCGAACACCTCGGCCGCCCGCAGCAGTTGGGGCAGCGCCTCCTCGAACACGGCCGGGGGCGAGCCCTCCGCGTCGCTCTCGGAGCCGGACCGGGCCAGCAGGTCGCCGAACTGCCGGTGGGTGTGGCCGAGTTCGGCGACGAGCCGCTGCCGGGGCTCCGCGTCGGCCGCCGTGTTCCGTGCCGCCTCGCACTCCCGGACCGCCTCCGCCATCAGGGCGCGCGCCTCGTCGAGGCCGTCCCGCTCGCGCAACGCCAGCCAGGCGCGGGCGCGCAGGGCCCGGATCAGCCCGTGGACGTTGCCGAGTTCGCGCCACAGGTCGCCCGCGCGTACGTAGGCCCGGTCCGCCTCGTCGGTCAGTCCGGCCTGCCCGAGGGATTCCCCGGCCAGATGGGCGAGGGTCGCGTGGTCGTGCTGTTCGGGCCAGTGCCGGGCGATCTCGGCGGCCTGCAGACGCCGTTCGGCGGCAGCGCGGTGCTCGCCGAGTTCGCTCAGGCAGTCACCGAGCCACCACTGTGTCTGCACGACCGCCCCGTCGCCGTGCGTCTCGGCGGTCAGGTCGGGCAGCGCCGATTCCAGGACCTCCGCGGCCTCGGCCCACCGTCTCTGCCGCAGCAGGAACCCGCCGAGCTGCTGCCGGGCCCAGGCGCCCAGCGTCGCGCCCTCGCCCGCCTCGTCGGCCCAGTGGGCGGCTTCCAGGGCGTGCCGGGCGGCCTCGACGACCTCGCCCCGGCCGCCGGTCAACTCGGCGAGCTGGAGGTGCAGCTGGGCCCGTCCGGGAGCCTCCAGGTGGGCGCCGCCGTGCTCCAGGGCCGCGCGCAGTGCCCGTTCCGCCTCCGCCAGGTCGCCGAGGTGGTGGGCCAGGGAGGCCAGCCGGGCCTCGTACTCCACCGCGTACCACGGCAGCCCCGCCGCGACGAACGCCGCCGCGCCCCGCGCGAACAGCCCCGCGGCCTTCTCCAGATCCCCGCCCAGTCCGGCCAGCTCGGCGAGCATCGCCTGCGCCTCGGCACCCCGCGCGGCCAGCCGCACGTCCTGACCGGCCCGCCCGTCGACGAGCGCGACGACTTCCCGCACGGCGGCTTCGGCCATGGCGAGCACCGAGCCGGGCTCGGAGCACGCGCCGCCGCCGGGAACCGTCTGGGGCCTGGGGCCCGTGTCCCGGCCGAGGTCCGCTTCCGGCCTCGGGCCTGTGTCTTGGCCGGGATCCGTTTTCGGCCTCGGGCCCGTGTGGTCGTCGAGGGCCGTTTCCTGAGCCGGGCCCGCGGCTTCGTCGCCGGCCGCTTCCGGCCTGGCGCCCGTGCCTTCGCCGAGGACTGTCTCGGGCTTGCCAGTGTCTTGGCTGAAATCCGTTTCCGGCCTCGGGCCCGTGTGGTCGTCGAGGGCCGCCGAGCCCGCGGCTTCGTCGCCGGCCGCTTCCGGCCTGGCGCCCCTGCCGTCGCCGGGAACCGTCTGGGGCCTGGGGCCCGTGTCCCGGCCGAGGTCTGTTTCCGGCCTCGGGCCTGTGTCTTGGCCCGGATCCGTTTTCGGTCTCGGGTCCGTGTGGTCGTCGAGGGCCGTTTCCTGAGCCGGGCCCGCGGCTTCGTCGCCGGCCGCTTCCGTGCCCTCCCCGGGAACCGCATCCGGCCCCCGGCTCTCGGCGTGGGCCGCAGTCGGCTCCGGGCCGTGGTCCTCGGCGTCACTGTCCCGGGCCGCCTCGGCCCCGGCCGCGTGTGCCCGGCGCATCAGGATCCGGGCCCGGGCCATCAGGACGGACGCCGTCTGCCGTATCCCGGTATCGCCGGCGGCGTACAGCGCGAGGATCTCGTCGTAGGGGCCGGACACGGCCGCGAGCGCCGCGTCCACCTCACCCGCGAGAGCGCGTACGTACGCCGCACGCGCGCGTGCCGCCAGGGCCTCCCCGGGGTCGCCCGCCGCCGCGTACAGCTCCGCGGCCCGTTCGAAGAGCGCGGTGCCCTCCGGGCCGAGGCCCATCGCCTCGTGGTCGGCGATCTCGGCGCGGTCGCGCGGGTCCAGCTCCACGCCCTGCGCGGCCTCGGCGACCGCCGCCCACGCCTCCACGGCGCCCGGCCGCAGGTTGTCGGACAGCCGGCGTGCCTCGGCCAGCAGGGCGGGCAGATCCGGCCTCTCGGTCGCGGCGGACGTGACCACCGGGGGAGCGGGCGCGGGCACCGGCCGTACCGACCGCACCCCCAGCGGCAGCCGCTCCGCCAGCGGGCGCCGCTCCATCCGCGCGCGGGCCCGCTCGGAGACGTACGACGTGCCGTTGCGCTCGTCGAAGCGCGCCGCCAGGGCGAGGGCCTCCGTACGCGCGTGCGCGGCCAGTTCCCGGGCGGTCCACGCGCGGCCGGCCGGACCGGGCACCCGCCGGTCACCCAGCCCCAGCCCGGTCAGACGGTCCATGAGCAGGGCCACCACGCTCATGAACTCCAGCCTGCTCTGCGGCTGCCCCTCATCCGTGAAGTACGCCGGCCGCTCCGCGAGCAGCTCCAGACCTCGGGCCTCGTTGCCGGTCAGCGCGCAGAACTCCACGTGCTCCGCGTACGCGCCGCGCATGCTCTCCATGGCCCGTACGAGCCGGAAGCCCCGCAGATGGTTCGCGCGGGCCTCGTCCAGGCGGCCCAGCCGCAGCAGCGGCACCAGGGAGGAGGCGAGGGCCGTGTGCGGCTCGTGGGCGCAGGCGTACTCGCCCTCCAGCACCGGCCGCCACAGCTCCAGCGCCTCCGCGTCCCTGCCCCGCTCCGCCTGCCACCAGCCCTGCCCGTGCAGTTCGCAGGCGTGGCAGTCGGCCATGGCGTCCCGGTCGGCGGCCAGCCACGCGGCATACGCCCGCTCGGCCCGCGCCAGGTCCCCGACATGCGCGGCCACGCTGTGCTCGGCGCTGCGCACGGCCCGCTCGGAGTGCCCGGCGAGCCGGTAGCGGTGCTCCATCTCGCCGAGCCACTTCTCGATCGACGCGAGCGGGATGTGCGGCTGGTCGAGCATGCCGGACGACACCCACTTGAAGACCCAGTGCAGCGAGTGGGTCTCGTACTCGTCGAAGTCCTCGGGCCGTTCGTCCCACATGCGCAGCAGACGCGCGAAGGGGACGAACATCTTCCCCTTCTCGGAGCTGTAGTTGTAGACCTTCAGCTGGTGTCCGAGCGCCTCGATCACGGCGAGCGGGATGTTCAGCTTCTCGGCCGCCGTCAGCAGCTCCTCCGCGCGCGCGTTGCGGGCCGGGCCCTCCGGCTGCTCGGAGTTCTCCGCGATCGCCCGGCGCAGGGCGTCGAAGTCCGTGATCTCGCTCATGCCTGACCGTCCTCGCTGTGCGTGGCCCACTCCAGGAGGCCGATGAACGCGCGGTTGAGCAGCGCCGAGTCGGCGGGCCTGAGCGGCCGCTGCGCCATCAGCAGCGCCTGCCCGTACAGCGACTCCGTGGCCGTGCCGATCAGCTCCGGGTCGTGCAGCGAACTGATCCGCCTCACCAGCGGGTTGAGATGGTTGAGCACCAGACGCGCGCGGGGAGCGCTGCCGCGCAGGGAGCCGAGGATGCCCGCCCAGAGGTCGTCGGCCCGCGCCTCGGCGTCTGCCCGGGCCTGTTCGTGCCGGGCGTCCCGGTCGTCGAGGTGCAGCGCGGGCACCGAGAGCGGGTGGAAGGCCCGCAGCACCACGTCGCAGCCCAGCGGGTCGAGCCGGGCCCGCGCCGCCCCCAGGAAGCCCGACAGGGCCAGCTCCTCGGCCGGGTCGACCGCGTCCAGATGCGCGGTCACCGTCTCGGCGTCGAGTTCGGCGACCACGGCCCCGGGCCGCACCGACGGCAGCGCCTCCACCAGCTCGCTGTCGTAGGTGTAGCCGCCGTTGACCACGCCGATGCCCTGCGCGGACGCGATCGGCGCGACCTGCCGGTACTCCTCGACGGTCCGCGTGAAGTGCACCACCGGGTGCCGCTGCGCGAACTCCTCCAGGGACAGCCGCCCGTCGGTCGTCTCGAAGGGCAGCCACGGCAGCATCGTGCGCAGCATCTCCCGGTCGTGCCGGGCCAGGGACTTCACGCCCAGGTGGTGCACCGACAGGAACGCGGCCAGCCGCTCAGGATCACCGGCGGCCAGACCGGTCAGCCAGGCCCGGATCCGCTCGCCCAGCGCTTCCCGTACGGCGGCCAGCGTCTCGTCCTCGTACAGCGCCTCGCGCGACGCCGTCGGCCGCAGGCTGTCCGTGTCGAGCACGCAGCGCACGAAGAACGCCCAGTCGGGCAGCAGCTGTTCGGCCCGCTCGGTCAGCAGCATGCCCTTGAGATGGACGCGGTGACCCGCGCGCTGGGCCGGGCTGACGGCCGACGGCAGCACATACGCCACCCCGCGGACGCCGGCCAGCGGCACGGACAGGTCGACCGTGTCGAGCGGGGTGAAGCCGAACAGCTCGTGGCAGTGCCGGGCGAGGGCGACGCGGCGGGCGGCCGGGCCCGGATACGACCGGTCCCAGGGCGCCGGGAGGTCGGTGACCGGCTCGTCGCCCACCCGGACGTCGTACGGCAGCAGCGACCCGAAGTCCCGGGCCAGCGCCTCGACCCGCTCGGGCGCGAGCCACTCCGCGGCACCCGGCCGGGCCACCAGATGCACGGTGGTGCCCGGTTCGGGGCGCTCGGCGTCCGGCAGCGTCCGCACGGTGTACGAACCGTCGTCGGACGCCGTCCACTCCACGGGCGGCGCGCCGGGCGTACGGGCGCTGCGGCTGACCACCCGGATCCGCTCGGCGACGACGAAACAGGCCAGCAGGCCGATGCCGAACTGCCCGAGAAAGTCGGAACGCGCCTCCTGAAGGCCCTCGGCGCGCTTGGAACTGCGCCCGATCGTGGCGAGCAGGTCGTGCACGTCCGCCTCGGTGAGCCCGACACCGGTGTCCTCGACGCGCAGGGTGCCGCCCTCCGCGGACAGCCGCACCCGGGCCGGAGCGCCGGGTTCCGTCGCGCGTCGGGCGGTGATGGCGTCCACGGCGTTCTGCAACAGCTCGCGCAGATACACCCTCGGACTGGAGTAGAGGTGGTGGGAGAGCAGGTCCACCAGACCACGCAGGTCGACCTGGAACGTATGAGGTGACTGGGGCGAACGGGAGGCCTGGGATGGCTGTGAGATCTGGGAGTCCATCATCACGGCGCCGGTGGGGGGACTCGCGACGGCGCGGGGTCGGGCGGTCCCGGTGAGGCGGTGACCGCGAAAAGGTGGCCGGGAGCGCGTCATCCTAAGGCCCGAGCCAGCCGCCTGACCAGGGGTTTCCGAGACGTATACGGCACCGTCCGCCGCGGCCTCTACGGCATTGTCAGTGGTGTGGTGTGCAATGGATCTCGTGCCCGCACTTCACGAACCGCTGCAACAACCACTGAAGTCGGTGCTCGGCCCCGCCACCGCGAAGGTGATGGCCGAGCACCTCGGCCTGCGCAGCGTCGGCGACCTGCTCCACCACTACCCGCGCAGATACGAGGAGCGCGGCCAGCTCACGCACCTCGCCGACCTGCCCATGGACGAGCACGTCACGGTGGTCGCCCAGGTCGCCGACGCCCGCCTGCACACCTTCGCCTCCGCCAGGGCCCCGCGCGGCAAGGGCCAGCGCCTGGAGGTCACGATCACGGACGGCAGCGGCCGCCTCCAACTGGTCTTCTTCGGCAACGGCGTTCACAAGCCCCACAAGGAGCTCCTGCCGGGCACGCGCGCGATGTTCGCGGGCAAGGTCTCCGTCTTCAACCGCCGCCTCCAACTCGCCCACCCGGCCTATGAGTTGCTCCGAGGCGACCCGGAGGAGTCCGTCGAGACATGGGCCGGCGCCCTGATCCCGATCTACCCGGCCACCGCCAAACTGGAGTCCTGGAAGATCGGCAAGGCGCTCCAGACGGTCCTGCCCACGGCCCAGGAGGCCGTCGACCCGCTCCCGGAGAGCCTGCGCCGGGGCCGCGGCCTGATCCCGCTCCCCGAGGCCCTCCTCAAGATCCACCGCCCGCACACCAAGGCGGACATCGAGGACGCCCGCGCCCGCCTCAAGTGGGACGAGGCCTTCGTCCTCCAGGTCGCCCTCGCCCGCCGCCGCCACGCGGACGCCCAGCTCCCCGCGGTCCCCCGCAAGCCCACCCCCGACGGCCTCCTCACGGCCTTCGACGCCCGCCTCCCCTTCACCCTCACCGAGGGCCAGCAGCGCGTCTCCCGGGAGATCTTCCACGACCTGGCCACGGACCACCCGATGCACCGGCTGCTGCAGGGGGAGGTCGGATCGGGCAAGGCCCAGCCCCTCGACTCGCTGGTGCTCACACCCACGGGCTTCCGTGCCATGGGGGATCTGCGGGTGGGCGACGAGGTGGTGGTGCCGGAGGGGGGCATCGCGCTGATCGATGGCGTCTTTCCTCAGGGGGAGCGCGATGTCTGGCGCCTGGTTCTGTCCGACGGCAGTTCCGTCGAGTGCGACGACGAGCATCTCTGGATCGTCGGCACGAGCTCCGGTTGGCACCGTGGTCAGGCTCCCAAGGTCATGACGACCCGGGAGATCCGTCTCGACACGTTCGGGGCCGACGGGTCCTCGAAGTGGTACATCCCGCCGGCGAAGCCGGTCGATCTCGGCGGCGACGCCGGGCTTCCCCTCGACCCATACCTGATCGGGCTGCTCCTGGGGGCCGGTTCATTCCGGCGCGATCTCCGTCTTTCCACCGTCGACGACGAGATCCGTGACGCGGTGTCGGCGGCGGTAGCGCCCGAATGCCGGCTGGTACCGGTGAAGGGATCACACCGTGACTGCACGATCCAGCTCAAGCAGCGTGCCGGAGGCGTACGCAACCCGGTGATCCAGGTCCTGCGCGAGTTGCGCCTCTGGGGGACGACGTCCCACGACACGTTCGTCCCTCAGGATTTCAAGAACGCTCCGATCAAGGACCGTCTCGCCGTGTTGCAGGGACTTCTGGACACCGGCGGCACTGTCCAGGCCGACGGCATGGGTATCTCCCTCTGCTCGGCTTCGCGCCGCCTCGCGGAGGACGTCGCATGGCTCGTGCGTTCTCTGGGCGGCCGGGCGCGCGTGCTGCCGAAGCAGGCCGCGTACCACGTGCAGGTGTCCCTGCCGGACGCTTACGCCCCGTTCCGGCTGAACCGCAAAGCGGAACGTGTGCGTCCGAGGCCGAAGGACAACACGTTCCGACGCGGCATCCGGGCGGTCGAGTACGTGGGGCGAAAGCCCGTCCAGTGCATCAGCGTCGCCCACCCGAGCCATGCCTACGTCACCGACAACTTCACCGTCACCCACAACACCATGGTCGCCCTGCGCGCCATGCTCGCCGTGGTCGACGCCGGCGGCCAGGCCGCCATGCTCGCGCCCACCGAAGTGCTCGCCCAGCAGCACCACCGGTCGATCGTCGAGATGATGGGCGAGCTGGCCGAGGGCGGCATGCTGGGCGGGGCCGACCAGGCCACCAAGGTGGTGCTGCTCACCGGCTCCATGGGCGCGGCCGCCCGCCGTCAGGCCCTGCTCGACCTCACCACCGGCGAGGCCGGCATCGTCATCGGCACACACGCGCTGATCGAGGACAAGGTGCAGTTCCACGACCTGGGCCTGGTCGTGGTCGACGAACAGCACCGCTTCGGCGTCGAGCAGCGCGACGCCCTGCGCGGCAAGGGCAAACAGCCCCCGCACCTCCTGGTCATGACGGCCACGCCCATTCCGCGCACGGTCGCCATGACGGTCTTCGGCGACCTGGAGACCTCCGTCCTGGACCAGCTCCCGGCCGGCCGCTCGCCGATCGCCAGCCATGTCGTCCCGGCCGCCGACAAGCCCCACTTCCTGTCCCGCGCCTGGGAACGGGTCCGCGAGGAGGTGGGCAACGGCCATCAGGCGTACGTGGTCTGCCCCCGCATCGGCGACGAGGAGGACGACCCGAAGAAGGCCGGCAAGAAGAAGCCCTCCGAGCCCCCCGGGTCCCCCGAGGACGCCGCGGAGAAGCGCCCGCCCCTCGCCGTCCTGGATGTGGCCGACCAGCTCGCCAAGGGCCCCCTGCAGGGCCTCCGCGTCGAGGTGCTGCACGGCCGTATGCAGCCCGACGACAAGGACGCGGTCATGCGCCGCTTCGCCGCCGGGGAGACGGACGTCCTGGTCGCCACGACGGTCATCGAGGTCGGCGTCAACGTCCCCAACGCCACGGTCATGGTGATCATGGACGCGGACCGCTTCGGCGTCTCCCAGCTCCACCAGCTGCGCGGCCGCGTGGGCCGTGGCTCGGCCCCCGGCCTGTGCCTCCTGGTCACCGAGATGCCCGAGGCGAGCCCGGCCCGCCAGCGCCTGAACGCCGTCGCCGCGACCCTCGACGGCTTCGAACTCTCCCGCATCGACCTGGAACAACGCCGCGAGGGCGACGTCCTCGGCCAGGCCCAGTCGGGCACCCGCTCCTCCCTGAGGATGCTCGCCGTCATCGACGACGAGGAGATCATCGCCGAGGCCAGACAGGAGGCGGTGGCCGTCGTGGCGAAGGACCCGGAGCTGACCCACCTGCCGGCCCTGCGGACGGCACTGGACGCCCTCCTGGACGAGGAGAGGGAGCAGTACCTGGAAAAGGGGTGACAGGCATGGCCCCCGAGGGGCACGGGGCCGTAGTCCATATGCGGCTACCGCCGCGCGGGCACGACCAGCCACACTGATACCTGAAGCCGCCCACACCCAAGGACCACAGATGACCCGCGTGATCGCCGGCACAGCCGGCGGGCGTCGCCTGGCAGTACCCCCAGGCACCGGCACCCGCCCCACCTCGGACCGCGCACGCGAAGGTCTCTTCTCCACCTGGCAATCCCTCCTCGGCGGCCCCCTGGAAGGCGAACGCGTCCTCGACCTCTACGCCGGCTCCGGCGCAGTAGGCCTGGAGGCCCTCTCACGAGGCGCAGGCCACGCCCTCCTCGTCGAGGCCGACGCGCGAGCGACCCGCACGGTCCGCGAGAACGTGAAGAACCTCCGCCTCCCCGGCGCCGAGGTCAGATCAGGCAAAGCGGAACAGATCATCCGCACACCACCCCCCGGCGAGCCCTACGACCTCGTCTTCCTCGATCCGCCGTACGCCGTCACGGACGACGATCTTCGCGAGATCCTCCTCACACTCCGCACGGAAGGCTGGCTCGCCGAAGAAGCCCTCGTCACCGTGGAGCGCAGCACCAGAGGCGGTGAATTCCGGTGGCCCGAGGGTTTCGAAGCCCTCCGGGCCCGTCGCTACGGCGAGGGAACGTTTTGGTACGGTCGCGCCGCCTCTACGTGCGAAGACGCACGATGACCGGACCGGAGAGCGAGGGATCACAAGTGCGCCGCGCCGTATGTCCCGGGTCGTTCGACCCGATCACCAACGGACACCTCGACATCATCTCCCGCGCCTCCAGGCTGTACGACGAGGTCTACGTCGCGGTGATGATCAACCAGTCGAAGAAGGGCCTGTTCGAGATCGACGAGCGGATCGACCTGATCCGCCGGGTCACCGCCGAGTACGGCAACGTCCGCGTCGAGGCCTTCCACGGCCTGCTCGTCGACTTCTGCAAGCAGCGCGACATCCCCGCCATCGTCAAGGGCCTGCGCGCGGTCAGCGACTTCGACTACGAGCTCCAGATGGCCCAGATGAACAACGGCCTCTCGGGCGTGGAGACCCTCTTCATCCCCACCAACCCCACCTACAGCTTCCTGTCGTCCTCCCTGGTCAAGGAGGTCGCGACCTGGGGCGGCGACGTGTCGCACCTGGTTCCGGCGGAGGTCCTCCAGGCCCTCGCCGAGCGCCTGCGGCAGGACTGAACCCGCCCCCGGCGCCCCACCGGGCCCTGACAGGCCGTCACCCGGTGTTCCCCGGCGTCCCCCTGGCCGTACAGTCGTCCCGTCCGTCTCCAACGCATCTGTAGAGAGTGGCGAGCACACGGTGGACGTGCAGAAGAAGCTCGACGAGATCGTCGCCGCGGTGTCCGGCGCCCGGTCCATGCCCATGTCGGCCTCGTGCGTGGTCAACCGCGCCGAACTGCTCTCCATGCTGGAAGAGCTGCGCACGGCGCTGCCCGGCTCCCTCGCCCAGGCCCGGGAGCTGATCGGCGACCGCGAGCAGATGGTCGAACAGGCCCGCCAGGAGGCCGAGCGGATCATCCAGGCCGCGCACGCCGAGCGCGGTTCACTGATCTCCGACACCGAGGTCGCCCGCCGTTCCCAGGCCGAGGCCGACCGGATCCTCGCCGAGGCCCGCCAGGAGGCCGAGGAGATCCGCGCCGAGGCCGACGAGTACGTCGACTCCAAGCTCGCCAACTTCGAGGTCGTCCTCACCAAGACCCTCGGCTCCGTCGGCCGCGGCCGCGAGAAGCTCCTCGGCACCGGCACCGGCCCCGGCACCGACGAGCAGGGCTACGAGGACGAGGACGCCCCCGAGCGCAGCCACGACCCGCAGACCCAGCGCCGCAGCGCCGACGAGTACGTCGACGTCAAGCTCGGCGCCTTCGAGGCGGTCCTCGCCAAGACCCTGGACGCCGTCGGCCGCGGCCGGCAGAAGCTGCACGGCCGGATCGCCACCGACGACCTCGGCTCTCTCGCCGACGACACCAGCACCGTCCAGCACTCCAGCGACGCCGACTACCTCGCCGACCTGGCCGCGCTCTCGGACCAGAAGCCCCCGGCCGAGCAGCCCGCCCAGCAGCAGGACTACGGCCGGCCGCAGCCGGCCTATTCCCCCACCTCCGGCTACGCTCCGGCGGGAGGTGCCCCCATCCAGCAGCAGCCGGACCCCTACGGCGGCTACCCGCAGCAGGCGTACGCCGCCCAGCAGGACCCGTACGGCTACCAGCACGCGGATCCCTACGCCTACCCGGGCTACGACCCCCAGCAGGCCGCCTACGACCCGAACCAGGCACAGCAGGCCCAGCAGCCCCAGCACGGGCATCAGAGCCACCAGGAATACGCCCTGGACGAGACCAGCCTGTTCGACACGGGCATGATCAGCGCCGAGCAGCTCCGGGCCTACGAGCAGGGCCGCGGCAACGGCTGAGCACCGGATTGGGCCGACGGGCAAAGGTCCAGTATCCTGGCTCTTCGGTCGCGCGTACGTCCGCGATCACCGCTGCCCGGGAACACCGAAGGGCGGCGTCTCCCTCAGCTCAGCAGACCGAAAGCAGGAATGGCCCTGAACGCCCGCCTCGACCACCGCAACCCCCTCGTGTTCGACACACACGAGCTGGGCCGGCGGCCCGGTGCGCTACAGCGCCTGACCCGCACGGTCGACGGTCCCAAGGACCTCGGTATCAAGGGAGTCATCGGAGTGCCGGAAGGCGCCCCGGTGGAGCTCGAACTCCGCCTGGAGTCGGTCATGGAAGGGGTGCTCGTCACAGGCACCGCCCGTGCCGCCGCCGAGGGGGAGTGCGTAAGGTGTCTGGAGCCGCTTCAGCTCGACGTCGAAGCGGAGTTCCAGGAGATGTTCTCGTACCCTGACGCCGACGACCGGGGCCGTGTGATCGCGGAACCGGGCGACGACGCCGAGGACGACGAGGACAGGCTTTTCCTCGAGGACGGCCTGTTCGACCTCGAGCCCGTGCTGCGTGATGCGGTGGTGCTCGCACTGCCGATGCAGCCGGTGTGCCAGGAAGACTGCCCTGGTCTGTGTGCCGAGTGCGGCGCACGGCTGGCAGACGACCCGGACCACCACCACGACGCCGTCGACATCCGTTGGGCGGCATTGCAGGGACTCGCCGGCACCATGAAGGACGGCGAGAAGGACGAGATGAGCGGCGCCGAACCTGGCGTCGACGAGAAGCAGGAGAAGTAGCCGTGGCTGTTCCGAAGCGGAAGATGTCGCGCAGCAACACGCGCCACCGCCGGTCGCAGTGGAAGGCTGCGGTCCCCACCCTGGTTGCGTGCGAGCGCTGCCACGAGCCCAAGCAGCAGCACATCGCGTGCCCCTCGTGCGGCACTTACAACAAGCGCCAGGTCCTCGAGGTCTGAGCGGCTGGTGAGAGGCACTGTGTCCACGCCTAAGAACAAGTCTTCCCGCGTGAGCGGAAGCGCAACGGCGGACAACCAGGCCTCGTCCCACACGCTTCTGGAAGGGCGGCTCGGCTACAAGCTCGAGTCCGCCCTTCTGGTGCGAGCACTGACCCACCGGTCGTACGCATACGAGAACGGCGGTCTGCCGACCAACGAGCGTCTGGAGTTCCTCGGGGACTCCGTGCTCGGCCTGGTCGTCACGGACACGCTGTACCGCACCCACCCCGACCTGCCCGAAGGCCAGCTGGCCAAGCTGCGGGCCGCGGTGGTGAACTCGCGTGCGCTCGCCGAGGTGGGCCGCGGGCTCGACCTGGGCTCCTTCATCCGGCTCGGCCGGGGTGAAGAGGGCACGGGCGGCCGGGACAAGGCGTCCATCCTCGCCGACACCCTGGAAGCGGTGATCGGCGCGGTCTACCTCGACCAGGGCCTGGACTCGGCGGCGGAGCTGGTGCACCGCCTGTTCGACCCCCTGATCGAGAAGTCGTCGAACCTCGGAGCCGGCCTGGACTGGAAGACCAGCCTCCAGGAGCTCACCGCGACCGAGGGGCTCGGCGTGCCCGAGTACCTGGTCACGGAGACCGGCCCCGACCACGAGAAGACCTTCACTGCTGCCGCCCGCGTCGGAGGCGTCTCGTACGGCACCGGCACCGGCCGCAGCAAGAAGGAGGCGGAGCAGCAGGCCGCCGAGTCCGCGTGGCGGTCCATCCGGGCCGCGGCGGACGAGCGCGCCAAGGCGGCGAAGGACGCCGAGGCGACGCAGACGGCGGCGGCTCAGACCGCCCAGACGGTCGTCGACGGCAGCAGCGTCGACGGCTGACGAGCCGGCCGCCCGCACCCGGCGGCCGCAGCACAGCGCACCCGAGCGCCCGCCCCTGCCCGGGGGCGGGCGCTCGGATCGTCCGCAGGTTTGTGACGGGGGATCCCCATGCCCGAGTTGCCCGAGGTCGAGGTCGTACGGCGCGGTCTTGAGCGGTGGGTCGCCCACCGGACCGTCGCCGAGGCCGAGGTGCTGCACCCGCGCGCGGTGCGCCGCCACCTCGCGGGCGCCGACGACTTCGCGCACCGCCTGAAGGGGCACCGCATCGGCACCCCGAGCCGCCGCGGCAAGTACCTGTGGCTGCCCCTGGAGGACACGGACCAGTCGATCCTGGCCCACCTCGGCATGAGCGGCCAGCTGCTGGTCCAGCCGCAGACCGCCCCGGACGAGAAGCACCTGCGCATCCGCGTCCGCTTCACCGACGCCCTGGACACCGAACTCCGCTTCGTCGACCAGCGCACCTTCGGCGGCCTGTCGCTGCACGACAACACCTCCGACGGCCTGCCCGACGTCATCGCGCACATCGCCCGCGACCCGCTCGATCCGCTCTTCGACGACGAGGCCTTCCACCGGGCGCTGCGCCGCAAGCGGTCCACGATCAAGCGGGCCCTGCTCGACCAGTCGCTGATCAGCGGTGTCGGCAACATCTACGCGGACGAGGCGCTGTGGCGCGCCCGCCTCCACTACGAGCGCCCGACCACGACCTTCACCCGCCCGCGCAGTCTGCTGCTCCTGGGCCATGTGCGGGACGTGATGAACGCGGCCCTCGCGGTGGGCGGCACCAGCTTCGACAGCCTGTACGTCAACGTCAACGGCGAGTCGGGCTACTTCGACCGGTCGCTCGACGCGTACGGCCGGGAGGGACTGCCCTGCCGACGCTGCGGCACCCCGATACGCCGCCGGCCCTGGATGAACCGGTCGAGCTACTACTGCCCGAAGTGCCAGCGCCCGCCGCGGATCACGCCTTAGCGGAGTCGTACCGCTCGCGCGCGGCGATGACCTCGTCCATGCTGCCCTCCACGAAGTGGATCAGGGCGAGCAGCCGCTCGGCCACGCCGCGTCCCAGCGACGTCAGCTCGTAGTCCACGCGGGGCGGGTTGGTCGGCTGCGCCTCGCGGTGCACCAGGCCGTCGCGCTCCAGCGCGTGCAGCGTCTGGGAGAGCATCTTCTCGCTGACGCCGTCGACGCGGCGGCGCAGTTCGTTGAAGCGGAGCGAACCCTCGTACAGGGCGCCCAGCGTCAGTGCGCCCCAGCGGCCCGTCACGTGCTCCAGCGTGCCGCGCGAGGGGCAGGCCTTGGCGAACACGTTGTACGCGAGCTCGTCCAGGCCCGCAGTGGGCTCCTGGGTGGTGGTCATATTCCCAGCGTACGCCAGCGCAGCGCTGACCATCAGATTGCGCTAAGCATTGGTTAGTGCAACGCCGGGGCTCAGTACCCGAAGTCCTGCGTCCACCACGGGCCGCCCGACCCGAACTCGACACCGACGCCCAGCGTCTTGAAGTCGCAGTTCAGGATGTTGGCGCGGTGGCCGGGGCTGTTCATCCAGGCATCCATCACGGCCGCGGCGTCGGCCTGGCCGCGGGCTATGTTCTCCCCGCCGAGGTTGGATATCCCGGCCTTCCCGGCCCGGTCCCACGGCGTCCTGCCGTCCGGGTCGGTGTGGTCGAAGAAACCCCGCGCGGCCATGGCCTCGCTGTAGTCCTGCGCCAGCTCGGTGAGCGCGCTGTTCGCGGCGACCGCGCTGCACCCCACCTTGGCCCGCTCCTCGTTCACGAGCTTGAGCACCTGGGCCGCGGCGGCGGACTCCTTGGACAGGGCGGCGGGCGCGCTGGGCTTCACCGGCGCCTTCGTGGCCGTACGGGAGGGGGTGGTGTCCGGCTTCTCACGGGGAGTGGCCGCCGGCGCCTTCTTCTCGGGCGCCTTTTCCGGCGTCTTCTCCGGTTTCTCCGTCTTCTGAGGTGTCTTCGTCGGCGCGGCCGACGACTTCGAGGCGGACGGCGACGGCGACAGTGAGCGCTCGGCGTCCCGGCTCGTGGGGGCACCGTCCCGGTCGTCGGCGCTGCCGGTGGTGCCGCCCTGCTCGATCGGGCTGTTCGTCGGGGTGTCCCCGGCCTGCACCTTGTCGGCGCCGCCGCCACCACCGAGCTGGAAGTTCTCGAGGCCGGGCACCGCACCCGTCGCCACCGCGACCGTGCCGAGGGCGACCGCCGCGGACACGCCGAGCAACCCGGTGCGCATCGGCCGAGCGGCCTTCTTGCGGCGGCGGTGCGAGCCGGAGCGCCGGGCGCCACCGTCGGGTGTGAAGCCGTCACTGGCGAAGGCGGCCGTGTCGAACAGGTAGGCCTCGCTCTTCGCGTAGCTGCCGGCGTACGCCTCGGGGTTCAGGTAGGGCGCGATGCCCATCTCCGCGCCGTCCGTCGAGGGGGAGTGCAGCGGGTCGTGGCCTGCCACGGAGCCGTCGGCCTGCGTGATCCCCGTGGCGCGACCCGTCGCGGCACGGCCGGCGGCGGAGCGTCGGTGGCGTCCCATGTCCTGGCCTTCCTCGTCCTGGCGGTCGACTCGTCCTCGAGATCAACACCAAACTCACTCGATCGTGTGAGTTTCATATGAGATTCGTTGGGTGGGGACGGTACCGCATGGCGCAAGAGGAGGAAGTGCCCACAGAGGGTTCGCGCGGTTAGGTTGCAGTCATGAGTGAGGATGTGCGACTGGTCGCCTGGGTGCGTGGACGCGTCCAAGGTGTGGGTTTCCGCTGGTTCACGCGGGCCAAGGCCCTGGAGATCGGCGGCCTGAGTGGTTTTGCTCTCAATTTGGGCGACGGACGCGTCCAAGTGGTCGCGGAAGGCGCGAGAGAGGGCTGCGAAGGTCTGCTGGAGTGGCTCCAGAGTGACGACACGCCCGGCCGCGTGGTGGGCGTCACCGAGATCTGGGACACACCTCGCGGGGGCTACGAGGGCTTCGCCATCCGCTGACCCCACACCGCCGGGAGGCCCCCGGGCCCGTCCGCGGACCGCTCGCCGAGGGCCTCCCCGAACGGAAACTTGCTGGTGATTGCCGAGAATCACTTGCCTTGGCAGGCCGCACCCGCAAGGATGATCGCCACGCCCCGAAGGCCCCGCAGAAGCGCTGGCACCGCCGTTCCAGGCCGTGCGCGCCCGGGTCGCCGCCAATACGGGGCGTGATCGTGTTGACCGTCAAACTTTTTGGTGAGACGCTGAAAGCACCCCGCGCACCTAGCTGTTTGGCATGGCTGAACGGCAGCACAACTCCAGGCCCTGCCAAGACTGCGGGTGCGGAATCCCTCACGACCCACACCGCATCGGTCGGTCACTCATTGTGGAGGACCATCCATCATGGCAAAGGCGCTTCTCGGTTACGTCGGCGGCTCCGACCCTCGACTCCTCGCCGAGATGCGACGGCTCCAGCAGCGTGTCCAGGACCTGGAATCCGAGCTCGTACGGATCCAGGCTGAGAACGAAGCGCTGACGGCTGCCGCTTCTCACGACAGGATCATGGAGAGCGTTGACGCACACCAGGCGGAGCCTGCGCTCACCTGATCACTGCACCGCTCCACAACAGCACCGCAGTGGTTGGGCCGCCCGTCACAACCGCTGAGTTGTCAGAAGTGCAAGGGACGCCGCTGGCGTCCCTTCTTTCTTTCCCCCGCGCATCCTTTCACTGTCTTTAACGTCTGGTGTGCCCTGCGCGTTCAGCGGCGAAACCGTGGGTTCATGGAGTGAGACGAACCCGGGCGGTAGAGTCCAGCGGCGTGCACCTCAAGGCCCTGACCCTCCGCGGGTTCAAGTCGTTCGCATCGGCGACCACACTCCGGTTCGAGCCGGGCATCACGTGCGTCGTCGGACCGAACGGCTCGGGCAAGTCCAACGTCGTCGACGCGCTCAGCTGGGTCATGGGCGAGCAGGGCGCCAAGTCGCTGCGCGGCGGCAAGATGGAGGACGTCATCTTCGCCGGCACCACCGGCCGCCCCCCGCTGGGCCGCGCCGAGGTGTCCCTGACCATCGACAACTCCGACGGGGCCCTGCCCATCGAGTACGCCGAGGTCACCATCACGCGGATCATGTTCCGCAACGGCGGCAGCGAGTATCAGATCAACGGCGACACCTGCCGCCTCCTCGACATCCAGGAACTCCTCTCCGACTCCGGCATCGGCCGCGAGATGCACGTCATCGTCGGACAGGGCCAGCTCGACTCCGTGCTGCACGCCGACCCCATGGGCCGCCGCGCCTTCATCGAGGAGGCCGCCGGCGTCCTCAAGCACCGCAAGCGCAAGGAGAAGGCGCTGCGCAAGCTGGACGCGATGCAGGCCAACCTCGCGCGCGTGCAGGACCTCACCGACGAACTGAGACGGCAGCTCAAGCCCCTCGGCCGCCAGGCCGCCGTCGCGCGCCGGGCCGCCGTCATCCAGGCCGACCTGCGCGACGCCCGGCTGCGCCTGCTGGCCGACGACCTCGTACGGCTGCGTGAAGCCCTCAAGGCCGAGGTCGCCGACGAGGCCGCCCTGAAGGAGCGCAAGGAGGCCGCCGAGCGCGAGCTGCGCAGGGCGCTCCAGCGCGAGGCGCTCCTGGAGGACGAGGTACGGCAGCTCACGCCCCGCCTCCAGCGCGCGCAGCAGACCTGGTACGAACTCTCCCAGCTCGCCGAGCGGGTGCGCGGCACGATCTCGCTGGCCGACGCCCGGGTGAAGAGTGCCACCTCCGCGCCCCCCGAGGAACGGCGCGGCCGGGACCCGGAGGATCTGGAGCGCGAGGCCGCCCGTATCCGCGAGCAGGAGGCCGAGCTGGAAGCGGCCCTGGAGGCGGCCGAACGCGCCCTGGAGGACACGGTCGCCCACCGCGCCGAGCTGGAGCGCGCCCTGACCGAGGAGGAACGGCGCCTGAGGGACGCCGCCCGCGCCATCGCCGACCGGCGCGAGGGCCTGGCCCGGCTCAGCGGCCAGGTCAACGCGGCCCGCTCCCGCGCCGCCTCCGCCCAGGCCGAGATCGAACGCCTGGCCGCCGCCCGCGACGAGGCACAGGAACGTGCCGTCGCCGCCCAGGAGGAGTACGAGGCCCTCAAGGCCGAGGTCGACGGCCTCGACGCCGGCGACGCGGAACTCGCCGGGCAGCACGAGGTCGCCAAGCAGCGGCTCACCGAGGCCGAGGCCGCCCTCACGGCTGCCCGCGAGGCGACCACGGCGGCGGAACGCGAGCGCGCCGCGACCCAGGCCCGCCATGAGGCCCTGGCACTCGGCCTGCGCCGCAAGGACGGCACCGGGATACTGCTCGCGGCGAAGGACCGCCTGTCCGGCGTCCTCGGCCCGGCGGCGGAACTCCTGACGGTGACCCCCGGCCACGAGGTCGCTGTCGCCGCTGCCTTCGGGGCGGCGGCGGACGCGATCGCGGTCACTACGCCGGCCTCGGCAGCAGACGCGATCAGACTCCTGCGCAAACAGGACGGCGGCCGGGCATCTCTGCTCCTGGCAGGAGATGCTCACCCTGGGGGCGCGGGGAACTGCGCGACCAGCCCGCAGGGACCCGCAGACGCACGACACACCTTCGCCGCAGACCTGGTCCGCTGCCCCGCCGACCTCATGCCCGCCGTACGCCGCCTCCTGCAAGGAATCGTCGTCGTCGACACCCTCGAAGACGCCGAAGACCTCGTATACGCCCACCCCGACCTCACCGCCGTAACGGCCGAAGGCGACCTCCTCGGCGCCCACTTCGCCCACGGCGGCTCCGCAGGCGCCCCCAGCCTCCTCGAAGTCCAGGCCTCCGTCGACGAGGCGGCCGCGGAGCTGGAAGAGCTGGCCGTCCGCTGCGAGGAGCTGACCGAGGCCCAGCAGGCTGCGGTGGAACGCCGCAGGGAGTGCGCCGCGCTGGTCGAGGAGCTGGGGGAGCGGCGCCGGGCCGCCGACCGGGAGAAGTCCGCCGTCGCCCAGCAGCTCGGCCGGCTCGCCGGGCAGGCACGGGGTGCGGCGGGGGAGGCCGAGCGCTCCACCGCCGCCGCGGCCCGCGCCCAGGAAGCCCTCGACAAGGCGCTGCACGAGGTCGAGGAACTCGCCGAGCGGCTCGCCGTCGCCGAGGAGATGCCGATCGAGGAGGAGCCCGACACCTCCGTACGGGACCGGCTCGCCGCCGACGGTGCCAACGCGCGCCAGACGGAGATGGAGGCCCGTCTCCAGGTCCGTACGCACGAGGAACGGGTCAAGGGCC
Organism: Streptomyces sp. NPDC007991; assembly: GCF_042958445.1. Taxonomy (NCBI): domain Bacteria; kingdom Bacillati; phylum Actinomycetota; class Actinomycetes; order Kitasatosporales; family Streptomycetaceae; genus Streptomyces; species Streptomyces sp. NPDC007991. The sequence goes on from NZ_JBIBJD010000013.1 coordinate 193,307, forward strand.
TGGCCGGACGGGCCGACTCCCTGGACCGGGCGGCCCGGGCGGAGCGCGAGGCACGCGCGCGTGCCGAGCAGCGACGGGCCCGGTTGCGGCACGAGGCGGCGGTCGCCGAGGCCGTCGGATCGGGCGCCCGGCAGCTGCTCGCACACGTCGAGGTCTCCCTGGCCCGCGCCGACGAGGAGCGCACCGCCGCCGAGGCCGCCAAGGCCCGCCGCGAACAGGAACTCGCCCGCGCCCGCACCGAGGGACGCGATCTCAAGGCCGAACTCGACAAGTTGACGGATTCGGTCCACCGCGGCGAGGTACTCGGCGCCGAGAAGCGGCTGCGGATCGAGCAGCTGGAGACCAAGGCGCTGGAGGAGCTGGGTGTCGAACCGGCCGGACTGGTGGCGGAGTACGGACCGCATCAGCTGGTGCCGCCCTCGCCCCCCGCCGAGGGCGAGGAGCTGCCGGAGGACCCGGAGCACCCGCGCAACCGGCCCAGGCCGTATCTCCGGTCCGAGCAGGAGAAGCGCCTGAAGGCCGCCGAGCGTGCCTACCAGCAGCTCGGCAAGGTGAACCCGCTCGCCCTGGAGGAGTTCGCGGCGCTGGAGGAACGCCACCAGTTCCTCAGCGAGCAGCTGGAGGACCTCAAGAAGACGCGGGCGGATCTCCTCCAGGTGGTGAAGGAGGTCGACGAGCGTGTCGAGCAGGTCTTCACCGAGGCCTACCGGGACACGGCCCGGGAGTTCGAGGGCGTCTTCAGCCGGCTGTTCCCGGGCGGTGAGGGGCGGCTGGTGCTGACCGACCCCGACAACATGCTCACCACGGGCGTGGACGTCGAGGCCCGTCCGCCGGGCAAGAAGGTCAAGCGGCTGTCGCTGCTCTCCGGCGGGGAGCGGTCGCTGACCGCCGTGGCGCTGCTCGTGTCGATCTTCAAGGCACGGCCCAGCCCGTTCTACGTCATGGACGAGGTCGAGGCCGCCCTCGACGACACCAACCTCCAGCGGCTCATCCGGATCATGCAGGAGCTCCAGGAAGCCTCCCAGCTGATCGTGATCACCCACCAGAAGCGCACGATGGAGGTCGCCGACGCGCTGTACGGCGTCTCCATGCAGGGCGACGGTGTGTCGAAGGTCATCAGCCAGCGTCTCCGCTAGGTGTGTGTGCTCTACACCGGTCTCACCTGCGGCTCTCGATGACTTCAATACTTGAACACATCACCGTCACAATCCTGCCTCAGATTCAGAGCCACTGATCTATTGACTTCGAAACTTGAACGAATAGTCTCGGCAACGTTCCTTTTACCTTCAGGTACCTTCAGGTGGCACCTCGAAGGCTGATTCGCTCCGGCAGCGTTGCCGGTGGCCCGAGGAGTACACGTGACCAGCACAGCGCAGGCGGCCAAGTCAGGAGCCAGGGCGGCTCATCCCGAGCATCTCGGGCATGTCATCTTCATCGCGGCGGCGGCCGCGATGGGCGGTTTCCTCTTCGGCTACGACAGTTCCGTGATCAACGGCGCCGTCGAGGCCATCCGGGACCGCTACGACGTCGGCTCCGCAGCCCTCGCCCAGGTCATCGCCATCGCCCTCATCGGCTGCGCCATCGGCGCCGCGACCGCCGGCCGCATAGCCGACCGCATCGGCCGCATCCGCTGCATGCAGATCGCCGCGGTCCTCTTCACGATCAGCGCCGTCGGCTCGGCCCTGCCCTTCGCCCTGTACGACCTCGCCTTCTGGCGCGTCGTCGGCGGCTTCGCCATCGGCATGGCCTCGGTGATCGGCCCGGCCTACATCGCCGAGGTCGCCCCGCCCGCCTACCGCGGCCGGCTCGGCTCCTTCCAGCAGGCCGCGATCGTCATCGGCATCGCCGTGTCGCAGCTGGTCAACTGGGGTGTACTGAACGCCGCCGACGGCGACCAGCGCGGCAAGCTGATGGGCCTTGAGGCCTGGCAGGTCATGCTCGGCGTCATGGTCGTCCCGGCCGTCCTCTACGGGCTGCTCTCCTTCGTCATCCCGGAGTCCCCGCGCTTCCTGATCTCCGTCGGCAAGCACGAGCGCGCCCGGGAGATCCTCACCGAGGTCGAGGGCAAGGGCGTCGACCTGGACGCCCGGGTCACCGAGATCGAGCACGCCATGAAGAGCGAGCACAAGTCCAGCTTCAAGGACCTGCTCGGCGGCGGCTTCCTGTTCAAGCCGATCGTCTGGGTCGGCATCGGCCTGTCGGTCTTCCAGCAGTTCGTCGGCATCAACGTCGCGTTCTACTACTCCTCGACGCTGTGGCAGTCGGTCGGCGTCGACCCGACGGACTCGTTCTTCTACTCCTTCACCACGTCGATCATCAACATCGTCGGCACCGTCATCGCGATGATCTTCGTCGACCGCATCGGCCGCCGGCCCCTCGCGATCATCGGCTCGGTCGGCATGGTCGTCGGCCTGGCGCTGGAGGCCTGGGCGTTCTCGTACCACCTGGTCGACGGCAAGCTGCCCGCCACGCAGGGCTGGATCGCCCTGATCGCGGCGCACGTCTTCGTCCTCTTCTTCGCCCTGTCCTGGGGTGTCGTCGTCTGGGTCTTCCTCGGCGAGATGTTCCCCAACAGGATCCGTGCCGCCGCCCTGGGTGTGGCCGCGGCCGCGCAGTGGATCGCCAACTGGGCGATCACCGCGAGCTTCCCGTCGCTGGCCGACTGGAATCTCTCCGCGACCTACGTGATCTACACGGCCTTCGCCGCGCTCTCCATCCCGTTCGTCCTGAAGTTCGTCAAGGAGACGAAGGGCAAGGCACTGGAGGAGATGGGCTGAGCCCGTCCCGCACACTCGGGGAGGAGGGCCAAGGTCCCCGCTGCCCCCTCCCCGTGACCCGCCGCCGCCCCGGTTCGGCCACTGCCCGAGCCGGGGCGGCGGTCCGTCGTTCACCGGATCAGGACACCGGCACCGCTCTCCGGGGCGCGCGGGGCGGTCGCCTCGATGTTCCGCGGCAGTGAGTCTGTTGTCCTCGGCCAGGACCGGAAGGTGCCGGGCGCCCAGCGAGCGCACTGCCTGAGAACCCCACCCCGTCCGGCGCCAGGCCTCGAAGCCGGCTGAGTCGCAGCACCCCCCGGGGGCGGAAACCGGCGGCGTCAGCCCGCCAGCCCGGGCAGCACCTGCTCGCAGAACAGGTGCAGACTGCGCCACCCCTCGTCCACCGGCATCCCGCCCGCCAGCGGATGCAGCACATAGGAGTCCAGGCCCAGCGCCACACAGGCGTCCGGCGTCAGGATCCTGTACACGCCCTCGGCCCGCAGCTCCTGAACCGTCACCGCGGCCGACTTCACCGCGGACCGCACCCCGCCCGACTGCCAGGAGGCGTACGTCCGCGCCTCGTGCAGGAAGTGCTCCCCGTACTGAGCCCACGCCCGGTCCGGATCCTCGGCCACATGCAGCAGCGGCGTCTGGGCGGCGGGCATCATCACCCAGCCCTCGGTGCCGTACTCGACGAGCCGCTCCTTGTAGTACGCCTCCAGCTGAGGCAGATGCGCGCTCGGGAAGAAGGGCAGGCCGAGCCGGGCGGCCCGGCGGGCGGCCGCCTTGGAGGAGCCGCCGACCAGGAGCAGCGGGTGCGGTTCGGTGGACGGACGCGGGGTGATGCGGACCGTGCGGCCCCGGAACGCGAAGGGCTCGCCCGTCCACGCCTTCAGCAACGTCTCCAGCAGCTCGTCCTGGAGCCGCCCGCGCCGGGCGAAGTCCACCCCGAACAGCTCGTACTCCTCGGGGCGGTATCCGATCCCGGCGACCGTCACGAGCCGGCCGCCGCTCAGCAGGTCCAGCACGGCGATCTCCTCGGCGAGCCGCAGCGGGTCGTGCAGCGGGCCGATGACCGCCGAGACCGTAACCGCGACACGCCGGGTCGCGCCGAAGACCGCCCCCGCGAAGGCGAACGGCGACGGCAGCCAGTTGTTGCCGGCCCCGTGGTGCTCCTCGGTCTGCACGGTGGTCACGCCCCGGTCGTCGGCGTACGAGGCCATCTCCAGGGCCGCCCGGTAACGGGCGCCGAGCTCGGCGGGGGCGGCCCCGGGAGCGACGAGGTTGAAGCGTACGACCGAGACGGGCATGGGGCGTCTCCCTCCACCGGGCGGGTGTCCGGAGGACGTTAGCTGACGGGGCGTCAGACATCCAGGGGTGTGGAGATCCGGCGGCCCTGGAGCCGGGAGGGCGGCACAAGCCGCGTGACCCGGGGCCCCATGACTGATACTGGACGCGTTATGGACATCGTCATCCTTGCTGTAGTCATCGCCGTGGTCGTGCTCGGCGCGCTCGGCGGGCTCATCGTCGGCAGCCGGCGCAAGAAGCAGCTGCCCCCGCCCCCGCCCGCAGCGCCCGACATCACCGCCCCACCGGCCGAGCCGCACGTCGGCGACGAGGCCGAGACGCCGCGGGAGGAACCGCGGCGCACGATAGAGGAGGTGGATCTCCCGGACGGCTCGGCTCCGGTCGTCGTCGAGGAGCCGCCCGCCGAGGCTCCCGAGATCGAGATCCCGGAGCCCACCGCGGGCCGTCTGGTCCGGCTGCGGGCCCGGCTCTCCCGCTCGCAGAACGCTCTCGGCAAGGGCCTGCTGACCCTGCTGTCGCGCGAGCACCTCGACGAGGACACCTGGGAGGAGATCGAGGACACGCTGCTCACCGCCGACGTCGGCGTGCAGCCCACCCAGGAACTGGTCGAGCGCCTGCGCGAGCGCGTGAAGGTGCTCGGCACCCGCACCCCCGACGAACTGCGCACCCTGCTGCGCGAGGAACTGATCACGCTGGTCGGCCCGGACATGGACCGCGCGGTCAAGACCGAGCCGGAGGACCGCAAGCCGGGCATCGTGATGGTCGTCGGCGTCAACGGCACCGGCAAGACCACCACCACCGGCAAGCTCGCCCGTGTCCTGGTCGCCGACGGCCAGAGCGTCGTGCTCGGCGCCGCCGACACCTTCCGGGCCGCCGCCGCCGACCAGCTCCAGACCTGGGGCGAGCGCGTCGGCGCCCACACCGTGCGCGGACCGGAGGGCGGCGACCCGGCCTCCGTCGCCTTCGACGCGGTCAAGGAGGGCAAGGAGATGGGCGCGAACGTCGTGCTCATCGACACCGCCGGCCGGCTGCACACCAAGACCGGCCTCATGGACGAGCTCGGCAAGGTCAAGCGGGTCGTGGAGAAGCAGGCCCCGGTGGACGAGGTGCTGCTCGTCCTGGACGCCACCACCGGCCAGAACGGCCTGGTCCAGGCCCGGGTCTTCGCCGAGGTCGTCGACATCACCGGCATCGTCCTCACCAAGCTGGACGGCACGGCCAAGGGCGGCATCGTGGTCGCGGTCCAGCGCGAGCTGGGCGTCCCGGTCAAGCTGGTCGGGCTCGGCGAGGGCGCGGACGACCTGGCGCCGTTCGAGCCGGAGGCGTTCGTTGACGCTCTTATCGGAGAGTGAGCTGCGGCATCTGCCCTGCAGCCGCATCTGGCCTCTCGTATGCGGTGACGAAGCGCCCGCCCCGATACACCGTCGGGTCGGGCGCTTCGCCGTGTCCGTCCGAGACGCGCCTAGGCGCGTGAACGGTGTGCCACATACGCCAGCGTGCCCAGCACCAGGCGGGCCTCCGGCGGCCGGGAGGCCGAGTCCAGGGCGGGGGAGCGCAGCCAGCGCACCGGGCCGAGGCCGCCGCGGTCGGAGGGCGGTGCCGTGATGTGCGCGCCGGGGCCGAGGCCGCGCAGGTCGAGGGCGGCCGGGTCGTCCCAGCCCATGCGGTAGAGCAGGCCGGGCAGGTCGGCGGCGGCGCCGGGGGCGACGAAGAAGTGGGCGCGGCCGTCCGGAGTGGCCGCGACCGGGCCGACGGGCAGGCCCATGCGCTCCAGCCGGGCGAGGGCGCGGCAGCCGGCGGGTTCGGCCACCTCGATGATGTCGAAGGCCCGGCCGACCGGCAGCATCACCGAGGCGCCGGGGAACTCGCCCCAGGTCGCGGTCACGTCGTCCAGCGGCGCGCCGGCGGGGATCACCGGTCCGAAGTCCAGCGGGTGCGCGCCGGGTGCCGGGCAGTCACGGCGGCCGCAGGAGCAGGCGCCCGCGGCGGCCCGGGCGCCGGGCACCACGTCCCAGCCCCACAGGCCGGTGTACTCGGCCACGGCCGTGCCGTCCGATGTGCGGCTGCGGCGGCGGGAGCCGGTCCGGATGTCGCGCATACCCCGGCTGATGCCGATCGTGAAGCCCATGCCCCCTCCAACGGGTCCGACGCGCCGGTGGTTACGCTGCGGACGCGATGCGTGACTCTCTGTTTCCACCTTCCCGGCGGTGACCGGTTCACGCCGCGCTCGGAAGTGCCCAGGGTGGTGCGCCCGGCGACACGCGCCCCTGAGTGCATCGCTGCCCCCGCTCCCGGTTGTGCTGTGTCAAGTGAATCGCGGTGGTGTGGAGGGGAGTTCATTCGAAGGGGTGGCGAATGGTGGCGTTTCCGTGTGAGCCGTGGCTGGACGGGTGATCGTAGGATTACTTTGTGTGCACGAGTCCTGGGGGCATATGCGCTCGTAGGTATGCCGGAGGCAAGTCGGTACTCCGTTCGAAGGGTGACAAGAACCGGACGGACGGCCGTACGAACCGGCATGCTGATAGAGCTTGGCGCACTCGGCGACAAGTGGTCTCAGGGATGGGGGCGTTCCAGTGAGCGGCAACGGCGGAAGCGGGACAAACGCTGCACACGCTGACAAGCGCCCGAACGAGCTGCTCACCTCCTGGTTCGTGCGCAGCGGCTGGTCCAAGGGCGAGCTCGCCCGCCAGGTCAACCGCCGGGCCCGCCAGCTGGGCGCCAACCACATCTCCACGGACACCTCGCGCGTGCGCCGCTGGCTCGACGGAGAGAACCCCCGCGAGCCGATCCCCAGGATCCTGTCCGAGTTGTTCTCGGAGCGCTTCGGCGTCGTCGTCTCCGTCGAGGACCTGGGGCTGCGCACCGCGCGCCAGTCACCCTCCGCGACCGGCGTCGACCTGCCCTGGACGGGCCCGCAGACCGTGGCCCTGCTCAGCGAGTTCTCGCGCAGCGACCTGATGCTGGCGCGGCGCGGCTTCCTCGGGAGCTCGCTGGTCCTGTCCGCGGGCCCGGCCCTCATCGAGCCCATGCAGCGCTGGCTCGTCCCCTCGTCCCCGGCCCCGCGCTCCGAGCCGGAGCCCGCGGCCGGCGCCTCCGGGGGGCGGGCCCGCGGCCGGCTCTCCAAGCCGGAGCTGGACCTCCTGGAGTCCACGACCGTGATGTTCCGGCAGTGGGACGCCCAGTGCGGCGGCGGCCTGCGCCGCAAGGCGGTCGTCGGCCAGCTCCACGAGGTGACGGACCTCCTCCAGGAACCCCAGCCCGAGGCCACCACCCGGCGCCTGTTCAAGGTCGCCGCCGAACTCGCCGAGCTGGCCGGCTGGATGTCGTACGACATCGGACTCCAGCCGACCGCCCAGAAGTACTTCGTCCTCGCGCTGCACGCCGCGAAGGAGGCCGGTGACCGGCCCCTCGGCTCGTATGTGCTCTCCAGCATGAGCCGGCAGATGATCCACCTCGGCCGGCCCGACGATGCCCTGGAGCTGATCCACCTCGCGCAGTACGGCAGCCGGGACTGCGCGAGCCCGCGCACCCAGTCGATGCTGTATGCGATGGAGGCCCGCGCCTACGCCAACATGGGCCAGCCCGGCAAGTGCAAGCGGGCGGTGCGGATGGCCGAGGACACCTTCGCCGAGGCCGACGAGTGGGACGAGCCCGACCCCGACTGGATCCGCTTCTTCTCCGAGGCCGAGCTCTACGGCGAGAACTCGCACTCGTACCGCGACCTGGCCTATGTCGCCGGCCGCAGCCCGACGTACGCCTCGCTGGCCGAGCCCCTGATGAAGCGGGCCGTGGAGCTCTTCACCGAGGACGCCGAGCACCAGCGGTCGTACGCGCTGAACCTGATCGGCATGGCCACGGTGAACCTCCTCCAGCGCGAGCCCGAGCAGTGCACGGTCCACGCCTCCCAGGCCATGCAGGTCGCCAAGAAGGTCCGCTCCGAGCGGGTCAACACTCGTATCCGAAAGACGGTCGACACGGCCGCCCGCGACTTCGGTGACCTCGGCGAGGTCGTCGACCTCACGGAGCGGCTCGCAGCCGAGCTGCCCGAGACGGCCGAGGCGGTCTGAGCTGCGATCCCGCGAAAACCCGTCCCACCCTTGAACCCCGGCCGCGGCCGGCCCTCCCGAACCGCCCGACTCGGCTCCCCCATGCCAGGTCATCGGAAGGCCGACCGCGGCCGGACCTGCTTCCTCGCGGAAGATTGCGTCACGATAACGATCGACGCGCCCGCAATCCGGCAGTTCATCGAGGCGTAACACACAGAGCGCCTTCGTCACGGCGGCGAAACAACGAGGGGCTTCCACCGAAACCGCGCTGCGCCAATCTCGTGGCGCATAACCGGCCCACCCCTCATTCCGCTCGAGGCTTCGCCCGCACGGGGCCGTACCAATGACGAGGAGACGCCGATGGCACCAGCCATCACCCTTGCCGCAGAAGCTCCCAAGCTGTCTGCCGCCAACACAGGGTTCATGCTCATCTGTTCCGCCCTGGTGATGCTCATGACTCCGGGCCTGGCCTTCTTCTACGGAGGCATGGTCCGCGTCAAGAGCACCCTGAACATGCTGATGATGAGTTTCATCAGCCTCGGGATCGTCACCATCCTGTGGGTGCTGTACGGCTTCTCCATGGCGTTCGGCACCGACTCCGGCAGCCTCATCGGCTGGAACTCCGACTGGCTCGGCCTCAGCAACATCGGCCTGACCCAGCTGTGGGACGGCTACACCATCCCGATCTTCGTGTTCATGGTCTTCCAGCTGATGTTCGCGATCATCACGCCCGCCCTGATCAGCGGTGCCCTCGCCGACCGCGTGAAGTTCAGCGCGTGGGCGCTGTTCATCACCCTGTGGGCCACGGTCGTCTACTTCCCGGTCGCGCACTGGGTCTGGGGCGCCGGCGGCTGGGCCTTCGAGCTGGGTGTGATCGACTTCGCCGGTGGAACGGCGGTCCACATCAACGCCGGTGCCGCCGCGCTCGGCGTGATCCTGGTCATCGGCAAGCGCGTCGGCTTCAAGCGGGACCCGATGCGCCCGCACAGCCTGCCGCTGGTCATGCTCGGTTCCGGTCTGCTGTGGTTCGGCTGGTTCGGCTTCAACGCCGGCTCGTGGCTCGGCAACGACGACGGCGTCGGCGCGCTGATGTTCGTCAACACGCAGGTCGCCACCGCCGCCGCCATGCTGGCCTGGCTCGCCTACGAGAAGATCCGCCACGGCACGTTCACCACGCTGGGCGCCGCCTCGGGCGCGGTCGCCGGTCTGGTCGCCATCACCCCGTCCGGCGGTGCGGTCAGCCCGCTCGGCGCGATCGCCGTCGGCGTCATCGCCGGTGTGCTGTGTGCCATGGCCGTCGGCCTGAAGTACAAGTTCGGCTACGACGACTCGCTCGACGTCGTCGGCGTCCACCTGGTCGGCGGTGTCGTCGGCTCCCTGCTGATCGGCTTCTTCGCCAGCGGCCACGGCCAGTCCGACGTCGCGGGCCTCTTCTACGGCGGCGGCCTGACCCAGTTCTGGAAGCAGTGCGCCGGTGTCTTCGCGGTGCTCGCCTACTCGCTGATCGTCTCCGCGATCCTCGCCTTCATCCTCGACAAGACCATGGGTATGCGGGTCCCCGAGGACGACGAGATCGCCGGCATCGACCAGGCCGAGCACGCCGAGACCGCATACGACTTCAGCGGCGCCGGTGGCGGTGCCGCCAAGACCGCCGCCGTCGCGGCCGCCGTGGCCGGAGCCGAGAGCAAGAAGGTGGACGCATGAAGCTCATCACCGCCGTCGTGAAGCCGCACCGGCTCGACGAGATCAAGGAAGCCCTCCAGAGCTTCGGAGTGCACGGCCTGACGGTCACCGAGGCCAGCGGCTACGGTCGTCAGCGGGGCCACACCGAGGTCTACCGTGGGGCCGAGTACACGGTCGACCTGGTCCCCAAGATCCGCATCGAGGTCCTGGTCGAGGACGACGACGCCGAGCAGCTGATCGACGTCGTGGTCAAGGCGGCCCGTACCGGCAAGATCGGTGACGGCAAGGTCTGGTCCATCCCCGTCGACACGGCCGTACGGGTCCGGACCGGCGAGCGCGGCCCCGACGCGCTCTGAGGCAGGCAAACAGAACAGGAGTCGCTGGGTGACGGGTACGGACGTGCAGAAGGAAGCAGAGGACTCGGGACCCAGCGGCTACGCGGCGGCCCGGCTGCGTCTCCTCACCGAGGAGGCGCGGTCCGGGCCGCCGCGCCGTGCGGCCCTGGCCGACCTCACGGACGACTGGCTCACCGGCCTGTTCGCCGCGGGCGCGGAAGGGCTGCGCGGGGCCTCCCTGATCGCCGTCGGCGGCTACGGACGCGGCGAGCTCTCCCCGCGCAGCGACCTCGACCTGCTCCTGCTGCACGACGGCAGCGACGCCAAGGCGGTCGCCGCCCTCGCCGACCGGCTCTGGTACCCGGTGTGGGACCTGGGCCTGGCCCTCGACCACTCCGTCCGCACGCCCGCCGAGGCCCGCAAGACCGCCGGGGAGGACCTCAAGGTCCAGCTCGGCCTGCTGGACGCCCGGCACATCGCCGGTGACCTCGGCCTCACCGCCGGGCTGCGTACGGCCGTGCTGGCCGACTGGCGCAACCAGGCACCCAAACGCCTCCCCGAACTCCAGGAACTGTGCGCCGAACGCGCCGAGCGCCAGGGCGAGTTGCAGTACCTCCTGGAACCCGACCTGAAGGAGGCCCGCGGCGGGCTGCGCGACGCCACCGCGCTGCGCGCCGTCGCCGCCTCCTGGCTGGCCGACGCCCCGCGGGAGGGCCTCGCCGACGCCCGGCGCCGGCTCCTCGACGTACGGGACGCGCTGCATCTGGTCACCGGGCGGGCCACCGACCGGCTCGCCCTCCAGGAGCAGGACCAGGTGGCCGCCGAGCTCGGCCTGCTCGACGCGGACACGCTGCTGCGGCAGGTGTACGAGGCGGCGCGGCTCATCTCGTACGCCAGTGATGTCACCTGGCGTGAGGTGGGGCGCGTGCTGCGGTCGCGCGCCGTGCGGCCCCGGCTGCGCGCCATGCTGGGCGGCGGAAAGCCGACCGCCGAGCGGTCCCCGCTGGCCGAAGGCGTGGTGGAGCAGGACGGCGAGGTGGTGCTCGCCCGCGCCGCACGCCCCGAGCGCGACCCCGTGCTGCCGCTGCGCGCCGCGGCGGCCGCCGCCCAGGCCGGACTCCCGCTCTCCCTGCACGCCGTACGGCGCATGGCGGCCACCACGCGCCCGGTGCCCACGCCCTGGCCCGCCGAGGCCCGCGAGCAGCTCGTCACCCTGCTCGGCTCCGGCCGCCCGACCATCGAGGTCTGGGAGGCACTGGAGGCCGAGGGGCTGATCACCCGGCTGCTGCCCGACTGGGAGCGGGTGCGCTGCCGCCCGCAGCGCAACGCCGTGCATCTGTGGACCGTCGACCGGCACCTCATCGAGACCGCCGTGCGCGCCTCCGAGTTCACCCGCCGCGTCAGCCGCCCCGACCTGCTGCTGGTCGCCGCGCTGCTGCACGACATCGGCAAGGGCTGGCCCGGCGACCACTCGGTGGCGGGCGAGATCATCGCCAAGGACGTGGCCGCCCGCATCGGCTTCGACCGCCACGACGTGACGGTCGTCGCCACCCTCGTGCGGCACCACCTGCTGCTCGTCGAGACGGCCACCCGGCGCGACCTGGAGGACCCGGCCACCGTGCGCTCGGTCGCCGAGGCCGTCGGCTCACAGAGCACCCTGGAACTGCTGCACGCGCTCACCGAGGCCGACGCCCTGGCCACCGGTCCGGCCGCGTGGTCGTCCTGGCGCGGTTCGCTCGTCGCCGACCTGGTCGAGCGGGTCTCGGCGGTGCTCGCCGGGGACGCCCCGGACGATCCGGAGGACGCCGCGCCCACCGCCGAGCAGGAGCGGCTCGCCATCGAGGCGGTCGCGACGGGCAGCCCGGTCCTCTCCCTGCGGGCCCAGACCGAACCGCCCGCCGGGCAGGAACCCTCCGGCGACCCCGAGCCGCTCGGCGTGGAACTGCTCATCGCCGTCCCCGACCAGCCGGGTGTGCTGCCCGCGGTGGCCGGTGTTCTCGCCATGCACCGGCTGACCGTACGGACGGCGGAACTGCGGTCCCTGACCCTGCCGGACGGCGTCGACGGCTCCGTCCTGCTGCTGGACTGGCGGGTCGCCGCCGAGTACGGATCCCTGCCGCAGGCCGCCCGCCTGCGCGCCGACCTCGTGCGGGCGCTGGACGGCTCCCTGGACATCGCCGGCCGCCTCGCCGAACGGGACGCGGCCTATCCGCGCCGCCGGGGCGTGGTGGCCCCGCCACCCCGGGTGTCGGTCCACCCGGCCGCCTCCCGGCTGGCCACCGTCATCGAGGTCCGGTCCCAGGACGCCCCGGGCCTGCTGTTCCGCATCGGCCGGGCCCTGGAGGACGCGAGCGTGCTGGTGCGCAGCGCGCACGTCTCGACGCTCGGCGCGAACGCCGTCGACGCCTTCTACGTGACCGGTCCGCAGGGCGCGCCGCTGCCCGGTGACGAGGCCGAGTCGGTGGCGCGGAAGCTGGAGGAGACACTGCGTGGGTGAGGGCGACCCGGCGACTTGTCACGCCGGGATACCCTGGAGGGCGATTCCCCAGTCTGTCTCCGACCCCGAGGACCGCGAGCGCCGTGTTCGATACTCTTTCCGATCGCCTCTCAGCGACCTTCAAGAACCTGCGCGGCAAGGGACGGCTCTCCGAGGCGGACATCGACGCCACGGCGCGCGAGATCCGGATCGCGCTCCTCGAGGCGGACGTGGCGCTGCCGGTCGTCCGTACGTTCATCAAGAACGTCAAGGAGCGCGCGCTCGGCGCCGAGGTCTCCCGGGCGCTGAACCCGGCCCAGCAGGTGCTCAAGATCGTCAACGACGAACTGGTCACCATCCTCGGCGGCGAGACCCGGCGTCTGCGGTTCGCCAAGCAGCCGCCCACCGTGATCATGCTGGCGGGTCTGCAGGGTGCCGGTAAGACCACCCTCGCGGGCAAGCTCGGCCGCTGGCTGAAGGAGCAGGGCCACTCGCCGCTGCTGGTCGCCTGTGACCTCCAGCGCCCGAACGCCGTGAACCAGCTCAGCGTCGTCGCCGAGCGCGCGGGCGTCAGCGTCTACGCGCCGGAGCCCGGCAACGGCGTCGGTGACCCGGTCAAGGTCGCCAAGGACTCCATCGAGTTCGCCAAGTCCAAGGTTCACGACATCGTGATCGTGGACACCGCCGGCCGCCTGGGCATCGATCAGGAGATGATGCAGCAGGCCGCGGACATCCGGGACGCGGTCAGCCCCGACGAGATCCTGTTCGTCGTCGACGCGATGATCGGTCAGGACGCCGTCAACACCGCCGAGGCCTTCCGTGACGGCGTCGGCTTCGACGGCGTGGTGCTCTCCAAGCTCGATGGCGACGCCCGCGGTGGTGCGGCCCTGTCGATCCGGCAGATCACCGGCAAGCCGATCATGTTCGCGTCGAACGGCGAGAAGCTCGACGACTTCGACGCCTTCCACCCGGACCGGATGGCCTCCCGCATCCTCGACATGGGTGACCTGCTCACCCTGATCGAGCAGGCGGAGAAGACCTTCGACCAGGCCGAAGCCCAGAAGATGGCCGAGAAGCTGGCCTCCAAGAAGGGCCAGGACTTCACCCTCGACGACTTCCTGGCCCAGATGGAGCAGGTCAGGAAGATGGGCTCCATCTCCAAGCTGCTCGGCATGCTGCCGGGCATGGGCCAGATGAAGGACCAGATCAACAACCTGGACGAGCGGGACGTCGACCGCACGGCCGCCATCATCAAGTCGATGACCCCGGCCGAGCGCCAGGAGCCGACGATCATCAACGGCTCGCGCCGCGCCCGTATCGCGCGGGGTTCCGGGGTCGACGTCAGCGCGGTGAAGAACCTGGTCGAGCGGTTCTTCGAGGCCCGCAAGATGATGTCCCGCATGGCCCAGGGCGGCGGTATGCCGGGGATGCCCGGGATGCCGGGCATGGGCGGCGGACCCGGCCGGACGAAGAAGAAGCAGAAGCAGGCCAAGGGCAAGCAGCGCTCCGGCAACCCGATGAAGCGCAAGCAGCAGGAGCAGGAGGCCGCGGCCCGGCGCGCGGCCGCCGCCGAGGGCGGCAACGCCTTCGGGCTGCCGCAGCAGGGCGCCAAGGACTTCGAACTCCCCGACGAGTTCAAGAAGTTCATGGGCTGACGACCCGTACCGCACGACACTGAGGGCGCCCCTTTGAGACAAGGGGGCGCCCTCAGACGTGTGCACACCTGCACTCAAGATCTGTTCGTCACGGCGTCCGGGCGATCAGATACCGGAACACGTTCGGCATCCACACCGTCCCGTCCGGCCGCCGGTGCGGATGCAGCGCCTCGGTCAGCTCCTTGTCCACCTGCACCTGGTCCGTCGCCGTGATCGCCGCGTCGAACAGCCCCGTCGACTTGAGCCCGCGTACCGCGCTGTCCACATCGGCGTATCCGAAGGGGCACGCCACCCGCCCGGACCCGTCCGGCCTGAGACCGGCCCGCTGGGCGACGTCCTCCAGGTCGTCACGGAGAGCGGGGCGCCAGCTGCCCGTGCTGCGCAGCGGCTCCGCCAGCTTGGTGGCGACCCGCAGCACGGACGTCGTGGCGCACCGCTCCGGCGGGCCCCAGCCGGCCAGCACCACGGCCGCTCCGCGCGCCGCCAGCGGCGTCGCCTCCGCGAGCAGCCCGCCCAGCCCCTCCGGGTCGCCCGCCAGGCACCCGATCGGCTCGAAGGCGGTCACCAGGGTGTACGCCGGAGCGCCCGGCTCCGCCGTGTCCCGGGGGGAGCCGTCGACCAGCCGGTTGCCCGCACGCGCCTGCGTGGCCCCGCCCTCGGGCAGCAGCCGCTCCCGTGCGAGGGCCATTCTTTCGGGGGAAGCGTCGACACCGGTGACCGCCGCTCCCCGGGCGGCGGCCATCAGCAGGGCGAGTCCGGAACCGCAGCCGAGGCCGAGCAGCCGCGTCGCAGGACCCACGTCCAGTCGCTCGTAGACGGCCTCGTAGAGCGGCACGAGCATCCGCTCCTGGATTTCGGACCAGTCACGCGCGCGTGCACGCAGGTCCACGCGGGGTGCGGACCCCGCGTGAGGCAGGTGCTGCCGCACGAGCGTAGGTGTCATAAGTAAGCGCCCCAATCCGCCGAGAGTTGCCTCTTGCCCGATTCCATGGCCCCCGTGACAGTGCGCTCGCACTACCCCCGTATGCCAGGAAACTCCCCCCTCGACCTGTCGTCCAGTGGAATGCGCCCCGGCATATGAGTTGTCATGTGCCTATGGCGAGATTTCACATTCCGGCAACGTGAGCCCGTACGATCCCGGCATGGCCAAGGCACCCGTTCTCACGCCCCAGGCGGACGATTTCCCGCGCTGGTACCAGGACTTGATCACCAAGGCGGAGCTCGCGGACAACGGTCCGGTGCGCGGCACCATGGTCATCCGACCGTACGGATACGGGCTGTGGGAGCGGATGCAGGCCGAGATGGACGCCCGCATCAAGGAGACGGGCACCCAGAACGCGTACTTCCCGCTCCTGATCCCGCAGTCGTACCTCACGCGCGAGGCGGACCACGTCGAGGGCTTCGCGCCCGAGCTGGCCGTGGTCACGCACGGCGGCGGCAAGGAACTCGAAGAGCCCGCCGTGGTCCGGCCCACCTCCGAGATGATCATCAACGCCTCCTTCTCGAAGTGGGTGCAGAGCTACCGCGACCTGCCTCTCCTCATCAACCAGTGGGCGAATGTCGTGCGCTGGGAGCTGCGGCCCCGTCTGTTCCTGCGCACCACCGAGTTCCTCTGGCAGGAGGGCCACACCGCGCACGCCACCTACGAGGAGGCGCGTGATTTCGCCGCGCACATTCACCGGCGGGTCTACGAGGACTTCATGGTGAACGTCCTCGCGATGGACGTCGTCCCCGGCCGCAAGACCGTCAGGGAGCGGTTCGCCGGCGCCGTCAACACCCTCACGCTCGAAGGCATGATGGGCGACGGCAAGGCCCTCCAGATGGCCACCAGCCACGAACTGGGCCAGAACTTCGCCAGGGCCTTCAACACGCAGTACCTGTCGAAGGACGGCAAGCAGGAGCTGGTCTGGCAGACCTCCTGGGGTTCCACCACCCGCATGATCGGCGCCCTGGTGATGATGCACGGCGACGACAACGGCCTGCGCGTCCCGCCGCGGCTGGCGCAGACCCAGGCCGTGGTGCTCGCGATCAAGGGCGACGAGGCGGTTCTGGCCAAGGTCCGCGAGCTCGGCGACCGGCTGAAGGCGGCCGGGGTCCGCGTCCAGGTGGACGACCGTACCGACACCCCCTTCGGCCGCCGCGCCGTCGACTGGGAGCTCAAGGGCGTGCCGGTCCGGATCGAGATCGGCCCGCGCGACCTGGAGAACGGCACCGCGATGCTGGCCCGCCGCATCCCGGGCGGCAAGGAGCCGGTCGTGCTGGACGCCCTGGCGTCGCTGCTGCCGCAGGTCCTCGAAGAAGACCAGGCCCTGCTGCTGACGCAGTCCCGGGAGCGCCGCGAGTCCCGTACCACCGAGGTCTCGACGATCGACGAGGCGGTCGAGGTCACGGGCGCCGGCGGCTGGGCGCGCATCCCGTGGGCGGTGCTCGGCGAGGAGGGCGAGGCCAAGCTGGCCGATCACGCGGTGACCGTACGGTGTCTGGTCGCCGAGGACGGGTCGGTGCCGGACGCCGACGACGCACCCGGTAACGTCGCGATCGTCGCGCGCGCTTACTGAGTGGGGCCCACGCGCTCACCGAGTGGGGCGCAAGGCGACCGAAACGCCTCTTGCGCAACCGCGGACCCCTGTTGCCCCGGCGTGCAGACATGCTCTACGCGCCGAACGGGAGGGGCGGCCCGAAGGGCCTCGGCCGAGGGTGGTGGCGGGAGACGGGCGGGCGTACGCGGGACTACGCACCACCTTGTGGTGAGCTGTGAGGCTTCTCCACAGATCAGCGCACCCGCCCTCGTCGGGACGCATCAGAGGCAACTGACGGGTACGTGCAAATTATTTGGGATGCCCCGGAATCGGAACACCGGGGCACTCCGGCTCGTTGTCATTACGTGAGCACGACACAGACACCACCTGTTCTCGCCGCAGAGCTGGCACAGGCGTGGGCCGATATTCAGCGGTACCACCCCGAGCTGCCCGACCTTGCCGCGCCAGAGTCCCTGATCGGGGAGTCGTCGTCCGCGTGCGGGCACGAACTCTCCTTCGAGCGACTGCTCCATGAGGCAGTCCATGGCATCGCCGCCGCCCGCGGCGTCCGCGACACCTCCCGCGCCGGCCGCTACCACAACCGCAGATTCCTCGCGATCGCCGAGGAGCTGGGCCTGGACCACCCCGAGGAACCGCACCCCAGCAGCGGCTTCTCCCTGGTCACGCTCACCCCCGAGGCGAAGCGCCGCTACCGCCCGACGATGGAGCGCCTCCAGCGCGCCCTCAAGGCCCACACGGCCGCGACCTCCTCCGACACCTCCCGCACCTTCCGGGGCCCGGCCGCCCGGCACGGCTCCTCCGGCGGCGGCGTCCGCGTCAAGGCGGTCTGCGACTGCGGCCGCAACGTACGCGTCGTGCCGTCGGTCCTCGCCCAGGCGCCGATCGTCTGCGGCGGCTGCGGCAAGCCGTTCCGCATCCCGGACGTGGTGGGGGCCGTGGCCGGCTGACGTCCACCACCGGCATCTCGTGGCTGCCGGTCGGGACAGCACCCCGCCACCGCCGGACAGGGCACCCGACGTACCTCACCTCCACGCCGGGTGCCCCCTCGGCCTGCCCGCACGGTGGCGAACCCCGCGGTCAAAGCCGCCCGGCAGGGTGTGGCACAATGGCTAGCTGTACTCGACAGCCGCACAGGACCCCTCTCTCCTCCGGCTGACGCGTCCATCGGGCACTCGGGTACCGCAACCCCACGCGGCTTCTCTCGCCGTGCCCAACCACGTCAAAACCAGGAGAACCCACTCCCGTGGCAGTCAAGATCAAGCTGAAGCGTCTGGGCAAGATCCGTTCGCCTCACTACCGCATCGTCGTCGCCGACTCCCGTACCCGTCGTGACGGTCGTGCGATCGAGGAGATCGGCAAGTACCACCCGACGTACAACCCGTCGGTGATCGAGGTCGACGCCGAGCGTGTGGCGTACTGGCTCGGTGTCGGCGCCCAGCCGACCGAGCCCGTGATGGCCATCCTCAAGAAGACCGGCGACTGGCAGAAGTTCAAGGGCGAGCCCGCCCCGGCTCCGCTGCTGACGGCGCCCGAGAAGGCCGCGCGCCCGTCGTTCGAGGCTCTCGGCGGTGACGACGAGGGTAAGGGTGAGGCGATCACCCAGAAGAAGAAGGCTGAGAAGAAGGACGAGGCCGCCGCCGAGTCCGCTTCGACCGAGGCCTGAGCATGCTCGAGGAGGCTCTCGAGCACCTCGTGAAGGGCATCGTCGACAACCCTGACGATGTGCAGGTCGCCTCGCGCAACCTGCGCCGCGGGCGGGTGCTCGAGGTCCGGGTCCACCCGGACGACCTCGGCAAGGTGATCGGCCGCAACGGCCGCACCGCTCGCGCCCTGCGTACCGTCGTGGGCGCCATCGGCGGTCGCGGTGTCCGCGTCGACCTCGTCGACGTGGACCACGTCCGCTGACGCTGCAATGCAACCGGCTCGGGCCGGGGACGGCCTGCGGGCCGTCCCCGGCCCGCAGTCGTATGACAGGAGACTGGACACGTGCAGTTGGTAGTCGCACGGATCGGCCGCGCCCATGGCATCAAGGGCGAGGTCACCGTCGAGGTGCGGACGGACGAGCCTGAGCTCAGGCTCGCCCCCGGCGCCGTACTCGCCACCGATCCCGCCACCGCGGGACCGCTCACCATCGAGACGGGCCGCGTCCACAGCGGCCGTCTCCTGCTGCGCTTCGAGGGCGTCAGCGACCGCACCGGCGCCGAAGCCCTGCGCAACACCCTCCTGATCGCCGAGATCGACCCGGAGGAACTGCCCGAGGGCGAGGACGAGTACTACGACCACCAGCTCATCGACCTCGACGTGGTCACCGCGGACGGCACGGAGGTCGGGCGGATCACGGAGATCTCGCACCTGCCCACCCAGGACCTGTTCATCGTTGAGCGCCCCGACGGCAGCGAGGTGCTGATCCCCTTCGTCGAGGAGATCGTCGCCGAGATCGACCTGGCGGAGCAGAAGGCCGTCATCACCCCGCCGCCGGGCCTGATCGACGACCGCGCGGAGATCGCGTCCAGCCGCGAAGAGACCGCCCGCGGGGAAGAGACCGCCGGCGGGGAAGAGACCGCCCGCGGGGAAGAGCCGTAATGCGCCTCGACGTCGTCACGATCTTCCCCGAGTACCTGGAACCGCTCAACGTCTCCCTCGTCGGCAAGGCACGCGCGCGTGGACAGCTGAACGTGCACGTCCACGACCTGCGCTCCTGGACCCATGACCGCCACAACACCGTCGACGACACGCCCTACGGCGGCGGTCCCGGCATGGTCATGAAGACCGAGCCCTGGGGCGAGGCGCTGGACTCCGTCCTGGCCGACGGCTACGAGACCGGCTCCCACGCGCCCGCCCTCATCGTGCCCACGCCCAGCGGCCGCCCCTTCACCCAGGAGCTCGCCGTCCACCTCTCCGAGCGGCCCTGGCTGATCTTCACGCCGGCCCGCTACGAGGGCATCGACCGGCGCGTCGTCGAGGAGTACGCGACGCGGATGCCGGTGTACGAGGTGTCCATCGGCGACTACGTCCTGGCCGGCGGCGAGGCGGCCGTCCTCGTCGTCACGGAGGCCGTGGCGCGGCTGCTGCCCGGCGTCCTGGGCAACGCCGAGTCCCACCGGGACGACTCCTTCGCGCCCGGCGCCATGGCGAGCCTGCTGGAGGGGCCCGTCTACACCAAGCCGCCCGAGTGGCGCGGCCGGGACATCCCCGACGTGCTGCTCAGCGGCCACCACGGGAAGATCGCCCGCTGGCGGCGGGACGAGGCCCTGAAGCGCACGACGGCCCACCGGCCCGACCTCATCGAGCGGTGCGACCCCAAGGCCTTCGACAAGAAGGACCGCGAGATGCTGTCCATCCTGGGCTGGGCACCGGACCCCGAGGGGGAGCCGTACGGCCGATTTTGGCGCAGGACCGAGAGCGTGGAAGAATAGCGAGCTGTTGTGCGTCCGTCCGGCGCGCGCCCCTGCCACAGGGGGAGACGACGCCCGCCCCGACCCGCACACCCCTGATCCAGAACACCTAGTTTCCGTTGATGACCTGTGGCATCAGCGAGGAAAGCAGACGAAATGTCTCACCTGCTCGACACCGTCGACTCCGCGTCGCTGCGCAGCGACGTCCCCGCCTTCCGCCCGGGCGACACGGTCAACGTGCACGTCCGCGTCATCGAGGGCAACCGCTCCCGTGTGCAGCAGTTCAAGGGTGTGGTGATCCGCCGCCAGGGTGCCGGCGTCCGCGAGACCTTCACGGTCCGCAAGGTCTCCTTCTCCGTCGGCGTCGAGCGCACCTTCCCGGTGCACACCCCGATCGTGGAGAAGATCGAGCTCGTCACCAAGGGTGACGTCCGTCGCGCCAAGCTGTACTACCTGCGCGAGCTGCGCGGCAAGGCCGCGAAGATCAAGGAGAAGCGCGAGAACTGAGCGCTCTGAGGGGTTCACAGCGGAGCCGGATAGCATCTGGCTCCGATGGACACCGAAGCTCAGCCGACGGAGCGCGACCGCTCCTCCCGCCCTTCCGACTCCGAGGACACCTCGGATCCCGGAGGGCCGGAGGACCGGTCGCGTTTCGCGTTGTCGCGTGTCACCGAGTGGCTCCCGGGCGGCCGGATCACTCTGACGCTGCTGGCCTGCCTGCTCTTCCTGCTGCTGCTCAGCACGTTCGTGCTGCGGCCGTTCCAGATCCCCAGCGGATCCATGGAACAGGGATTGAGGATCGGGGACCGGGTTCTCGTAAATAAGTTGGCATACCGTTTCGGAGCCGAGCCGCAGCGGGGAGACATCGTCGTGTTCGACGGGACCGGGTACTTCGGGCACGCGGACTACATCAAACGCGTTGTCGGCGTGGGGGGAGACCACGTCGTCTGCTGCGACAAGGAGGGGAGGATCCAGGTGAACGGCCGGCCGGTCGACGAGTCGGGCTTCCTGTACCCCGGCGACAGCCCCTCCACCGTTCCCTTCGACGTCGCCGTGCCCGCCGGCACCCTGTTCCTCCTCGGCGATCACCGCGGCGACTCCAGCGACTCCCGTGACCACCTCGGCTCGCCCGGCGGCGGCATGGTCCCGGTCGGCGAGGTGATCGGCCGCGCCGACTGGATCGTCTGGCCCTTCGGCCACGCCACCCGGCTGCACCGCCCCGGCGCCTACGCGCGCGTGCCCGCTGCCGCCGCCGGAAGGGCGGGCGCCCATGGGTAACCGCGGCAAGCCGCGCGGCGCCCCCGCCAGCCCCGCCGACAACCTGCTGCCCACCGGCGCCCGGCGCGCCGCCGGCCCGTCCGGCGGCCGTACGCGCGCCGAGCGGCGCAAGCTCCAGAAGAAGGTCAAGCGACGCCGCAGGCGCGGTGCCGTGAAGGAGATCCCTCTCCTCGTCGGCGTCGCCGTCCTGATAGCTCTCGTGCTGAAGACGTTCCTCGTCCAGGCCTTCGTCATCCCGTCCGGCTCCATGGAGCAGACGATCCAGATCGGCGACCGCGTCCTGGTCGACAAGCTCACCCCGTGGTTCGGCTCCAAGCCGCAGCGCGGGGACGTCGTCGTCTTCAAGGACCCCGGCGGCTGGCTGCAGGACGAGCAGACCACCCTTCCGAAGGACGACCCCATCGTCGTCAAGCAGGTCAAGGAAGGGCTCACCTTCATCGGCCTGCTGCCGTCCGACAACGAGAAGGACCTGATCAAGCGGGTCGTCGGTGTCGGCGGAGACCGCGTCAAGTGCTGCGACACCCAGGGGCGCGTGACCGTCAACGGCATCCCGTTGAACGAGGACTACCTGTACCCCGGCGCCGCCCCGTCCGACACGCCGTTCGACATCACCGTCCCTCAGGGCCGGCTGTGGGTCATGGGCGACCACCGGAACAACTCCGCGGACTCCCGCGCCCACCAGGACACCGACTACGGCGGCACGGTCTCCGAGGAAGGGGTCGTCGGCCGGGCCATGGTTATCGCCTGGCCGTTCGGGCATTGGACCAGTCTGGAGGAACCGAACACATATGCTTCCGTGTCCGACTCGGCCACCGGGTCGACCGCTGCCGCCGAACTGTCGCATAGGGTTGCATCCGACGATTCGAACGGAACGATCCAGCTCCCGACCCCTGCGGAACTCCCGCTCGTTATGGGAGTGGTGGGCCTGCGTCGTGTGTGGGGCAGGCGGCGGCACAGAGTGAGGAGTTGGCGTGGGGGATGTGGCGGTCGGCGCACGGTCCGGACACGACGGCGAGGAGCACCGCGGACGCCCCGCGCAATCCGCCGTCCCGGCCGCGGACAGCGCCGTGACCTCCGGGAATGACTCCGGAGCAGCCGAAGGCGACAGGGTGACAGACGAGTACGGCACAGCCGAGGGCGAAGGGCCGGGAGGCACGGCCAGGACACCGAAGAAGCAACGCTCCTTCTGGAAGGAGCTGCCCATCCTGATCGGCATCGCGCTGGTGCTCGCGCTGCTGATCAAGACGTTCCTGGTGCAGGCGTTCTCCATCCCCTCCGACTCGATGCAGAACACCCTCCAGCAGGGCGACCGCGTCCTGGTCGACAAGCTGACCCCCTGGTTCGGCTCCGAGCCCGAGCGCGGCGAGGTCGTCGTCTTCCACGACCCGGACAACTGGCTGGCGGGCGAGCCGACGACGGATCCGAACGCACTGCAGACGTTCCTCAGCTGGATCGGCCTCATGCCGTCCGCGGAGGAGAAGGACCTCATCAAGCGGGTCGTCGGCGTCGGCGGCGACACGGTCGAGTGCAAGGGCACCGGCCCGCTGAAGGTCAACGGCAAGGCGCTGGACGAGCGGTCGTACGTCTACGCGGGCAACACGCCGTGCAGCGTCGACGACCAGGGCGGTCAATTCAAGGTAAAGGTTCCCAAGGGCTACATCTGGGTCATGGGCGACCACCGGCAGAACTCCCGGGACTCCCGCTACAACCAGTCGGACGAGCACCACGGCATGGTCCCGGTGAAGGACGTCGTCGGCCGGGCCGTCGTCATCGCCTGGCCGATCAACCGCTGGGACAACCTGCCGGTGCCGGACACCTTCGACCAGACCGGTCTGAACGCCCAGCCGGCCACGGCCGGTCCGGCGGTCGCGCCGCAGGGTCTGGCGCTGCTGGGTGTGGTGCCGGTGGTGCTGTGGCGCCGCAGGAAGCAGTGATCCCGACGGTGGGCTGACCCCGGTCGGTACCCCCGGGTAGGGTGCGGACCCATGGGTGGCGAGAGCATGACGCACACGGCCCCGCGCGGCGGTGCCACAGGCCCGGGCCCGGTGGGCAGCCGGACCGGACAGCGGTTGTCCGGGCTGGCCGTCGCACTGGGCCTTGTGCTGTTCCTCGGGGGTTTCGCCTGGGGGGCGGTGGTCTACCGGCCGTACACGGTGCCCACCAGTTCGATGACGCCGACGATCGACGCGGGCGACCGGATCCTGGCGCAGCGCGTCGACGGCGGCGAGGTGCGCCGCGGTGACGTCGTCGTCTTCAAGGACGCCACCTGGGCCAACGCCCCGATGGTCAAGCGCGTGGTCGCCGTCGGCGGCGACACGGTCGCCTGCTGCCAGGACGGCAAGCTCAAGGTCAACGGCAAGGAGATCGACGAGACGTACCTGCCCAAGGGCACACCGGCCGAGATGAGCAACTTCCCGACCGTGACCGTCCCCAAGGGCCGTCTCTTCCTGCTCGGTGACGAGCGGGGCAACTCGGTGGACTCCACCGCCCATCTGACCGACGCCGCCAGCGGCACGGTGGCCCGCTCCGCCGTGGACGCCCGCGTCGACTCCGTCGTCTGGCCCATGAAGGGCATGCTGGAGCGCCCCACCGGCTTCGAGGCGCTCGGCACCCTGTCCTCGCCAGGACCGCTGCGGACGATCATCGCCCTGGTGATCGCCGGCGCCGTGCTCGTCCTGGGCGGGGGCGCCTACGGTCCCGTCGCCAAGCGCACGGGCGCGTCCCGGGCCCGGCGGGCGAGCGCGGAGACCGCCGGTGTCCGCTGAGGCCGTGGGGGCGGGCCAGGACGGCTCCGGGGGCGGGCTGCGCAAGGTCGCCCGGGTCGTGCTGCTCGACCCGCAGGACCGCATCCTGCTGCTGCACGGGCACGAGCCGGATGATCCGGCCGACGACTGGTGGTTCACCCCCGGCGGCGGTGTGGAGGGCGAGGAGACCCGTGAGGAGGCCGCTCTGCGGGAACTCGCGGAGGAGACGGGCATCACCGAGGTCGAGCTGGGCCCGGTGCTGTGGCGGCGGATCTGCTCCTTCCCGTTCGCGGGCCGCCGCTGGGACCAGGACGAGTGGTACTACCTGGCTCGGACGGACCGTACGGTGGTCGAAGCCGCGGGGCTGACCGAACTGGAACGGCGCAGTGTCGCGGGAGCGCGCTGGTGGACGTGTCCGGAACTTTCCCGGGCACATGAGACGGTGTATCCGACCAGACTCGCCGGGCTGCTGCGCACGCTGCTCGACGAAGGTCCCCCGGCCAGGCCCGTGATCCTTGACGCGGAAATCGTCTAGGGGCGCACGGGACTGGCGCACAATGGTGGGATCGCACGGCTGAAGGGGAACATGCCATGAGCGCCGAGGACCTCGAGAAGTACGAGACCGAGATGGAGCTGAAGCTCTACCGGGAGTACCGCGATGTCGTCGGTCTGTTCAAATACGTGATCGAGACCGAGCGGCGCTTCTACCTGACCAACGACTACGAGATGCAGGTGCACTCGGTCCAGGGTGAGGTGTTCTTCGAGGTGTCCATGGCGGACGCCTGGGTGTGGGACATGTACCGGCCGGCGCGGTTCGTGAAGCAGGTCCGCGTCCTCACGTTCAAGGACGTGAACATCGAGGAGCTGAACAAGAGCGACCTCGAACTGCCGAGTGGGTGAGATGCGATCAGGAGGGTGACGTTCACCCGGAAGGGTGACGGAGTTTTCCACAGCCGCTGAGCTGTCCACCAAGATCCACTTCGTGGGGACGGGTGCGTGATCGTTGGCGCCGGAGGTGGTGCCGACATGAACGCACGCAGTGCGATGGGCAGGTACGGAGAGACGCTGGCGGCCCGGCGGCTGGCAGAGAGCGGACTGACGGTCCTGGAGCGCAACTGGCGCTCGGGCCGCGCCGGCGAGATCGACATCGTGGCCAGGGACGGGGACGTCCTGGTCGTCTGCGAGGTGAAGACCCGCAGGGAGGGTCCCTTCCAGCATCCGATGGCCGCCGTGACCCCGTATAAGGCCAAGCGGCTGCGGGATCTCGCCGAGCGGTGGATCCAGACGCACGGGGGCGCGCCGCCCGGCGGAGTCCGCATCGACGTGGTCGGGGTGCTCCTGCCGGCCCGCGGCGCGGCCGTGGTCGAGCATGTGCGGGGGGTGGCCTGATGGCATTCGCCCGTACGTGTTCGGTGGCGCTGGTGGGCGTCGAGGGCGTGGTCGTCGAGGTCCAGGCCGACCTGGAGCCGGGCGTCGCGGCGTTCACGCTGGTGGGACTGCCCGACAAGAGTCTGACGGAGAGCCGGGACCGGGTGCGGGCCGCGGTCGTCAACTCGGGCGCGGCCTGGCCCCAGAAGAAGCTCACGGTCGGCCTGAGCCCCGCCTCCGTCCCCAAGTCCGGCAGCGGCTTCGACCTGGCCGTCGCGGCAGCCGTTCTGGGCGCGGCGGAGCGCATCGACCCCCGGGTCCTCGCCGACATCGTGATGATCGGCGAGCTGGGGCTGGACGGGCGGGTGCGGCCGGTGCGGGGTGTCCTGCCGGCGGTGCTGGCGGCGGCTGATGCGGGCTACGAGCAGGTGGTGGTGCCCGAGTGCGCCGCCGCCGAGGCGTCCCTCGTGCCCGGGATCTCCGTCCTGGGCGTGCGGAGCCTGCGCCAGCTGATCGCCATCCTGGCCGACGAACCCGTGCCCGACGAGGATCCCGACGAGCAGGGCCGCCCGGATCCGCTCCTCGCCGGCCTGCGCATGCCGGGCACGGGCGCCGCCACGGGCATGCACAGCGTCGGCGCGGCCCAGCACGAACCCGGCCACGACCTGGCGGACGTCGTCGGGCAGACCTCGGCGCGCACGGCGGTGGAGGTGGCCGCCGCGGGCGGACACCACCTGTTCCTGGAAGGGCCTCCCGGTGCCGGCAAGACGATGCTCGCGGAGCGGCTGCCCGCCATCCTGCCCCGGCTCGGCCGGCAGGAGTCACTGGAGGTCACCGCGGTCCACTCCGTGGCGGGCCTGCTGCCCCCGGGCAAGCCCCTGATCGACGTCGCCCCCTACTGCGCCCCGCACCACTCGGCCACCATGCAGGCGCTCGTCGGCGGCGGCCCGGGCATCGCGCGGCCCGGCGCGGTGTCGCTGTCCCACCGCGGAGTCCTCTTCCTGGACGAGACGCCCGAGTTCAGCGGCCAGGCCCTGGACGCCCTGCGCCAGCCGCTGGAGGCGGGGCATGTCGTCATCGCGCGCAGCGCGGGAGTGGTGCGCTTCCCGGCGAAGTTCCTGATGGTGCTCGCGGCCAACCCCTGTCCGTGCGGCCGGTTCTCGCAGCGGGACGACCTGTGCGAGTGCCCGCCCTCGGCGATCCGCCGCTATCAGGCCAGGCTCTCCGGCCCGCTGCTCGACCGGGTCGACCTGCGCGTGGAGGTCGACCGCGTCACCCGCACCGAGCTGACCTCCTCCGGCGCCCGGGGCGAGTCCACCGCGTCGGTCGCCGACCGGGTCCGGGCAGCGCGGGAGCGAGCCCTGGAGCGCCTCGCCGGCACTCCGTGGCGCACGAACAGCGAGGTACCCGGCCGCGAGCTGCGCAGCCGCTGGTACGCCATGTCCGGGGCGATGGACGAGGCCGAGCGGAACCTGGAGCGCGGCGTCCTGACCGCCCGCGGCCTCGACCGCGTCCTGCGCGTGGCCTGGACCGTCGCCGATCTCGTCGGCCACGACCGGCCCGACGCGACGGACGTCGCCCTCGCGCTCCAGTTGCGCACCGGTGTCCCGAGGGGCGTCCCCATGGCCATCGGAGCGCTGACGTGAGCGTCGCCGGTGAACCGGACGACGAGCTGCTCGCCCGGGTCTTTCTCACCCGCGTCATCGAGCCCGGTGACGAGATCGCCGGGCGGTGGGTGCGGGAGTCCGGGGTGCGGGAGGTCGCCCGGCGGCTGGCGGAGGGCGGACGGCCGCCGGCCGGGGTGAGCGGGAAGCGGTGGGAGGGGCTGCTGTCCCGGGCCGAGGTGGCCCGGCCGCGCGCGGACCTCGCCGTCGCCCGGGAGGCCGGAGTGCGGTTCGTCGCCCCCGGGGACGCGGAGTGGCCGGGGCAGCTCGACGATCTCGGGGATGCCCGGCCGCTCGGGCTGTGGGTGCGGGGGCGGGCCAGTCTGCGGATGTGGGCGCTGAGGTCGGTGGCCGTCGTCGGCGCCCGCGCCTGCACCGAGTACGGGGCGCACATGGCGGCCACCCTCGCCGCCGGCCTCGCCGAGCAGGGCTGGGTCGTGGTGTCCGGCGGAGCCTACGGAGTCGACGGGGCCGCCCACCGCGGCGCCCTCGGCGCGGGCGGCGCCACCGTCGCCGTCCTCGCCTGCGGCGTCGACCGCCCCTACCCGCGCGGACACACCCGGCTGATCAGCAGAATCGCCGAACAGGGCCTGGTCATCGGCGAGTTGCCGCCCGGCGATCACCCGACACCCAGCCGGTTCATCCTGCGCAACCGGGTGATCGCGGCACTCACCCGCGGCACCGTGGTCGTCGAGGCCGCCCACCGCAGCGGCTCCCTGGTCACCGCACGGGCGGCACAGCGCCTCGGCCGGTACACCATGGGCGTACCGGGCCCGGCCACCAGCGGACTGTCCGCGGGGGTGCACGAGCTGCTGCGCGGCGAGGCGGCCCTGGTCACCGACGCCGCGGACGTCGTCGAACTGGTCGGCGACATCGGACAGCTGGCCCCCGACCGGCACGGACCCGTCCTGCCCCGGGACCTGCTGGCACCGGCCACCCGGCAGGTGCTCGCCGCGCTGCCGGGCGGCCGCGCGGCCCGGCCGGACGAGATCGCGCGCCGCGCACAGACCGCACAGGACGACGCGATCGCGAGACTGTACGAACTGCGGGCACTCGGTTACGTCGAACGACACGGCGACGGCTGGAAGTTGACACGCCAGGCGGTGATGTCGGTCCGCGGCGGTCCGGGGCCATGACGGCCGCGCCTGTTCGGCCGTCCGGGGGAACCCCGACATCCCTTGGAAATTCCCCCAGTTGGGGTCCTCCGGGGATCACACGGAGCGAGCTCGCCGACCCGGTCGGATGCCCTGAGGAACGTATCTGCGCCCTTCTTGACCTCCGCCCTTCGCGCACCGCGACACCACAGTCACGCTACGCTCACGAGGATCACGACACGGACAGGCAACTCGACATCAGACAGACAGCCCACCCCAGCAGCACCACTCCGCAGCAGAACGGCACAAGGCGACGAATGCCCCAGCACACCTCCGGGTCCGACCGGGCGGCGATCCCCCCAGCCGCCCGTGACGGTGGCAGCGTGCGACCGCCCGCTCCCTCGACGCTCGACGAGCTGTGGCGGTCGTACAAGGCGACGGGGGACGAGCGGCTGCGGGAGCAGCTGATCCTGCACTACTCGCCGCTCGTGAAATACGTCGCCGGCCGGGTCAGCGTCGGCCTGCCGTCCAACGTCGAACAGGCGGACTTCGTCTCGTCCGGGGTGTTCGGGCTGATCGACGCGATCGAGAAGTTCGACATCGACCGCGAGATCAAGTTCGAGACGTACGCGATCACCCGGATCCGGGGCGCGATGATCGACGAGCTGCGGGCCCTGGACTGGATCCCCCGGTCGGTACGGCAGAAGGCACGCAACGTGGAGCGCGCGTACGCCACGCTGGAGGCGCGGCTGCGGCGCACGCCGACCGAGGGCGAGGTCGCCGCCGAGATGGGCATCGCGGTCGAGGAACTCCACGCGGTGTTCAGCCAGTTGTCGCTGGCCAACGTGGTGGCCCTGGAGGAGCTGCTGCACGGCGGGGCCGAGGGCGGCGACGGCCTGAGCGTCATGGACACGCTGGAGGACACCGCCGCCGACAACCCGGTCGAGGTCGCCGAGGACCGGGAGCTCCGCAGGTTCCTCGCGCGGGCGATCAACACGCTGCCCGAGCGGGAGAAGACCGTGGTCACGCTCTACTACTACGAGGGGCTCACTCTGGCCGAGATCGGGAACGTGCTGGGTGTGACCGAGAGCCGGGTCAGCCAGATCCACACCAAGTCGGTGCTCCAGCTGAGGGCGAAACTGGCGAGCTTCGGACGCTGACCCGGCCGGACGGCGACGGGTCGGCGGGAGCCACTCCCGCCGGGCGCGGCGCGTCCGTACAGTGGTTGACGTGCCAAGGATTCGAGCGGCCTCCGTGGCCGAGCACCGGTCGATGCAGCGAGCCGCCCTGCTGGACGCGGCTCGCGCCTTGTTGTCCGAGGGTGGTACGGAGGCGCTGACCTTCCCGGCCCTCGCCGAGCGGACGGGTCTCGCGCGGTCGTCCGTCTACGAGTACTTCCGGTCGCGGGCGGCCGTGGTCGAGGAGCTGTGCGAGGTCGACTTCCCCGTCTGGGCGGCGGACGTGTCGGCGGCGATGGAGCGGGCGGGGACGGCCGAGGCCAAGGTCGAGGCGTATGTGCGGCAGCAGCTGGAGCTGGTGGGGGACCGGCGGCACCGGGCCGTGGTGGCGATCTCGGCGAGTGAGCTGGACGCCGGGGCCCGGGAGAAGATCCGGGCGGCGCACGGCGGACTGGTCGCGATGATCGTCGAGGCGCTGGACGAGATGGGGCATGAGCAGCCTCGGCTGGCGGCGATGCTGGTGCAGGGGGTTGTGGACGCGGCGGTGCGGCGGATCGAGCTGGGGGCCGCGGAGGAGCCGGGGGAGATTGCCGATGCCGCGGTGAGTATGGCCCTGCGGGGTGTGCGGGGCTGAGCGGCGTCGCTGCGCCCACCCGTGCCGCCCTGGGGGGTACCTCCCAGGCCCTTAAGGCACTGGGGGAGGCACGAATGCCCGCAGCTCAGTCAATAGACCGGCAGGAGTCTCGACGGGCCCCTGTGCAGGAGCCATGGGGGCAGGAGCGACAGGGGGTTCAAGTAGGTGTCACCTCTGCGCAGGCCCCAGTGCACGCACGGAGTCGCGCAGTGGGAGCCCGTCGCGTCCACCGTGCCGATCACCTCGCCCGGTTCGACCTCCTCGTCCTCCTCCACCGTCGCGGTCACCGGCTCGTAGGTCGTGCGCAGGGGTGGGTCGCCCGTTCCCGGGAGTTCCAGCGAGATCACTCCCTTTCCGGCCACCCGGCCCGCGAAGGACACCCGGCCCGCCGCCACCGCCCGTACCGGCGTCCCCGGGGGTGCCGCCAGGTCCACGCCTCGATGGCCGGGGCCGTAGGCCGACGCCGGGGGTTCCCAGCCGCGCGCGACCCGGGGGCGTAACCCCACGGGCCACGCGCGCCCCACCGCCGGGACGATGGCGTCCGGGACGGGCGGGGCGGCACCGGCCGCGAACAGGGGCGGCGGCGGGGCCAGCAGGGCCGTCACCGTCACGACCGTCAGCAGGATCAGCCGCGTCCACACGCGCACACATCGCTTCACTCGCATGCCGACAGGGTTCCGGACCGCCGCCCGTCACCGACCGCGGCTGTGGACCGCCGCCCGGTTGTGGACAACGGCGTCACCCGGTGCCCCGCGGGTCCCGTACACTTCTGGTGGCGATCCGGGTCACCGGGTCGACTTCGCACGCCCCGATACGCACCCCGGAAACGGGCCGTATCAGCGCCCCTCGGTCCCTCGTGGCACGGCGCGCAGCGGGCGTCAGGCGCGGAGGCCATCCGGCATCCGCGGCACAACCGAGAAGCACAAGGAGATACGGCCATGGCCGTCGTCACGATGCGGGAGCTGCTGGAGAGCGGCGTCCACTTCGGTCACCAGACCCGTCGTTGGAACCCGAAGATGAAGCGCTTCATCTTCACGGAGCGCAACGGCATCTACATCATCGACCTGCTCCAGTCGCTGTCGTACATCGACCGCGCCTACGAGTTCGTCAAGGAGACCGTCGCCCACGGCGGCACGGTCATGTTCGTCGGCACGAAGAAGCAGGCGCAGGAGGCCATCGCCGAGCAGGCCACCCGCGTCGGCATGCCCTACGTCAACCAGCGCTGGCTGGGCGGCATGCTCACCAACTTCTCGACCGTCTACAAGCGTCTGCAGCGCCTCAAGGAGCTCGAGCAGATCGACTTCGAGGACGTCGCCGCGTCCGGTCTGACCAAGAAGGAGCTTCTCGTGCTCTCGCGCGAGAAGGCCAAGCTGGAGAAGACCCTCGGCGGTATCCGCGAGATGCAGAAGGTGCCCAGCGCCGTCTGGATCGTGGACACCAAGAAGGAGCACATCGCCGTTGGTGAGGCCCGGAAGCTGAACATCCCGGTCGTCGCGATCCTCGACACCAACTGCGAC
Source organism: Streptomyces sp. NPDC007991 (assembly GCF_042958445.1). Lineage (NCBI taxonomy): Bacteria > Bacillati > Actinomycetota > Actinomycetes > Kitasatosporales > Streptomycetaceae > Streptomyces > Streptomyces sp. NPDC007991. The sequence goes on from NZ_JBIBJD010000013.1 coordinate 224,978, forward strand.
CCCGACGAGGTCGACTACAAGATCCCGGGCAACGACGACGCGATCCGCTCCGTCACCCTGCTCACCCGCGTCATCGCCGACGCCGTCGCCGAGGGCCTCATCGCCCGCAGCGGTGTCGCCACCGAGGGCAAGGGCGAGAAGGCCGCGGGCGAGCCGCTGGCCGAGTGGGAGCGCGACCTGCTCGAGGGCGAGAAGAAGGCCGACGAGGCTGCCCCCGCCGCTGAGGCCGCTCCGGCCGCCGAGGCCCCCGCCGCCGAGGCCGCCCCCGCCGCCGAGGCCGAGGCCGAGAAGCCGGCCGAGGGCGAGAAGGCCGCCGAGGCCGAGCAGGCCTGACCCGTCAGTCCGAGGTGACGGCGGGAGCGCTGACATGAAGTCCGCTCCCGCCGTTCACCCGTAGGTCAGCGGAAGGACAGCGTCCCCCGGCTCCATGGGGCCCATCCGCAGATCTTCGATCTTCCAGACTTCGAGAGAGATTCACAGACTCATGGCGAACTACACCGCCGCCGACGTCAAGAAGCTCCGTGAGCTCACGGGCGCCGGCATGATGGACTGCAAGAAGGCGCTGGACGAGGCCGAGGGCAACGTCGAGAAGGCCGTCGAGGCGCTCCGCATCAAGGGCCAGAAGGGCGTCGCCAAGCGCGAGGGCCGTTCCGCCGAGAACGGTGCCGTCGTCTCGATCATCGCCGACGACAACTCCTCCGGTGTCATCGTCGAGCTGAAGTGCGAGACGGACTTCGTCGCCAAGGGCGAGAAGTTCCAGGCCGTGGCCACGGCCATCGCCGAGCACGTCGCCAAGACCTCCCCGGCCGACCTGGAGGCCCTGCTCGCCTCCGAGATCGAGGCCGGCAAGACCGTCCAGGCGTTCGTGGACGAGGCCAACGCCAACCTGGGCGAGAAGATCGTCCTGGACCGCTTCGCACAGTTCGCCGACGGCTACGTGACGGCGTACATGCACCGCACGATGCCCGACCTGCCCCCGCAGATCGGTGTCCTCGTCGAGCTGGACAAGCCGAACGCGGAGATCGCCAAGGGCGTCGCCCAGCACATCGCCGCCTTCGCGCCGAAGTACCTCTCCAAGGACGACGTCCCGGCCGAGGTCGTCGAGTCCGAGCGCCGCGTCGCCGAGGAGACCACCCGCGCCGAGGGCAAGCCCGAGGCCGCCCTGCCGAAGATCGTCGAGGGTCGCCTCAACGGCTTCTTCAAGGACGCCACCCTGCTCGGCCAGCCCTACGCGCTCGACAACAAGAAGTCCGTCCAGAAGGTCCTGGACGAGGCCGGTGTCACCCTGAAGCGCTTCTCGCGCATCAAGGTCGGCATCTGAGTCCGTACCGCGATCGACGCCCGACCCCGATAGGGTCGGCAGCAGTCGTCCCGGTACGCCGTCACAGGGGTGGCGGACGACAGCAGATCTGACGAGGAGGCCATTGCCGTATGGGATGCGAAACACGCCCCACCGGCAATGGCCTTCTTCGTATGTGCGACATGTGAAAGAGGCGGGATCCCCCATGACCACCAAGGCCCAGAAGAGCGACGACGGCAAAGTGCGCGGCCGGTTTCTGCTGAAGCTGTCCGGAGAGGCCTTCTCCGGCGGTGGGGGCCTGGGCGTCGACCCCGACGTGGTGCACAAGATCGCCCGCGAGATCGCGGCCGTCGTACGTGACGGTGCGCAGATCGCGGTCGTCATCGGCGGCGGCAACTTCTTCCGCGGCGCCGAGCTCCAGCAGCGCGGCATGGACCGGGCCCGCTCCGACTACATGGGCATGCTCGGCACGGTCATGAACTGCCTGGCCCTCCAGGACTTCCTGGAGAAGGTGGGGGTGGACTGCCGGGTGCAGACCGCCATCACCATGGGCCAGGTCGCCGAGCCGTACATCCCGCTGCGCGCCGTGCGGCACCTGGAGAAGGGCCGTGTGGTCATCTTCGGTGCCGGTATGGGCATGCCGTACTTCTCCACCGACACCACCGCCGCCCAGCGCGCCCTGGAGATCGACGCGGAGGCGCTGCTGATGGGCAAGAACGGCGTGGACGGGGTCTACGACTCCGACCCGAAGACCAACCCGGACGCGGTGAAGTTCGACCACCTCGGCTACGGCGAGGTCATCACGCGCGATCTGAAGGTCGCCGACGCCACGGCCGTGACGCTGTGCCGCGACAACAAGCTCCCGATCGTGGTCTTCGAGCTGCTGGCGGAGGGCAACATCGGGCGCGCCGTCAAGGGTGAGAAGATCGGCACGCTGGTGGGGGACCCCGGCAGCCGGGACTGAGACCCGAGAACAACCCCGTCCGGGGGACGGACGGGACGGAGCCGGGCCGGGGGATGGACAATGTTCCGCCGGTCGGGAACCGTGCAGGAAGAAGACGCGACGCAGCCGGCCGCCGCCCCACATGGAACCGCAGCCGGGCCTACTCAAGACACGCAGGAGCAAGTGGTGATCGAAGAGACCCTCCTCGAGGCCGAGGAGAAGATGGAGAAGGCCGTCGTGGTCGCCAAGGAGGACTTCGCCGCGATCCGCACCGGCCGTGCGCACCCGGCGATGTTCAACAAGATCGTGGCCGACTACTACGGTGCGCCGACCCCGATCAACCAGCTGGCCTCGTTCTCGGTGCCCGAGCCGCGCATGGCCGTCGTGACCCCGTTCGACAAGAGCGCGCTGCGCAACATCGAGCAGGCCATCCGCGACTCCGACCTGGGCGTCAACCCGAGCAACGACGGCAACATCATCCGGGTGGTGTTCCCCGAGCTGACCGAGGAGCGCCGCCGCGAGTACATCAAGGTCGCCAAGAGCAAGGGTGAGGACGCCAAGGTCTCCATCCGCTCCGTGCGCCGCAAGGCCAAGGACGCCATCGACAAGCTGATCAAGGACGGCGAGGTCGGCGAGGACGAGGGCCGCCGTGCGGAGAAGGAGCTCGACGACACGACGTCGAAGTACGTCGCGCAGGTGGACGAGCTCCTGAAGCACAAGGAAGCGGAGCTGCTCGAGGTCTGATGAACGACTCTTCCTGGGGGGCGCCGCCACAGGCCGGGTACTGGGGGCCCACCGACCAAGGGCATGGCCATGGGCAGGACCCCGTCCCTGGCCATGGGCACGCCCACAGCCCTGGCCACGGGTACGTCCGGGGAGCCGCTCCGGCGGGTCCCGCATACGATGCGCATGACGCGCCTCAGACTCGCCCCATGCCCATCGTGCCCGACGTAGCCGATTACGGCGGAAACCAGGATGACGACCGGGGGGCTGCTCCGCTGAGCGGCTCTCCGGTCCGGAACGAGACGAATCCGGAGCCCATGCCCCACGCCGCAGAGCCGGCACCCAAGCCGCAGAAGAAGAGCGCGGGTCGCGACCTGAGTGCTGCGATAGGGGTCGGCGTCGGGCTCGGCGCGGTGATCGTCGCGTCGCTGTTCGTCGTCAAGGCCGTGTTCGTCGGCGTGATCGCGGTCGCCGTCGTGGTGGGCCTGTGGGAGCTGACCAGGCGGCTTGAGGAACGCAAGGGCATCCGGGCGCCCCTCGTGCCGCTCGCGCTCGGCGGTGCCGCGATGGTCGTCGCCGGGTACGTCCGGGGCGCCGAGGGCGCGTGGGTCGCCATGGCGCTCACGGCACTGGCCGTACTGGTGTGGCGCATGACGGAACCACCCGAGAACTACCTCAGGGACGTCACGGCGGGCGTCTTCGCGGTGTTCTACGTGCCGTTCCTGGCGACGTTCGTCGCGCTGATGCTGACGGCGGACGACGGGGCGCAGCGGGTGCTCACGTTCCTGCTGCTCACGGTCGTCAGTGACACCGGTGCCTACGCGGTCGGCTGGCGCTTCGGCCGGCACAAGCTCGCCCCGCGCATCAGCCCCGGCAAGACCCGCGAGGGCCTGCTCGGCGCGGTCTCCTTCGCCATGGTCGTGGGCGCGCTGTGCATGCAGTTCCTCATCGACGACGGTGCCTGGTGGCAGGGCCTGGTGCTCGGCCTCGCGGTCGCCGTCAGCGCCACGCTGGGCGACCTCGGCGAGTCCATGATCAAGCGGGACCTCGGCATCAAGGACATGGGCACGCTGCTGCCGGGGCACGGCGGCATCATGGACCGGCTGGACTCGCTGCTGCCCACGGCTCCGGTGGTGTGGCTGTTGCTCGTGCTCTTCGTCGGGTCCGGCTGAGCGAGAGAGCTTTCGCGGTTATCGCCGCTTTGTGTCTTCCGCTGTTTGTGGTGGCGAGCTCCCGTCCGATGGTCGGCGGGGGCTCGCTGTCGTGGTGCGGGGGTGCCTGCGACGTCACCAAGTGGGACGATTCAGGTGTACGTCGCAAAGGGGAACAACATGTCCAGCATTCGACAGACCATCGATGTCGACCGGCGTCCCGAGGACGTCTACGACTACCTCATGGACACCCCGCGGCTGCCGGAGTGGCAGCTGAGCGCCGTGTCCGCGGAACGACTCGACGAGGGGCCGGTCGGTGTCGGCTCCCGGATGCGGGTCACCCGGCACGTCGGCCGCCGGGTCATGCCGATGACCATGGAGGTCACGGAGTTCGACCCGCCGCACAGCTGGGGCATGCGAGGTGTCGACGGCCCGGTCCGGGCACGGGTGCACGGCGAGGTCGAGCCGTTCGACGAGGGGCAGCGCTCCCACGTGACGATCGAGGTCGACTTCGAGGGCCACGGTGTCGGCAAGGTCCTCGTCCCGCTCGTCGTACGCCCCCAGGTACGCAAGGAACTGCCCCGCAACGAGCAGCTCCTGAAGGACCGGCTGGAGCACACGGGAGAGTAGGGCGTCCGGGTCAGAGGTGGCGGCGACCGAGCCCGACTGCTCGCTGAGGCAGAAGCACAAGTCGCCGCCCAGGCCGATCACACGCCGCAGCACTACCGCATCCCGGTAGCGGTCCGGCAGCCGACCGCCGTACCGCACCCGGATGGATCCGCCGGAGGTGGATCTGCCAAGGTCCACCGGGCCCAGCACCCAGGCCGGCCGTTCGCGACCTCTGCCCAACCCCCACCATGTGCCTTCCCGAGCCAGGGCCGGAAGGCTACCGCCCGACGACCGGAGTCGATCTGCGACACTGGGTGGGTTATGCCGAAGCCCGGAGAACTCACTTTCGTCGCCCCGCGCGGAGCCAAGAAGCCGCCGCGGCATCTCGCCGACCTGACTCCTGCCGAGCGCAAGGAGGCCGTTGCCGCCGTCGGGGAGAAGCCGTTTCGTGCCAAGCAGCTCTCGCAGCACTACTTCGCGCGGTACGCGCACGATCCGGAGCAGTGGACCGATATTCCGGCCGGCTCCCGCGGCCGGCTCCGGGAGGCGCTGCTTCCCGAGTTGATGTCCGTCGTGCGGCATCTGTCGACCGACCAGGGCACCACGCGCAAGACGCTGTGGCGGCTGTTCGACGGGACGCTCGTCGAGTCCGTGCTGATGCGCTACCCGGACCGGGTGACCATGTGCATCAGCTCGCAGGCCGGGTGCGGGATGAACTGCCCGTTCTGTGCGACCGGGCAGGCGGGGCTCGACCGGAACCTGTCCACCGCCGAGATCGTGCATCAGATCGTCGACGGTATGCGGGCGCTCAGGGACGGCGAGGTGCCGGGCGGGCCCGCGCGGCTCAGCAACATCGTGTTCATGGGCATGGGCGAGCCGCTCGCCAACTACAACCGCGTCCTCGGCGCCATCCGGCGGCTCACCGACCCCGAGCCCGACGGGCTGGGGCTTTCGCAGCGCGGGATCACCGTCTCGACGGTCGGTCTCGTCCCGGCCATCCACCGGCTCGCCGACGAGGGCCTCAAGTGCCGGCTCGCGATCTCACTGCACGCCCCCGACGACGAGCTGCGCGACACCCTCGTCCCCGTGAACACGCGGTGGAAGGTCAGGGAGGTGCTGGACGCCGGCTTCGAGTACAGCGCCAAGTCCGGGCGCCGGCTGTCCATCGAGTACGCGCTGATCCGGGACATCAACGACCAGGCCTGGCGCGGTGACCGGCTCGGGCGCATGCTCAAGGGCAGGCCCGTGCACGTGAACCTGATCCCGCTCAACCCGACGCCCGGGTCGAAGTGGACGGCTTCCCGGCCGGAGGACGAGAAGGCGTTCGTGGAGGCGATCGCGGCGCATGGTGTGCCGGTGACGATCCGGGACACCCGTGGTCAGGAGATCGACGGGGCGTGTGGTCAGCTCGCGGCCACCGAACGGTAGTCTGACCGGCGTAAGCACCACCGTATTTTCCGACACCTTCATATTCCGACAGGGGAGCGCCACAGCGCTGAGAGTGCGGCACCGGCCGCAGACCCTCCGAACCTGGCCCAGGTCATTCTGGGTAGGGAGATCGGTCATCACTCGAGCTGTTGCGCCCTGCCCGGGACTCCCAGAGATCCCGGGCAGGGCCGCGTCTTCTCCTGGTCCTCCAGGAGGAATCCAGTGAGCAACACCATCAAGCGACTGACGGCGGTGGTCGTCGGGCTCGGCATGGCCGGCGCGCTCGCCGCGTGCGGGTCGTCCGACGGCGGCCAGGGGGCCGGCGACTCCAAGACCGTGACCCTCGTCAGCCACGACTCGTGGGCCGCCTCGAAGGACGTCATCGCGGCCTTCGAGAAGCAGTCCGGCTACAAGGTGAAGGTCCTCAAGGACGGCGACGCCGGTCAGGCCGTGAACAAGGCCATCCTGACCAAGGACAACCCGCAGGGCGACGTCTTCTTCGGCGTCGACAACACGCTGCTGTCCCGCGCCCTCGACAACGGCCTCTTCCAGCCGTACGAGCCGAAGGGATCGGACCGGATCGCGCCGGAGTACCGGGCCGACCAGGACAAGCACCGGGTCACGCCCATCGACACCGGCGACATCTGCGTCAACTACGACAAGAAGTACTTCGCCGACCACGGGCTGCGGCCGCCGCGCAGCTTCGACGACCTGGTCAAGCCCCAGTACAAGAACCTGCTCGTGACCGAGAACGCCTCCGCCTCCTCGCCCGGCCTCGGCTTCCTGCTCGGCACCGCCGCGAAGTACGGCGACGGCGGCTGGGAGGGCTACTGGAAGAAGCTGAAGGCCAACGGCGTGAAGGTCGTCGACGGCTGGGAGCAGGCCTACAACGAGGAGTTCTCCGGCTCGGCCGGCGGCAAGAAGGCCAAGGGCGACCGGCCGCTCGTCGTGTCGTACGCCTCCTCGCCGCCCGCCGAGGTCGTCTTCGCCGACCCGAAGCCGGGCACCGCCCCGACCGGGGTCGCCGAGGGCACCTGTTTCCGGCAGGTCGAGTACGCCGGGCTGCTGAGCAACGCGAAGAACACCAAGGGCGGCAAGGCGCTCCTCGACTTCCTGATCAGCGAGCGGTTCCAGGAGGACATGCCGCTCAACATGTACGTGTACCCGGTGCGTCAGGGCGCCCAGGTGCCGCCGGAGTTCGTGAAGTACGGGCCGCAGGCCAAGGACCCGGAGACCATGGACCCGGCGAAGATCGCCGACAACCGTGATCAGTGGGTCAAGTCGTGGACCTCGCTCGTACTGAAGTAACCGGAGCGACCGACGCGGCCGTCCGCAAGGACCGGCGCGGGAGCGCGGCGCGGCTCGGGCTCATCGCCGTGCCCGTCGCGTTCTTCGCGGTTTTCTTCGCCTACCCGGTCGCCGCGATCGTCGCGCGCGGCCTGAAGGTCGACGGGGTCTGGCGGTTCGGGCGGATCGGGGAGGTGCTGGCGCAGTCCGACGTCCGGCACGTCCTGTGGTTCACCACCTGGCAGGCGGTCGTCTCCACCGCGCTCACGCTGCTGGTCGCGCTCCCCGGCGCGTATGTCTTCGCGCGCTTCGACTTCCCGGGCAAGCAGGTCCTGCGGGCGTTCGTGACCGTGCCGTTCGTGCTGCCGACGGTCGTCGTCGGTACGGCGTTCCTGGCGCTGGTGGGGCGCGGCGGGCTGCTCGACCAGCTGTGGGGCGTACGGCTGGACACCACCGTGTGGGCGATCCTGCTCGCACACGTCTTCTTCAACTACGCGGTCGTCGTACGGACCGTCGGCGGGCTCTGGGCGCAGCTCGACCCGCGGCAGGAGGAGGCCGCGCGGATGCTCGGGGCGTCGCCGCTGAGGGCCTGGCGGCAGGTGACGCTGCCGGCGCTGGCGCCCGCCGTGGCCGCCGCCGCGCTGATGGTCTTCCTGTTCACCTTCACCTCCTTCGGTGTCGTCCAGATCCTCGGCGGCCCCACCTTCTCGACGCTGGAGGTGGAGATCTACCGGCAGACGTCGGAGATCTTCGACCTGTCCACGGCAGCCGTGCTGACGTTGATCCAGTTCGTCGCGGTGGGCGCGATCCTCGTCCTGCACGCCTGGACCGTACGGCGGCGGGAGACCGCGCTGCGGCTGGTGGACCCGGCCGGTACCGCGCGCCGGCCGCGCGGCGCCGGGCAGTGGGCGCTGCTGGGCGCGGTGCTCGGCACCGTCGTCGTGCTGCTCCTGCTGCCGCTCGCCGTGCTGGTGCAGCGGTCTCTTGGCGCGCCCGGCTTCGGCTATTACCGGGCGCTGACCAGGGACGACGGCGGGGTGTTCCTGGTGGCGCCGATCGAGGCGATCGGCAACTCGCTGTCGTACGCCGTCGCCGCCACCCTCATCGCCGTGGTGATCGGCGGCCTCGCCGCCGTCGCGCTCACCCGCCGGGACGCCGGGCGGTTCGTGCGCGGCTTCGACGCGCTGCTGATGCTGCCGCTCGGGGTGTCCGCGGTGACCGTCGGCTTCGGGTTCCTGATCGCCCTCGACGAGCCGCCGCTGGATCTGAGGTCCTCGTGGATCCTGGTGCCGCTCGCGCAGGCGCTGGTCGGGGTGCCGTTCGTCGTGCGGACGATGCTGCCCGTGCTGCGGGCGGTGGACGTGCGGCTGCGGGAGGCCGCCTCGGTGCTGGGGGCCTCGCCCTGGCGGGTGTGGCGTGAGGTGGATCTGCCGATGGTGCGGCGGGCGCTGCTGATCGCGGCCGGGTTCGCCTTCGCGGTGTCGCTCGGGGAGTTCGGGGCGACGGTGTTCATCGCGCGGCCCGACAACCCGACGCTGCCGGTGGCGGTGGCGCGGCTGCTGGGGCGGCCCGGGGAGCTGAACTACGGCCAGGCGATGGCCCTTTCGACGATTCTGATGGTGGTGTGCGCGGTGGCCCTGCTGGTGCTGGAGAGGCTTCGCACGGACCGGAGCGGGGAGTTCTGATGCTGCTGGCCCTGGAGGGCGCGACGGTCCGTTTCGGTGGGCGTGCCGTGCTGGACGCCGTCGATCTGGAGGTCGCCGAGCACGAGGTCGTGTGCGTGCTCGGGCCGAGCGGCAGCGGCAAGTCGACGCTGCTGCGGGTCGTGGCGGGGCTTCAGCCGCTCGACTCCGGGCGGGTGGTGCTCGACGGGCGCGACCAGAGGGGCATGCCCGCGCACCGGCGCGGCGTCGGGCTGATGTTCCAGGACCACCAGCTGTTCCCGCAGCGGGACGTGGGCGGCAACGTCGCCTTCGGCCTGCGGATGCGCGGGACGTCGAAGCGGCACCAGGTCGACCGCGTACAGGAGTTGCTGGACCTGGTCGGCCTGCCGGGCGCCTCACGCCGGGCCGTCGCGGCGCTGTCCGGCGGGGAACAGCAGCGGGTGGCGCTGGCCCGGGCCCTCGCGCCGAGCCCCCGGCTGCTGATGCTGGACGAGCCGCTGGGGCAGCTCGACCGGTCGCTCAGGGAGCGGCTGGTCGTCGAACTGAAGGAGCTGTTCGGCCGGTTGGGCACGACCGTACTCGCCGTGACGCACGACCAGGGGGAGGCCTTCGCGCTGGCCGACCGGGTCGTGGTGATGCGGGACGGACGGATCGCCCAGTCCGGTACGCCGCTTCAGGTGTGGCAGCGGCCGGCCGACGCGTTCGTGGCCCGCTTCCTCGGCTTCGAGAACGTGGTCGAGGCGACGGTCGGGGCGGAGGCCGCGGACACGCCGTGGGGCAAGGTGCCGGTGCCGGAGGGTGCCCCGCAGGGCACGCGGACCCTGCTCGTGCGGCCCGCCGGTGTGCGCCTGGTGCCGGCCGGCTCGGGCCTGCGCTGCACGGTGACCGCGCGCACCTTCAAGGGCACCCACGTCGCCGTCCACCTCCAGCCGGAGGACGCCCCGCGCCTGGAGGCGGCCTGCGCGCTGCGGGCGGCGCCGGAGCCCGGGGACGAGGTCGGGGTGGACTTCGACGCGGCCGAAATCGTGGTGCTCGACTGATCGGCTGCCGCCTGGGGTGCGAGGCATGACGTCACTCGCGCACGAGCGCTACTGCGCAGCGCTGCGGGAGGCCGGGCCGGACACGAAGGTGTGGAGCTGGGCGGGGATCCTCAACTCGGGGTTCCGGGCCCGCCGGATGACCCACGAGATCACCGTGCACCGCGCCGACGCCGCGCTCGCCGCCGGACTGCCCTACGAGGTCGCGCCCGACGTGGCCGCCGACGCGATCGACGAGTGGCTCCAGATCGTGGAGTTCGTACAGCGGACGGCACCGCACGACGCGGCGCGGGAACTGCGCGGCCCGGGCCGCAGCATCCACCTGCACGCCACCGACACCGACACCGGCGCCGGCCTGAACGCCGAGTGGTTCATCGAACTCGCCGAAGCCGGCGTCACCTGGCGCCGGGGCCATGAGAAGGCCACCGTCGCCCTGCGCGGGCCGCTCACCGCCGTTCTGCTCGCGTTCTACCGTCGACTGCCGCTGGACACCCCGGAGTCGGAGGTGCTGGGGGAGCGGGAACTGCTGGATTTCTGGCTGGAGCGGGCGACCTTCGGTCAGGCCGGGAACAGGCGATGGCCCGCCCCCGGAGAGGGGGACGGGCCACTACCGGGCGCTGAAGTGCGGGCGTCAGCTGTCGCTGCTGTTCGCCCCACGGCGGCGCATGCCGAAGAACACCGCGCCGCCACCGACGACGACCAGGGCCGCCGCGATGCCGGCGATGATGCCGGTGTTGGAGTCGGCACCGGTCTCGGCGAGGTTGGACTCACCGGCCGCGGGCGCGGGCGCGTTGCCCGCCGGAGCGGTGCTCTCGCTCTGAGACGGCGACGGAGCCGGGGTGTCGGTCTCCTCGGCCGGCTTCGACGGGGAGGCCGACGGGGTTGGCGTGGCCGGCGGGGTCGCCGGCGGCTTCTCCTCTTCCTTCTTGCAGGCCGTGGCCGGGGTGACGAGGCTCGGCTTGATGTCCTCGTCGACGTATTGAGCGGCCTTGACGTGGATGCGGTACTCCGCGTTCGGCTTCCAGTCCTCGGCGAAGGTGATGGTGGTGCCTTCGCGCGAGCCCTTGACCACCTGCTCGCCGACCTTCTTCACGTCGGCGCCGTTGTTCTCCAGGTACACGGTGATCGTCGCCGGGACACCGGTGGGGTCCACATCGGTGACGGTGATGACGCCCTTGTCGCCATCGCACTTCGCCTCCGCCGAGAACTCCTTGATGTTGCAGGCGAGCGCGTTGCCGGCGGCACCGAGTGCGAGCGCGGCCGACGCGGAGACGACACCGAGGATCCGCACGGAGCGTGCGACGGTACGGCGCGATGCCGTACGGCGTGATACGGACAGAACTGCCACGTTTGTCCTTTACAGGATGCGCAAATGCGGGGGGTGGAGGCAGTGTTGACTGAACATCAGCACTACCAGGAGGCTCTCAGGTCTATAAGCGCCGCATAAGTAGTGTCAACGCATATGCAGGGTGCAAGCACTTGCTTTGCCAGCTTATTAACCGCCGAGGCGTTTCAACGCCTCCGGTACCTCCTCGATCCGCTCCACGAGCGCGATCCGCACCTCCATCGAACGGCCCCTGGCCAGCGACCGGAGCAGCGGCCACGCCGGCAGCTTCTCCGTCCAGTGCGCCCGGTCCACGAGCACCATCGGCGTCGGCTCGCCCCGCGACTCGTAGTAGTTGGGCGTCGCGTTGTCGAAGATCTCCTGTACGGTCCCGGCGGCGCCCGGCAGGAACACCACGCCCGCGTTGGACCGGGCCAGCAGGCCGTCCTCGCGGGTGGCGTTGGCGAAGTACTTGGCGATGTGCGACGCGAAGGCGTTCGGCGGCTCGTGGCCGTAGAACCAGGTCGGGATCCCCACGGAACGCCCGCCCTGCGGCCAGCGCGCGCGTATCTCGAAGGCGGCCGTCGCCCACTGGGTGATCGACGGTGTGAAGTGCGGTGCCTTGGCGAGCAGTTCGAGCGACTCGGTGAGCATCTCGTCGTCGAACGGTGCGGCGTACGCGCCGAGGTTCGCGGCCTCCATCGCGCCCGGGCCGCCGCCCGTGGCCACCGTGAGACCGGCACGGGCCAGCTCCCGGCCGAGCCGCGCCGCCCCCGCGTACTCCTGGGTGCCACGGGCCATCGCATGACCGCCCATCACCCCCACGACCCGGGCGCCGGAGAGGAGTTCGTCGAGCGCGTCCGAGACGGAGTCGTCGTGGACCGCGCGCAGCATCGAGGCGTAGATGTCCCGGTCCGCCTTCGTGCGCTGGAACCAGGCGTAGGCCCGGGCGTCGGGGGTGGCCTCGTAGCCGTCCGCCAGCGACTCGAACAGCTCGTCCGGCGCGTAGACATGGCCGCGGTACGGGTCGAAGGGCAGGCCCGGGACCGGCGGGAAGACCAGGGCGCCGTCCGTGCGGATCTTCGCGGCGGCCTCCTCGCGCATCGCGCAGCCGAGGAAGACGGCACCGGCCGTGTCCGTGCCGAGCAGTTCGCGCGTACGGTCCGTCAGGTCGACGGCCTGGACGCGGTGGCCGGCGAGTGTGCCGCGCGCCGCGACGGTCGCGTCGAACTCCTCCAGCGTCTCGATCTCACGGTCGTCATGGTGGGCCGCATGGGCGGGCATCGTCTGCACGCGCCCATGCTGGCACAGCGCGTCTCAGCCCTGGACGGCCGCCGGGTCCATCCACACGACCTCGAAGGTGTGGCCGTCCGGGTCGTCGAAGGCGCGGCCGTACATGAACCCGTGGTCCTGGGTCTCGCCGGAGACGGAACCGCCCGCCGCGACCGCCTTCTCGACCAGCTCGTCGACCTTCTCGCGGCTCTCGGAGCTGAGCGCGATCAGCACCTCGCTGGTCTTCTTCACGTCCGCGATCTCCTTCTGGGTGAACTGGGCGTACTTCTCCTTGGTGTGCACCATCACCACGATGGTCTCGCTGATCACGACCGAGGCGGTGGTGTCGTCGCTGAACTGCTCGTTGATCGAGTAGCCGAGCTCGGTGAAGAACTTCTTCGAGGCGTCGAGGTCGCTGACGCACAGGTTCACGAAGATCATCTGCTGGTACATGCGAGGTCTCTCCCAACGGTTCCGGGTCGTTACGCGGGGATAGACCGGGGGCCGGAGCGGAACTCATCGCCGTCCGGAGATTTCTTCCGTACGAGTTTTCAGCGGGCCAGCGGCAGCGCCGCCAGTTCGGCGACCGTCAGGGTCAGCGGGCCGAACAGGGCGAGCAGCGCGCCCGCGCGAAGGGCGGCGGCGGTGCGCAGCATCGTCGCGGGGGCGCCGAGCCGCAGCAGCGCGGCGGTGGTCTCGGCGCGGGCCTGCCGGGCCTCGACGGCGGCGGTGAGGAGCGTCCCCACGGTGCAGCCGCTCACCAGCAGCGCGCCGAGCGTGGTGAGCGGACCGAGCGACAGTGGGTCCTGCGCGTGCAGCAGCGCCATGGCGTACGCCGTCGCCAGCACCGCGCAGACCACGCCCAGGGGGCGGCCGATCCGGGTGGCCTCCGCCATGAGGATCCGGCCGGCCAGGAGGCGGAGGGCGCCGGGGCGGGCCGACTGGAGCAGCCATCCGCACAGATGGGCCAGGCCCGGACCCGCCAGCGCCAGGCCGACGGCGGCCAGCACCCAGCCCGCCAGGACGCCGGGGGAGGCGCCCGGGAAGGAGAGGCCGGGGGGTGTGGGGGAGGTGCGGCTCGTGTACGCCTCCACGGCGAGACCCGCGGCCAGGACGGTGATGCCCCAGGGGAGACCCGAGGGGGCGGTGGTGGGGGCGTTGCCGGGCAGGGCGGCTTCCGGCAGGGCGGTGTCCGGCAGGGCCGCCTCGGAAGCGGTGGGATCGCCGTCGCCGCCCGGTGCCGCCGGACGCCGGGCCGACTGGCGGGCGGTGTCCCCGGCCTCGTGCGGGGAGCTGTCCGCGGCCGCTGTTCCGGTATGCGCGGCGGTGTCCCTGGCCTCCTGCGCGGCATCCTCGGCCGCAGGCGTGCGGCTGCCGGCCGCGTGTGCGGCGCTGCCGGCCGGGATCACGGCGCTCACCGTGCCCTGTGCCGCCGTCCGGGAGGCGGACGGCTCGGCCGGGTCCTCGACCGCGCTCACCGTGCTCGCGGCGCCCCGCGCGGTCGGGCCCGTGGCCGATGCCGGGACGGACCCGCCCGTCCGCGCCGCGGGCGGCCCGCCGTGCTGCGGGTTCTGCCCGGCCCCGGCCGCCGCGGCGGGTTCGGTGGCGCGGCCGTCCGCGGGCCGGATGATCTGCCTGCCGAAGCGGCCGTACGCCCCGAAGGTCTCGCGTGCGGCGGTAGGCCGGTACGCGCCGAAACGGCCGGGCACCCCGGCCGGCCGGGCCGGGGCCGGGCGCGCCTCTCTCGGCCGCAGCGCCAGCGCCACCACCACCGAGGCCGCTGCGGGCAGGAGCGCGAGCAGTGTCAGCGTTCCCGGCAGGGGGAGCGGCCGGTCCGCCGCGAGGGCCTCGGCGGCCGCGCCGTCGAACGGCAGGCCCGTCAGATCGCCGCGCAGGTGCAGGAAGAACAGCAGGGCCAGCATCGAGCCCAGGGTGCAGGACAGGGCCGTCGTCGTCGCCGAGACGGCCATGAGGCGCAGCGGGCCGAGTCCGATCGCGGAGAGGCCCGAGCGGGGCTTCGTGGCGGGGTCGGTGCGGGCCACCGCGACCGCGAAGTACACCGTGGCGGCCAGGGGAGGCAGGCACCAGGCGAGCCGCAGCAGGGCGGCCCCGGTGGAGCCGGGGTGGCCCAGCGCGTAGCCGAGGGCGCAGAGCATCAGGAATCCCGTGCCCGCCGAGGCCGCCGTGACCAGGAGGCGGCGCAGCTGGACGGCGGGGTGGGCGCCGCGGGTCAGACGGAGAGCGAGCACGCGGCCCGGCCTTCCGTCTCGGCGGGCCCCCCGACCGGCGGCAGGTGCACCGTCTGCACGCGCCGCCCGTCGAGCAGGGACACCGTGCGGTCGGCGAGCGCCGCGGTCTCCGACTCGTGCGTGGCCAGGACGACCGTGATGCCGTGGGAGCGGGCCGCCGTGGTGAGGGTGCGCAGCACATGGGCGCGGTCGGCGCGGTGCAGGGGCGCCGTGGGCTCGTCGGCGAACAGGACCGACGGGGCGGGGGCGAGGGCTCGGGCGATGCACACCCGCTGCCGCTCGGCCTGCACCAGCTGGTGCGGCCGCTTGCGGGCGCCCTCGCCGATGTCCAGGCGCTCCAGCCACTCCAGGGCCGCGGTCTTGGCGCGGCGCCGGCTGGTGCCGCGCAGCATCAGCGGCAGGGCGGTGTTCTCCCAGGCGTTGAGCTCCGGGACCAGCGAGGGAGCCGGGTCGATCCAGCCGAAGCGGTCGCGGCGCAGCCGCTCGCGGGTGAGGGGGCCCATGGTGTGCACGGGCACGCTGTTGAACCAGACCTCGCCGCGCCGGACGGGCACCAGGCCGGACAGGCACCGCAGCAGGGTGGTCTTGCCGCTGCCGCGCGGGCCGCTGACGGCGAGGATCTCGCCCTCCCGGACGCCGAGCGAGACACCGCTGAGCGCGGGGGAGCCGTCGTCGTGCTGGAAGTGCAGGGCACGTGCCCAGAGCACGTCGTTGTCCGGCGGGGCCTCCATGGGCGTACACCTCGGTTCAGATCCGTAGTTCCCTTGCCAATCCCCCGTGCGGGGGAACGAAGGCAGGGCCGATCGGTCACTGGCACGCTAGGCAGAAGGCGCCGGGACGCCGGACAGCACGCGGCCCCGGGCCGCCGTTTCTCACTCGAACGGGCGGCACCGGGGCCGGTGTTGATCATCCATGCAGACGATCGGAGCGATCGCCGGGTCAGAGCTTGGTCCACGCCTCCGACAGCGTGGCGCGCAGGATCTGCTCGATCTCGTCGAACGTCGACTGGTCGGAGATCAGCGGCGGGGCGAGCTGGACGACCGGGTCGCCGCGGTCGTCGGCACGGCAGTACAGGCCGTTCTCGTACAGCTTCTTGGAGAGGAAGCCGTACAGGACGCGCTCGGTCTCGTCCGCGTCGAAGGACTCCTTGGTGTTCTTGTCCTTGACCAGCTCGATGCCGTAGAAGAAGCCGTTGCCGCGGACGTCGCCGACGATCGGCAGGTCGTGGAGCTTGTCCAGGGTGGAGCGGAAGTTGCCCTCGTTGTCGAGGACGTGCTGGTTGAGGTTCTCGCGCTCGAACAGGTCGAGGTTGGCCAGGCCCACGGCCGCGGAGACCGGGTGGCCGCCGAAGGTGTAGCCGTGCAGGAAGACGTTGTCGCCCTGGTAGAACGGCTCGGCCAGGCGGTCGGAGACGACACACGCGCCTATGGGGGAGTAGCCGGAGGTCATGCCCTTGGCGCAGGTGATCATGTCCGGCACGTAGCCGAACTTGTCGCAGGCGAACATCGTGCCCAGGCGGCCGAAGGCGCAGATGACCTCGTCGGAGACGAGCAGCACGTCGTACTGGTCGCAGATCTCGCGCACCCGACGGAAGTAGCCGGGCGGGGGCGGGAAGCAGCCGCCCGCGTTCTGCACCGGCTCCAGGAAGACCGCGGCGACGGTGTCCGGGCCCTCGAAGAGGATCTGCTGCTCGATCTGGTCGGCGGCCCATCGGCCGAAGGCCTCGGGGTCGTCGCCGTGGATGGGCGCCCGGTAGATGTTCGTGTTCGCGACCTTGTGGGCGCCCGGTACGAGGGGCTCGAAGGGCGCCTTCAGCGCGGGCAGTCCGGTGATGGACAGGGCGCCCTGTGGGGTGCCGTGGTAGGCGACCGCACGGGAGATGACCTTGTGCTTGGTGGGCTTGCCGACCAGCTTGAAGTACTGCTTGGCGAGCTTCCAGGCGGTCTCGACGGCCTCACCGCCGCCGGTGGTGAAGAAGACCTTGTTCAGGTCGCCCGGGGCGTGGTGCGCGAGGCGCTCGGCCAGCTCGACGGCCTTGGGGTGGGCGTAGGACCACACCGGGAAGAACGCCAGTTCCTGCGCCTGCTTGGAGGCGGTCTCGGCGAGTTCTACGCGGCCGTGCCCGGCCTGCACCACGAACAGGCCGGCGAGGCCGTCGAGGTAGCGCTTGCCCTGGTCGTCGTAGATGTACGTGCCCTCGCCCCGGACGATGGTGGGGACGGGCGCTTTCTCGTACGACGCCATGCGCGTGAAGTGCATCCACAGGTGGTCGTACGCGGTCTGGGAGAGGTCCTTGCTCACGGCTATCGGGTCCTCACGGTTATCGGGTTCCCCACATGTAGGTCTGCTTCTTGAGCTTGAGGTAGACGAAGCTCTCGGTGGAGCGCACTCCGGGGACGGCACGGATGCGTTTGTTGATGACCTCCAGGAAGTGGTCGTCGTCCTCGCAGACGATCTCCACCATCAGGTCGAAGGAGCCCGCGGTCATCACCACGTACTCGCACTCGGACATGGCCGCGAGCGCGTCCGCCACCGACTCCACGTCGCCCTCGACGTTGACGCCGACCATCGCCTGTCTGCGGAAGCCCACGGTGAGCGGGTCCGTGACGGCGACGATCTGCATCACGCCCTGGTCGAGCAGCTTCTGGACGCGCTGGCGCACGGCCGCCTCGGACAGGCCCACGGCCTTGCCGATGGCGGCGTAGGGCCGGCGGCCGTCCTCCTGGAGCTGCTCGATGATGGCGAGGGAGACGGCGTCCAGCTGGGGACCGCCGCTCCTGGACTCGCGGGAGTCCTTCTGGTCTGCGCTTCGACTGGCCACCGGGTCACTGTGCACGAGGTATCGACACTTCCGCAAGGTCTGATCGATGAAATCCGTTGTTTATGTAGCTCGCATCTGCGGATTCCGCACGATCGAAGGGAGTGGGGGTGTTGAAAACGTGGACCGGCCGACTAGGGTGGGTGTCTCAAGTACTGGACATCCGAACTGGAGGGCCGGCAGTGAGCACCGAGCTGCGTCGTCTGCGCAACTACATCGGCGGTGAGTTCCGGGACGCCGCCGACGGACGGACCACCGAGGTGGTCAATCCCGCGACGGGCGAGGCGTACGCGACCGCTCCGCTGTCCGGGCAGGCGGACGTGGACGCCGCGATGGCGGCGGCCGCCGAGGCCTTCCCCGGCTGGCGCGACACCACGCCCGCCGAGCGTCAGAAGGCCCTGCTGAAGATCGCGGACGCCTTCGAGGAGCGCGCCGAGGAACTGATCGCGGCCGAGGTGGAGAACACGGGCAAGCCGGTCGGGCTGACCCGCTCCGAGGAGATCCCGCCGATGGTCGACCAGATCCGCTTCTTCGCGGGTGCGGCGCGGATGCTGGAGGGCCGCTCGGCCGGTGAGTACATGGAGGGCCTGACCTCCATCGTCCGCCGGGAGCCGGTCGGCGTCTGCGCGCAGGTCGCGCCGTGGAACTACCCGATGATGATGGCCGTGTGGAAGTTCGCCCCGGCGATCGCGGCGGGCAACACGGTCGTGCTGAAGCCGTCCGACACCACCCCGGCGTCCACGGTGCTGATCGCGGAGATCCTCGGCGGGATCCTGCCGAAGGGCGTCTTCAACGTCATCTGCGGCGACCGCGAGACCGGCCGCATGATGGTCGAGCACGAGATCCCGGCGATGGCCTCCATCACCGGCTCGGTACGCGCCGGCATGCAGGTCGCCGAGTCCGCGGCCAAGGACGTCAAGCGCGTCCACCTGGAGCTGGGCGGCAAGGCGCCGGTGGTGGTCTTCGAGGACACCGACATCGCCAAGGCCGTCGAGGACATCTCGGTCGCGGGCTACTTCAACGCCGGCCAGGACTGTACGGCGGCCACGCGCGTCCTCGTCCACGAGTCCATCCACGACGAGTTCGTCTCCGCGCTGTCGAAGGCCGCGTCCGAGACGAAGACCGGGCAGCCGGACGACGAGGACGTGCTGTTCGGTCCGCTCAACAACCCCAACCAGCTCAGGCAGGTCGAGGGCTTCATCGAGCGGCTGCCCGCGCACGCGCGCGTGGAGGCCGGCGGCAAGCGGGTCGGCGACAAGGGCTACTTCTACGCGCCGACCGTCGTCTCGGGCCTCAAGCAGGACGACGAGATCATCCAGAAGGAGGTCTTCGGCCCGGTCATCACCGTGCAGTCCTTCCGCGACGAGGACCAGGCGGTGGAGTGGGCCAACGGCGTCGAGTACGCGCTCGCCTCCTCCGTGTGGACCAAGGACCACGGCCGCGCCATGCGGATGTCCAAGAAGCTCGACTTCGGCTGCGTCTGGATCAACACCCACATCCCGCTGGTCGCCGAGATGCCGCACGGCGGCTTCAAGAAGTCCGGCTACGGCAAGGACCTGTCGGCGTACGGCTTCGACGACTACACGCGTATCAAGCACGTGATGACGTCGCTGGACGCGTAGCCACTCCGTTCGGTCGTGAACGGCCCCGGGCGCTGCTGCCGCCCGGGGCCGTTCGTCTGTGCGCGGAACTGTTTTTGAACATGTTCAACACAGGCGTAGAGTGCCGTCATGAGCGACAGAGCCGCCCTGCTGAAGGGCATTCGCGCGTGGTTGGTCTTCTTCGTCGTGTGCCTCGTGCTCAGTGGCGCCACGGCCTTCCCCCTGGTGCACGAACTGCGCTGGACCGAGGACCTGCTGCGCGCGCTGTCCGCGGGCGACTACCTGCCCGGCCTGACGGACTGGATCGAGCGGGTCCGGGCCGGGCTCGACGAGGCCGACGCCGACTACCCCTTCCTCCTCTACGGCACGGACTGGCTGGCCTTCGCGCACCTGGTGATCGCGGTCGCCTTCTACGGGCCCTACCGCGACCCGGTCCGCAACATCTGGGTCGTCGAGTTCGCGATGATCGCCTGCGCGGGGATCATCCCCCTCGCCCTGATCTGCGGACCGCTGCGCGGGATCCCCTTCTGGTGGTCGGTGATCGACATGGCCTTCGGAGTGCTCGGGGTGATCCCGCTGTACGTCATACGGCAGCGGATCAAGCGACTGGAGGCGTTGACCGCGCCGGCGGCCGCCGCCCCGGTGCTGGGCGGCTGAGAAAACTGTTATCCCGAGAACCTTCACGCCGTCTCCCCGCATGTGATCCCCCACATAGCCAAGACCCCCGTCCTGACTGAGAGGGTGCGTGCGGAAAAGTACTGATCTCAGCCGGCGAGAGGCCACCGTGGACAGTCAGCACTGGCACGCCGTGATCACGGCGGCGCAGTCCGGCGACCGGCAGGCGCTGGACGAGCTGGTCGCGGGCTGGCTGCCGCTGGTCTACAACATCGTGGGCCGGGCCCTGAACGGCCACGCCGACGTCGACGACGTCGTCCAGGAGACCATGCTGCGCGCGGTCGGCAACCTCGGTTCGCTGCGCGACCCGGACAGCTTCCGGTCCTGGCTCGTGGCGATCGCCATGCGCCAGATACGCGACCGCGCCCGGCGCCGCACGCCGGAGCGGCTGGAGGAGGCGGCGGCCTCCGACTTCGCCGAACTGACCGTGCTGCGCCTGCAGTTGGAGGGGCAGCGACGCGAGGTCGCCGAGGCCGTGCGCTGGCTCGACGACGAGGACCGGCACCTGCTGTCGCTGTGGTGGCTGGAGGTCGCGGGTGAACTCACCCGGCGCGAACTCGCCGCGGCCGTCGGCATCACCCGGCAGCACGCCGCCGTGCGCGTGCAGCGGATGAAGGAGCGCCTGGAGACCTCGCGCGGCATCGTCCGCGCCCTGGACGGCGCCTGCCCGGACCTGCGCGAACTGACCGGCCGCTGGGACGGCCGGCCCGACTCGGTGTGGCGCAAGCGGCTGGCCCGGCACATCCGCGGCTGCGGCTACTGCGGCGACCCGCGCGAGAGGGTCGTACCGGCCGAACGCCTCCTGGTCGGTATCGCGCTCGTCCCGCTGCCCGTCGGGTTCACCCTGTCGCTCGCCTTCGGCGGCAAGACGGCCGTGGCCGCCGGCTCCGCCGGGTGGTCCGCCAAGCTGCTGGGCGCGCTCACCAAGCCGGCCGTCGCGATGACCGCGGGGGCGACGATCGTGGCGGGCGGCGCGTACGTCGTCACCCAGCCGCCTCACGCCCCGCCTCCCCGGGCCCCGGTCACCCCCACCGCGACGGCCACGTCCGCACCGCCGCCCTCCGCCACGCCCACCCCTACCCCCACGCCCTCCCCGACGGCGACGAAGAAGGCCGACCTGTACGGCACGGTCGTCGACGCCGTCGACCGCGCCCCCGACCCGGACGCCCGGCCCGCCGCCCTGCCCCGCCGCCCCGAGTCCGGCGTCACCAGCACCGGCGGCCCGAGGGCCGTCATGCAACACCGCGGCGACAGCGTGACGCTGAGCGGCCGGGGCTATGTCCTGGTCCGCTGGCAGATCTCTCCGCACTCCCGGCCCGGCGGGGTGGTCATGCCGACCTGGACCGGCCTGAAGGGCAAACTGTTCCACGTGGCCTCCGGCGGCTCGCGCCGTATGGACGACCCGCTGCCCGGCGCTCCGAACGGCTACGTCACCGGTATGGGCGGCCCGGACATCGGATACGCGGTGCTGCCGCCCGGCACCCAGCAGATGTGGCAGAACGAGTACTTCTACGTCGACGGCAGCGTCACCCTCACACTGAACGAACGCGGCTGCGACTACGGCATCGCCGTCTTCCCCTCCGGCTGGGCGGCCGTGGACAGGGACGTCAACACGGGCCCCGCGCAGGGCGCCATCCGCTACGGCCTCGTCCGCGACACCGGCACGGACAGCGCGCCGGTGCCGCAGTACGTCACGCGGGCGACCCCGGCCGATCCGGCGACGGTCCCGCAGCGCTCGCGCGTGTAGCGCACAGCACGTCGACGCGGTTGGTCGTGATCGAGTCCACCCCGGCGTGCAGCAGCCGCCGCATGGAGCGGCGTGTGTCGGGCGTCCAGACGGACAGCAGATAGCCCTCGCGGTGGACCCGCTCGGCGAGGGGCCGGTCCACCAGGCCGAAACGGTAGTTGAGCCAGCGCGGGCGGATCGCCTCCAGCAGGACGGGCCGGGGCGGGGCCAGCGTCGTCCAGGTGAGGGCGATCTCGGCGGCCGGGTCCGCCGCGCGCACGGCGAGCATGGCGTCGGCGCCCGCGCAGTAGTAGACGCGGTCCGCCGCCCCGGCCTCCCGTACGGCGTCCGTCACCCGCCGCACCGCGCGCACGTCGGGCGAGCCGGGCAGGTCGATCATCACCCGGTGGCCGGCGGTCGCGGCCAGCGCCTCCGTGAGGGCCGGGACCCCGCCGCCGGTCAGCCCGCGCACCTCCTCCCAGGACAGCGCGAGCACCGGCCGCTCGTGCTCCCAGAGCCGCTTCAGCGTGTCGTCGTGCAGCAGCACCGGCACGCCGTCCCGGGTGAGCCGTACGTCGATCTCCACCGCGTCCGCGCCCCGGTCGAGCGCGGAACGCAGCGAGGCGACGGTGTTCTCGCGGTGGCGGTAGGGGTCGCCCCGGTGGGCCACGGCGGTCACGCGCCGCGCGGGATACCCGGGGTGCTCGGGAGGCTGGGGGCTCTCGGGGGTGGACGTCACCGGTCGAGCCATCCCGCGGTGTACGTGTCGATCTCCTCCTTGATCCCGGCCTTGCCCGCCGCGTCCAGGAAGGACGCCTCCACGGCGTTCTTCGCCAGGTCTGCCAGGCCCCGCTCGTCGAGGTCGAGCAGCCGGGCGGCGACCGCGTACTCGTTGTCGAGGTCGGTGCCGAACATCGGCGGGTCGTCGGAGTTGATCGTGACGAGGACCCCGGCCTCGGCGAACTCCTTGAGCGGGTGCTCGTCGAGCGTGCGGACCGCGCGCGTGGCGATGTTGGACGTCGGGCACACCTCCAGCGGAATCCGGTGCTCGGCGAGGTGCGCGAGCAGCTTCGGGTCCTGCGCGGAGCTGGTCCCGTGCCCGATGCGCTCGGCCCGCAGATGCGTGAGGGCGTCCCACACCGTCTGGGGGCCGGTGGTCTCGCCGGCGTGCGGTACGGAGTGCAGCCCGGCGGCGATGGCCCGGTCGAAGTACGGCTTGAACTGCGGGCGCGGCACGCCGACTTCGGGCCCGCCCAGACCGAAGGAGACCAGGCCCTCGGGGCGCAGCCGGTCGTCGGTGGCGAGCCGGGTCGTCTCCTCGGCGGCTTCGAGCCCCGCCTCGCCGGGGATGTCGAAGCACCAGCGCAGCACGGTCCCGAAATCGGCCTCCGCGGCCTTGCGGGCGTCCTCGATCGCGTCCATGAAGGCGCGCTCGTCGATGCCGCGGCGGGTGGAGGAGAACGGGGTGATGGTCAGCTCGGCGTACCGCACCTGCTGCCGGGCCAGGTCACGGGCCACCTCGAAGGTCAGCAGCCGGACGTCCTCCGGCGTGCGGATCAGGTCGACGACCGACAGGTACACCTCGATGAAGTGGGCGAAGTCGGTGAAGGAGAAGTAGTCGACCAGGGCGGCGGGATCGGCCGGGACCTTCGAGTCGGGGTGGCGGGCGGCCAGCTCGGACACGATCCGGGGGGAGGCGGAGCCCACGTGGTGCACATGCAGTTCGGCCTTGGGCAGTCCGGCGACGAACGCCTTCAGGTCGCGCGGGGCGTGGGGGTCGACGAGATGCTCGGTCAAGGGTTCCTCCCCGGAACGGCGCCCTGGCCGGCGCGTGGCGGGCGGGCGCGGGTGATCGGCTGATCGGATGACTCGGACTCATCGTAGGCCGTGGTTCAGCGCCCCTCTGGGGGCGCGGGGCCGTATCGATGTGCGGCTGCGCCGCGTGGGCCCGAACAACCTCCACGCACCCGCACTTCGGCACGCACCGAACGGCCCCGTAGCATGGCGGCACGATCGACCCAGGGGGGATGCACCATGACGGACGCGACGCAACCAGACGGAGGCGGCGGCCACGACCCGTGGGCGCCCCCGGAGAACAAGACCTCGCTCGACAAGGACCAGACACCGCCGTCGCCCTCCGTGCACGACCAGGCCACGGTCACCTCGATGCCCGGCGTGGGTTTCACCCCACCCACCGGCACGCCCCAGTCCGACACCTCCCACTCCGGCGCTGTCCCGCCCCCGCCCGTCGCCCCCGGCGGATACGGCTACCCCGGCTATCCGCAGTCGGGTTACGGCTGGCCGGGCATGCCCATGGCCCCTCAGAACGGCATGGGCATCGCCGCGATGGTGCTCGGCATCATCTCCTGCACGCTCTTCTGCCTGTACGGCGTGGTCTCCCTGGTCACCGGCATCCTCGCCGTCGTCTTCGGCATCAAGGGCCGCAAGCGCGCCGAGGCCGGCGTGGCCACCAACCACGGTCAGGCGCAGGCGGGTCTGATCATGGGCATCATCGGGATCGTCCTCGGCATCACCATCATCGTCCTGATCGCCGTCGGCATCACGGCCGCGATCAACAGCGACGACTTCGACGACGATCCGTACTACGGCGCCCAGGGCTCCGTGGCCACCGCCGCGTCCCTCCGCTGAAACAGCCGTACTACGCGGCGGATTTGGCCATTACGATTCCCTGGTCTGACAACGGAGGGGAGATCGTCCATGTCCAACACCAACCCCACGCCCGGTGGGTTCGGTCCGCCGTCCCAGCCGCCCCAGCAGCCGCCCCCCGGCTACGGCTATCCGCAGCAGGGCGGCCCTGGCTACGGCTACCCCCAGGGCACCCCCGGTTACCCGGCCACGCCCCCCGCGGGCTACCCCCAGGCGCCCGGCTACGCGATGCCCGCGCAGCCGAGCAACGGCATGGGAACCACGGGTCTGGTGCTGGGCATCATCGGCGTGGTGTGCAGCCTGACCTTCCTGCTGTGGTTCTTCGGCGTGATCCTGGGCATCCTGGCGATCATCTTCGGCGCCATCGGCCGGGGCAGGGCCACCCGCGGCGAGGCCACCAACAAGGGCGCGGCGACCGCCGGACTGGTCTGCGGCATCATCGCCACCGTGATCCTTCCGCTGCTGGGCTTCCTGCTCTTCGCCAGCATCATGGGCGGGATCGGTGCGGCTGCCTGAAGCCGCTGTGTCACGGGGGCCGGTCCTTGGGCCGGCCCTCGCTCATGCCCGGCGCAGCCGCTCCCGCGCCTCCATCAGCGCGAAGCCCAGCAGGTTCGGCCCCCGCCACCGCTCCGGATCCGCCGCCGCCTCGTCCTGTGCGGCCAGCCCGATGCCCCACACGCGGTCCACCGGACTCGCCTCGACCAGCACCCGATCAGCCGTGGCCAGCAGAAACTCCCTCAGCTCCGGATGCGCCCCGAACTTGTGGACGCTGCCCTCCACGACGATCCGGAACCGCTCCCGCTCCCATATCGCCTCGTCGAACCCGCGCACCAGCCGCCCGGCCTTCTTCGCCTCGGCGGGATGCCCGGCGGCCAGCACGGCACGCTCCGCCGCCGCGTCCTCGAACAGCCGGGCCTTGCCCGCCATCATCCAGTGCTCGGCCGTCGCGTACTCCACGCCGTCCACCGTGAACGGTGCCGGCCACCACTGGCTCAGGCAGCTCGCCCCGATCCGGCCGTCCGGCCGGGGCCGGTGCCCCCAGAAGTACAGATACCTGATCCTTGCCCCCGCGCGGACCGCCCTGAGCAGGGCGTCCCGGGAGTGGACCACCCCCGTGATCTTCTCCATGCACCCGAGTCTGGCACGCACCACTGACACACCGTCCTGTCCCGGCACGGCGGACTCGACACCTGGTCGACAGATTCCGTCGCGTAACCAAAAATCAACAACGGAATCCCTTGTTGGCATGCCATACCTCTGTCAGGATCGGCACTCAAATCGAGCCTGAGCCACGCCGGCCCCACCACGGGGACACGGAGGAGAGCGACATGCACAACCCGGGCAACGCCACCGCGGACCGATTCCCGGCCGAGGAGCGCTTCGCGCAGGGCGCGCAGTACATCGCCGGGCGCCTGACCCGGGGCACCTCCGGCCGCACGCACGCGGTCGTCGACCCGGCGTCGGGCGAGGAGGTGCTCCGTTACGACCTGGCGGGCACGGCCGATGTCGACCGGGCCGTCGCAGCCGCCCGCGAGGCCTTCCCGGCCTGGGCCGCGGCCACGCCCGGCGAGCGTTCCGACGCCCTGCACCGGTTCGCCGCGGTCCTGGCCGACCGCGCCGAGGACTTCGCCCGTGCAGAGTCCCTCCAGTGCGGCAAGCCGCTGAAACTGAGCCGGGAGTTCGACGTCCCGGGAACGATCGACAACACCGCCTTCTTCGCCGGTGCCGCGCGGCTGCTCCAGGGCCAGTCCGCCGGTGAGTACTCCGGGGACCACACCTCGTACGTCCGGCGCGAGCCCATCGGGGTCGTCGGCTCCGTCGCGCCCTGGAACTACCCCCTCCAGATGGCCGCCTGGAAGGTCCTGCCGGCGATCGCGGCGGGCAACACCATCGTCCTCAAGCCCGCCGAGCTCACCCCGCTGACCTCGCTGCTCTTCGCCCAGGCCGCCACGGACGCCGGGATCCCGGACGGCGTGATCAACATCGTCACCGGCACCGGCGGGGAGGCCGGTGAGCACCTCGTCGGCCACCCCGGCGTGGCCATGACCTCCTTCACCGGCTCCACCGCCGTCGGCCGGCGCGTCGCCGAGATCGCCACGGCCACCGTCAAGCGCCTCCACCTGGAGCTCGGCGGCAAGGCGCCCTTCGTGGTCTTCGACGACGCCGACCTTCAGGCCGCCGCCCACGGCGCGGTCGCCGGCGCGCTCATCAACACCGGGCAGGACTGCACGGCCGCCACGCGCGCGTACGTGCAGCGACCGCTGTACGACGCCTTCGTGGAGCGGACGGCGGCGCTCATGGAGACCGTCCGGCTCGGTGACCCCTTCGCCGCCGGCACCGACCTCGGTCCGCTGATCTCGCACGTCCAGCGGGACCGGGTCGCCGGTTTCGTCGACCGGGCGCGTTCCTACGCGCGCGTGGTGACGGGCGGAGCGGTACCAGGGGGCGAGCTGGCCAAGGGCGCCTACTACCGGCCCACCCTCATCGCCGACGCCGCCCAGGACAGCGAGGTCGTCCAGTCCGAGATCTTCGGACCGGTCCTGGTCGTGCTGCCGTTCGACACCGACGACGAGGGCATCGCGCTCGCCAACGACACCCCGTACGGGCTGGCCGCCTCCGCCTGGAGCCGGGACGTGTACCGGGCGAACCGGGCCACGCGTGAGATCAAGGCAGGCTGTGTGTGGGTCAACGACCACATCCCGATCATCAGCGAGATGCCGCACGGCGGCTACAAGTCCTCCGGCTACGGCAAGGACATGTCCGCGTACTCGTTCGAGGAGTACACCCAGATCAAACACGTCATGTTCGACAACACCGCGGTAGCGGCGAAGGACTGGCACCGCACCGTCTTCGGGGATCGCTAGCCGTATCAGGCCGCCTGACCAACGGCCGTCCACCCTCCGAAAGGGCACCACGCGCATGGAGCAGTACGAGCCCGACCGCCTGTCCCCGGCCCAAGTGGCCGCCATGCGGCGCAGTTTCACCAACGGCAGGGCCGCCCTCACCCGGCGGTCGCTGCTGCGCGCCTCCGCGGGCGGGGCGCTGGCGGCCGGCGGCATCGGGACGCTGAGCGCCTGCGGCATCCCGGCGGCGGGTCGGTCGCAGGGCGGCGTCTCCGCAGAGGACCACTCGGCCAAGGAGAAGACCGTGAGCTTCTCCAACTGGACCGAGTACATGGACGTCGACGACAGCGGCAAGCACCATCCGACGTTGGAGCAGTTCACGAAACGCACCGGCATCACGGTCAAGTACACCGAGGACATCAACGACAACAACGAGTTCTTCGGCAAGATCAAGCCGCAGCTCGCCGCGGGCCAGGACACCGGACGGGACCTGATCGTCCTCACCGACTGGCTGGCCGGACGCCTCATCCGCCTGGGCTGGGTGCAGAAGCTCGACCCGGCCAACCTGCCGCACGCCTACGCCAACCTCTCGGCCCAGTTCCGCAGCCCCGACTGGGACCCGGGCCGCGCCTACTCGTACGTCTGGCAGGGCATCTCGACCGTCATCGCGTACAACAAGAAGGCCCTCGACGGCGTCGAGGTGACGTCGCTGTCCGACCTGCTGGACAACCCCAAGCTCAAAGGCAGGGTCGGGTTCCTGTCGGAGATGCGCGACAGCGTCGGCATGACGCTGCTCGACATGGGCAAGGACCCGGCGCACTTCACCGCCGACGACTACGACGCGGCGATCGCCCGGCTGCAGAAGGCCGTCGACAAGGGCCAGATCCGCCGCTTCACCGGCAACGACTACACCTCGGACCTGACCAGCGGAGACTTCGCGGCCTGCGTCGCCTGGGCCGGCGACGTCGTCCAGCTCAAGGCGGACAGCCCCGACATCGACTTCCTCATCCCCGACAGCGGCTACATGACCTCGACCGACAACCTGCTGATCCCCAACAAGGCCCGTCACAAGACGAACGCCGAGCGGCTCATCGACTACTACTACGAGCCGAAACCGGCCGCCGAACTCGCCGCGTACATCAACTACGTGTGCCCCGTCGACGGCGTGAAGGCCGAACTGGCGAAGATCGACGAGGACGCGGCGAACAACCCGCTGATCATCCCCGACAAGGCCATGGCCGCCAAGTCGCACGCCTTCCGCTCGCTGAGCTCGAAGGAAGAGACCGAGTTCGAAGAGAAGTTCGCGAAGCTGACGGGGGCGTGACCACCATGACGAACCAGACAGACCCCACCGGCGACGTCCGCCTCACGGGCATATCCAAGACCTACGGCGCCTTCACCGCCGTCCATCCGCTCGACCTGACCGTGCCGCAGGGCTCCTTCTTCGCCCTGCTCGGCGCCTCCGGCTGCGGCAAGACCACCACCCTGCGCATGATCGCCGGCCTGGAGGAACCGTCCGCCGGGACCGTGTCGCTGGGCGGCCAGGACGTGACCGCGCTCCCGCCGTACAAGCGGCCCGTGAACACGGTGTTCCAGTCCTACGCCCTCTTCCCGCACCTCGACATCTTCGAGAACGTCGCCTTCGGCCTTCGCCGGCGCGGACTGAGATCGGTGAAGAAGCAGGTCGAGGAGATGCTCGACCTCGTCCAGCTCGGCGAGCAGGCCCGCAAGAAGCCGCACCAGCTCTCCGGCGGCCAGCAGCAGCGCGTCGCCGTGGCCCGCGCGCTGATCAACCACCCCAAGGTGCTCCTCCTCGACGAGCCGCTCGGCGCCCTCGACCTCAAGCTGCGCCGCCAGATGCAGCTCGAACTCAAGCGCATCCAGACCGAGGTCGGCATCACCTTCATCCACGTCACGCACGACCAGGAGGAGGCCATGACCATGGCCGACACGGTCGCCGTGATGAACGCGGGCCGCGTCGAGCAGCTCGGCTCGCCGGCCGGCCTCTACGAGCACCCGGACACCACCTTCGTCGCCAACTTCCTCGGCACCTCCAACTTCATCGAGGCCGAGGTCGACTCCAAGAGCGGCGGCGAGATCGTGCTGAAGGCGGGCGGCGGCAAGCTCGTCCTGCCCGAGGCGCGCTGCTCCGCCCCCGCGGCCACCGGCGGCAAGGTCCTGGTCGGCGTCCGCCCGGAGAAGATCTCCCTCACCCACGCGGACGACGCCGGCGAGATACCCGAGGGCCGCAACCGCATCACCGGGAAGATCGCCGACTCCAGCTTCATCGGCGTCTCGACGCAGTACGTCGTCGACAGCCCGGTCTGCCCGGACTTCGAGGTCTACGCCCAGAACATCGACCGCGACCCCCGGCTCGTGCCCGGCGCGGAGGTCGTCCTGCACTGGAACCCGGCCCACACCTTCGGCCTGGACGCCGCCCAGGACGCCGACGCCGGAGTGGAAGAGGCGGCCTGATGTCGACTCTCACCGAGGCACCACCCCCGCTCGCTCCCGAGGCGCCCGAGCCGAAGCCGCAAAAGCGCAGGGGCCGCTGGACGCCGTACGTGCTGCTGCTCCCCGGCATCCTCTGGCTGCTGGTCTTCTTCGCCCTGCCGATGATCTACCAGGCCTCCACGTCCGTGCAGACGGGATCGCTGGAGGAGGGCTACAAGGTCACCTGGCACGTCGCCACGTACTGGGACGCACTGTCCGCGTACTGGCCGCAGTTCGTCCGCTCCGTGCTCTACGCGGGCACCGCCACGGTCCTGTGCCTTCTGCTCGGCTACCCGCTCGCGTATCTCATCGCCTTCCGGGCGGGCCGCTGGCGGAACCTGATCATGATCCTGGTGATCGCGCCGTTCTTCACCAGCTTCCTGATCCGCACCCTGGCCTGGAAGACGATCCTCGCGGACGGCGGCCCGCTCGTCGGCGCGCTCGACACGCTGCACGTCCTGGACGTGACCGACTGGCTCGGCTGGACCGCCGGCGACCGAGTCCTGGCCACGCCGCTCGCGGTGGTGTGCGGACTGACGTACAACTTCCTGCCGTTCATGGTCCTGCCGCTCTACACCTCGCTGGAGCGCATCGACGGCCGGCTCCACGAGGCCGCCGGTGATCTGTACGCCCGGCCCTGGACGACCTTCCGCAAGGTCACCTTCCCGCTGTCGATGCCGGGTGTCGTCTCCGGCACGCTGCTGACCTTCATCCCGGCGGCCGGCGACTACGTCAACGCCGACCTGCTCGGCTCCACGGACACCCGCATGGTCGGCAACGTCATCCAGACGCAGTTCCTCAGAGTGCTCGACTATCCGACCGCCGCGGCACTCTCCTTCATCCTCATGGCGGCCATCCTCCTCATGGTCACCCTCTACATCCGCAGGTCCGGCACGGAGGATCTGGTCTGAATGCCCCTCGTCAACTGGCTGAAAAGAAATCTCGTCGTCATCGCGGGACTGCTCACGCTCGGCTATCTGCTCCTGCCGAACGTCATCGTCACGGTGTTCTCCTTCAACAAACCGAAGGGGCGCTTCAACTACCAGTGGCAGCAGTTCTCCCTGGACGCCTGGAAGGACCCGTGCGGCGTCTCCGATCTGTGCGGCTCACTGTCGGTCAGCCTCCAGATCGCGTTCTGGGCGACGATCGGCGCCACCCTCCTCGGCACGCTCATCGCCTTCGCACTGGTCCGCTACCGGTTCCGTGCCCGCGGCGCCGTGAACTCGCTGATCTTCCTGCCGATGGCGATGCCCGAGGTCGTCATGGCCGCCTCGCTGCTCACCCTGTTCCTCAACATGGGCGCCCAGCTCGGCTTCTGGACGATCCTCATCGCGCACATCATGTTCTGCCTGAGTTTCGTGGTCACGGCCGTCAAGGCGCGCGTGATGTCGATGGACCCAAAACTGGAGGAGGCGGCGCGGGACCTGTACGCGGGCCCGTTCCAGACCTTCGTCCGGATCACCCTGCCGATCGCGGCGCCGGGCATAGCGGCGGGCGCCCTGCTCGCCTTCGCCCTCTCCTTCGACGACTTCATCATCACCAACTTCAACGCCGGGTCGACCGTCACCTTCCCCATGTTCGTCTGGGGCTCGGCGCAGCGCGGCACGCCCGTTCAGATCAATGTCATCGGCACGACCATGTTCGTCGTCGCCGTCCTGCTCGTCCTGGCCTCCATGGCCGTCGGCAATCGCCGCAACAGACAAAAGGCCTGACCGTAGGGAGTTGACATCATGGCCCCGAGCGCCATGAACCAGCGCAGCGAATGGATCCGTTCGCTTTCCGAAGCCCAGCCCCTCCCGTACTGGCTGGACGATCCCGGCAGGCCCCGCCCCGAACCCGCCCTCACCACCTCCGAGACCTGCGATCTGCTGGTCGTCGGCGGCGGCTACAGCGGACTGTGGACGGCCCTGATCGCCAAGGAACGCGACCCGCGCCGGGACGTGGTGCTGGTGGAGGGCCGCGAGGCGGGCTGGGCCGCCTCCGGTCGCAACGGCGGATTCTGCGCCGCCTCCCTCACCCACGGCCTGCCCAACGGCCTCGCCCGCTGGCCCGACGAGATCCACAAGCTCCAGGAGCTGGGCGCCCGCAACCTCGACGCGATCGAGGCGGCGGTCGCCCGGCACTCCATCGGCTGCGACTTCGAACGCACCGGCGAGATCGACGTCGCCACCGAGCCCTACCAGACGGCGGAACTACGCGCCTGGCACGAGGAGACGGCCCGCCGGGGCCTCGCCGAGGACATCGAGTTCCTGGACGCCGAGGCCGTCCGGGAACAGGTGAACTCACCTACCTTCCAGGCGGGCCTGTGGGACCGCCGGGGCGTGGCCATGCTGCACCCCGCGAAGCTCGCCTGGGGCCTGAAACGGGCCTGCGCCGAGCTGGGCGTCCGCTTCTACGAGCACACCCCCGCCCTCACCCTGAAGCCGTACGGCGCCGGCATGGCCGTACGCACCCCCTACGGCAGGGTCCGCGCCCGCCAGGTCGCCCTCGGCACGAACATCTTCCCGAACCTGGTCCGACGGGTCCGCTCGTACACCGTCCCGGTCTACGACTACGCCCTGATGACCGAGCCGCTCAGCCCCGACCGACTGGCCTCGATCGGCTGGAAGAACCGCCAGGGCCTCGGGGACAGCGCCAACCAGTTCCACTACTTCCGCCTGTCCGCCGACAACCGGATCCTCTGGGGCGGCTACGACGCGGTCTACCCCTACGGGGGCCGTGTCCGCGCCGAGTACGACGACCGCCCCGAGACCTACGCCAAGCTCGCCGGGCACTTCTTCACCTGCTTCCCGCAACTGGAGGGCGTCCGCTTCACCCACGCCTGGGGCGGCGCGATCGACACCTGCTCCCGCTTCTCGGCGTTCTTCGGCACCGCGCACCAGGGCAAGGTCGCGTACGCGGCGGGCTACACGGGCCTGGGCGTCGGGGCGACGCGCTTCGGCGCCGAGGTGATGCTGGACCTGCTGGCGGGCGAGCGCACGGAGCGCACCGAGCTGCAGATGGTCCGCAAGAAGCCGCTGCCGTTCCCGCCGGAACCCTTCGCCTGGACGGGCATCGCCCTCACCAAGTGGTCCCTGGCCCGCGCGGACGCCCGGGGCGGCCGCCGCAACCTGTGGCTGCGCACGATGGACCGGCTGGGGCTGGGCTTCGACAGCTGAACCGGGCGACGTGCTCGTCGAGAGGCGGCGGCGGGGCCGGCGACCCGGGACGGAGATGAGGGCCTACCGGGGCTCCTCCCGTGGTGCCGTCCGCCCGAGGAACAGCCACAGCGACGACAGCGGCACCGCGCACACGCACCAACTGGCCACCACGTCCAGGGGCCAGTGGTAGCCATGGCGGACCAGGCCGTAGCTCACGCCGAGTATGAGGGCGAGGCAGGCGGTGACGAGGGCGCGGCGGGCGAGGGGCGTGCGGAGCCGGGGGAGCAGGAGCAGGGTCGCGCTGCCGTAGGCGATGGCGGCCGTGGCGGTGTGGCCCGAGGGGTAGTAGCCGGTGCCGGGTGGGACGGCCGGGGTGCCCGGGCGGTCCGTGAGTTCCTTGAGCGGGACGATCAGCACCGGAACCAGCGCCATGAGGAGGGCCGCGGCGGTGACGGGCAGCCACCAGCGGTCCGTACCGCGGGTCCGTAGCGCGACGTAACCGAGGGCGACCGCGAGGACCGGGAGCGCGACCTGGACGTTGCCGAGGTCGGAGAGGAACTCGGCGAGACCGTCCGGGTGGAGGAGGCCGCGGCTCACGCGCTCGTCGAGACGGACGAGCGGACCGTCCGCGACGACCTGCCACGTGATCAGGGCGAAGAGGAACGCCGGGATGCCGAGCAGGACAACGAGGAAGCGAGGGTGCTGCGCGGTGGCGGATCTGTCGAGATCCTGGTCCCCGGAGATCGGCATGAGACCCAGCTTGGCACGGGCTCGGATGTTCACTGTCCACCCGCGCGACCCCAGTGGAGGATCACGTGAACCAGCCGGAGAGCGACGACGACGGCCTCTTCGACCATTGCCCATGGCTCTACGCCCAGCAGGCGACGGCGGAGCAGCGGGCGGCACAGGAGCGGCGGCAGAAGCGGCTGCTCGGGGGAGCGGGGGCGGGGGCGGCGTCCGTGCGGCTCGGTGAGGGCTGCT
The DNA here is from genome assembly GCF_042958445.1 of Streptomyces sp. NPDC007991. Classification (NCBI taxonomy): domain Bacteria; kingdom Bacillati; phylum Actinomycetota; class Actinomycetes; order Kitasatosporales; family Streptomycetaceae; genus Streptomyces; species Streptomyces sp. NPDC007991. Next base: position 258,909 of record NZ_JBIBJD010000013.1, read on the forward strand.
TCGTCGCGGAGACGGCCGCCGTGTACCCGGAGCATCTGTCCCTGGGCGACCGCTCGTACATCGCGGCCCACGCCTACGTCACCGGCGAGATACGCACCGGCGCCGACTGCACGATCAACCCCTTCACCGTGGTGCGCGGCACCGTCACCCTCGGGAACGGGGTGCGCATCGGCGCCCACAGCTCGTTGCTCGCCTTCAACCACGGATTCTCGCCCGATCTGCCGGTCCATCAGCAGCCGGTCACCAGCGCCGGGATCACGGTCGGCGACGATGTGTGGATCGGCTCCCACGTGGTCGTCGTGGACGGCGTCACCATCGGCGACCACTGTGTCATCGGCGCCGGCGCGGTCGTCACGAAGGACCTGCCCGCGTGGACGGTGGCGGCCGGCAACCCGGCCCGCCGGATACGCGACCGCCGGGAGCCGCGTGGGGCGGGGCAGCGCGCGGTGGTGCCGGGGGGTGTCGCGGCAGGAGGCGTCGCGTCAGGAGGCGTCGGGTCAGGGGGCGTCGCGTCAGGGGGTGTTGCGTCTGAACTGTCCGCATTCGCCGACGACGCCCGCGCTCAGGCCGCCGGTCTGCTCGACCGCTGTTGGCAGCCCGGCACCGGCCGGTACGTCGACCGGCCCGGTGCCGAGCCGACCGTGCGGGCGCACTGCGACGCCGTCGAGATCGCCGCGCTGCTGCTCGGTCAAGCGCCGCCCCATCTGCCCGCCGCCGAGCACGCGGCCCGGCTGCGTGCGCTCCAGGACCCCGGCACCGGACTGGTCCCCGAGTTCGGCGCGGCACCGCCGGTCCCCGGGCCGGCCGGGCTGCCGCAGGACGGGGCCTCGGCCTATCACGTGCTGTGCGTGGGCTACGCGCTGGACCTGCTCGGCAGTTCCTTCGCCCACCCGGTCCACTCGGTGCGCACCACCACGGCGGACCGACTGGTCGCGCACCTGGCCGAGCTGCCCTGGCACGACCGTGCCTGGCACGCCGGGGCGTGGGTCGACTCCTGGGCCACCGCCGCGCACTGGAACCGGCGCCTCGGTGCGGAGGCCGCCGCGCCCGGGGCGCCGGAGGCGCTGTTCGGCTGGCTGCACACCCATGCCGACCCCTGGACGGGCATGTGGGGGTCACCCACGTCCGAGTCCGGGCGGCTCCAGATGGTCAACGGCTACTACCGGCTCACCCGCGGCTCCTTCGCCCAGTTCGGCCTGCCCGTGCCGTACGCGGAGCGGGTGATCGACACGGTTCTCGACCACGCGCGCGACCCCCGGCACTTCGCACCCGGCCGGGAGAACGCCTGCAACGTCCTGGACGTGATCCACCCCTTGTGGCTCTGCGCCCGGCAGACCACCCACCGCGCCGAGGAGGCCCGTTCCTGGGCGTCGGCGCAGCTCACCGCGGCCCTGCGCCGCTGGCAGCCGGGCCGCGGCTTCCCCTTCGGCCCCACCCCCGACGGCACCGGTCCGGGCCGTGAGCCCGGCCTCCAGGGCACCGAGATGTGGCTCGCCATCGTCTGGCTGCTCGCGGACCTCGTCGGGCTCGCGGACGAGCTGGGATACCGCCCGCGCGGGATACACCGCCCGGAGCCGGCGCTGCCCGTCGGGCCCGGACCTCTGTGAGAGGCCCGGAAACGGAGGTCGGCCGCCCCGGAACCGGGGGGATGGTTCCGAGGCGGCCGTGGGACCGGAACGTCGCGCGCCCCGGGGGGTTTGGGGCGGGCGACTGTCCGATCGGTGAGGAGATCCAGAGCCTCAGGCTCCGGTTGTGTGCGCGAGGGCACGACCAGGTCGAAGCTGGGGAGGCCTCGGCCTGATGTCACCCACAGTCCCCTGTGGGCGGGGTGTATCTCTCATCTGGGTAGAACCTACGACAGGGGCCGAGCGCAGGACAGGCCGTAGGGGCCGCTGTCATCCACCTCGCACACCTTCTTCACACGCTCTGCGTGCGCTGCCGACGTCAGATGCGGGAAAAGGCCTGCTCGATGATGTCGAGGCCCTCGTTCAGCAGGTCCTCGCCGATCACCAGCGGGGGCAGGAAGCGGAGGACGTTGCCGTAGGTGCCACAGGTCAGGACCAGCAGGCCCTCGGCGTGGCAGGCCTTGGCGAGCGCGGCGGTCGCCTCCGGGTGCGGCTCCTTCGTCGTACGGTCCTTGACCAGCTCGATGGCGATCATCGCGCCCCGGCCGCGGACGTCGCCGATCACCTCGAACTTGTCCCGCATGGCGGACAGGCGCGCCTTCATCACGGCCTCGATGTGCTTGGCCCGGGCGTTGAGGTCGAGTTCCTTCATGGTCTCGATCGCGCCCAGGGCGCCGGCGCAGGCGACCGGGTTGCCGCCGTAGGTGCCGCCCAGACCGCCGGCGTGCGCGGCGTCCATGATCTCGGCGCGCCCGGTCACGGCTGCGAGGGGCAGACCGCCGGCGATGCCCTTGGCGGTGGTGATCAGGTCGGGGACGACCCCCTCGTCCTCACACGCGAACCACTGCCCCGTACGGCAGAAGCCGGACTGGATCTCGTCGGCGACGAAGACGATGCCGTGGTCGGAGGCGAACCGGCGGAGCGCCGGCAGGAAGCCCTTGGCCGGCTCGATGAAACCGCCCTCGCCGAGCACCGGCTCGATGATGATCGCGGCGACGTTCTCCGCGCCGACCTGCTTGCTGATCTGGTCGATGGCCTGCGCGGCGGCCTCGGGGCCGGCGTTCTCGGGGCCGGTCGGCCAGCGGTAGCCGTACGCCACGGGCACGCGGTACACCTCGGGCGCGAACGGCCCGAAGCCGTGCTTGTACGGCATGTTCTTGGAGGTCAGCGCCATGGTCAGGTTGGTCCGGCCGTGGTAGCCGTGGTCGAACACCACGACGGCCTGCCGCTTGGTGTACGACCGCGCGATCTTCACGGCGTTCTCGACGGCCTCGGCGCCGGAGTTGAACAGCGCGCTCTTCTTGGCGTGGTCACCCGGGGTCAGCTCGGCGAGCGCCTCGGCGACCTCGACGTACCCCTCGTACGGCGTGACCATGAAACAGGTGTGGGTGAAGTCGGCGAGCTGCGCGGACGCCCGGCGCACGACGGCCTCGGCGGAGGCGCCGACGGAGGTCACGGCGATGCCCGACCCGAAGTCGATCAGCCGGTTCCCGTCGACGTCCTCGATGATCCCGCCACCGGCCCGCGCCGCGAACACGGGCAGCACGGACCCCACACCCTGCGCGACCGCGGCGGTACGGCGGGCCTGCAACTCCTGCGACTTCGGTCCGGGAATGGCGGTGACGACGCGACGCTCCTGCGGAAGTGCGGTCATGCGGGGCTCCTGGGGTGGTGCGGACGAATGGACACAGCCACTTCGCTTCTTTTCTCGCAGGCTAGGGCGGGGGGAGGGGGGTGGGCATGTTCCATGTGGGCGTTGTCGAAGGGGCGGTTTGTCCGGGGTGGACATGGCGCTCTCCTGGGCTGGTGCCCACGCCCCGGCCGTGTAAGCGGTGAACTCCCCAGGGCAGGGCGTTAGATTGGCTCGCTGATGGTGGACGGAGCGGCTGGTCAGGGGGCAAGGGCGATGGACAGCGACGGGACCCAGGAGGCGCGGGGTACGCACGCGAACCCGGTGCCGCGTCCGGCGGGGCCGCCGGAGGTGCCGGCGAGGCCGGCGGACGGGTCCACCGTGCCGCCCCGGCCGACCCGGGCGCCCGGGGTGCCTCAGATGCCGGACGGATCCTCCTTTCTGACGTGGCTGCGTACGCCCCGGCCCGAGGCGCCGCCCGGCGTGTGGCGGTTCGGGCATCGGCCGCGGGCGGCGGAGGAGCCGGAGCGGATCCCGACGCGGCAACTGGTCGGCGGTGCGGTGATCGCGTTCCTGTGCGGTTGGCTGCTGTGCTCGCTGCTGTACAACGGCTATCTCGGCGGATTCTGGCTCTGGCCATGGTTCGTGCTGGCACCGGACGCCTGGGCCCTCGGCAAAGCAGGGGCCGTGGGAGGCGTGGCTTCGTACATCTACGAAGGCCTGGTGTTCGTCGCGATCTTCGCGGTCTTCGGAAGGATCGGGCATTGGCCCGAACTGTGGCGCCGGTTCGGCCCCGCCGCCTGGGTCCGCACCGAACCGAGTGCCACGCCGCAGCCCACTCCTGAAACCGACCCCGCCGAATGGCCCGCCCTGCGCGCCGCAGGAGCCGTCGACGCCGCCGAGCGGCTTGCCGCCGATGCGCGGGCCGGGCTCATGAGGGACGTCGATCACGCCCGGATCGCCCGCGCCTGGCAGGGCGTCCGCAGCGGGCGGCACAGTCTGGCCACGTTCAGCGGTGCGGTGCTCCAGCACGGCGCCGCCGCCTGCCTGCACCCCTCCGGCGCCCGTGACCTGCCCACCCGGCTGGCCCGGCATGACCTGCTCACCGGGCAGGTGAGGCTCGGTACCAGCGCCGACGACCCGCGCAATCCGTATGCCTACCGCGGCACGGGCCTTGCCCTCGGCCCGGAACTGCTCGGTACCTCTCTGCTCGCCGTCGGCCCCGCCGGCTCCGGTAAGACCGGGGCCGTCGTGCGGCCGCTCGCCGAGTCGTTGTGTCTGCACGCTCTCGCCGGGCGGGCCGCTGTCGTCGTGGTCGGGGCGGCGGGGGCCGGGCTCGGGCCGGCCGACGCGTATGACGTCGTCGTGCGGATCGGGAACCAGGAGTCCGAGTACGACCTGGACCTGTACGGGGGGACCGGCGACCCGGACGAGGCCGCGGCCGTGCTCGCCGAGGCGCTCGTCGGGGATCTGGCCGATCCGCATCCGGGCAGTGACACCCGGCGTTCCACGACCGTCCTCGCGCAGTTGCTGGGGCCGTTCCGGGCCGTGCACGGGCGTTTTCCGTCCGTGCCGGAGCTGCGGCAGCTGCTGGACGGGGCGCCGGGGCCGCTGGCCGCGCTGCGGCAGGGGCTGCAGGACGCCGGACAGGAGTCGCTGCTGCGGGAACTGGATGCCCGCGAGCGGCAGATGGGGCAGCCGGGTGACGTCGGCGGAGTGCTCGCCGATCGGGTCGCCTTGCTGGACCGGCCCGCGTTCGCCCCCTTCTTCGACACCTCGGGGGCCACTCGTCCCTTCACCCTCAAGGCCCTGGACCATCCCGTACGCGTGCGGATCGACCTGCCCGAGCGCGGGCACGCCGACGCCTCCCGGATGCTGGCGCGGCTGGTGCTCGCGCAGTTCACGGCGAGTGTCGCCGTACGGGAGGACCGGTCGCTGTTCGCCTGTCTGCTGCTCGACGACGCGACCGGCGTGGTGACGCCCGAGGCCGTGCGCGGCATCCAGCGGCTGCGGTCGGGCAACGCCGGTGTCGTGCTGACCCTGCGGACGCTGGACGACGTGCCCCGGCCCCTGCGCGGGCCCCTGCTGGGGGCCACCGGGTGCCGAATGGCGCTGTCGGGCCTCACCCCGTGGGACGGGCAGGACTTCGCCGAGGTGTGGGGCAAGGAGTGGACCGAGGCCCGGGACGTCACCGACCGGCAGATCATCGCGGAGACGCCCGCGGGCAAGGCCGCGCACATGCTGCGGAGGGTCATCACCGGCAAGGCCCCGACCGCGCGGGCGGTGACCGTGCGGCAGGTCGAACGGGAGCGCTGGTCCGCCTCCGAGCTGGCGCACGGGGTGCCGGCCGGGCACGCGGTGCTGTCGCTGACCGACGTCAAGGGCGAGCACGCACCCCCGCTGCTCGTGGATCTCCGGGGCTGACGGGGGCTACAGAACCCGCAGGGCTGACGTCTTCCCGCCGGGTACGGGTACGCGGGGACCGTACGGTGAGGCAGAATCGTCACAGGTCGTTCATACGTGGCGGCCAAAAGAACACAAAGATCACACCGCCCTGACGCAGATCTGAAGGCCTCATGCCCCCGACGCTCGCCTCGCTCGTCCACCACTCCGCGCTGAAACTCACCGTGCGGGCGGGCGAAGACCGCCTGGACGTGCCGGTCCGCTGGGCGCACGTCAGCGAGCTCGCCGACCCCGTCCCCTACATGGAGGGCGGGGAACTGCTGCTTATCACCGCCCTCAAGCTGGACGCCGAGGACCCGGAGGTCATGCGCCGCTACGTACGGCGGCTGGTCGCCGCCGGTGTGGTCGGGCTCGGCTTCGCCGTCGGCGTCAACTACGAGGAGATCCCCAAGGCCTTGGTCGACGCGGCCGAGGAGGAGGGCCTGCCGCTGCTGGAGGTGCCGCGCAGGACCCCGTTCCTCGCCATCAGCAAGGCGGTGTCCGCCGCGATAGCCGCCGACCAGTACCGGGCCGTCACCGCCGGGTTCGCCGCCCAGCGGGAGCTGACCCGGCAGGCCCAGACCGGCGGTCCCGAGGGGCTGTTGGGCGCGCTGGCCTCGCAGGTGGACGGCTGGGCCGCGCTGTACGACGCCTCGGGCGCCGTCGTCGCCACGGCGCCGGAGTGGGCCGGGCGACGGGCCGCGCGCCTCACCGGCGACGTACAGCGGCTGCGGGACCGGCCGGCGCCAGCTTCCTCGGTGGTCGGCGGACCGGAGAACGAGGACCGGGTCGAACTGCACACCATCGGCACGGGAAGGCGCCCCCGGGCGGCCCTCGCCGTGGGCACGGCGGCCGCCCTCGGCACCGCCGAGCGCTACGCCGTCCACTCGGCCATCGCGCTGCTGACCCTGACCACGGAACGCTCCCGGTCCCTCCAGGCGGCCGAGCAGCGGGTCGGCGCGGCCGTACTGCGCATGCTGCTGGCCGGGGAGCCGGACCACGCGCGCACGGTCGCCGGGGACCTGTACGGCGGGCTGCTGGACGCGCCGTTCCGGATGCTGGTCGCGGAGCGGGTGCCGGTGTCGGCCTCGGCCGCGCTGGCCCGTGCCGAGGCCCGCTCGGGTGCCCCGGCCGCCGACCGGCACTCCGCCGCCGTGCTCGCCGCGGCCGACACGGGCGGCGACCCCCTCGCGGCGATCGCCGACGTCATGGAGTCCGCTGCGGCCCGCGCCGGCGAGGCCCTGCTCGTCGTACCGGAGGGGGAGCGGCTGGTGGTGCTGGCCGCGGACGGCGGTGCCGCCGCCGCGGCCTGCGGGGAGTACGCGGCAGCACTGGAGTCGGCCCGGGCCGGCGTACGCGAGAAGGTGCCGGGCGGCGAGCAGGACGAGCTGGTGGTGGGTCTGTCGGCGCCGGCCGGGCCCATCGCCGCGTCCGCCGCGTACAAGCAGGCCGAGCAGGCGCTGTCGGTGGCGCGGCGGCGCGGGCGCGTCCTCGTGGAGCACGAGCAGATGGCGGCCGGATCCGTACTGCCGCTGCTCGCGGACGACGCGGTACGGGCCTTCGCCGACGGGATGCTGCGGCCGCTGTACGAGCACGACGCCACGGGCCGCGGTGACCTGGTCGCCTCCCTGCGCGCCTGGCTGTCCCGGCACGGCCAGTGGGACGCGGCGGCGGCCGACCTCGGCGTCCACCGCCACACCCTGCGCTACCGCATGCGCCGGGTCGAGGAGATCCTCGGCCGCTCCCTGGACGACGCCGACGCCCGGATGGAACTCTGGCTCGCCCTGAAGGCCACCAGCTCCGAGTAGCCAAACCGTAGTGTCCCCGCCCGCTATTGCTACGGCCCGGACAAACGACCTCCGGCCACCCCGCGCCTACCGTGGAACCCGCAGCACCAGGACCACCCCAACGCCGAAGGGCCGGAGACCACATGACTTCCACCCACGCCTTCTGGCTCGCCGGCCGCGAGGCCACCGGCGAGGACACCTTCGACGTCACCTCCCCGTGGGACGGGCGGCTCGTCGGCAAGGTGAGTGTGCCGACGGACGCGCAGGTCGAGGAGGCCGTGGCCGCCGCGCACGCCGTGCGGGACGAGTTCGCCGCCACCCCGGCCCATGTGCGGGCCGCCGCCCTCGACCACGTCGGCAAGCGCCTCGTCGAGCGCACCGAGGAGATCGCCCGGCTGATCTCCGCCGAGAACGGCAAGCCGCTGAAGTGGGCGCGCGGCGAGGTCGGCCGGGCCGTGTCCGTGTTCCGGTTCGCGGCCGAGGAGGCCCGGCGGTTCAACGGCGGCGAGGCCCAGCGGCTCGACACCGACCCCGGCGGCCAGGGCCGGCTCGCCCTCACCCGCCGCTTCCCGAAGGGCGTGGTGCTCGGTATCGCGCCCTTCAACTTCCCGCTCAACCTCTGTGCCCACAAGGTCGCCCCGGCCATCGCCGCCGGAGCGCCGATCATCCTGAAGCCGGCCCCGGCGACCCCGCTGTCCGGCCTGGTCATCGGCGAGCTGCTCGCCGAGACCGAGCTCCTCGCGGGCTCCTGGAGCATTCTGCCGGTCGCCAACGACAAGATGCCCGCCCTCGTGCGGGACGAGCGCCTGCCCGTGATCTCCTTCACCGGCTCCGAGAAGGTCGGCTACGCGATCATGGACTCGGTGCCGCGCAAGCACTGCACCTTGGAGCTGGGCGGCAACGGCGCGGCCGTCGTGCTCGCCGACTGGGCCAGCGACGAGGACCTGGACCGGGCGGCGAACCGCATCGCCACCTTCTCCAACTACCAGGGCGGCCAGTCCTGCATCTCCGTCCAGCGCGTCATCGCGGACGCCTCCGTGTACGACCGGCTGCTGCCGCGCATCGTCGCGGCCGTCGAGGCCCAGGTCACGGGCGACCCGAGCGACGAGGCGACCGACGTCGGGCCGCTGGTCAGCGAGGACGCCGCCAAGCGCGTCGAGACGTGGGTCCGGGAGGCGGTCGACGCGGGTGCCGCGCTGCTCACCGGCGGCAAGCGCGACGGCGCCTCGTACGCGCCGACCGTCCTGGCCGGCGTACCGGCCGGCGTGACGATCTCCTGCGAGGAGGTCTTCGGGCCGGTCCTCACCGTGCAGAAGGTGAACGGCGAGGCCGAGGCCTTCGCCGCCGTGAACGACTCCAAGTACGGCCTCCAGGCGGGCGTGTTCACCCACGACCTGCAGACCGCCTTCCGGGCCCACCGCGCCCTGGAGGTCGGCGGCGTCGTCGTCGGCGACGTGCCCTCCTACCGCGCCGACCAGATGCCGTACGGCGGCGTCAAGCAGTCCGGCGTGGGCCGGGAGGGTGTGCGGTTCGCGATGGAGGACTACACGTACGAGCGCGTGATGGTCCTCACCGGCCTCGCTCTCTGACGCCCCGACACTAGCTCATGGGAACCATTTTCATATAGGCTCGGCGGAGAGGCCCGGCACCGCTGCCTTCCGGTGCCGGGCCCCTCCTTTACGCCGGCCTGCTCCGGACCCTCAACCGGAGAAGCCGACGTGCGCGAGCCGCAGCGGGCCGCGCAGTCTCAGGTGCACGTCGTGCACGCCCGCGGCGGCGACGGAAGCGCCGAGCGAGACATAGTCGTACGGGCCTGACGTGGGCGTCGCGGTCGACAGCACCGCGAGCACAGGACCGCCGTCGAGGGACAGCTCGACCGTGCCCTCGCCGGCCACCTCCACCGTCACTGCGGCGATGCCGCGCCCGAAGTCGCAGCGCCGGTAGACCAGTTCGCCCCTCGCCCCGTCCGCCGGTGTCACCGCGTCGCCCGACACCTTCGTACGGTCGACGATCTCGATGCCGCTGTGCTCGTCGAAGCCGGCCGCCGCCAGCCCGCCCGCGACGACCGCGCGCGGCAGGGCGGGCTCGCCGTCGAGCGTGACGGTGGTCCGCAGCCGGACGTCCTCACTGGAGGCCCCGGCCAGCAGCTCGTACGCGCCCGGCTCCAGACGCCACCGGTCCTGGGCCACGTCCCAGAAGGCGAAGGCGGACAGCGGGACCTCGAAGCTCAAGCCGGCCGCCGCCCCCGGGGCGAGGGTGACGCGGCGGTGGTCCAGCAGCTCGCGGCGGGGGCGCGGCACGGACGGGTCGGCGGCCCGGGTGTAGAGCTGGGCGACCTCGTCGGACGTGACCTCACCGGTGTTGGTGACCGTGAAGGAGACGTGCACCGACCCGTCCGCCACCCGGGCCGTCAGCCCCTCGTACGCGAACGACGTGTACGACAGGCCGTGCCCGAAGGGGAACAGGGGCGTGCCCTCGAAGTACAGGTACGTCTGCCGGCTCCCGATCACGTCGTAGTCGAGGAGGCCGGGCAGGTCGGCGTCGTCGGCGTACCAGGTCTGCGGGAGGCGGCCGGCGGGGGAGACGTCACCGGCCAGCACACGGGCCAGGGCGGTGCCGGCCGCCTGACCGCCGTGCGCGGTCCACAGCACGGCCGGCAGGTCCGCCGGGTCGACCGCGTAGGGGTAGGCGGAGACCAGCGCCAGCACGGTCGCCGGGTTCGCCGCGCGGGCGGCCCGCAGCAGCCGCTCCTGGTGCCCGGGCAGCCGCAGGGTCGTACGGTCCTCGGTCTCGCGGCCGTTGATGTGCGGGTCGTTGCCCGCCACCACCACGACCACGTCGGCCGCCGCGGCGGCACGCGCCACCGCCTCCTCGCCGCGCTCGGCGACGACCAGCTCGAACACCTCGGGATCTTCGGCGGCAACCTTCACGCCGTCGGCGGAGACACACACGTGACGACCCGTTCCCAGGTGCTTCAGGAGGTGCCCGTCCCCGTGCGGTTCCAGGCGGAACGTCTCCTGGACGACCCAGCCCCCCGGCTGGTCGGCGGAGGCGCGGAGGAAGCCGTCGCCGGCGACCGAGAGATAGCGGCCGTCGGGCGCGCGCAGCGTCAGCACGTCCTCGCCCCAGTCGACCAGCGCCAGCTCGGTGCCGGTCGCGTCGGTGGTGAGCGGGGGCAGGTCGGTGCGGCCCGTGAGCAGCGCCGGGTCGAGCGCGCCCTCGGCGCCGCGCACCTCGTCGGCGGCGTCCTCGGCCACCGGCACGTGCAGGAAGGCGCCCGCGGAGGTCTTCAGCCGGACCCGGTCCACACCTTCGGCGAACTCCACCCGCTCCGTGCCGAACCGCTCGTACAGACCCTCCAGCGGGGTCGAGCGGTGCAGGAGCGTGCCGCTGTACCAGTCGAGCTTGCACTCGTCGGCGAGCAGGCCGACCACCGCGACCCGGCTCTCCGGGGCGAGCGGCAGCACCCCGTCGTTCTTCAGCAGCACGATCGCCTGCTCGGCGGCCTCCCGCGCCAGGGCCCGGTGCGCCGGGGTGTCGAACTCGCTGGTGGCGCCGTGCGGGTCGTACTCCGGGTCGAACTCGCCCAGCCGGAAGCGGACCGAGAGCTGCCGGCGGACGGCGGTGTCGACGTCGGCCTCGGTCAGCAGCCCGCGCTCCAGGGCGCCTCGCAGGCGGCCGATCATCTGCGAGGAGTCCGTGCCGTGGTCCGTGAAGCTGTCGACGCCCGCCACCAGGGAGGCCGCCGTCGCCTCCTCGTGCGTGTCGAAGTAGTGCTCGGAGTCGACCAGGTTGCTCGGCGCGCCCGCGTCGGAGCAGACCAGCAGGTCCTCGTCGGTCCAGGTGCGCAGGTGCTCTCTCAGATGGGGGGAGACGTGGTTGGGGCGGCCGTTGACCAGGTTGTACGCCGGCATCACCCCGGCCACCGCGCCCGCCTCGACGGTCTCGCGGAAGGCCTTCAGGTCGTACTCGTGCAGCACGCGCGGGCGCGCGGAGCTCGACGTCGTGGAGCGGTCCGTCTCGTTGTTGTGGGCGAGCCAGTGCTTGAGCACGGGCGCGGTGCGCCAGTAGGTGGGGTGGTCGCCGCGCAGGCCGTGCGTATAGGCGGTGGCGATCGCCGAGGTGAGCTTCGGGTCCTCCGAGTAGCCCTCCTCGTTGCGGCCCCACAGGGGGTGGCGCAGCAGGTTGACGGTCGGCGCCCAGACGTTGAGGCCGACCCGGTGGTCCTTGGCGCGCATCGCGCGGGTCTCCTTGGACACCGCGTCGCCGACGCGCCGCACCAGCTCCGGGTTCCAGGTGGCGCCGAGGCCCACCGCCTGTGGGAAGACCGTCGCCGGGCCCATCCAGGCCACGCCGTGCAGGGCCTCCTGGCCGGTGCGGAAGGCGGCGATGCCGAGCCGTTCGACGGCGGGCGCGAACTGGTGCAGGAAGGCGATCTTCTCCGCCGGCGTGAGCCGCGACAGGAGGTCGTCGATCCGCTTGGCGAACGGCAGGCGCGGATCGCGGAACGGCGGACCGGGCGGCGGGTGTGCGGTCACGTGGGAATCCCTTTGTGGTGGAGCGGCAAGACCCTTTCGAAGCGCTTCGATGCTGGGTCGGCGAAGGGCCGGGTGTCAAGAGACCGGTGCCGTCCCTTCAAGCCGTGCATGAGGAACGGTCCCTTCTCGTGCCTTTGAGGAAGTTTGGGGACGACCCTTGTGCACCCCTGGGCGTTCACTTAACCTCACAGCAACATCGAAGCGCTTCGACACGGAAGCCCGCCTCCGGGTCGAAGGCTCGCTTCGGCTCAGCCAGTTCCACTCGAGACACCGCAGCCGACGGCCCACCGCCGGGTGTCCTGGTGCGCCATGAAGGGTTGACGCAATGACGCCGAACGCCGCCTCCTCCGGACCCAGCCGGAGAAGCTTCCTCGCCTCCACGGCGGTCGCCACCGCAGCGGTGGCCGGGGGGATGCCGCTGCTCGCCGCCTGCGGGGGGGCGCAAGAAGGGCGCAAGGAGGGAACCACCTCCGGGAAGGACGCCAAGAAGCTCCTTCCGGCGTTCGTGGCGCGGAACGTCGTCAGCCCCGACATCCCCTCGAAGAACGGCTCGGCCGTGGGGTTCACCCGGCCGCTGGACCTCAGCACCCTGAAGACCGCCGTGCCGGAGAAGCTCGGCAAGGGCAGCAAGATCAAGATCATGGCCCCGTTCTGGGGCACGCCCCCGTCGAACAACAACCCGTACTACAAGGCCATGAACGAGGCCATCGGGGTCGAGGTCAGCTGGCAGAACCAGGACGGCAACACCTACGACGAGAAGCTGGGCGCCATTCTCGCCTCGAGTGACATCCCGGACGTGGTGGTCGTCCCGGGCTGGAACCTGAACGGCAAGATACCGAGCGCCATCAACGCCAAGTTCGCGGACCTCGGCGAGTACCTCTCCGGCGACAAGGTCAAGGACTACCCGAACCTCGCGGCCGTCCCCACCGACGCCTGGCAGCGCTCCATCTTCGGCGGTCAGCTGCGCGCGATCCCGATGCCGGCCTCGCCCGTCGTGAACATCGCCCCCTTCTACCGCAAGGACGTCTTCGACAAGGAGGGTTACACGCTCCCCACGTCGGCGGACGAGTTCCTGGCCTGGGCGAAGGAGGCCACCAACGCCAAGGCGAAGGTGTGGGCCTGCGACGACATGAAGTGGCTCTCGTTCAGCGTGTTCGGCGCGCTGAGCGGGGCCGACAAGGCGCTGTGGTGGAACCTCGAGGGCGACAAGCTGATCAACCGGATCGAGACCGAGGCGTATCTCGAAGCCCTGGAGTGGACCCGCAAGCTCTACGCGGCCGGCGTGGTCCACCCCGACGCCAAGGCGGCCAACCAGGGCGTCGCGGGCAACCGGTTCACCGCCGGCCAGTCCCTCGTCTACAACGACGACCTCTCCGCCCTGTGGGGCAAGACGACCGAACAGCGCACCCAGAACGAGGACTTCGAGATGGGTGTGATGGACATCTTCGGTCACGACGGTGGTGACCCGACCCTGTGGGCGGTCCAGCCCGCGAACATCTTCACCTTTGTCAACAAGAAGGCGTCCAAGCAGGTCGTCCAGGACTTCCTCGCCCTGGCCAACTACTGTGCCTCGCCGTACGGCACCAAGGAGTACATGCTCACCGTCTACGGAGTCGAGGGCACCGACTACACGGTGAAGGACGGGGCGCCGACGAAGACGACCAGGGGTGTCAACGAGGTCAACGGCGCCTTCGACTACACCGGCGACCCGGCCGCCTACATCGCCCACCCGGACCTGCCCGAGATAGCCAAGCAGCAGGTCGAGTGGCAGCAGCGGATGGGCGCCTTCACCAAGAAGTCCTCCTTCCAGGGCATGACCATCACCGAGCCCAACCGGTGGACCAACCTGGCCGACGACTTCGAGCAGCTCGAGGACGACGTCGTGCGCGGGCGCAAGAAGATCAGCGACATGCAGCAGGCGGTCTCGGACTGGAAGAAGCAGGGCGGCGACGACCTGCGGGCCTGGTACAGGAAACTGCTCGACGACAACGGTCCCGCGAAGTGACCCGAGGCTGAGGCAAGGAGAAGGCCGTGTCCCACAGCACGGTGCCTCGCAGCAGGGCCGAGGCGCAGACGACGGACGGTACGACGAAGGCGGAGGGGCCCTCCGGTCGGGGCCGGCCGGCCGGGAAGCGCAAGGGGAGACCCGCGGGAAAGCTGGGCCTGCGGATCCGCTTCCGGCGTGACCGGACGCTCGTCCTGATGACCGTACCGGCCGTGCTGCTGGTGCTCGTCTTCAACTACGTGCCGATCCTCGGCAACGTCGTCGCCTTCCAGGACTACGACCCGTACCTCAGCGAAAACGGCTTCGTCGCCATGTTCGAGAGTCCATGGGTCGGCCTGGAGCAGTTCGAACGGGTCTTCTCCGACTCCGAGTTCTGGCACGCGGTGCAGAACACCTTCGTGTTGTTCTTCCTCCAGCTCGTGCTCTTCTTCCCGGTGCCGATCCTGCTCGCGCTGCTCATCAACAGCGTGATCAGGCCCCGGGTCCGGGCTGTCGCCCAGGCGGTCCTGTACCTCCCCCACTTCTTCTCGTGGGTCCTGGTGGTCACGGTCTTCCAGCAGATCTTCGGCGGCGCGGGCATCATCGCGCAGACCCTGCGCGAACACGGGCGTGGCGGGTTCGACATCATGACCGACCCGGAGATCTTCAAGTACCTGGTCACGGTCGAGGGCATCTGGAAGGACGCGGGCTGGGGCGTCATCGTCTTCCTCGCGGCCCTCTCCTCCGTCAGCAACGATCTGTACGAAGCCTCCGCGATGGACGGTGCCGGGCGCTGGCGCCGCATGTGGCACATCACGCTCCCCGCGCTGCGGCCGGTCATCGCCCTGCTGCTGGTCCTGCGGGTCGGCGACGCCCTCACCGTCGGCTTCGAGCAGCTGCTGCTGCAACGCGACGCGGTCGGGCCGGAGGCGTCGGACGTACTCGACACGTACGTGTGGTGGAACGGCATCCGTAACCAGGACTTCAGTTACGCGGCCGCCGCCGGACTGATCAAGGGCATCGTCGGCCTGACCCTCGTCCTGGTGGCGAACAAGGTCGCCCACCTCATGGGCGAGCAGGGGGTGTACAAGAAGTGAGCACAGTCGTCGACCGGCCGTCGCTGACCGAGGTGGCCAAGAAGCCCAGCCCCTGGACCGCCCCGCCCCGCCCGTCCTGGGAGGAGGAGCCCGCCAAGGCCGGACTCGCGGCCAAGGGCATCGTCCTCGCCTTCGCCTGCTTCGCGATCCTGTTCCCCCTGTGGATCGTGATCGTCACCAGCCTGTCATCGAAGAAGACCATCGACGCGGCCGGCGGGCTGGTGGTGATCCCCAAGGACATCACCTTCATCGCCTACCAGGAACTGCTCAGCGGTGGCCAGGTCCAGCGCGCGGCGCTTGTCAGTCTCGGCGTCACGCTCGTCGGCACGCTGTTCAGCATGACGGTGTCGGTGCTGTGCGCCTACGGGCTCTCGCGCTCCGGCTCGCTCGGCCACCGCTGGATCCTGATGACCTTGCTCGCGACGATGTTCTTCGGCGCCGGGCTGATCCCGACCTACCTGCTGGTGCAGGCGCTCGGGCTGACCGACACCTATCTGGCGCTGATCCTGCCCAGCGCGGTCAGCGTCTTCAACATCCTGGTCCTGCGGGCGTTCTTCATGAACATCTCGCAGGAACTCACCGACAGCGCACGGATCGATGGGGCCGGGGACTTCCGGATCCTGTGGCAGATCGTCATGCCGCTCTCCCGTGCCGTGATCGCGGTGATCTCCCTGTTCTACGCGGTGGGCTACTGGAGCGCCTGGTTCAACGCCTCCATCTACCTCACCGACCAGGACATGATGCCGCTGCAGAACGTCATGATCCAGCTCGTGCAGAAGCAGGAGCGTCCGGTCGGACTCGCCGCGCAGATCAACACCGGCCAGATTTCGGCCCTCGCCATCCAGATGGCGGTGATGGTCATGGCTCTGCTTCCCGTCGCCGTGCTGTCGCCCTTCGTCCAGAAGCACTTCAAGAAGGGGATGCTGACGGGGGCGGTCAAGGGCTGAGAACGCCCTCTTGCCGCAGGGCTGTCGGTCATCGGCGGCTGCGGCCGCGTCGTGGTCGATCGCGCGGTTCCCCGCGCCCCCAGGACAGCTCCCCAACTCCCCGTTCGCACGAACCGAGGTATGTCATGAGCACGTTCCACCTCAGCAGACGCGCGGTGCTCGCCGGGACCGCCGCCACCGCCGCGGTCGCCACCCTCCCGGTCCTCCAGGGGCATGCCCGGGCCGCCGTCCCCGCCGCAGGCGGTGCCTACCGCTGGCGCAACGTCGTCCAGGGCGGCACCGGATTCGTGACCGGTGTCCTGTTCCACCCCGCCGTCCGCGGTCTCGCCTACGCCCGGACCGACATCGGCGGCGCCTACCGCTGGGACGACCGGACCGACCGGTGGATCCCGCTGACCGACCACCTCGGCTGGGACGACTGGAACCTGCTCGGTGTGGAGGCGATGGCCGTCGACCCGGCCCATCCGGACCGGCTGTACCTCGCCCTCGGCACGTACACCCAGCCCTGGGCCGGCAACGGGGCCGTGCTGCGTTCCGAGGACCGCGGCGCGACCTGGAAGCGCACCGACCTCACCGTGAAGCTCGGTGGCAACGAGGACGGGCGTGGCTGCGGGGAACGGCTGCTCGTCGACCCGCGCGACAGCGACACCCTGTGGCTCGGCACCCGGCACGACGGGCTGCTCAAGTCGACCGACCGGGGCGCCACCTGGAAGGCCGTGAGCTTCCCGGCCGCCCCCGGCGCCACCGGCCAGGGCATCACCCTCCTCGTCGCCGCGGGCCGCAGTGTCTACGCCGGCTGGGGCGACTCCGACGGCACCTCCGCGAACCTCTACCGGACCGCCGACGGCACCACCTGGGAGGCCGTCCCCGGGCAGCCCAGGGGCACCGCCGCCAAGGTCCCGGTCCGGGCCGCCTACGACCGGCACACGCGCGAGCTGTACGTGACGTACGCCAACGCCCCCGGTCCCAACGGCCAGTTGGACGGCAGTGTGCACAAGCTGCGCACCACCAGCGGGAAATGGACCGAGGTCACGCCGGTGAAGCCCGGCGGGGCGACGGAGGACGGCGGGACCGACTCCTTCGGCTACGGCGGTGTCGCCGTCGACGCCTGTCGCCCGGGAACCGTCGTCGTCTCCACCAACAACCGCTGGTCGCTGGTCGACACCCTGTACCGGAGCACCGACGGCGGCCGCACCTGGACGTCCCTGAAGGACCGGGCCGTCCTCGACGTCTCCGAGACGCCGTACCTCAAGTGGGGCGCCGACAAGCCCAAGTTCGGCTGGTGGATCCAGGCCGTCGGCCTCGACCCGTTCGACTCCCGGCACATCGTCTACGGCACCGGCGCGACCCTCTACGGCACCCGCGACCTCAAGCACTGGGCCCCGGAGATCCGCGGTCTGGAGGAGGCGTCCATCCGGCAGCTGATCTCTCCTCCGGCCGGGGAGGCGCACCTGATCAGCGGCTCCGGGGACATCGGCGTGATGTACCACGAGCGGCTCACGGCGTCCCCTTCGCGCGGCATGGCGTCGAACCCGGTGTTCGCCACGGCGACGGGGCTGGCACTGGCCGCCGCCGAACCGTCGTACGTCGTGCGCGCCGGCTGGGGCGACCACGGCAACGGGGCCTGGTCGAACGACGGCGGCAAGACCTGGACCCCCTTCGAGGCCCAGCCGGACGTGGCCAAGTCCGCGCCGGGGCCGATCGCCACCAACGCCGACGGCAGCGTGCTGCTGTGGTCCTTCGGCACGGGCAACCCGGGATACCGCTCGGCGGACAACGGCGGCACCTGGTCCGAGGTGGCCTCCTTCCCGAAGGGCGCCGTCCCGGTGGCGGACCCGGTGGATCCGGCGCGGTTCTACGCCTTCGACACCACCACCGGCACCCTGTTCGCCAGCACCGACAGCGGCCGGACCTTCACCGCGCGGGCCACCGGGCTGAACTCGGGCGACACCGAGTTCCAGCTGGCCGTGGCGCCGGGCCGCTCCGGCGACCTGTGGCTGAGCCTGAAGGGGAACGGGCTGTACCGCTCCACCGACGGCGGCGCGAGCTTCACCAAGGTCGGCAGCTGCCGGGCGTCGTACACCCTCGGCTTCGGCAAGGCCGCCGGGGGCGCCTCCTACCCGGCGCTCTACATGGTCGGCTCCACCGAGAGCATCACCGCCGTGTACCGCTCCGACGACGAGGCGAAGACCTGGACCAGGGTCAACGACGACCAGCACCAGTGGGGCTGGATCGGCGCCGCCATCACCGGGGATCCGCGCGTCTACGGCCGGGTCTACATCGCCACCAACGGGCGTGGCGTGCAGTACGGGGAGCCCGTCTGATGCCCGAGCTGAGCGACGCGACCCGAGGCCGTCTCCTCTTCGGCGGCGACTACAACCCGGAGCAGTGGCCCGAGGAGACCTGGCACGAGGACGTCC
Organism: Streptomyces sp. NPDC007991; assembly: GCF_042958445.1. Classification (NCBI taxonomy): domain Bacteria; kingdom Bacillati; phylum Actinomycetota; class Actinomycetes; order Kitasatosporales; family Streptomycetaceae; genus Streptomyces; species Streptomyces sp. NPDC007991. The sequence continues at coordinate 277,379 of NZ_JBIBJD010000013.1, forward strand.
GGCTGATGAAGGACGCCGGCGTCAACTCCGTCACCCTCGGGGTGTTCTCGTGGTCGACGCTGGAACCGGAGCCCGGCGCACGGGAGTTCGGCTGGCTGGACACCCTGATGGACCTGATGCACGACAACGGCATCGGTGTCGTCCTCGCCACCCCCACCTCCTCGCCCCCGCCCTGGATGGGCCGGCTGCACCCCGACACCCTGCCCGTCACCGAGGAGGGCCGCACCGAGTGGTGGGGCGGCCGGCAGCACTTCTCGCACTCCAGCGCCACCTACCGGCGCTACGCCGCCGCCATCACCGAGGACCTGGCCGCCCGCTACGGCGGCCACCCGGCCCTCACCATGTGGCACATCAACAACGAGTACTGCACCTTCGACTACGGCGACGAGGCCGCGGCCGCCTTCCGCCGCTGGCTGCGGCAGAAGTACGGCACCCTCGGCGCCCTCAACGAGGCCTGGGGCACCGCCTTCTGGAGCCAGGGCTACGACACCTGGGACGGCATCCTGCCGCCCCGCCTGCCCCACTACATGCGCAACCCCGCCCAGGTCCTGGACTTCCGGCGCTTCACCTCCGACATGCTCCTGGAGTGTTACACCGCCGAGCGGGACATCGTCCGGCGGCACACCCCGCACATCCCGGTCACCAGCAACTTCATGCCGCTGTGGTTCGGGCAGGACGCGTGGCGCTGGGCGGCGGAGGAGGACGTCGTCTCCGTCGACCTCTACCCGGACCCGCGCGACCCGCTCGGCGCCCAGAGCGGTGCCCTCGTGCAGGACATGACCCGCTCCCAGGCACGCGGGCCCTGGATGCTCATGGAGCAGGCGGCCGGGCCGGTCAACTGGCGCGGCGTGAACCACCCCAAGCCGCGCGGCCTCAACCGGCTGTGGTCCCTCCAGGCCGTGGCCCGGGGCGCCGACGCCGTCTGCTACTTCCAGTGGCGGCAGTCCCGGCAGGGCGCCGAGAAGTTCCACTCCGGCATGGTCAGCCACGCGGGGGAGGAGGGCCGTACCTACCAGGAGGTCAAGCAGCTCGGCGCCGACCTGGCGAGGATCGCCCCGCAGGTGACCGGCCGGCACATCACCGCGGACGTCGCCGTCCTGCACGACTGGAACGCCTGGTGGGCGGGCGCCCAGGACGGCCGCCTGTCCAGCCGGGTGGAGTACCCGGACGTCCTGCGCGCCTGGCACCGGGCCCTCTGGCAGGCGCACCTCACCAGCGACTTCGCCCACCCCGAGCACGATCTGACGCCGTACGGGGTCGTCGTCGTGCCCCAGCTGTACGCGCTCACCGACGCGGCGATCGACAACCTCCTCGCCTACGTCCGCGGCGGCGGCACCCTCGTCTGCGGCTTCCTGACCGGCGTCGCCGACGAGGACGACCGGGTGCGCCCCGGCGGCATGGACGCCCGGCTGCGGGAGCTGTTCGGCATCCGCACGCTGCACGAGTGGTGGCCGCTGGACGCGGACGAGACCGTCGTGTGCGAGGACTTCCGGGGCACCCTGTGGTCCGAGGAGATCGAGCCCGCCGACCCCGACCACACGACCTGCTACAAGGGCGGCGAACTGGACGGCATGCCCGCCGTCCTGCGCAAGGGCCGGGCCTGGTACGTCTCCACGCTCCCGGAGCCCGGGGCCCTGCGCGGGCTGCTGGCCCGGATCGCCGCCGACGCGGGCGTCCGGCCGGTGCTCGACGGCCTGCCCGAGCAGGTCGAGGCCGTCCTGAGGGGCGAGGTGCTGTTCGTGCTCAACCACGGCCGCGAGCCGGTGACCGTCGAGGTCCCCGGCACCCACCACGACCTGCTGACCGGGACGGCCGTCACCGACCGGGTCACCCTCGGCCGCTACGGGGCGGCGGTGCTGCGGCCATGACCGACTCCGCACCCGTCCACGGCACGTGGGAGCCGCACCCCGCCGCTCGCTGGGAGGACGGCTTCCTGAGCGGCAACGGCCACCACGGCGCCCTTGTGTTCGGCGACCCGAACGACGAGCGGGTCGTCGTCACCCACCACACCCTGGTCCGGCCGGGTGGCAGGGACCCCCGGCCCCCGCAGCTCGCCGCGGACCTCCCCGCCCTCCAGGACCGCCTCCTGGCGGGCGACACGACAGCGGCAGAGAGCTTCACGGACGGCCGGCCGCTCCAGTGGGTGCAGCCCTTCCACCCCGCCTTCCAGGTCCGGCTTCGCCGCCCGCCGGGCGAGATCCCCGACTACCGGCGCGACGTCGACTTCGCCACCGGTGTCGTGCGGGCGGCCTGCACCGGCTGGACCAGTCGCGTCTTCGTCTCCCGCGCCGACGACGTGATCGTCCAGCAGGTCAGCGGCCCCGGCCTCACCCTCGACATCGACCTGGACCACCGGCTGCCCGGCGCCCCGGTGGGACTGGGCGTCGGCCACGGAGCCGTCCTCACCCCCGAGGGTGCCCTGCTGAGCCTGCGCGCCCGCTACCCGGACAGCGACCTGGCCTGCACCGGCGTCACCCTGCTCGCCGTCACCGGCGGCACGAGCACCCTCACGCCCCCCGGCGCGCACATCGAGGGAGCCCGGTCGGTGCTGCTCCTCACCCGGGTGCACCGGCACACCGGCGAACTGGGCGTTCTCGCGCAGGGTCGTGCCCTGCGGGACCTGCTCACCGGCTACGACGAGCTCCTCGACCGCCATGCCGCCCTGCACGGCACCGCCTACGAGCGCGTCACCCTCGACCTGGCCGCCGACCCCGCCGAACGGGCGCTGCCGGGCTCGGAGTTGCTGAAACGGCCGCGCAGCGCCGCGCTGCTGGAGCGCCTGTTCGCGGCCGGCCGCTACCACCTGCTGTCCGCGAGCGGCCTCTTCCCGCCCCGCCTGACCGGGCTGTGGACCGGCGACTGGGACACGGCCTGGTCGGGCGCGTTCACCAACGACGCCAACCTCAACCTCCAGACCGCCTCGGCCGCTGCCGCCGCCCTCCCCGAGGTCACGCAGGCCCACGCCTCGTTGATCCACCGCCAGTTGCCCGACTGGCGCGACAACGCCCGCGCGGTCTTCGGCGCCCGGGGCGCCGTCGCACCCGCCCACACCGACGGCGAGTCCGGCCACTCGTACCACTTCAACCGCGAATACCCACTGCACCTGTGGACCGCCGGCGCCGACTGGCTGCTCAAACCGCTCGTCGACCACGACGAGACGCACGGCACCCGCGATCCGCGCACCGCCGCCGCCCTCGCCGAAGTCGCCCTGTTCTACGAGGACTTCCTCACCCGCACCGACGAGGACGGCCGGCTCGTCGTCGTCCCCTCCTACTCACCGGAGAACCGGCCGGCGGGCGCGAGCTGGGGCACCCTCAACGCGGCCATGGACCTCTCCGCGGCCCGCCACGCCCTGCTGACCGCCGCCGCCTACCACCCGGGCCCCGACGCCGACCGCTGGCGCGCCCTCGCCGACCGGCTCCCACCGCACCGCGTCAACGACGACGGGGCCCTGGCCGAATGGGCCTGGCCGGGCCTGGAGGACTCCTACGACCACCGCCACCTCAGCCACCTCTACGGCGTCTGGCCGCTCGACGAGATCACTCCCTACGACACCCCCGAACTCGCGGCCGCCGCGCACCGCGCCCTGGAACTGCGCGGCGCCGAGAACGACTCCGCGCACGGCCACCTGCACCACGCCCTCATCGCGGCCCGGCTCAGGGACGGCGAACGCGTCGCCCACGCCCTCCGCCAGGTCCTGGACGGCGACTTCTTCCACGCCTCCCTGATGAGCGCCCACTACCCGAACCGGCACGTCTACAACGCCGACGCCGCGCACACCCTGCCCGCCGTGCTGATCGAGATGCTCGTGCAGTCGGCCCCCGACCGGCTGGTGCTGCTGCCCGCGCTGCCTGCGGCGTACGCCACAGGCGCCCTGCACGGGGTGCGCACCCGGTTCGGGGCGGAGCTCGACCTCACCTGGACGCGCGACGGCGCCACCGTGGTCATCAGGCCGGGTCGCACCCAACGCGTCGAACTGCGGACTTCCTCCGGCGCGCAATCCCTCCACCTGATCGCCGGAGAAGACCACGTCCTCACCCTGAGGGCGTGGTAGTTCCCCCCATCCCCCCACCCCATGGAAGGGACACCATGGCATCACGCACGCTGAACAGGGTCACCAAGGCCCTGCTGGCTCCCGCCCTGGCACTCGGCGCCACCGTCGGCCTCGCCTCCGCCCCCGCCTCGGCCGCCGTCTGGAACTCCTGCGACCAGTGGGCCAGCACGAACCTGAACGGCTACACGCTCTACAACAACATCTGGGGCGGCGGCGCGGGCAGCCAGTGCATCTGGGCCAACTCCGGCACCAACTGGGGCGTCTGGGCCAACCACCCCAACACCGGCGGCATCAAGTCCTACCCGAACCAGACGAAGGCGATCAACAAGTCGATCACCTCGCTGGGCTCGCTGTCCAGCAGCTACAACGTCAGCGTTCCGTCGTCCGGCGCGTACAACACGTCGTACGACATCTGGGACACGGACCACGACTACGAGATCATGCTCTGGGTCAACAAGACCGGACCGGTCGGCCCGATCGGCAGCTCGCAGGGCAGCGTCAGTCTCGGCGGCCACTCCTGGAACGTCTTCAAGGGCACGAACGGCTCCAACGAGGTGTTCTCGTTCATCCGCACCTCCAACTCCAGCTCCGGCACCGTGGACATCCTGCCGATCCTGAAGTGGATCAAGGACACCAAGCGCTGGATGGGCAACGAGACCATCGGTGACGTCCAGTTCGGCTACGAGATCACCTCGTCGTCCGGCGGCCTGGACTTCCGCACCAACAGCCTGTCCGTCAGCAGCAGCTGACGCCGTACCGGGGCCGGGGCCGGCCGTGCCGTTCAGGCGCGGTCGACCTCGGCCCGCAGCGCGTTGTAGTCCGCGAACGCCGACTCGACCTCGGCGCGGGTCAGGCCGTAGCGGGTCAGGTCGTAGGTGTGCTTGCGGGTTCCCTTCGGGCGGGCGACGGCCGCCGGGAGCCGGGCCGCGTCGGCCTCGGTCCAGGGGGTGCCGACGGCCGCGTAGAGCTTCGGGGCGCCGCTGGCCGGATCGGAGCCGAGCCAGGAGTACGGGGCGTCCACCAGCTGCTCCGCGGGGATCGCGGCCCGGGCCGCGAGAGCGCGTGTCATGGCACGGCTGAGCAGGCCCAGCCAGGTGGCGCCGATGCCGGCGAGGTCCAGCGGGCGGGTGCTGACGGCCATGCCGTGCTCGATCAGCGAGCAGAACGACGCCACGACGGTGACCGGATCCCGGTGGCACCACACGATCGTGGCGTCGGGGAACACCGTGCGCAGCGCGTCCAGGTTCTCCAGGTGCATGGGGGACTTCAGCACCCAGCGCCGCCGCGGACGGCCGTACTGGAGCACCTGGTAGACCTGCTTGAGGTACCGGTAGTCGGCGACGAAGTCCCGCTCGCAGTGCCAGTCCAGGTACTCGGGGATACGGGCCTGTGAGAACGGCATCAGGGCGTGCGGGAGCGCGAACGTGCACTCCTCGGGGCCCTCGGCGGCCATCGCGTGGATGTCCCGGAAACGCGGCGCGAAGAGGTCCGTGCCCTGCACCAGCCGGCGCCCGGCCGTGATCGCCCTGCGCCGCTGCCGGGGCGGCAACTCCAGGTCGGGCCCGAGCAGTTCCCACAGCAGGGGGCACCGGTGCCCGTCCGAGATCGACAGCACCGCGTGCGTGACCGTGGTGGCGGTGCGCGGCAGCCCCACGACGAACACCGGCTTCTCGATCGGCTCCCGCTCGATCTCCGGATGCTCGGCGATCAGCCGCAGCACACGGGCCCGGTTGCCGAGGTGCCGGCGCACGTGCGCCTGCGCCGACTGCCAGCCGACCGGGGTCAGCCGCTCGGCCTTCGCCCACCAGCCCAGCAGTGACCGGAAACCGTCGACGAACTCCCGGTCCCCGGGCGTCTCACCGGCCTCCACCACGATGCGGTCGAAAACCCGGTCCGGGGCACGGCGGGAGCCGAAGCCCGGCCGCAGCAACAGATTCGCCAGCGTGAGGGCGAGCGGAGACGTGGACACGCAGGGAACCTACCGCCTCGAACCGGCTTGCGGGGGACGGAAGTTGGCCGAACAGGCGGAAAGGGTGGCCGGATGACCTCCATCGAACCGGCCACCCCTTCCGCCGACGCGGCTACTCCGCTACGGGCAGCCGCGCCCCGTCCCGCAGAAACAGCGGGATGCGGTCCAGCGGGGCGTCGACCGTCACCGACCGACCGCCCTCGTACGTCTCACCCGTCCACGCGTCCGTCCAGGTGGCCCCCGCCGGGAGGTAGGCGGTGCGGGCGGTGGCGCCGGCGGTGAGCACCGGGGCGACCAGCAGGTCCGGGCCGAAGAGGTAGGAGTCGTCGACCGACCAGGTCGCCTGGTCGTCCGGGAACTGAAGGAACAGCGGCCGCATCACCGGCAGGCCCTCCTCGTGTGCCTCCCGCATGACGCGCAGCACGTACGGCTTCAGGCGCTCGCGCAGCCGCAGGTACTTCTCCAGGACGCCCAGGGCCTCCTCGCCGTAGGACCACACCTCGTTCGGACCGCCGGTCATCGCGGGGCCGAGCGGCATGCCCGGGTCGCGGAAGCCGTGCAGACGCATCAGCGGGGACAGCGCGCCGAACTGGAACCAGCGGACCATCACCTCCCGGTACGCCGGGTCGTCCGGGTCGCCGCCGTGGAAGCCGCCGATGTCGGTGTTCCACCACGGGATGCCCGACAGCGCGGTGTTGAGGCCGGCCGCGATCTGGCGGCGCAGGGTCGGGAAGTCCGTGCCGATGTCCCCGGACCACAGGGCGGCGCCGTAGCGCTGACTGCCCGCCCAGGCGGAGCGGTTGAGGCTGACGACCTCCTCCTCGCCCGTGGCGACGAGGCCCTCGTAGAACGTGCGGGCGTTCTCGGCCGGGTAGATGTTGCCGACCTCCAGGCCCGGGCCCGCCCAGTAGCGCAGGTTCTCCTGGAAGCCCGGCTTCAGCTCCGGCTCGCAGGCGTCCAGCCAGAACGCCGTGATGCCGTACGGGTCGAGGTAGTTCTCCTTCACCTTCGACCACACGAACTCCCGGGCCTCCGGGTTGGTGGCGTCGTAGAAGGCCACCTGGACCGTGGAGGCGACCTCCTTGTCGGGCCAGTCGGCGTGCGCCATCGGGCCGTACTGGGTGCCGATGAAGTAGCCGCGCTGCTCCATGACCGGGTGGTTCTCGCTGAGCGGCGACACCGAGGGCCAGACGCTCACCACCAGCTTGATGCCGAGCTCCTCCAGCTCGCGCACCATCGCCGCCGGGTCCGGCCACTCCTTAGGGTCGAACTTCCACTCGCCGAGGTGGGTCCAGTGGAAGAAGTCGCAGACGATCGCCGAGATCGGCAGGCCCCGCCGCTTGTACTCGCGGGCCACCGCCATGAGTTCGTCCTGGGTGCGGTAGCGCAGCTTGCACTGCCAGAAGCCCGCCGCCCACTCCGGCAGCATCGGGGTCCGGCCGGTCACCGCGCTGTAGCGGCGCTGGCCGGCGGCCGGATCGCCCGCCGTGATCCAGTAGTCGATCTGCCGGGCCGAGTCGGCGACCCACCGCGTGCCGTTGTGCGCCAGCTCCACGCGGCCGATCGCCGGGTTGTTCCACAGCAGGGTGTAGCCGCGGCTGGAGGTCAGCACCGGGATGCCGACCTCGGCGTTGCGCTGGACCAGGTCGAGGACCAGGCCCTTCTGGTCCAGGCGGCCGTGCTGGTGCTGCCCGAGGCCGTACAGCTTCTCGTCGTCGTACGCGGCGAAACGCTGCTCCAGGCGGTGGTGGCCGTTGCCGACGGCCGTGTAGAGGCGGGAGCCGGGCCACCAGAAGTGGGCGCGGTCCTCGGCGAGCAGCTCGGCGGAGTCCTCCGTCCGCAGGAAGCGGATGAGGCCCTCGGCGTTCACCTCGACGGTGAGCGTGCCGACGGTCAGCTGCCCGCGCCCGTCCTCGATCTTCACCGTGGACGGCGTCGCGGGGGCCTCGTCGAGGAGCGCGCCCGGGAGCCCTTCGAGCACCGGGCCGCCGAGCCGGGCCCGCACCCGGACCGCGTCCGGACCCCACGGCTCGATCCGTAGCGTCTCCTGACGGCCGCTCCACTCCAGCGCGCCGCCCCGCTCGCGGAACGTGCCGACGGTGGGGGAGGACTGCGCCAGACTCACCTGGGGCTGGGTTTCAGCAGGCTGATTCACGTGGCGGGCTCCTGTGCTCCTGAGGGAGTGCAGACAGAGGTGTGCGGACATGGGGGTGCCCTGGGAGGGCGGGAGAAGTGGGGTGTGCTGTGCCTTACGGCCGGGTGGGCGCCGGCCCCGTGCTGCCCCGGACCGTCAGCTCGGGCGCGAGCAGCACGACCTCGTCGCTGCCGCGCCCCTCGAACTTGGCGAACAGCTGTTCCACGGCGTGCCGGCCCATCTCCTGCGCGGGGATGGCGACCGACGTGAGCCGCACCGAGGCCTGCGTCGCGACCTGGTCGGGGCAGATCGCGACCACCGACACGTCCTCCGGCACGGCCCGGCCCTGCTGCCGCAGCAGCGCGAGCAGCGGCTCGACCGCCGACTCGTTCTGCACGATGATCCCCGAGGTGTCCGGGCGTTCGTCGAGGATCCGGGCGAGCGTCACGGCCATCGCGTCGTACCCGCCCTCGCACGGCCGGTGCAAAAGCCGCACGCCCAGCTCCCGGGAACGGGTCCGGAGCCCGTCGAGGGTGCGCTCGGCGAAACCGGTGTGCCGCTCATAGACGGCCGGGGCCTCGCCGATGACAGCGATGTCGTGATGCCCCTGCTTCGCCAGGTGCTCCACGCACAGTGCGCCCGTCGCCCGGAAGTCCAGATCGACGCAGGTCAGGCCGGTGGTGTCGGCGGGCAGTCCGATCAGCACGGACGGCTGGTCGGTCGCGCGCAGCAACGGCAGCCGCTCGTCGTCGAGTTCGACGTCCATAAGGATCATCCCGTCGGCGAGCCCGCTCCCGGTGACGCGGCGCACCGCGTCCGGGCCCTCCTCGCCGGTGAGCAGCAGCACGTCGTACCCGTGCGTCCGCGCGGCGGTCGCCACCGCGATGGCGATCTCCATCATCACGGGCACGTACATGTCCGTGCGCAGTGGGATCATCAGCGCGATGATGTTCGACCTGCTGCTGGCCAGGGCACGGGCCCCGGCGTTCGGGTGGTACCCGAGCTCGCGGATGCTCCGCTCGACCCGCTGCCGGGTGTTCGCGGAGATGGACCGCTTGCCGCTGAGGACATAGCTCACCGTGCTCGCCGAGACTCCGGCGTGCTGGGCGACCTCGGCGAGGGTGACCATCCAGCTCTCCAAGCTTTGTGAAGCGCTTCGACGATGCGCGTTGCTGATATGGGTGTGTGAGGGTGGTTCGACAGTAGCCCCAGCGGGAGGACGTGTCCATAGGTTGTCGAAGCGCTTCGATACCGAATTCCGGAACGGCGCCGGAAGGGCGGCCCGTTCCCGGGAAGACACCCCGATGCAACACCCTCCTCAGGCCCCCGACAAGTCCGGGAGCGTGCCGCCCCATCGGCTGAACGGATGCGCGAGGACTGGTGGGAGCGTCCGGTTTCGGGTACCAACGATCCAGTAGCACTGATCGGTAACGTACCGTCCTCAACATTCCTATATGCGGCGAGGTGGCCCTCATGTCCGCTTCCACCACCCCCTCTTCCCGTCCCGCCGTCACCGAGCGGGAGGCCCGTGAGGTGGCGGAGGCCGCCCGGGAACAGCACTGGCGCAAGCCCAGCTTCGCCAAGGAGCTGTTCCTCGGCCGCTTCCGGCTCGACCTCATCCACCCCCACCCCCTCCCGGCCGACGAGGCGGCCCAGCGTGGCGAGGAGTTCCTCGCCAAGCTCCGCGACTTCGTCGAGACGAAGGTCGACGCGGCCCTCATCGAGCGCGAGGCCCGTATCCCCGACGAGGTGATCGACGGGCTGAAGGAGCTCGGCGCCTTCGGCATGAAGATCGACACCAAGTACGGCGGTCTCGGCCTCACCCAGGTGTACTACAACAAGGCGCTCTCCCTGGCCGGCTCCGCCAGCCCGGCGATCGGCGTGCTGCTCTCCGCGCACCAGTCGATCGGCGTGCCGCAGCCGCTGAAGCTGTTCGGCACCCAGGAGCAGAAGGAGCGCTTCCTGCCGCGCTGCGCGCGCACGGACATCAGCGCCTTCCTGCTCACCGAGCCCGACGTCGGCTCCGACCCGGCCCGCCTCGCCACCAGCGCCGTGCCCGACGGGGACGACTACGTCCTCGACGGCGTGAAGCTGTGGACCACCAACGGCGTCGTCGCCGACCTGCTGGTCGTCATGGCCCGGGTGCCGAGGAGCGAGGGCCACAAGGGCGGCATCACGGCCTTCGTCGTGGAGACCAACTCACCCGGCGTCACCGTCGAGAACCGCAACGCCTTCATGGGCCTGCGCGGCATCGAGAACGGCGTCACCCGCTTCCACCAGGTGCGCGTCCCCGCCGCCAACCGCGTCGGCGAGGAGGGCCAGGGCCTGAAGATCGCCCTGACCACGCTGAACACCGGACGGCTCTCCCTGCCCGCCTCCTGCGTCGCGGCCGGCAAGTGGTGCCTGAAGATCGCCCGGGAGTGGTCGGCGGCCCGCGAGCAGTGGGGCAAGCCCGTCGCGCACCACGAGGCGGTCGGCTCCAAGATCTCCTTCATCGCGGCCACCACCTTCGCCCTGGAGGCCGTGACGGACCTGGCCTCGCAGATGGCCGACGAGGACCGCAACGACATCCGCATCGAAGGCGCCCTCGCCAAGCTCTACGCCTCCGAGATGGCCTGGACGATGGCCGACGAACTCGTCCAGATCCGCGGCGGCCGCGGCTTCGAGACGGCCGAGTCCCTCCGGGCCCGCGGCGAGCGCGGCGTCCCCGCCGAGCAGCTCCTGCGCGACCTGCGCATCAACCGCATCTTCGAGGGCTCGACGGAGATCATGCACCTCCTCATCGCCCGTGAGGCCGTCGACGCCCACCTCTCGGTCGCCGGCGACCTCATCGACCCGGAGAAGTCCCTGGGCGAGAAGGCCCGCGCGGGCGCCGGCGCGGGCGTCTTCTACGCCAAGTGGCTGCCCAGGCTGATCGCGGGCCCCGGGCAGCTTCCGGCCACGTACGGCGAGTTCAAACACGGCGTGGACCTCTCCGGGCACCTGCGCTACGTCGAGCGCACCGCCCGCAAGCTCGCCCGCTCCACCTTCTACGCCATGTCCCGCTGGCAGGGCCGGATGGAGTCCAAGCAGGGCTTCCTCGGCCGGATCGTCGACATCGGTGCCGAACTGTTCGCCATGAGCGCGGCCTGCGTCCGCGCCGAACTGCTGCGCAGCCAGGGCGACCACGGCCGCGAGGCCTACCAGCTCGCCGACGTCTTCTGCCGCCAGTCCCGCATCCGGATCGAGGAACTCTTCAACCGCCTGTGGACCAACACCGACGACCTCGACCGCAAGGTCGTCAAGGGCGTCCTGTCGGGCACCTACGAGTGGCTGGAGCGCGGCATCGTCGACCCGTCGGGCGACGGGCCCTGGATCGCGGACGCGACACCGGGACCGAGCCAGAAGGAGAACGTGCACCGGCCGATCCGCTGACCGGCCCTCTGGGGGCGCGAGCGAGTGCGGTGCGCGCCCCCCGGAAGGGGACGTGCTGTCCTCACACACGACGCTTACGGCAACAATGGAGGGATGAGCGACAGTCGAGCCCCCTCAGGGCGCGGGCCGCAAGCCCCGTTTGCCCCGCGACGCCATGCACGCACTCTCGCCGCACCGGGCGCCGACCCGAGTACATCCAGTACGCGGGACGGCGCCCCGCACGCCGAGAGCACGCACCTGACGCCGCAGGGCCCGCCCTCCGGGCGGACGACGGTACTTACGGCCCGCGCCCTCGCCGATCCCCATCTGGTCTACGACCCCGTAGCGGGCGACGGTCCGAAGGACGTGGTGATCCTCGGCTCCACCGGGTCCATCGGCACGCAGGCCATCGACCTCGTGCTGCGCAACCCCGACCGGTTCCGGGTCACCGGCCTGTCCGCCAACGGCGGCCGGGTCGCCCTCCTCGCCGAACAGGCGCACCGGCTGCGGGCGCGCACGGTCGCGGTCGCCCGCGAGGATGCCCTACCGGCCCTGCGCGAGGCGCTCACCGCGCAGTACGGCACGGGCGAGCCACTCCCCGAGATCCTCGCCGGCCCGGAAGCGGCCACCCAGCTCGCGGCGTCCGACTGCCACACCGTCCTGAACGGCATCACCGGCTCCATCGGTCTCGCCCCGACCCTGGCCGCCCTGGAGGCGGGCCGCACCCTCGCGCTCGCCAACAAGGAGTCGCTCATCGTCGGCGGCCCGCTGGTCAAGGCCCTCGCCAAGCCCGGGCAGATCATCCCGGTCGACTCCGAGCACGCCGCCCTCTTCCAGGCCCTGGCCGCCGGCACCCGCGCCGACGTCCGCAAGCTGGTCGTCACCGCCTCCGGCGGCCCCTTCCGCGGCCGGACGAAGGCGGAGCTGGCGCACGTCACCGTCGACGACGCCCTCGCGCACCCCACCTGGGCCATGGGCCCCGTCATCACGATCAACTCCGCGACCCTCGTCAACAAGGGCCTGGAAGTCATCGAGGCGCACCTGCTCTACGACATTCCCTTCGACCGCATTGAGGTCGTCGTGCATCCCCAGTCGTATGTCCACTCGATGGTTGAGTTCACGGATGGATCGACACTGGCCCAGGCGACCCCGCCCGACATGCGCGGGCCCATCGCCATCGGCCTCGGCTGGCCCGAGCGCGTGCCCGACGCGGCGCCCACCTTCGACTGGAGCAAGGCCTCGACCTGGGAGTTCTTCCCACTCGACAACGAGGCCTTCCCCTCGGTGAACCTCGCGCGGCACGTCGGCGAGCTCGCGGGCACCGCCCCGGCGGTGTTCAATGCGGCCAACGAGGAGTGCGTGGAGGCGTTCCGCCAGGGCGCGCTGCCCTTCAACGGGATCATGGAGACCGTCACCCGGGTCGTCGAGGAGCACGGCACGCCGCGTACGGGAACCTCACTCACCGTGTCGGACGTCCTCGAAGCGGAGACCTGGGCGCGGACCCGGGCCCGGGAACTGGCGGCACAGACGGCGGAGGCCCGTGCATGACGACCCTGATGTTCATCCTCGGCATAGGCCTCTTCGTGGTCGGGCTGCTGTTCTCGATCGCGTGGCACGAGCTGGGGCACCTGTCGACCGCCAAGCTGTTCGGCATCCGCGTGCCGCAGTACATGGTCGGTTTCGGCCCGACCGTCTGGTCGCGCAAGAAGGGTGAGACAGAGTACGGGCTCAAGGCCATCCCGTTCGGCGGCTACATCCGCATGATCGGCATGTTCCCGCCCGGCCCCGACGGCCGGCTGGAGGTCCGCTCCACCTCCCCCTGGCGCGGCATGATCGAGGACGCCCGCTCGGCCGCGTACGAGGAGCTCAAGCCCGGCGACGAGCGCCGCATGTTCTACACGCGCGCGCCCTGGAAGCGCGTGATCGTGATGTTCGCGGGCCCCTTCATGAACCTGATCCTGGCCGTGGCGCTGTTCCTCACCATCCTGATGGGCTTCGGTATCACCCAGCAGACGACCACGGTCAGCTCGGTCTCCCAGTGCGTCATCGCGCAGAGCGAGAACCGCGACAAGTGCGAGAAGGGCGACCCGGCCAGCCCGGCCGCCGCCGCGGGCCTCAAGGCGGGCGACAAGATCGTCTCCTTCGGCGGCGTCAGGACCGACGACTGGAACAAGCTGTCCGACCTCATCCGCGCCAACCCCGGCAAGGACGTGCCGATCGTCGTCGACCGCAAGGGTCAGGACGTCACCCTGCACGCGAAGATCGCCACCAACCAGGTCGCCAAGAAGGACTCCGGGGGACAGATCGTCGAGGGCCAGTACGTCCGGGCCGGATTCCTCGGCTTCAGCGCCGCCACCGGCGTGGTCAAGCAGGACTTCGGCGAGTCCGTGACCTGGATGGGCGACCGGATCGGCGAGGCCGTCGACTCCCTCGCCGACCTCCCCGGCAAGGTCCCGGCCCTGTGGAACGCGGCCTTCGACGGCGCCCCGCGCGAGGCCGACTCCCCGATGGGCGTGGTCGGCGCGGCCCGCGTCGGTGGCGAGATCTTCACCCTCGACATACCGCCGACCCAGCAGCTGGCCATGGCCCTCATGCTGGTCGCGGGATTCAACCTCTCCCTGTTCCTGTTCAACATGCTCCCGCTGCTGCCGCTCGACGGCGGGCACATCGCGGGCGCCCTGTGGGAGTCGCTGCGCCGCAACACGGCCAAGGTCCTGCGCCGGCCGGACCCGGGCCCCTTCGACGTGGCGAAGCTCATGCCCGTCGCCTACGTCGTCGCCGGAATCTTCGTCTGCTTCACGATCCTGGTGCTGATCGCCGACGTCGTTAACCCCGTGAGAATCTCCTAGTCATCCGGCATTCGCGGCGGCTCGGCATACTGCGTGCCGAGCCGCCTCTCATCGGGTGGCAACCCGGGTGGGATGTGCCCGCGCTCGTGCCCGTGCCGTAATCTCGAAGCTCGGAGCCCGCTGCTCACGGGACCGGACCTTGATCCACGACTTGGGGTTGCACAGCAGATGACTGCGATTTCTCTCGGCATGCCGTCCGTTCCGACCAAGCTCGCCGAGCGCCGGAAGAGTCGGCAGATCCAGGTCGGATCCGTGGCCGTCGGCGGAGACGCCCCCGTCTCGGTCCAGTCCATGACGACGACGCGTACGTCCGACATCGGCTCGACCCTCCAGCAGATCGCCGAACTCACCGCCTCCGGCTGTCAGATCGTCCGCGTCGCCTGCCCGACCCAGGACGACGCCGACGCCCTCGCGACCATCGCCCGCAAGTCGCAGATCCCGGTCATCGCCGACATCCACTTCCAGCCGAAGTACGTCTTCGCCGCGATCGAGGCCGGCTGCGCGGCGGTCCGCGTCAACCCCGGCAACATCAAGCAGTTCGACGACAAGGTCAAGGAGATCGCCAAGGCGGCCCGGGACCACGGCACCCCGATCCGCATCGGCGTCAACGCGGGCTCCCTCGACAAGCGCCTCCTGCAGAAGTACGGCAAGGCGACCCCCGAGGCCCTCGTCGAGTCGGCGCTGTGGGAGGCGTCCCTGTTCGAGGAGCACGACTTCCGGGACATCAAGATCTCCGTCAAGCACAACGACCCGGTCGTGATGATCGAGGCGTACAAGCAGCTCGCCGAGAGCTGCGACTACCCGCTGCACCTCGGCGTCACGGAGGCCGGTCCCGCCTTCCAGGGCACGATCAAGTCGGCGGTCGCCTTCGGCGCGCTGCTGAGCCAGGGCATCGGCGACACGATCCGCGTCTCGCTGAGCGCCCCCCCGGCCGAGGAAGTGAAGGTCGGCCTCCAGATCCTGGAGTCCCTGGGCCTCAAGGAGCGCGGCCTGGAGATCGTCTCCTGCCCCTCCTGCGGCCGCGCCCAGGTCGACGTCTACAAGCTGGCCGAAGAGGTCACGGCCGGCCTCACCGGCATGGAGGTCCCCCTCCGCGTCGCCGTCATGGGCTGCGTCGTCAACGGCCCCGGCGAGGCCCGCGAGGCCGACCTCGGCGTCGCCTCCGGCAACGGCAAGGGCCAGATCTTCGTCAAGGGCGAGGTCATCAAGACCGTCCCCGAGTCCAAGATCGTCGAGACCCTCATCGAAGAGGCCATGAAGCTCGCCGAGCAGATGGAAAAGGACGGCGTCACCTCGGGCGAACCGTCGGTGGCGGTAGCGGACTGACGTTTGGAGAGCCGCCAGTTCGGGTCTGCGCCCCTGAAAGGGGCGCGGGGAACTGCGCGCCCAGCCACAGAAGACCCGCACCCGCCGACCAGCACCCGGCTCCCCGGCTCGAAGGCGCCCGACCCAAGCAGCGCAGCTATAGTGCGGAGACCAGCAGACCCGAGTGTGTGAGGCCCCGCCCGTGTTGACGCAGACGACCTCCCGGGTCCTCGAACCGAGCGACCTGGACGCCGCGCTCGCCATACTCGACCGCGAGCCGGTCGCGAACGCCTTCGTGGCGTCCCGCGTGCAGATCGCCGGCCTCGACCCATGGCGGCTCGGCGGAGAGATGTGGGGCTGGTACGAGGACGGCATGCTGACGTCCCTGTGCTACGCGGGCGCCAACCTCGTCCCCATCTGCGCCACCCCGCGCGCCGTCCGCGCCTTCGCCGACCGCGCCCGCCGGGCCGGCCGCCGCTGCTCCTCCATCGTCGGCCCGTCCGGCTCCACCGCCGACCTGTGGCGGCTGCTGGAAGCCCAGTGGGGCCCGGCCCGCGACGTCCGCCGCCACCAGCCGCTCATGGTCACCGACCGCCTGCCGGACGGCATCGCCCCGGACCCCTACGTCCGTCGCGTCCGCAAGGACGAGATGGAGAAGATCATGCCGGCGTGCGTGGCGATGTTCACCGAGGAGGTCGGCGTCTCCCCGCTGGCCGGTGACGGCGGCCTCCTCTACCAGGCCCGCGTCGCCGAACTCGTCGGCTCCGGCCGCGCCTTCGCCCGTTTCGACGCGGACGGCAAGGTCGTCTTCAAGGCCGAGATCGGCGCCGCGACCGACCGCGCCTGCCAGATCCAGGGCGTCTGGGTCGCCCCCGAACACCGGGGCACCGGCCTGGCGGCCCCCGGCATGGCAGCGGTCCTGCGCTACGCCCTGGCCGACGTGGCCCCGGTGGCGAGCCTGTACGTCAACGACTTCAACACGGCAGCCCGCAGGACCTACCAGAGGGTGGGCTTCCACGAGGTCGGCGCCTTCATGAGCGTGCTGTTCTGACAACTCGAAGCCCCCTGTAGGCTCCCCGCCATGGACCTGGTGATCGGCCCCCTCGACCTCTCCGCCCACGTCGACGAGGCCCTGGAAGTCCAAGCCGTGGCATTCGGGCTGGGCCCCGACGAAGTCGCAGTCCGCCGCCAGATCGTCCTGCGCCACATGACCTACCCGGGCGCCCGCGCCCTCGGCGCGACAGTCGGCGGCACCCTCGTGGGCTTCGTCTACGGCATGCCCAACGACCGCACCCACTGGTGGTCCACCGTCGTGGAGCCGTACCTCAGGGCGAACCACCACGACCACTGGCTCGACGACGCCTTCGTGATCACCGAACTGCACGTCCACCCCGCCCACCAGAACCGCGGCATCGGACGCTCCCTGATCACCACGATCACCGACGGCGCCGCCGAACCCCGCTCGATCCTCTCCGCGATCGACACCGAAAGCCCCGCCCGCGCGCTCTACCGCTCCCTCGGCTACCGGGACCTCGCCCGCCAGGTCCTCTTCCCGAGCGCCCCGAAGCCGTACGCGGTGATGGGCGCCCCGCTCCCGCTCCTGCGCCGTTAACCGATTTCCACCGCCCGGTACCCCCCGGATAACCTCCTGCCATCACCTTCCCCCACTCTCGGCTTCGCTCGAGCGGGGGGACCCCCAGCAGCAGGAGCAGAACCATGGCGAACGCACCGGTCCAGCGCATGTCCCAGTTGATGGCGAAGACGTTGCGCGACGACCCGGCGGACGCCGAGGTCCTCAGCCACAAACTCCTCGTCCGCGCCGGGTACGTGCGCCGCACCGCCGCCGGGATCTGGAGCTGGCTGCCGCTCGGCAAGCGGGTCCTGGCCAACGTGGAGCGCATCGTCCGCGAGGAGATGGACGCCATCGGCGCCCAGGAGGTGCTGCTCCCCGCCATCCTGCCGCGCGAGCCCTACGAGGCCACCGGCCGCTGGGAGGAGTACGGCCCCGAGCTGTTCCGCCTCCAGGACCGCAAGGGCGGCGACTACCTCCTCGGCCCCACCCACGAGGAGATCTTCACCCTGCTGGTGAAGGACCAGGTGTCCTCCTACAAGGACCTGCCGGTGATCCTCTACCAGATCCAGAACAAGTACCGCGACGAGGCCCGGCCCCGCGCCGGCATCCTGCGCGGCCGCGAGTTCCTGATGAAGGACTCCTACTCCTTCGACACCGAGGACGAGGGCCTCGCCCGCTCCTACGCCCTGCACCGCGAGGCCTACCAGAGGATCTTCGCGCGCCTCGGCCTCGACTACCGCATCTGCGCCGCCACCGCCGGCGCGATGGGCGGCTCCAAGTCCGAGGAGTTCCTCGCCCCGGCCGAGGCCGGCGAGGACACCTTCGCCGACTGCCCGAACTGCGACTTCGCCGCCAACACCGAGGCGATCACATACGAGCTGAAGCCCGTCGACGCCACGGCCGTCCCGGCCGCCGAGGACATCCCCACCCCCGACACCCCGACCATCGAGACCCTCGCCGCCTCCCTCGGCGTCCCGGCCTCGGCCACGCTGAAGAACCTCCTCGTCAAGGTCGACGGCGAGATCGTCGCCGTCGGCGTCCCCGGCGACCGCGAGGTCGACATGGACAAGGTCGAGGCGCACTTCGCCCCGGCCGCCGTCGAACTGGTCACCGAGACGGACTTCGCTGCCCGCCCCGACCTGGTCCGCGGCTACGTCGGACCGCAGGGCCTGGACAAGGTCACCTACCTCGCCGACCCGCGCGTCGCCCCGGGCACGGCCTGGATCACCGGCGCCAACAAGGCCGGCACGCACACCAAGAACGTCGTCGCGGGCCGCGACTTCGAGGTCGACCGGTACGTCGACGTCGTGGTCGTGCGGGAGGGCGACCCCTGCCCGAAGTGCGGCACGGGCCTCGTCCTCGACCGGGCCATCGAGATCGGCCACATCTTCCAGCTCGGCCGCAAGTACACCGACGCCCTCAAGCTCGACGTCCTCGGCCAGAACGGCAAGCCGGTCCGCGTCACCATGGGTTCCTACGGCATCGGCGTCTCCCGCGCGGTCGCCGCCCTCGCCGAGCAGAGCGCCGACGACAAGGGTCTGTGCTGGCCGAGGGAGGTCGCGCCGGCCGACGTCCACGTGGTCGCCGCCGGCAAGGCCCTCCAGACCGAACTGGCCCTCGACATCTCCCAGAAGCTGGCCGCCGCCGGTGTCCGCGTCCTGGTCGACGACCGCGCCGGCGTCTCCCCGGGCGTCAAGTTCACCGACTCCGAGCTGATCGGCGTACCGCAGATCCTGGTGGCGGGGCGGCGCGCGGCCGACGGCGTGGTGGAACTGAAGGACCGCCGCACCGGCGAACGCGAGGAGCTGACGGTCGAGGAGGCCGTCGCCCGGCTCACCGCCTGAGCGCCCTGGCGCTGTGAGCGCTCCGGGCCCGCCGGGGCGCTCACAGCCAGCCCGCGAACTCCAGCAGCAGCTCCGCATCGCGGGGGCGGCCCACCCGCCCCGCCCGCACCCCCGACTCCACGGCCCGGAACAGCGTCCAGCCGCGCAGCCGCTCCTGGTCGACGTCCAGGGACTCGGCCAGCCGCTTCACCCGTCTCCGGGTCGTCGCCGCGCCGGACGGCTGGGCGATCAGATCCTCCACCCGGTCGCGAACCAGCCGGGCCAGATCGAACGCGCACTCGCCGACCACCGGATCGGGCCCCACCGCCAGCCACGGCATCCGCTCCCCGGCGAGCACCTTGCTCTGCCGGAACGTGCCGTGCAGCAACCGGTGTTCGGGCGGCGCGGCCAGCAGCTCCGCACGCGCCGCGAGCGCCACGTCGACCAGCGGCGCCACCTCGGGATCGACCCGGGCACGCGCCCGCATCGCCTCGGCCTGCCGCCCGGTCCGCTCGGCCACGGTCTCGAAGGGGAAGCCGGCGGGCGGCTCCACCCACAGCCGCCGCAGCGTCCCCGCCGCCTCCAGCAGCGCCTTCGCCTCCGGCAGCGACCGCACCGACACGTCCGGATGCAGCCGCTCCAGCAGCAGCACGCCCTCGGTCCTTGCGGGTTCGAGCAGTTGCACGGCACCCCGTCCGCCCCAGTGCGCGAGCGCGGCCCGCTCCGCCTCCGGACGGGACCGGCCCGGCGCCAGCTTCAGCACGGCGGGCGCCCCGTCGGCCGTCCGCACCAGCACCACCAGGCTGCTGCGCCCGCCGGGCACCTGCACCCGCTCCACGGTCAACTCGCGTAGCGCGACGGCCTGCTGCGCCGCCTCGGGCAGCTTCTCCAGCCAGTCGTCACCGTCCGGTGCCGTCTCACCGAGCGCCCTGACCAGACGCTTCGGCGGTTCGAAAACCATGCGCGAGTCGTTCCCTTCGTGCTGTGCGCGGTGCGTGCCCCGCGCGGGTCACGCCGTCGGCGCCGCCAGGGGCGGGGCCGTGCCGGCCCGCTCGGCGAGCCCAGGGAAGGCTACGCTCTCGCCGCGCCAGCGCACCGCCCGCACCGCCGCCTCCCGCAGCGCCTCGGCGGCCAGGGCCCGCCGGGCGCCTCCCGCCGCCCGCACCAGGTCCGAGTACACCCCGGCCACCCGGTCCTCCAGCTCGGCGGCGAGCCGCACGGCCGCCCCCGCGTCCGGCACCGGGAACGGCAGGGCGTACCCGGCGGCCGCCGCCACGGGCCTGCCGCCCAGGTCCTTCACCTCGCGCACCAGCGCGTCCCGGCGCGCCCGGTGCGCGTCGTACGCCGTCCGTGCCTCGGCCCGCTGCCCGTCGCCGATCCGGCCGCCGACCACGCCGTAGCCGTACACCGCCGCGTGCTCGGCCGCCAGCGCCGCCTGGACGGCCCGCAGCTCCCGGTCCTTCGCCTCGCTCACGCGCCACCCTCCGTCAGCAGATACACGTGCGCCGCCCCGGCCGCCGCCACCGAGGCCAGCAGCCGCGCCAGCTCGCCCGGCGCGTCGAGCAGCGCCTTGGCACGCCGGTCGGCGAGCTCCCGCTCCGCGGCGGCGAGTGCGGCCAGCGCGTCCTTGTCGCTGCCCGGCACGGCGGCGGACGAGGAAGAGGGGGAGGGGGAAGGAGACGCCTTCCGGTCCGGGCCCCCTCCGAAGGCCCGCGCGTGCCGCACGGACTCCTCCCGCAGCGGGCGCAGCCGCTCCGCGAGCCCGGGGCGGGCGGCGATCACGGCGTCGTACCGCTCCACCAGTCCCTCACTGTCCCGCGCCGCACGCGCGCGTGTCCGGCGCTCGGCCGCCGACGGGCCGTCCTCCGGGGCACCCGGATTCTCGTCCCCGGCGGTACAGCCCGCCAGGGCGAGGGCCGCCGGGCCGACGGCGAGCAGAGTCCTTCTGCGCGGCCCCGAGCGGGCGCGCGGAGATGAGGGGAACGGCACGTCAGACGTCCTCGGGGGCTCGAACGAGAAAGAAGCGACTCAAGGGCCCTTCTGATGGATCTCCGCAGCGTCGCGACGCCCGGCAGGCACGCTCGCCGCACGGTGCGCAGGGCCAGGTGGCTCCGCCACCTCCGCACCGCACGCCGATCGCACGCACCGAACGCCGCTCCTTCTCCTGCGGAGATCCATCAGAAGGGCCCTGGGGCTGAACGCCCGTGATCACGGTACCCGGGCCCCCGCCCGGGACCACTCAGCGGCACCGTTCGTCACCGGGTGGACGGCAACACACCCCGCGACCCGATACCCTTTGATCAGACACGCGACCCACCCACAACAGCACACGCGGCCGAGGAGTCACCCGGATGAGCACCACCCAGAGCGAGAGGCTGCGAGAACTGCTGGAACCGCTCGTCACATCCCAGGGCCTGGATCTCGAAGAGATCGAAGTGGACTCCGTCGGGCGCAAACGTGTGCTGCGCGTCGTCGTCGACTCGGACACGGGCGCCGACCTGGACCAGATCGCCGATGTGAGCCGGGCGCTCTCGGCGAAGCTCGACGAGACGGACGCGATGGGCGAGGGGGAGTACACCCTCGAGGTCGGCACCCCGGGCGCGGAGCGCCTCCTCACGGAACACCGGCACTACGTCCGGGCCACGGACCGTCTGGTGAAGTTCCAGCTGGCCGAGGGCGGCGAGCTGGTCGCCAGGATCCTCAAGGTCGACGACGAGGGGATCGACACCGAGGTGCCCGGGGTGAAGGGCCGCAAGGCCACCGCGCGCAGACTCGCCTTCGACGACATCGTCCGCGCACGAGTCCAGGTCGAGTTCAGCCGCAAGGACAACAAGAAGGAAGAGGAGGCGTAGCCGTGGACATCGACATGAGTGCCCTGCGGGGCTTGGTTCGGGAGAAGGAGATCTCCTTCGACCTGCTGGTCGAGGCGATCGAATCGGCCCTCCTCATCGCCTACCACCGCACCGAGGGAAGCCGCCGTCACGCGCGCGTGGAGCTCAACCGGGAGACCGGCCATGTGACCGTGTGGGCGAAGGAGGACCCCGACGACCTCGAGGAGGGCCAGGAGCCCCGCGAGTTCGACGACACCCCCACCGGCTTCGGCCGCATCGCCGCCACCACGGCCAAGCAGGTCATCCTGCAGCGCCTGCGCGACGCCGAGGACGACGCGACGCTCGGCGAGTACGCCGGCCGCGAGGGCGACATCGTCACCGGCGTCGTCCAGCAGGGCCGCGACCCGAAGAACGTGCTCGTCGACATCGGCAAGCTGGAGGCCATCCTGCCCGTGCAGGAGCAGGTGCCGGGCGAGACGTACCCGCACGGCATGCGGCTGCGCAGCTACGTCGTCCGGGTGGCCAAGGGCGTCCGCGGCCCGTCCGTGACGCTGTCCCGGACGCACCCCAATCTGGTGAAGAAACTCTTCGCCCTGGAGGTGCCGGAGATCGCCGACGGCTCCGTGGAGATCTCCGCGATCGCCCGTGAGGCCGGTCACCGCACGAAGATCGCCGTACGGTCCACCCGGTCCGGCCTGAACGCCAAGGGCGCCTGCATCGGCCCCATGGGCGGCCGTGTGCGCAATGTGATGGGCGAGCTGAACGGTGAGAAGATCGACATCGTCGACTGGTCGGAGGACCCGGCCGAGATGGTGGCGAACGCGCTGTCCCCGGCCCGCGTCTCCAAGGTGGAGATCGTGGACATGGCGACCCGGTCGGCCCGGGTGACCGTGCCCGACTACCAGCTGTCCCTGGCCATCGGCAAGGAAGGGCAGAACGCCCGCCTCGCGGCCCGGCTGACCGGCTGGCGGATCGACATCCGCCCGGACACGGAACCGGCCGCCGACCGGACCGCGGACCGAGCCGGGGAATAGATCCAAGCCGCGGGCCGTTCAGATCACGACAGGTTCGGGCGCGGCAACTGTTCGAATCCTGCCCCAAAGGGGTGAGGCGCCTACGGGGAGGTAGACTTAACGGTGTCTGGCCGGACGCGCACCCGAGCATGCCCTGAACGCACTTGTGTGGGGTGTCGGGAGCGAGTGGCCAAGGCCGATCTGTTGCGGATCGTGTTGACCGAGGGCGCATGCGTCCCTGATCCACGCGGTACGCTGCCCGGCCGGGGTGCGTATGTGCATCCCACACCGGTCTGTCTCGACCAGGCGGTTCGCCGCCGGGCGTTCACGAGGGCACTGCGCGCCCCGGGAGCGCCCGACACAAAGGCGTTGCGCCAATACGTCGAGCAGACGACAGTTGCCGATCAGGCAACACGGTAAGAAAGCGCCGCACGGAACCCCGTGCGGTCGAGGTACCTCGCGAGTCGAAAGCAGGTCGAGATTGCGATGAGCACTCGATGAGTACGCGATGAGTACGCCCATGAACTAGCGACGGTCCGGCTTCACCCGGACCTCAAAGGAGCGAAGTGGCTAAGGTCCGGGTCTACGAACTCGCCAAGGAGTTCGGTGTCGAGAGCAAGGTCGTCATGGCCAAGCTCCAGGAGCTCGGTGAATTCGTCCGTTCGGCGTCTTCGACGATCGAAGCGCCCGTTGTACGCAAGCTGACGGACGCCCTCCAGCAGGGCAACGGAGGCGGCAAGCCCGCCCCCGCCCGCAAGGCTGCCCCGGCTAAGCCGGCAGCCCCTTCCCCGGCGCAGGCTGCCCGTCCGGCCGCCCCGCGCCCGCCGGCCCCCAAGCCGGCAGCCGAGAAGCCCGCGGCTCCGGCCGCACCGGCCACTCCCGGCCCCCGTCCCACTCCGGGCCCGAAGCCCGCGCCGCGGCCCGCCCCGGCGTCCCCGGCTCCGACCACGCCGGAGTTCACGGCGCCCCCGGCGGCTCCCTCCTCGCAGGGGTCCGGGTCCTCGCAGGGTTCCGGTCCGCGTCCGGGCGCCCCGCGTCCGGCCGGCCAGTCGCCGCGTCCGGGTGCTCCGCGTCCGGGTGGTTCCGGCCAGGGCGGCCAGAACCGCGGTGACCGCGGCGAGCGTCCCGGCGCCTCGCGTCCGGGTGGCGGCGCCCCGCGTCCCGGTGCCCGTCCGGCGGGTCCCCGTCCGGGCAACAACCCGTTCACCTCTGGTGGTTCCACCGGCATGGCGCGCCCCCAGGCGCCCCGTCCGGGCGGTGCCCCGCGTCCCGGCGGCCCCGGTGCCCCCGGCGGCGCACAGCGTCCGCAGGGCCAGGGCCAGGGCGGCCCCCGTCCTCAGGGTGCGGGGGGCGGTCCTCGTCCGCAGGCTCCGGGCGGTGCGCGCCCCACTCCGGGCGGCATGCCCCGTCCGCAGGGCGGCGGTCCGCGTCCCGGCGGCGGTCCCGGCGGTCCGCGTCCCAACCCCGGCATGATGCCGCAGCGTCCGGCTGCCGGTCCGCGTCCCGGTGGCGGTGGCCCCGGCGGCCGCGGTCCCGGAGGCGGCGGTCGTCCCGGTGGTGGCGGCGGCGGTCGCCCGGGTGGCGGCGGCTTCGCGGGTCGTCCCGGTGGCGGCGGTGGCGGTTTCGCCGGCCGTCCCGGTGGTCCCGGTGGCGGCGGTGGCGGTTTCGCCGGCCGTCCCGGTGGCGGCGGTGGCCGTCCCGGCTTCGGCGGTCGTCCCGGTGGTCCCGGTGGCCGTGGTGGCACGCAGGGCGCCTTCGGCCGTCCCGGCGGTCCCGCGCGTCGTGGCCGCAAGTCGAAGCGGCAGCGCCGTCAGGAGTACGAGGCCATGCAGGCCCCGTCGGTCGGCGGTGTGATGCTGCCTCGCGGCAACGGCGAGACCGTTCGCCTGTCGCGCGGTGCCTCGCTCACCGACTTCGCGGAGAAGATCAACGCCAACCCGGCGTCGCTCGTCGCGGTCATGATGAACCTCGGCGAGATGGTCACGGCCACGCAGTCCGTCTCCGACGAGACGCTCCAGCTCCTCGCCGACGAGATGAACTACACGGTTCAGATCGTCAGCCCGGAGGAGGAGGACCGCGAGCTCCTGGAGTCCTTCGACATCGAGTTCGGCGAGGACGAGGGCGACGAGGAGGACCTGATGGTCCGCCCGCCGGTCGTCACCGTCATGGGTCACGTCGACCACGGTAAGACCCGGCTCCTCGACGCCATCCGCAAGACGAACGTCATCGCGGGCGAGGCCGGCGGCATCACCCAGCACATCGGTGCCTACCAGGTCGCGACCGAGGTCAACGACGAAGATCGCAAGATCACCTTCATCGACACCCCGGGTCACGAGGCGTTCACCGCCATGCGTGCCCGTGGTGCGCGGTCGACGGACATCGCGATCCTGGTCGTCGCGGCCAACGACGGCGTCATGCCGCAGACGGTCGAGGCGCTCAACCACGCCAAGGCGGCCGACGTCCCGATCGTCGTCGCGGTCAACAAGATCGACGTCGAGGGTGCGGACCCGACCAAGGTGCGCGGTCAGCTGACCGAGTACGGCCTGGTGGCCGAGGAGTACGGCGGCGACACGATGTTCGTCGACATCTCCGCCAAGCAGGGTCTGAACATCGACTCCCTGCTGGAGGCCGTGGTCCTCACGGCCGACGCCTCGCTCGACCTGCGGGCCAACCCGAACCAGGACGCGCAGGGCATCGCGATCGAGTCCCGTCTCGACCGTGGCCGTGGTGCCGTGTCGACGGTCCTCGTCCAGCGCGGCACGCTGCGGGTCGGCGACACCATGGTGGTCGGCGACGCGTACGGCCGGGTCCGGGCGATGCACGACGACAACGGCAACCTCGTCACCGAGGCGGGCCCGTCGACGCCGGTGCAGGTCCTGGGTCTGACCAACGTCCCGGGTGCGGGCGACAACTTCCTCGTCGTCGACGAGGACCGTACGGCCCGTCAGATCGCGGAGAAGCGTGCGGCGCGCGAGCGCAACGCGGCCTTCGCGAAGCGCACGCGCCGTGTGTCGCTGGAGGACCTGGACAAGGTGCTCAAGGCCGGCGAGGTCCAGCAGCTGAACCTGATCATCAAGGGTGACGCTTCCGGCTCCGTCGAGGCTCTCGAGTCCTCCCTGCTCCAGCTGGACGTCGGCGAAGAGGTCGACATCCGCGTCCTGCACCGCGGCGTCGGTGCGGTCACGGAGTCCGACATCGACCTGGCGATGGGCTCGGACGCCATCGTGATCGGCTTCAACGTGCGCGCCGCCGGGCGTGCGCAGCAGATGGCCGAGCGCGAGGGCGTGGACGTCCGGTACTACTCGGTCATCTACCAGGCGATCGAGGAGATCGAGGCGGCCCTCAAGGGCATGCTCAAGCCGGAGTACGAGGAGGTCGAGCTCGGCACGGCGGAGATCCGCGAGGTCTTCAAGTCGTCCAAGCTGGGCAACATCGCGGGTGTTCTCATCCGCTCCGGCGAGGTCAAGCGCAACACCAAGGCGCGCCTCATCCGCGACGGCAAGGTGGTCGCGGAGAACCTCAACATCGAGGGCCTGCGTCGCTTCAAGGACGACGTCACCGAGATCCGCGAAGGGTTCGAGGGCGGTATCAACCTCGGCAACTTCAACGACATCAAGGTCGACGACGTCATCGCGACGTACGAGATGCGTGAGAAGCCGAGGGTGTAACACCCCACGGCGTCTTGGTCGGCCGACGCGGCACCGCCGCGTCGGCCGGCTGGCCGTTTGCCTCGCCCGCGGAGCAAAAGCGACGCGCGCCCGCCCGGGCGCCGGGCAGCGCCTGCTGTCCAACCGTGCCGGGCGGGTGGACGGGCAAAGGAAAACCCCGTCGAGCCACCGGCAGGTAAGCGGTACCGTTCTTGATGTCCCTGCTCCGATCGCAGGGCCATCGATCCCGTACCGGCGGGTCATCCGGATACACACATGTACGTGGGGACGCTGTCCTTCGACCTGCTCCTCGGCGACGTACGGTCGCTGAAGGAGAAGCGCTCCGTCGTCCGCCCCATCGTCGCCGAGCTCCAGCGCAAGTACGCGGTGAGCGCGGCCGAGGTGGATCACATGGACCTCCACCGCAGGGCCGGCATCGGCCTCGCGCTGGTGTCCGGCGACGCGGGGCACCTGAGCGAGGTCCTCGACCGGTGCGAACGGCTGGTCGCCGCCCGCCCCGAGGTGGAGATGCTGTCCGTCAGGCGGCGCTTCCACGGCGAAGACGACTGACGAACCGAGAACGAACCGGACAGGAAAGAACGGGAGACGGACCAGTGGCCGACAACGCGCGGGCCAAGAGGCTGGCGGACCTCATCCGGGAAGTGGTGGCCCAGAAGCTGCAACGCGGGATCAAGGACCCGCGGCTCGGCTCGAACGTCACCATCACGGACACGCGGGTCACGGGCGATCTGCGGGAGGCGACCGTCTTCTACACCGTGTACGGGGACGACGAGGAGCGCAACGCGGCCGCGGCCGGACTGGAGAGCGCCAAGGGCATCCTGCGCTCCGAGGTCGGCAGGGCCGCCGGCGTGAAGTTCACGCCGACGCTGACCTTCGTCATGGACGCCCTCCCGGACACCGCCCGGAACATCGAGGACCTCCTCGACAAGGCGCGCCAGTCCGACGCGAAGGTGCGCGAGGCGTCCGCGGGCGCGAAGTACGCCGGCGACGCCGACCCGTACCGCAAGCCGGACGAGGACGACGAGACGGACGACACCGCCGAATGACCCAGAAGCACACCACGCCCGACGGCCTCGTCATCGTCGACAAGCCGTCGGGCTTCACTTCGCACGACGTCGTCGCCAAGATGCGCGGCATCGCCAGAACGCGACGCGTCGGGCACGCCGGCACCCTCGACCCGATGGCGACGGGTGTCCTCGTCCTCGGCGTCGAGAAGGCCACCAAGCTCCTCGGCCACCTGGCGCTGACCGAGAAGGAGTACCTGGGCACCATCCGGCTCGGGCAGAACACCCTCACCGACGACGCCGAGGGGGAGATCACCTCCGCCACGGACGCCTCCCAGGTCACCCGCGACGCCATCGACGCCGGTATCGCCAAGCTGACCGGCGACATCATGCAGGTGCCGTCCAAGGTCAGCGCCATCAAGATCAACGGCGTGCGCTCCTACAAGCGGGCCAGGGACGGCGAGGAGTTCGACATCCCGGCCCGGCCCGTCACGGTCTCCTCCTTCGGCGTGTACGACGTGCGCGAGGCGGTCGCCGAGGACGGCACGGCCGTACTCGACCTGGTCGTCTCCGTCGTCTGCTCCTCCGGCACCTACATCCGGGCCCTGGCCCGCGACCTGGGCGCCGACCTCGGCGTCGGCGGGCATCTCACCGCCCTGCGCCGCACCCGCGTCGGCCCCTACAAGCTGGACGCGGCCCGCACCCTCGACCAGCTCCAGCAGGAGCTGACCGTGATGCCGGTCGCCGAGGCCGCCGCAGCCGCCTTTCGGCGCTGGGACGTCGACACCCGGCGGGCCAAGCTGCTCACCAACGGCGTACGGCTGGACATGCCCGAGGAGTACGCGGGCTCCGGGCCCGTCGCCGTCTTCGACCCGGAGGGACGCTTCCTCGCCCTCGTCGAGGAGCAGCGGGGCAAGGCCAAGAGCCTGGCCGTCTTCGGCTGACGGCACACGGGGACCGTCCACCCGTGGAGCGGCGGCCACGGGGTACCTCCACTGCCGCCGCTCCACGGTCCCCCCTCGGTTCCCCCACCCCTAGGGTGTATCCAGCAGCCCCTCTCCAGTCACCCGTCCGTGCAGGCGCTCGGAGTGAACCGGGGGAGCGGAAGGGGGCGCGTTCGCCGAGCGATCTGTCCCGCTGATCATCTCGGCCCTACCGTCGAACACAAGGGCACGGGTGTACGGCGGGGAGGCTCGACGATGACGTCGCGGAACCGGTCCGGGGAGACACGAGGCAGCGCACCAGGATCCCAGGACCGCCCCGAAGCAGCGGAGCAGGCGACCGAGACGACCGGCGCCGGGACATCCGGCCCGCCCCTCGTCCGCATCCACGACCTCGCCGGCCGGCCCCGGGGCACCGGCTTCCTGGCCGACCACCACGGCACGCTCGTCACCAGCCACGAGGCGGTCGACGGCTTGCCCCGGCTCGTCCTGCACGGGGCAGGGGGCCGCCGCCGAACCGTGTCCGCCGACGCGGTGACCCCGCTGCCCGAGCTCGACCTGGCCCTCGTACGGACCGAGGGCCTCGGTGTGCCGCCGCTGCCCGTCACCGTCCGGGGCGGGGCCGGGACGGGCGCCTATGTGCGGATCGCCGCCGGCGGCTGGCGCGAGGCCAGGGTGCTGGGCCCGGCCGCCGTGACGTACACGGCCACGGACCGCCGTCACCGCCTCGACGGCGCGCTGGAGCTGGCGGTCGGTACGGCGGGGCGGGACGCGCTGCGGCTGGGCGGGGGAGCGGCCGGCGGCCCGGTGCTCGACGCCGCGACCGGCGCTGTCGTCGGGGTGCTCGGCACCGCGCTCAGCTCCGACCACAGCGATGTCGGGTTCGCCGTGCCGCTGCATCCCCGGATCCCCGGCGCGGCCGGCCCGCTCGCCGGGCTGCTCGCCGAGAACGCGGCGACGGTCCCCGCGTACGGCGCCGACCTCAATCCGGCCGGGGTGCTGGAGCTGACCGGTACGGCGGTGGGGCTGGACGGCCCGCCCGGTGGCACGGGACTTCCCCAGCCGGTCGAACGGGCCGCTGTGGTGGCCGAGTTCGGCGCGTTCGCGGCAGGATCCGCGGCCGTGCTCGGCCTCGTCGGGCCGCCCGGCAGCGGTCGTACGACGGAACTCGCGGCGCTCGCCGCCCGCCGCGCCCGCGACGGGCATCCCACGCTGTGGCTGCGCGGCTGCGAACTGCGGGGCGACGACGCCTCGGTGGCCGACGCGGCACGCCGGACGCTGACCCGGGCCGCCCCTGTCCTGGCCGCGTCCCGGTCCGCTCTCCTGCCGGCCGAGCCGGGCGACACCGCGCCCGAGCGCCTCGCCGGACTCGCCGGCGCCCTCGGCCGGCCCCTGCTGCTGCTCCTCGACGGCCCCGAGGAGATGCCCCCGGCGCTGGCCCGCCGCCTGGCCGACTGGACGGACGGGACGGTGCGGTGGCTGCGTGAGACGGGAGTGCGGCTGGTCGTGGCGTGCCGGTCGGAGTACTGGGAGGGCGCCGGCTTCCCGGCGGAGGTCCTGCACCGGCCGGCCGGTGCCGAAGGGGAGCCCGCGTGTGTCCGCCTCGGCGACCTCAGCGAGGACGAGGCCCGGGAAGCCCGCCGGCGCCATGGCATCCCGGAGAGCGCCCTCGTCGACACCGACGCCCGGCACCCTCTCACCCTGCGGCTGCTCGCCGAGGTCCGGGCGGCCCTCGCCGACGCACCCGACAGTCCCACCAGTCCCGACGGCCCCGGCGCCACCGTCGACCGCGACGACGTCTTCACGGCCTACCTGGACCTGATGTCCCTGCGCGTCGCCCGGCGGCTGGCCGCCGGGACCGGCCTGCGCGGCACGGCCGTACGCCGGCTGGCGGCCAAGGTCGCCGGGCAGGTGCACGAGGCCGCCCGGCGCAGCCTCGGGCCCGGGACGGGCGATCTGGACCGGGAGGCGTTCGAGACGGTGTTCCCGTGGGGGCCCGCCCCGGAGCGGCTCGGCGGCGGCACCGGGTGGGCGCCTGCCGTCCTCGCCGAGGGCCTGCTCGTGCCCGCCGGAGCCGGCTACCGCTTCGCCCACGAGGAGCTCGCCGACTGGCTCCAGGGCATGCACCTCGACCTCGACGAGGCCCTGCATGCCCTGGGGGGTGTCGGACGCCGTCCACCCGACCACGTCCCGCACCACCGCATCGGGCCTGTCGTCCAGGCCCTGCTGTTCCTCGCGCGCCAGCACGGCACCGGCCCCCTGGCCTCCCGGCTGGCGGACTTGGTGCACGCCCTGGACGCCGATCCGCGCTCCTGGTGGGCCGCCCGGCTGCTCACCGGGACCCTGTCGGCCGTGCCCGAGGCGACGCCGTACACGGAGGTGCTACGGCTGCTCGCCGACCGGATCGTGGCCTGGCGGCGACAGGACAGGCCCGTGCCCGAGGAGGTCGGGCCCGCGTTCTGGGCCGGTGTACGGCTGCCGGAGGCCGAGCTCTTCGCGCTGCTGAGGCGGCTGGTGCACGCCGACGGCCCGCCGTGCGAGGCCGGTCCCCGGTTCCTGGACACCGTCGCCCATCTGCTGGCCGCCGACCCCGCCGCCGTACAGCCGCTGCTGGCCCGCTGGTTCGACGACGAGCAGCCGCTGCCCGCCACCCCGCACGCCACCGTGGCCACGGCCGCGCAGGCGCTGCTGCACACCCACCGGCGTGGCGCCCTGGACGACTTGGCCGACGTGCTCGTCGACCGTGCCCACCGCAGGGCCGACGAACTGCTCGCCGTGCTGGCCGAGGAGGAGCCCTCGGCGGTGTGCCGGGCCGTCGACCGGTGGGCGCGCGACGACCGCCCGGCGCGACGGAGCGCCGCGATGGCGCACGGCCTGCGCGTCGCGTCGAGCGTGAGCACCGGGGGTGACCGCGCCCTCCTGCGCCACGCGGCCCTCACCCTCCTCGCCCGCCCCGCCGACCGCGCCCTGCACGGCGGGGCACTCGCCCTCCTCGTCCAGGATCCGCACACCCGGGAGTGTTACCTCCCCAGGGCGCTGGAGCACTTCGCGGCGGGCGACCCACACCTCCCGCCGGACGTGCCGGCCGCCGCCCTCCCGGCCCACCCCGAGCCGGTCCTCGGCGCCTTCGCGGCGCGGCTGGAGCGGCCGGACCCGGAGGAGGCGCTGCGGGCGCTCGCCGACGCCACCCCGACCGGCCTGGCCCGGCGGGTCGCCGCGCTGGTCGGGCAGGCGGCACAGCGGCGGCCGGAACTCGCCGGGACCCTGGCCGTGTACGTGGACCAGCGGCTCAACCGGGGCCCCGCCGCCCGGGCCGTGCTCCTGCCACTGGTCACCGCCCTGCTGGAGGCCGGCCCGGTACGGCTGCGGTGCGCCCTCGCCGCGGTCCTCGCCCCGCCCGGCGTCCCCGCATCCCGCCCGCTGCGCCGCGAGCTGCGCGACGCGCTCCTGGCCCGCGAGCACGACACCGACGTCCTGGACGCGCTGCTGCACGCCGCGGCCCGGAACGGCGGCGAGGACCTGCGCGACCTCGTCCGCCGCATCGGACTGCTCCTCGCGCGCAGCCCGGAGGGCGCCGACCGCTTCGACCGCGCCCTGGTCGACCTCGGCCGGCAGGTGCCCGGCTTCGCCGCCCGCGTGGCCCACTGGCTGGCCGCCGCGCCCGAGGAGTGGGCGGCGCTGGTCGGGCCGAGCTCCCACCGGACGATCGAGAACCTCGCGGGCGCAGGCGTCCCGGTCTGACGGGAGCCCGCGCAGGCCGGAGGGACGGAGGTGTCGTGCACCGGGTCACAGCTCCCATGCCGATGCGGGCCGCAGGCACCCGGCATGGCACCCTTAGACCTGCGTACGAGGGAACCAGGAACAACCACGGACACGGGTTCGACGAGCTTTCGACAAGGAGCAGGCACAGTGCAGCGCTGGCGTGGCTTGGAGGACATCCCCCAGGACTGGGGGCGCAGCGTCGTCACCATCGGCTCCTACGACGGAGTCCACCGCGGACACCAGCTGATCATCCGGCATGCCGTGGACCGCGCCCGCGAGCTGGGCGTACCCGCCGTCGTCGTCACCTTCGACCCGCATCCCAGCGAGGTCGTCCGCCCCGGCAGCCACCCGCCGCTGCTCGCCCCGCACCACCGCCGCGCCGAACTGATGGCCGACCTGGGCGTGGACGCGGTGCTCATCCTGCCCTTCACGACCGAGTTCTCGACGCTGTCCCCGGCCGACTTCGTCGTCAAGGTGCTCGTCGACAAGCTGCACGCCAAGGCCGTCGTCGAGGGCCCCAACTTCCGCTTCGGCCACAAGGCCGCCGGCAATGTGGAGTTCCTGGCCACGCAGGGCAAGACCTACGACTTCGAGGTCGAGGTCGTCGACCTGTACGTGACGGGTGAGGCGGGCGGTGGGGAGCCGTTCTCCTCCACGCTGACACGGCGTCTGGTCGCCGAGGGCGACGTCCAGGGCGCGGCTGAGATCCTGGGGCGCCCGCACCGGGTGGAGGGCGTCGTCGTCCGGGGTGCCCAGCGAGGGCGTGAACTGGGCTTCCCGACAGCCAACGTCGAGACGCTGCCGCACACGGCCATCCCGGCCGACGGTGTGTACGCCGGCTGGCTGCACGCGCAGGGCGAAGCGATGCCGGCGGCGATCTCCGTCGGCACGAATCCGCAGTTCGAGGGGACCGAGCGCACGGTGGAGGCGTACGCCATCGACCGGGTCGGGCTTGATCTGTACGGGTTGCATGTCGCGGTCGACTTCTTGGCGTTCGTGCGGGGGCAGGCCAAGTTCGAGACGCTGGACGAGTTGTTGCAGCAGATGGGGCGGGACGTTCAGAAGTGCAGGGAGTTGGTGGCGGCTGACGAGGCTGCCTAGTTCGCTTGTGGGCCGTCTGCTGGTGTGTGGGGGCTTGGCGCGCGGTTCCCCGCGCCCCTGAGGGACGTCGCCCAGTGGCAGGCGACCTGCGACTCCCCGCCCCCGCTCAGGATCCCCAAGTCCCGGCCCCTGCATGCGTCCGCCACTCCCGCCCGCTCCGCCTCACCGCTCGCCAGGACTTGGCAGCGGGCGTGGAAGCGGCAACCGGACGGTACGCGCGACGGGTCCGGGGGCTCGCCCGTGAGGACCACCGGGTCGCCCGGGGCCTCCGGGAGCACGGACAGGAGCGCCTGCGTGTAGGGATGTCGCGGTGCCGTCAGTACCTGCTCCACCGCGCCCGTCTCCACGATCCGGCCCAGATACATCACGGCGACCCGGTCGGCGATGTTCCAGGCCAGCCCCAGGTCGTGCGTGACGACCAGCGCCGACAGGCCCAGCTCCGTGCGCAGCCGCAGCAGCAGCGCGAGGATCTCGCCGCGCACGGAGGCGTCGAGGGACGCCACCGGCTCGTCGGCGACGAGGAGTTCGGGTTCCAGGACGAGCGCGCCCGCGATGACGACGCGCTGGCGCTGCCCGCCGGACAGTTCGTGCGGATACCGCAGGAAGAAGCGCTCCGGGGGCCGCAGCCCGGCCCGGGACAGGGCGTCGGCGACCGCCGTCCGCTCGTCACCGCCGTACCCGTGGATGCGCAGGCCCTCGGCGACCGCGTCGTACACCGTGTGCCGCGGGTTGAGCGAGCCGCTCGGGTCCTGGAGGACCAGCTGGACGCGCTTGCGGTAGGCCTTGAGGGAGCGGCCGGAGTACTCCAGCGGGCGGCCGTCGAAGGTGACCCGGCCCGCGGTCGGCTCGACCAGGCCCAGCAGACAGCGGGCCAGGGTCGTCTTGCCGCAGCCGGATTCGCCGACCAGCGCGACGATCTCGCCGGGCCGGATGTCGAGATCGACCCCGTCCACCGCGCGGGCCCGGGGGCCGCCGTGCCGGCCGGGGAAGGTGACGTGCAGGCCCTGGGCGCTCAGCAGAGGTGCCGTGGTGACCTCGAGGGCCGTGGGGGAGGTGGTCATGGCGTACTGGGCCTCGCTTCTTCCAGGGCGTCCGGATCCTCGCGGGCCGCACGGGGCTCCTGAGCCGGCGGTCCGACCAGGACGCACGCCGCCCGGCGCCCCGGCCCCGCCTCTCGCAGCACCGGGTCTTCCTGCGAGCAGGACGCCGGCGCCACCGGGCACCGCGGATGGAACGTACAGCCGGACGGCAGCGCGGCCGGGTCGGGCGGGTCGCCCGCCAGCCCCTGCGGCGCGAACCGGGAGGACGGGTCGCCGATGCGCGGGAACGCGGCCGACAGGGCCTTGGCATACGGGTGCCGGGCGTCCTCGTACACCTGCCGGGCCGGGCCCTCCTCGACCACCCGGCCCGCGTACATCACCGCGAGCCGGTCGCAGGTGTCGGCGAGGACCGCCAGGTCGTGGCTGATCATGATCAGGCCCAGGTCCTGGTCCGCGACCAGCTGCTCGATGAGCCGGAGGATCTGCGCCTGGATCATCACATCGAGTGCGGTGGTCGGCTCGTCGGCGATGATCAGCCGCGGATCGCAGGCCAGGGCCATGGCGATCATGACGCGCTGGCGCTGGCCGCCGGACAGCTCGTGCGGGTAGGCGTCCGCGCGGGCGGCGTGCAGGCCGACGTGCTCCAGCAGTTCCCCGGTCTTCTTCTTCGCCCCGGCCGGGGTCGCCTTCTTGTGCAGCAGGATCGGCTCGGCGATCTGGTCGCCGATGCGGTGCACGGCGTTGAGGGAGTGCATCGCGCCCTGGAACACCACCGAGGCGCCGGCCCAGCGGACCGCCCGGACCCGGCCCCACTTCATCGTCAGCACGTCCTCGCCGTCGAGGAGGACCTCACCCGTGATGCGGGTCCCGGCGGGCAGCAGCCGCAGCAGGGCCAGTGCCAGCGTGGACTTGCCGCAGCCGGACTCCCCGGCGAGGCCGAGCTTCTGGCCGGCGTCCAGGCGCAGGTCCACCCCGCGCACGGCGGCGGCCCCGCCCGGGTACGTCACCGTCAGGTCCCTGACGTCGAGCAGCGTCACCGCGACACCCCCAGCCTGGGATTGAGGACGGACTCCACGGCCCGCCCGCACAGCGTGAACGCCAGGGCCACCACGGCGATGGCGATGCCCGGCGGCACCAGGTACCACCAGTCCCCGGCACTGACCGCGCCCGCCTCCCGCGCGTCCTGGAGCAGCCCGCCCCACGACACGACCGTGGGGTCGCCGAGCCCGAGGAAGGCGAGGGTCGCCTCGGCGAGGATGGCCGAGGAGATGATCAGGGTCGTCTGGGCCAGCACCAGCGGCATCACATTGGGCAGTACATGCCTCGACATGACGTGCCAGTGCCCGCCGCCCAGCGCCCTCGCCCGCTCGATGTACGGCCGGGTCTCCACGGCGAGGGTCTGCGCGCGCACCAGCCGGGCCGTGGTCGGCCAGGTGGTGACGCCGATCGCCACCACGGTCGTGGTCAGCGAGCGGGACATCACGGTCGCCAGGGCGATCGCCAGCACCAGTGTCGGCATGACCAGGAACCAGTCGGTGATCCGCATCATCACCGTCGCGTACCAGCCCTTGAAGTGCCCGGCCGTGACCCCGATCAGGGTGCCGATCGCCACCGACAGCACGGCCGCGAGCAGCCCGACCAGCAGCGACACCCGCGAGCCCCAGATCACCAGGCTCAGCAGGTCCCGGCCGAACTGGTCCGTGCCGAGCGGGAACTCGGTGCTCGGGCTCTGCATGGGACGCCCCGGCGCGTCGGTCACACTGCTCACGTCGGAGCCCACGAACAGCGGCGCGAACAGGGCCAGCAGCGCGCACAGGGCGAGCGCGGTCAGGCCGTACAGCCCCGCCCGTTCGGAGCGGTACTGCCGCCAGAAGCGAGCGACGGAGGCCCGGCGCCGCTGCCGGGCGAGGGCGCGCGGGCTCGGGCCCGTGCCGGTCGTCGTCGTCATCGGGCCACCCGGGGGTCGAGCAGGGGATACACCAGGTCGGCGAGGGTGTTCATCACGATCACCGCGGCGGCGAACACGAAGAACAGCCCCTGCACCAGCGGCAGGTCGGGCACGCTCAGCGCCTGGTAGAACAGCCCGCCGAGGCCCGGCCAGGAGAACACCGTCTCCACCAGGATCACGCCCGCGACCGTCCGGCCGAGGTTGATGAAGATCAGCGTGACGGTCGGCAGCAGCGCGTTGGGTACGGCGTGCCGGCGCCGCACGAGGTCGTCGCGCAGCCCCTTGGCCCGCGCGGTCGTCAGATAGTCGCTGCCCATCTCGTCCAGCAGCGCCGACCGCGTGACCAGCAGCGTCTGCCCGTACTCCACGGCCACCAGCGTCACCACCGGCAGCACCAGATGATGCGCCACGTCGAGGACGTACGCGAAGCTCTCCTTGCCGCCCGACTCCATGCCGCCGGTCGGGAACATCCCGGGGATCGGTCCGATGCCCACCGCCAGCACGATGATCAGCAGCAGCCCGAGCCAGAACGACGGGATGGAGTACAGCGTCAGCGCGAGGCCGGTGTGGACCCGGTCGCCCAGCTTGCCGTGCCGCCATGCCGAGCGCGTGCCGAGGAAGATGCCCAGCGCGGTGTAGAGGACGAAGGCGGTCCCGGTCAGCAGCAGGGTGTTCGGCAGCGCCTCGGTGATCTTGTCGACGACCGGGGCCCGGAACTGGTACGACGTCCCGAAGTCGCCGGTCAGCGCCTTGCCGCAGTAGTCCGTGAACTGCCGCCACAGCGGCAGGTCGAGGCCGAACTCCTCGCGATAGGCGGCGAGTTGCCCGGCCGAGATCTGACGGCCGCCCGTCATGGTCTTCACCGGGTCGCCGGGGATCAGCCGGAAGAGGAAGAAGCTGGTGACGAGCACGGCCAGCAGCGAGACGGCCGCGCCCGCCACCTTGCCCGCGAGGTAGCGCGGGTACGCGGAACCCTTGCGTACCCGCGGCCCGTCCGCCGCGTGCTTGTCCTCGACCAGCGCGGGTGTCGCGTCAGCGGTCATGAGTGTCCCGTCGCCCGCTCTACTCGCGGTCCTCGGCGGTGGAGCGCCGCCGCACCGCCGCGAAGACGCCCAGCCCGGCGAGGACCACGACAGCTCCGACGATCCCGAGCACGACCCCCGTCGACGACGCGTTGTCCGAGGAGCTGCCCGACTCCGCCGGGACCGCCGACCACCAGCTCCAGTAGCCGTCCTGGCCGTAGATGTTCCCCGCCTTCGCCGGCATGGTCGTGATGGACTTGATCTGGTCCGTCCGGTAGGCCTCGACCGCGTTCGGATACGCCATGACGTTCATGTACCCGAGGTCGTACAGCCGCGACTCCATCCGCTGGACGATGTCCGCCCGTTTGGCGGGGTCGTACTCGGCGAGCTGGCGGGCGTAGAGCTCGTCGTACTGCTTGTCGCAGATGAAGTTGTCGGTCGCGCCCGTCTCCTCGGGGGTCGCCGGGAGCGCGCCGCAGGTGTGGATGGACAGCACGAAGTCCGGGTCCGGATTGACCGACCAGCCGTCGAAGGCCAGGTCGTAGGTGCCGGCGAGCCAGGGGTCGGTCACGTTGTCCAGGCAGTTGAGCCGGACGCCGATGCCGAGCTTGCCCCACCACTCCTGGAGGTACTTGCCGACCGCCTTGTCGTTCGGGTCGGTGGCGTGGCACAGCACGCGGTAGGTGATCGGCTTGCCGTCCTTGCCGACGCGCTTGCCGTCGCCGTTCTTCTTGTAACCCGCCTGGTCGAGCATCCGGGCCGCCTCGGCCGGGTCGTACGTCAGCTTCTGGCTGCCGGACGGCTTCCAGAAGTACTGGGAGAAGCGCGGCGGGATGTAGCCCTCGCCCTCGACGGCGTGCCCCTGGAACACCTTGTCGATGACGGCCCTGCGGTCGACGGCCTTGAACAGGGCGTTGCGCACACGCTGGTCCAGCAGGGACGGATGGCCGTCGCCGAACTTCTTGCCGTTCTTCGCCTTCGCGCCCGGGTTGGTGGCGAGGGCGTAGAAACGGCGGCCGGGGGCGTCGTTGACCTTGATGTTCTCCGCGCCCTCCAGGGAGGCCGCCTGCGCGGGGGTCAGTGACGGGGAACCGGCGACGAACGACACCTCGCCCTTGCGCAGCGCCGACACGGCCGCGTCCTGGTCCTTGTAGTAGCGGAAGACCAGCTCGTCGAATTTCGGCGCCCCGCGCCAGAAGCTCTTGTTGGCCTTGAGCCGTACGTAGCTGTCGGCCTTGTACCCGGTCAGCACGAAGGGCCCGTTGCCCACCACCGGGAAGGTCTTGTCGTTGTTGAACTCGGAGAAGTCCGAGACCTTCTCCCACACGTGCTTGGGCACGATCGGCACATCGAGCGCGGTCATCGTGGCCTGCGGCTTCTTCAGCTCGATGACCAGCTTGGTCGGGCTGGGCGCCGTCACCTTGCGGAAGTTGCCGACGTAGCTGCCGTTCGCCGTGGCCGCGCCGGAGTCCGTCATCATCTTGCTGAACGTCCACGCCGCGTCCTCGGCGGTGGCCTGCTTGCCGTCCGACCACGTGGAGTTGGAGCGGATCGTGTACGTCCAGGTCAGCTTGTCCGGCGACGGTTCCCACTTGGTGGCCAGGCCCGGGATGGCGTGGTTGTCCTTGGGGTCGTAGTTCGTCAGGTACTCGTACATGAGCCGGTGGATGCTCGTACTGAGCAGCCGGACCGCGAGGAACGGGCTGAGCGAGTCGACGCTCTGTGCCACCGCGACGGTCAGCACCTTCTTGCCGTCGTCGGCCGCCCGGGCCTGCCGGGGCGCCGGGTCGAGCGGGGTGGCGAGACCGGCGGTGAGGGTGAGCGCCGCCGCACCGGCCACGGCGACGAGCCTGAGGCCGCGCGGGAGGCTGCGTGTCTGATCTTTCGTGCCCATGGTCGGACCTCGCGTCATCGCTCGGACGGGAAGGACGGGTTGATCAGTTGTCAGTGGATGCTGAGTGTGTATCAGCGGCCGTCTCCACCCGTCAACGGCGCGTTCACCCCTTGTGGCCTGCGAAAATAACGAATTGGCGAGCTTTTCGCGGTCATTGGTCGAGACCACTGACGCGCCCCTGGCCAGGGCCTGGCGATGGATTTCGCCCCCGAACGCGCCGTGGCCCGCGCCGAGGGGGAACGGTGCGGGTCACAAGGGGATCGGCCCCTCGAAAGGGGCCGATCGGGTGAGGCGATTACTGCGACGGCGGCGGCTGAGGCGGCGAGGTCTGCCCGTCGGGTTGCGCCGGGTAGCCCGGCTGACCGGGCTGCGGGTAGCCGTAGCCCGGCTGCGGAGGCGCTGCCGGGGGCTGGCCGGGCTGTGGCTGCTGCGGGTAGGGCGGCTGGCCCGCGGCCTGCGGGTACGGCTGGCCGGGCTGGGCAGGCGGCTGGCCCGGCTGGGGGTACGGCTGTCCGGGCTGGGGGTACGGCTGTCCGGGCTGCGGCTGCTGGGGGTACGGGCCCGGCTGACCCGGGACCTGCTGGCCGGGATACGGCTGCTGGGGCTGGCCGGGGACCTGCTGGCCGGGCAGCGGCGGGGCGGCCACCGGCGGCGGGTTGCCGTCCGAGGTCCACAGGCCGTGCGCCTGCTGGTGGCGCGTGAAGTCCTCGGCGACCATCGCCGCGAGGTTGAAGTACGCCTCCCGCACCTTCGGCCGCATCATGTCGAGGTCGACCTCGGCACCGGCGGCGAGATGCTCGTCGAACGGCACGACGATGACGCCCCGGCAGCGCGTCTCGAAGTGCGACACGATGTCCTCGACCTTGATCATCTTGCCGGTCTCGCGCACTCCCGAGATGACGGTGATGGACCGCGACACGAGGTCGGCGTAGCCGTGCGCCGACAGCCAGTCCAGCGTCGTACTCGCGCTGCTCGCACCGTCCACCGACGGCGTCGAGATGATGATGAGCTGGTCGGCGAGGTCCAGCACGCCGCGCATGGCGCTGTAGAGCAGACCGGTACCGGAGTCGGTGAGGATCACCGGGTACTGCTTGCCCAGCACGTCGATCGCGCGCCGGTAGTCCTCGTCGTTGAACGTCGTGGAGACGGCCGGGTCGACGTCGTTGGCGATGATCTCCAGCCCGGACGGCGCCTGGGACGTGAACCGCCGGATGTCCATGTACGAGTTGAGGTACGGGATCGCCTGGACGAGGTCACGGATGGTGGCCCCGGTCTCGCGCCGCACGCGACGCCCCAGGGTTCCCGCGTCCGGGTTGGCGTCGATCGCGAGGATCTTGTCCTGCCGCTCCGTGGCGAGCGTGGAGCCGAGCGCGGTCGTCGTGGTCGTCTTGCCGACACCGCCCTTGAGGCTGATCACGGCGATCCGGTAGCAGGAGAGCACGGGCGTGCGGATCAGCTCCAGCTTCCGCTGCCGCTCGGCCTCCTCCTTCTTCCCACCGATCTTGAACCGTCCGCCACCGGCCACCGGACGGCTGCTCTTCGCCTTCTGCTTCTTGCTGTTGAGCAGCCGGTCGGACGACAACTCCACGGCAGCGGTGTAACCGAGCGGCGCGGCACCCGGATTGGTCGGCTGCCGCTGGTCGTGCTGCATGGGCTGCGGCCAGGCGGCCCCGGTCCGCGGATCCACGGGCTGCGGAGGCTGCCCCTGCCCCTCGGGCTGCGGCTGGCCCTGCGGGGGCACGCCGGGGTGCGGGAAGCCGTAGGCGCCCTGGGGGTTGGGTGCGGCCGGGGCGGGGGCGCCGGGGTGGGGGAAGCCGTAGCCGTCTTGGGGGTTGGGCATCGGCGGGGTGTTGGGGGGCTGCGCGACCGGCGGCTGCTGTGCGGCCGGGGCCGGGGGCTGGGCGGGGGTGCCGGGGTGGGGGAAGCCGTAGCCGTCTTGGGGGTTGGGCATCGGCGGGGTGTTGGGGTGCTGGGCCGGCGGCTGTTGTGCGGCCGGGGGCTGGGCGGGGGTGCCCGGGTAGGGGAAGCCGTAGCCGCCCTGGGCGTCGGGTGCGGCCGAGGCCGGAGCCCCCGGCTGCGGGAAGCCGTAGGCACCGGGCTGCGGTGCGGGCTGGGCGGGCGGCTGGTTCGGCGGCGTCGTCGGTGCGGTCGGCGCGTTCCAGGCGGCGGGCGCGGGCTGCGGCGCCTGCGGCTGGAACGGCGGCTGCCCTTGCGCGGGAGCGTTCGGGTCCGTGGGCTGTGCCTGTGGCTGAGGCTGTGCCTGCTGCTGTGGCTGGGCCTGCGGCTGTGCGGGCCACTGGCTGG
Organism: Streptomyces sp. NPDC007991; assembly: GCF_042958445.1. Classification (NCBI taxonomy): domain Bacteria; kingdom Bacillati; phylum Actinomycetota; class Actinomycetes; order Kitasatosporales; family Streptomycetaceae; genus Streptomyces; species Streptomyces sp. NPDC007991. The sequence goes on from NZ_JBIBJD010000013.1 coordinate 319,007, forward strand.
CCGGCGCGGGGGCGGCCGGCTGATACGACGGCGGCAGCGGCGGCATGGCCTGCGGTGCCGGGGGAGTCCAGGCGGGCTGGGGGCCGGCCCCGCCCGGAACGGCGGCGTCCTGCGCAACGCCGTCCTCGGGAGCGGCGTCGGCGGGCTCGGAGCCCACGGGCGGGGCGTCGGCGGGCTCGGGAGCAACCGGGACCTCGTCCGCAGGCGCTGCGTCGGCCGGGTCCTCGTCGGCGGGCACCGCATCCGCCGTGCCGTCGTCGGCGGGCACCGCATCAGCAGGCACCGCATCCGCAGGTGCGGAGTCCTCAGGCTCGGCATCCTGCGGTACGGCCTCGCCCGTCTCCGCCACCGAAGTCCCTTCCTCCGGAGCCGCTTCCTCGGAAGCCACGTCCTCGGGAGTTTCCTCCTCCTGTGCGGTCACCGCAGCGTCCGCGTCCCTGCTGTCGGCGTCGCCGGAAGCAGGACCCTCCGCGCCGGGCGCGTCAGCCACATCAACCGCGACGGCCGCGTCGGAGGCGACGTCCTCATCGGCGTCGGCGTCGGCGTCCGCCCCTGTGCCGCTGGGAGCGTCCTCGACGTCACCGCCGGACTCCCCTCCCGGCTCGGATCCGTCGCTCGGGCCGGAAACGGCCGCGCCGTCCTCGTCCCTGCCCTGCTCCTCGTCCTGGCCGTCGTCGGCCGACGACAGCCGCGCCTCGACCTCGGCGGCACGCTCCTCGATCTCCCGCTTGAGGGCGACGGCGGAGAACCGCATCGTGGCACCGCTCTCCAGGTCACCGGTCTCCGGCTCCGCACCCTCGGGAGCCGGAGCAGCCGAAGCCTCCGGAGCAGCCGAAGCCTCGGGAGCGGCCGCAACGTCCGGAGCAGCCGGAGCCTCCGACGGAGCGGCCGGCGTCCACTGCGCCTGATACCCGCCGACGGGCATGTTCGGCACGGCCGTAGGAGAGGCCGGATCCGCCGAAGGCGCCTCGGTCCGCCCCTGCGGCTGCGGCGCCGACGACTGCGCCCCCTGCGGCTCGAACCCCACCGGAAGCCTGGGCACGGCGGTCGGCCCTCCGGCTCCCGGCCCTCCGGCAGACGGGCCCCCGGCAGCAGGCGCGGGCGGCGTGAACGGTGTTCCCGGCGCGGGCGCAGGCGCGGGAGGAGCGGGAGGCGTGAACGGAGCGCCTGGAGCAGGCGGCGGCGCGGGCGGCGTGAAAGGCGCCCCCGGGGCCGGAGAAGGAGCCGGCGCCGGAGCCGAACCGGAGGCCTGCCCCTGTCCCGGCGCCTGCCCCTGCCTCGGAATGGACGACGCCGCACCGGAAGGATTGGCATGCGGCGGCGGAGTGAGCCCCGGCAGCGGCGGGACCGGCCCGCTCGGCCCACCGGAACCCCCACGCGCCCCGGAACCCGAGGAGCCCCCGGGCGCCCCGGAAGCACTGGAGTCCTCGGACGCACCCGCCCCCTGCCCCGAGCCGGAGCCGGCGGAGGCGTTCTGCGTGTACCAGGCCGGCGGCGCGTAGTCGATGGTGAACTCGCCCGTCACCTCTGCCGCGGACTCCGCGTCGGGCTGGTCATCGCCGGGTGTCGCCCAGCCCCCGCGGTTCCCGTCCCGATCGCTGCTCACAGTGTTCCTCCTGGTTGGTCGAGCACCCTCATGCCGTGCTGGGGCGACCCTTGCTTGTCGTCCGACGTCGTACGAAGTCGTTCTGAGGCGTAAGAGGGGTCGTCCGAGGTCGTCCGAATCCAGGCTCCCCCGCTCTCCCCCTGGGACGCCCACGCCCGCTCACGGGTTCTGACGGCGCGCCCCGTCCCAGCCTAATCACCACAAGCACCACCTCGGCAGGCCCGTCCACCCCCGAGCACCTGTCCGCCACGTCACAACCTGCCCGGAAGCTGCCCGGAAGTGACGTACGCAGCACACACTTTGGTGAACAATCAGGGCGATTAAGGTGAAGAACCGCGAACCACCTTGCGCGACCGCACAGGAAGGAGCGCGACCGCGCACGAAGAAGCGCGACGAGGGACGGCCGGCCACCGGCCCGCCACGCCCCTCGTCGCGCTCCGCGGGAACCAACGAGACTGCCGCGACTACCGAGACTGCCGCGACTACTGCCCGGACTCCGCCGGCGAGCCCCCGGCGTGCGACCGCGGCTCCAGATCGAACTCCCCGTCCCGCGCTCCCAGCACGAACGCCCGCCACTCCGCCTCGGTGTAGCGCAACACCGTGTCCGGGTCGAGCGAGGACCGCATCGCCACCGCCCCCTCGGGCAGGTAGGCGATCTCGACCCGCTCCTCGTGCTCCTCGGTGCCCGGCGCGCAGTGCCACTCGACACCGGAGATGTCGAGGGCGTAGAGCTCGTCCCGCTCCCGCTCCTTGCGTGCCTTGATCTCCTCAGCCGTCTCCGCCATGCCGTAGCGACCCCTTCCCGACGTACTGTTGCGAACGTCCGGATGCCGTACGAACGATCCGAACCTGTTCACCCTAGTGGCGCCGGCCGCCCCGTCCGGCAGGTTCGGAGACCAGCGCAAAGACGCCCCTGACCGCCTGGTACCCTGGTCGACGGCCGTTTGTGTACGCACCCCCGGAGCGAGCTCTCGCCCTGGAGGCCGCGCCCAGCGGATCCCTGCCTTCCGAGTCACGGAAGCTCCCCCGAGAAGCAGACCGGGGGCACTCGGTGGCCATCACAGACTATGAGGAGTACGCGTGTCGCTCGACGCCGCTACGAAGAAGCAGATCATGTCCGAGTTCGGTACCAAGGAGGGCGACACCGGCTCCCCCGAGGTCCAGGTCGCTCTGCTGTCGCGTCGGATCTCCGACCTGACCGAGCACCTCAAGACCCACAAGCACGACCACCACTCCCGCCGTGGCCTGCTGATCCTCGTCGGTCAGCGCCGCCGGCTGCTGCAGTACCTGGCGAAGAAGGACATCCAGCGCTTCCGTGCGCTGGTCGACCGCCTCGGCATCCGCCGCGGTGCGGCGGGCGCCAAGTAAGACGCCGTGAGGGGAGCGGTTCCCGGCAGGAAAGGGGACCGCTCCCTTTGCTGTACGTGCGGAGTGTCACCGCTGCTTTGTAGTGTGGTAGCACAACGCAATACGGACGACACAGCACGACAAGAGGAAGAGGAGAAGCGCGCCTAGCCGCCGCCGGTCCTCGGTAGTGGCCCCCGGGGGAAGTGAGCCCCGGGTGCTTCGATCGAAGACCGGCCCGCACCGCACGGAGCGCTTCTCCGCCACCGTCCCCCTGCCACACGGGCAGCGAGGGACGAAAGACGACAAAGTAACGGAGAAAACGCTAGTGGAGAACGAGACCCACTACGCCGAGGCCGTCATCGACAACGGCACCTTCGGCACCCGCACCATCCGCTTCGAGACGGGCCGCCTGGCCAAGCAGGCCGCCGGCTCCGCCGTGGCGTACCTGGACGACGACACCATGGTGCTGTCGGCCACCACCGCCTCCAAGAACCCCAAGGACCAGCTCGACTTCTTCCCGCTCACGGTGGACGTCGAGGAGCGGATGTACGCCGCCGGCAAGATCCCCGGCAGCTTCTTCCGCCGTGAGGGCCGCCCCTCCGAGGACGCGATCCTCACCTGCCGCCTGATCGACCGCCCGCTGCGCCCCTCCTTCAAGAAGGGCCTGCGTAACGAGATCCAGGTCGTCGCCACGATCATGGCGCTCAACCCCGACCACCTGTACGACGTCGTGGCGATCAACGCCGCCTCCGCGTCCACGCAGCTGGCCGGCCTGCCCTTCTCCGGCCCGATCGGCGGCGTCCGCGTCGCGCTGATCAACGGCCAGTGGGTCGCGTTCCCGACGCACACCGAGCTCGAGGACGCCGTCTTCGACATGGTCGTCGCGGGCCGTGTCCTGGAGGACGGCGACGTCGCGATCATGATGGTCGAGGCCGAGGCCACCGAGAAGACCATCCAGCTGGTCAAGGGCGGTGCCGAGGCGCCGACCGAGGAGGTCGTCGCCGCCGGTCTGGAAGCCGCCAAGCCCTTCATCAAGGTCCTGTGCAAGGCGCAGTCGGACCTCGCCTCCAAGGCCGCCAAGCCGACCGGCGAGTTCCCGATCTTCCTGGACTACCAGGACGACGTCCTGGAGGCGCTCACCGCCGCCGTCAAGCCGGAGCTCGCCCAGGCGCTCACCATCGCCGGCAAGCAGGAGCGCGAGGCCGAGCTGGACCGCGTCAAGCAGCTCGCCGCCGAGAAGCTCCTGCCGGAGTTCGAGGGCCGCGAGAAGGAGATCTCCGCCGCGTACCGCTCGCTGACCAAGACCCTGGTCCGCGAGCGCGTCATCAAGGAGAAGAAGCGCATCGACGGCCGCGGTGTCACCGACATCCGCACGCTGGCCGCCGAGGTCGAGGCGATCCCGCGGGTCCACGGCTCCGCGGTGTTCGAGCGTGGCGAGACCCAGATCCTGGGCGTCACCACCCTGAACATGCTCCGCATGGAGCAGCAGCTGGACACGCTGTCGCCGGTGACCCGCAAGCGCTACATGCACAACTACAACTTCCCGCCGTACTCCACCGGCGAGACCGGCCGCGTCGGCTCCCCGAAGCGCCGCGAGATCGGTCACGGCGCCCTCGCCGAGCGCGCCCTGATCCCGGTCCTGCCGACGCGCGAGGAGTTCCCCTACGCGATCCGCCAGGTCTCCGAGGCGCTCAGCTCGAACGGCTCGACCTCCATGGGCTCGGTCTGCGCCTCCACCATGTCGCTGCTGAACGCCGGTGTGCCGCTGAAGGCCCCCGTCGCCGGTATCGCCATGGGCCTGATCTCCCAGGAGATCGAGGGCGAGACGCACTACGTCACCCTCACCGACATCCTCGGTGCGGAGGACGCCTTCGGCGACATGGACTTCAAGGTCGCCGGCACCAAGGAGTTCGTCACCGCCCTCCAGCTCGACACCAAGCTGGACGGCATCCCCGCCTCCGTCCTGGCCGCCGCCCTCAAGCAGGCCCGTGACGCCCGCCTCCACATCCTCGACGTGATGATGGAAGCGATCGACACGCCGGACGAGATGTCCCCGAACGCCCCGCGGATCATCACCGTCAAGATCCCCGTGGACAAGATCGGCGAGGTCATCGGCCCCAAGGGCAAGATGATCAACCAGATCCAGGAGGACACGGGCGCCGACATCACGATCGAGGACGACGGCACGATCTACATCGGCGCCGTCGACGGCCCGTCCGCCGAGGCCGCCCGTACGACGATCAACGGCATCGCCAACCCGACGATGCCCGAGGTCGGCGAGCGCTACCTGGGCACGGTCGTGAAGACGACCACCTTCGGCGCCTTCGTGTCGCTGCTCCCGGGCAAGGACGGTCTGCTGCACATCTCGCAGATCCGCAAGCTCGCCGGCGGCAAGCGCGTGGAGAACGTCGAGGACGTCCTCGGCGTCGGCGCGAAGGTCCAGGTGGAGATCGCCGAGATCGACTCGCGCGGCAAGCTCTCCCTCATCCCCGTGATCGAGGGCGAAGGCGACGACGACAAGAAGGACGACACCGACCAGTGACGTCGACCCGCTCGACGGCGACGGCCCGCACCTCCTCGGAGGCGCGGGCCGTCGCCCGTACCCAAACCCTGATCAAGGGCACCAACGGCATCGGCGTCGTCCGCAAGACCACCCTCCCCGGTGGCCTGCGCATCGTCACCGAGACCCTCCCCTCGGTCCGCTCGGCCACCTTCGGCATCTGGGCCCACGTCGGCTCCCGCGACGAGACGCCCGCGCTCAACGGCGCCACGCACTACCTGGAGCACCTGCTCTTCAAGGGCACGAGCCGCAGGTCCGCCCTGGACATCTCCTCCGCGCTCGACGCGGTCGGCGGCGAGATGAACGCGTTCACGGCGAAGGAGTACACGTGCTACTACGCGCGCGTACTCGACACCGACCTGCCGCTCGCCATCGACGTCGTCAGCGACATGCTGACCGGCTCGCTCATCCTCGAAGAGGACGTCGACGTCGAGCGCGGCGCCATCCTCGAAGAGATCGCCATGACCGAGGACGACCCGGGCGACTGCGTGCACGACCTGTTCGCGCACACGATGTTCGGCGACAACCCCCTCGGCCGCCCGGTCCTCGGCACGGTCGCCACGGTCAACGCCCTGACCGCCGACCGCATCCGCCGCTTCTACAAGAAGCACTACGACCCGACCCACCTCGTGGTCGCGTGCGCCGGCAACATCGACCACGCCACGGTCGTACGACAGGTCCGTGCCGCCTTCGAGAAGGCCGGTGCCTTCAAGGAGGCCGTCGCCGAGCCCGTCGCCCCGCGCAGCGGCCGGCGCGCCCTGCGCACCGCCGGCCGGGTCGAGCTGATCGACCGCAAGACCGAGCAGGCCCATGTCGTGCTCGGCATGCCGGGCCTGTCGCGCACGGACGAGCGCCGCTGGGCCCTGGGCGTGCTGAACACCGCCCTCGGCGGCGGCATGTCCTCCCGCCTCTTCCAGGAGGTCCGCGAGAAGCGCGGCCTGGCCTACAGCGTGTACTCGTACACCTCGGGCTTCGCCGACTGCGGCCTGTTCGGCGTGTACGCCGGGTGCAGGCCGTCGCAGGTGCACGACGTGCTGAAGATCTGCCGCGACGAACTCGACCACGTCGCCGAGCACGGCCTCTCGGACGACGAGATCGGACGCGCGATCGGCCAGCTCCAGGGCTCCACGGTCCTCGGCCTGGAGGACACCGGCGCGCTGATGAACCGTATCGGCAAGAGCGAGCTGTGCTGGGGCGAGCAGATGTCCGTCGACGACATGCTGGCCCGGATAGCCTCGGTCACCCCGGACGACGTCCGCTCGGTCGCCCGCGAGATCCTGGGACGGCGGCCCTCCCTGTCGGTCATCGGCCCGCTGAAGGACAAACAGGCGGACCGCCTGCACGACGCCGTCGCCTGACAACCCCTGGTGAAGGAAGCACAAGAGATGAGCAAGCTGCGCGTGGCGGTCCTCGGCGCCAAGGGCCGGATCGGTTCGGAAGCGGTCCGAGCCATCGAGGCCGCCGAGGACATGGAACTGGTCGCCGCGCTGAGCCGCGGCGACAAGCTGGAGACGCTGGCCGAGACCGGCGCCCAGGTCGCCGTCGAACTGACGACGCCCGACTCGGTCATGGCCAACCTCGACTACTGCGTTCGCCACGGCATCCACGCGGTCGTCGGCACCACCGGCTGGACCGACGAACGCCTCGCGCAGCTGAAGGGCTGGCTGGAGCAGTCCCCGGAGACGGGCGTGCTCATCGCGCCGAACTTCTCCATCGGGGCCGTCCTGACCATGAAGTTCGCGCAGATCGCCGCCCCGTACTTCGAGTCCGTCGAGGTCGTCGAGCTGCACCACCCGAACAAGGTCGACGCCCCCTCCGGCACCGCCACGCGCACCGCCCAGCTCATCGCCGAGGCCCGCCGCACCGCCGGCTCCGCCCCGGCCCCCGACGCCACGGCCACCGCCCTGGACGGTGCCCGCGGCGCCGACGTCGACGGAGTGCCGGTGCACGCCGTCCGGCTGCGCGGCCTGCTCGCCCACCAGGAGGTCCTGCTCGGTGCCGAAGGGGAGACCCTGACGGTCCGGCACGACTCGCTGCACCACAGCAGCTTCATGCCGGGCATCCTGCTCGGCGTCCGCCGTGTGGGGAGCGTCCCGGGCCTGACCTTCGGCCTGGAACACTTCCTGGACCTGAGCTGAGTCCCTGACCGTCATGCGCGCGAAGCTCACCTACGCCCTCACGGCCGCCGTCCTGGTCGTCTACTTCCTCCTGGTCGGCAGCCGCGGCGTCCTGCTCATCGAGACCGGCACGCCCCTCACCGTCACCTTCGGTGTCGCGGTGCTGATCCTGCCGGGCATCGGCCTGTGGTTCCTGTGGAAGAACACCCAGTTCGTCCGCAGGGCCAACGCCCTCGCCGCCGAACTCGACGCCGAGGGCGGCCTGCCCGTCGACGAACTGAGGCGCACGCCCAGCGGACGGATCGACCGGGACTCGGCCGACGAGGTCTTCGCCCGGCGCAAGGCCGAGACGGAGGCCGCCCCCGACGACTGGCGCACCTGGTTCCGCCTCGCCGTCGCCTACCACGACGCCCGCGACACCCCGCGCGCCCGCAAGGCAATGCAACGCGCGATCGCCCTGCACGACGGCAAGCAGCCCGAGACGGCCTGAACCGCACCCCGCTCAGGCCGGAACTCATGCCGGAGGGGCCGGACCGTTCGCGGTCCGGCCCCTCCGGCACGAGAATCCGGGGTCACCCCGGAAACGTCAGTGCGGGCGGTACTCGTCCGCCCATGCCTCCACCGCGTCCGCCGCCCGGTCGAACGCCTCCCCGCGGCCCAGGAAGTCGGCGTTGTGCGTGGTCAGCAGCGCCGGCGCACCGTCGGGCGACTGTCCCTGCCGGACGACCAGCAGCGCCTGCCCCTGCACCGTCCGTGGCAGCCCCAGCCAGCGCACCGGCTGCTGCACCGTGCGCACGGCCGCGACCTGCTCCCAGGACGCCGTACGGGTCGTGAGGAAGCCCACGTGCCGCAGCCCGCGCGCGCTCACCCACACGCCGACGCGCAGCAGCCGCAGCGCCCCGGCGATGACCAGCAGCGCGAGCCCGAAGACCACACCGGCCGAGGCCAGTTCGGCCGTCGCCGCGATGATGACCGCCGCGAACAGCACGAACGAGGCGAGCAGCAGCGCCAGCGCCGCCGCCCCCACCCGCCAGGGCCCGGGCCGGTACGGCCGCCGCCAGCGGTCACGGTCGTCGTAGGGCAGCGGAATGTCGTCCGTCGCCTCGAAAACGCGGTCGGCCGTCAGGAAGGGCAGGGGCACGGCTGGTCCTCACTCGATCCATGCGTGGGCTGTGCCCGGTGAGGCTACCGATCTGTGTCCCCGGTCACCACCGGCGGGGGGCCGGATGGAGTCATCGCCGGTCTGCGGCGGCTCAGTTCTTCTGCGACGCCTGCGACTGCTGGGGCTGCGAGCCCGGGTGGTCGCCCGTCGACAGCGCGGGCGTCCCGATGACCAGGGAACCCACGAGCCCCGCCACGATGGTCAGACCCAGCAGCCAGCGCCCGGCCATCTGGCCGACGGACAGCCGCTCACGCGGTGGGGGAGTGACATTACTGCGGAACCTGTCGGCCTCGGCAACGAAGGCAAACGGTACGGGTTCACGCCGACCGAACATCAGGGGTGCTTCTCCTTCGGGATGGAACGAATCTCTCTCGTCCGTAAGGACGAACGAACTCCCTCAGTGGTGCCCTGTTTCACCGACTTCATTGCGGCACGCCACCGATCGCACGCATTTCGCCGGGCCGTAGAGTGGCGTCGCGACACGACGAGATGGGAAGGCCCTGCCAACCGTGACCGACACCCCCGCCGACGACCCCAAGCCCAGCTACCGCAGCGATGTGACCGTCGAGCTGGTCAAGCACACCGCGTCCGACGCGGACGTCCTGTTCGCCGCCCGTGTCTCGACGATCGGCGAGCAGTCCCTGGACGAGCTGAACAAGGACCCCGAGCGCTCCAAGGGCCTGATCAACTACCTGATGCGGGACCGGCACGGCAGCCCCTTCGAGCACAACTCGATGACCTTCTTCATCAGCGCCCCGATCTTCGTCTTCCGCGAGTTCATGCGGCACCGCGTCGGCTGGTCGTACAACGAGGAGAGCGGCCGCTACCGGGAGCTCCAGCCGGTCTTCTACGTCCCCGACGAGTCCCGCAAGCTCGTCCAGGAGGGCCGCCCCGGCAAGTACGTCTTCGTCGAGGGCACCCAGGCCCAGCAGGAACTGGTCGGCCGCGTGATGGAGGACTCCTACCGGCAGGCGTACGAGGCCTACCAGGAGATGCTCGCCGCCGGCGTCGCCCGCGAGGTCGCCCGCGCGGTCCTCCCGGTCGGCCTGTACTCCTCGATGTACGCCACCTGCAACGCCCGCTCGCTGATGCACTTCCTCGGCCTGCGCACCCAGCACGAGCAGGCCAAGGTCCCGTCCTTCCCACAGCGCGAGATCGAGATGGTCGGGGAGAAGATGGAGGCCGAGTGGGCCCGGCTCATGCCGCTCACCTACGCGGCCTTCAACGCCAACGGACGCGTGGCGCCGTAACGCGCCCCGGTTCCCCGATCAGGTACAGATGTACGGTTCAGCCGCACGAAGTGTCCGTATTGCGGCATTTCGAGTAGTTCATCTAGCCTGATCAAACGGGTCCGGCACTGCTTGAACCCCCGAGCAGGCAGTGCCGGGCTCCACCTTTGTCATGACTTGTCGCCTCCCCCTAGGGCAGACCCGGTCCTGAGCAACGAGTAGCGTGTAACCCATGGCTCCGACCTCGACTCCGCAGACCCCCTTCGGGCGGGTCCTCACCGCCATGGTCACGCCCTTCAAGGCGGACGGCGCACTCGACCTCGACGGCGCGCAGCGGCTCGCCACCCACCTGGTGGACGCAGGCAACGACGGCCTGGTCATCAACGGCACCACGGGCGAGTCGCCGACCACCAGCGATGCGGAGAAAAGGGATCTCGTACGGGCGGTCCTGGAGGCGGTCGGCGACCGCGCCCACGTCGTGGCCGGTGTCGGCACCAACGACACCCACCACAGCATCGAACTCGCCCGCGCGGCGGAGCGCACCGGCGCACACGGCCTGCTGGTAGTGACCCCGTACTACAACAAGCCCCCGCAAGAGGGCCTCTACCGGCACTTCACCGCCATCGCCGACGCCACCGAGCTGCCGGTCATGCTCTACGACATCCCCGGCCGCAGCGGCGTCCCGATCAACACGGAGACGCTCGTCCGTCTCGCCGAGCACCCCCGGATCGTCGCCAACAAGGACGCCAAGGGCGACCTGGGCCGAGCGAGCTGGGCCATCGCCCGCTCGGGCCTCGCCTGGTACTCCGGCGACGACATGCTGAACCTGCCCCTGCTCTCCGTGGGCGCGGTGGGCTTCGTCTCGGTCGTCGGCCACGTCGTCACCCCCGAGCTGCGCGCCCTGGTCGACGCGTACACCTCGGGCGACGTCCACAAGGCCACCGAGATCCACCAGAAGCTGCTCTCGGTCTACACGGGCATGTTCCGCACCCAGGGCGTGATGACGACCAAGGCGGCGCTCGCCCTGAAGGGCCTGCCCGGCGGGCCCCTGCGCGCCCCCATGGTCGAGTGCGCGCCCGAGGAGATCGAGCAACTCAAGATCGATCTTGCCGCCGGCGGGGTACAGCTCTGACATCAGACTTCGCGCGGCCCCCGCGCACCTGCTTCACAACTGAATAAGCGGGCCACCGGTGCCCGCACCACCCATACGACAACTGCTTCTGCACGAACGTCATGCGCGCCACGTGCCCCACCGGTACGTGGCGCGCGTGGTTGAGGAGAGTCTTTTGAGTCATCCGCATCCCGAACTCAGCCCGCCCCCGCCGCTCCCCGAAGGCGGCCTGAGGGTCACCCCGCTCGGCGGCCTCGGCGAAATCGGCCGCAACATGACGGTCTTCGAGTACGGCGGCCGCCTGTTGATCGTCGACTGCGGAGTGCTCTTCCCCGAGGAGGAGCAGCCCGGAATCGACCTGATCCTGCCGGACTTCTCGTCCATCAGGGACCGCCTCGACGACATCGAGGGCATCGTCCTCACGCACGGCCACGAGGACCACATCGGCGGCGTTCCCTTCCTCCTGCGCGAGAAGCCGGACATCCCGCTGATCGGCTCCAAGCTGACCCTCGCCCTGATCGAGGCCAAGCTCCAGGAGCACCGCATCCGCCCCTACACCCTCGAGGTGGCGGAAGGGCACCGCGAGCGCATCGGCCCCTTCGACTGCGAGTTCGTCGCGGTCAACCACTCCATCCCCGACGCGCTGGCCGTCGCCATCCGCACCCCGGCAGGCATGGTGGTGCACACCGGCGACTTCAAGATGGACCAGCTCCCGCTGGACAACCGCCTCACGGACCTCCATGCATTCGCACGCCTGAGCGAGGAGGGCATCGACCTCCTGCTCTCGGACTCGACGAACGCCGAGGTCCCGGGCTTCGTCCCGCCCGAGCGGGAGATCTCCAACGTCCTGCGCCAGGTCTTCGGCGGTGCCCGCAAGCGCATCATCGTCGCGAGCTTCGCCAGCCACGTCCACCGCATCCAGCAGATCCTGGACGCGGCGCACGAGTACGGCCGCCGCGTCGCCTTCGTCGGGCGCTCCATGGTCCGCAACATGGGCATCGCGCGCGACCTCGGCTACCTCAAGGTCCCCCCGGGCCTGGTGGTGGACGTCAAGACGCTCGACGACCTCCCGGACAGCGAGGTGGTCCTCGTCTGCACGGGCTCCCAGGGCGAACCCATGGCGGCGCTGTCGAGGATGGCCAACAGGGACCACCAGATCCGCATCGTCCAGGGCGACACGGTGATCCTGGCGTCGTCCCTGATCCCCGGCAACGAGAACGCGGTCTACCGCGTGATCAACGGCCTCACCCGCTGGGGCGCCAACGTGGTCCACAAGGGCAACGCCAAGGTCCATGTCTCCGGCCATGCCTCCGCGGGCGAGCTGCTGTACTTCTACAACATCTGCCGCCCGAAGAACCTGATGCCGGTGCACGGCGAATGGCGCCACCTGCGCGCCAACGCCGAGCTGGGCGCCCTGACCGGTGTCCCGCACGACCGCATCGTCATCGCCGAGGACGGCGTCGCCGTCGACCTCGTCGAGGGCAAGGCCAAGATCTCCGGCAAGGTCCAGGCCGGCTACGTCTACGTCGACGGGCTCTCGGTCGGCGACGTGGGAGAGCCGGCCCTCAAGGACCGCAAGATCCTCGGCGACGAGGGCATCATCTCGGTCTTCGTGGTCATGGACTCGTCCACCGGGAAGATCACCGGTGGCCCGCACATCCAGGCCCGCGGCTCCGGCATCGAGGACTCCGCCTTCAGTGATGTGATCCCCAGGATCACGGAGTCCCTCGAGCGCTCCGCCCAGGACGGGGTGGTCGAACCCCACCAGCTCCAGCAGCTCGTTCGCCGCACGCTGGGCAAGTGGGTCTCGGACACCTACCGGCGCCGGCCGATGATCCTGCCTGTGGTGGTCGAGGTCTGACGGTCCGTCGGGCCCGAGCAGGCGCCAACTGGGAGCGGGGCTCCTCGATTTGCATCGAGGAGCCCCGCTCCAGTAGGTTTACAACTCCTTCCGAAGGGGCACCCGGCCGACTCAGGCACGGGAACCATGCCCGGCCGACGAAGGGAAATCCGACTCAGAATCTTCTGATAAAGTCGGAACCGCCGGAAAGGGAAACGCGGAAGCGGGAACCTGGAAAGCACCGAGGAAATCGGATCGAGAAAAGATCTGATAGAGTCGGAAACGCAAGACCGAAGGGAA
>NZ_JBIBJD010000014.1:0-179754 GCF_042958445.1 Streptomyces sp. NPDC007991
GCACTCACCAACGTCGTCAGCGGCTCCACCGCCTGCGACGGCATCGACGCCACATCCAGGCGCCCCTCACGCAGCTCATGCACCGCCGCGACACTGGCCCGCGCCGTCTGAAGACTGCGCACGGCCTCCCGGGCAGGCTCGATCAGGGCCCTTCCGGCCTCCGTCAGCACTGCCCTGCGCCCGATGCGATGGAACAGCTCGGAACCCAGATCACGCTCCAGAGCCCGCACGGCCTGCGACAGCGACGGCTGCGACACATACAGAGCCGAGGCCGCGCGGTTGAATCCCCCACGATCAACGATCGCGAGGAAGTACTCCAGCTGCCGAATGTCCATACGCGCCCTCCCGCCGTCCAGGATTTCCTTTCCCAGGGGTATCGCCGCCGTCCCGATGGGGGTCCAATGGTAGAAGCAGGCTCTCCGCGCAGAGCCGGTCAGAAGAGGCACGCAATGGACCCATGGTTGATTTGGTTGATCATCGCGGCCGTGCTGGCCGCAGCGGAGATCTTCACCCTCACGGCCGCACTCGGAATGCTGAGTGCCGCCGCGTTCGTCACGGCGGGGTCCGCCGCGCTCGGGCTGCCGGTGCCGTTTCAATTCCTGGTGTTCACCGTCGTCGCCACAGTCACCGTGCTGTTCGTACGCCCCATCGCACTGCGCCACGTATTCCAGCCCCCAACAGAGCGCTTCGGCGTCGACGCACTGGTCGGCAGGGCTGCCTATGTCGTCTCGGAGGTGACGGGACTGGGCGGCAGGGTCCGCATCGACGGCGAGGAGTGGACGGCCCGCGCCTACGACGAGACGCTGGTCATTCCTGCTGGAAAGACCGTCGACGTCATGGAGATCAGCGGCGCGACAGCGATCGTCTACCCCCGGGACTGAAACCATGGAAACCACGGCGTTCTTGATTGCCGGCCTGATCGTCGCGCTGATCGCGGTTTTCACCGTGGTGCGGGCGGTCCGTATCGTGCCCCAGGCACGCGCTCGTAATGTCGAGCGGCTCGGCCGTTACCACCGGACCCTGACACCCGGCCTCAGCCTCGTGATCCCTTACATCGACCGGGTTCATCCGGTGATCGACCTACGCGAACAGGTCGTCTCCTTCAAACCGCAGCCGGTCATCACCGAGGACAATCTGGTCGTCGAGATCGACACCGTTCTGTATTTCCAGGTCACGGATCCGCGAGCGGCTTTCTACGAGATCGCGAACTTCCTTCAGGCGGTCGAGCAGCTCACCGTCACCACCTTGCGCAACGTCGTGGGATCCATGGACCTGGAAAAGACCCTCACCTCACGGGACACCATCAACAGCCAGCTCCGCGGCGTGCTGGACGAGGCCACCGGCAAGTGGGGACTGAGGGTCAACCGGGTGGAGATCAAGGCCATCGACCCCCCGCAGTCCATCAAGGACGCGATGCAGAAGCAGATGCGAGCCGAGCGGGACAAGCGAGCCGCGATCCTCGGAGCCGAGGGACAACGCCAGTCGCAGATTCTCACCGCCGAAGGCGACAAGCAGGCCGCCGTCCTGCGTGCGGAGGGAAACCGAACGGCCGCGATCCTCCAGGCCGAGGGCCAGTCCCGGGCCATCGACGAGGTGTTCCAGGCCGTGCACCGCAACGACCCCGACCCCAAGCTGCTCGCCTGGCAGTACCTCCAGACGCTGCCCCAGCTGGCGCAAGGCTCGGGCAACAACTTCTGGGTGATCCCCAGCGAGATCACCGCCGCGCTCCAGGGGATGTCCCGCGCCTTCACCGAGGTACTGCCCCCGTCGCCGGCCACCGTCGCGAAGCCCTCGGACGACATGGCCGCCCAGGCCGCCGACGACACGGCACAGGCGGCGCAAGCCGCTGCCGCGGCCCTCGCCGACGCCGCCAAGGCCGAGGGCGTCAACCCTGATGCCCTGCCGTCTCAGCCGCCTCGTTGACCACGTCTGCCTGGCCGGGACGCCGGCACGCAGCAGCTGCCCGCGCACCTCGCGCATGAACGGCGGGGGCGGGGTCAGCTCGGGGCCGACCGGCCACTTCCTCCTTCTTCTGCGGTCTCTGCTCCGTCTCCCTCCCCGGCCACATCCTGCGATCAGAACCCCGATCGCGTGGGCGCCGCCGTGCTGCTTGAGCACCTCGGCCGGGTCCTCCCTGCGGGCGTCGATGAGGACGCCGCTCGGCCCTCACACGGTGCGGAATCCGGCCTTCAGCCGCGTGGCCGAGGCCACCGCTGCGCGTGCGGCCGGGCAAGCCGCCGTGCACGGTGTTCCTGAGGGATGGTTACGAAGGCTGCGAGAGGAGGGGACCGTCATGCCGAGCAGGGTGCTGGTCGCCTACGGGACGACGAACGGATCGACCGCGCAGATCGCGGAGGCCATCGCCGACGTACTGCGCAGGCAGGGACTGACGGCCGAGGCCATGCCCGCCCGCGCCGTGGCGAGCGTGCAGTCGTACGACGCCGTGGTGGTCGGCGGTGGCCTGTACGCGGGGCGCTGGCACAAGGACGCGCGCCGCTTCGTGCGACGTCACGCCCGCGAGCTGGCCCGGCGTCCGCTGTGGCTCTTCAGCAGCGGCCCCCTCGACCCGTCGGCCTCGGAACGCGACATCCCGCCCGTTCCCGGCGTCCGACGGGCGATGATCCGGCTCGACGCCCGGGAGCACGTCACGTTCGGCGGCCGCCTCGAAGAGGGAGCCAAGGGATTCATCGCCCGGAAGATCCTCTCTTCCGGAAAGGGCGGAGACTTCCGCGACTTCGGTCAGATCGAGGCATGGGCCGCGCGCATCGCCGGCGAACTCGTGAAGGAGCCGCCCCGGAGCTGAATCGACGGGGGACCCGAACCGCTGTCACGCCGCAGCCAGGGCCGCCGTCCCCAGGGCGATCAGCCCCACGGTCTTGAGGACTTCCAGGCCGATGTACATGACGTGGGCGCGTGAGCGGGGGAGATCCTCACCGGTGAGCACCCGGTCGGTGCGGCGGTTGAGAACCGGGCGGACAACCGCGAGCTGCACGGCGAGCAACGTCACCGCACAGGCGGTGCACACCGCGACGAACACGCTGGGCGAGCCGGTCGCCACGGCCGCCACGACGACCACGGCGAGGACCGACTCGACGATGTTGAGGGCCCGGAAGACCAGCCGGCCGATGCCCAGCCCCAGCGGGACGGTCACGCCCGGCGCGCGGAACTTGAGGGGTGCCTCCAGGAACGAGATGCCCAGGACCATGCCCAGCCAGGTGAAGGCGGCCGCGCCTGCCACGGCGGCCGAGGGTGCGTTCATGAGACGGCTCCCGGTCGTCGGTTCGTTCGACCGTCCAGTGTGCGGCCCCGGCGCCCTCTCGGGATACCGGGGCCGGGATCCGCAGCACCCATCTACTGACGGACGAGCCGTGACATCGCGGGCCTGCCTGGCAGCTGTCGTAGCCGGGGGCTCTGTGTCGTCGATTGTGTGCGCCGGTCAGGGGATCGCCTCCTTCACCTGCTGGCAGCGGGCGCAGTAGCGGGCCTGCGGCACGATCATCAGCCGTCGCCGGTCGACGGGGCGCCGGCAAAGTTGGCAGGTGCCGTAGGAGCCCTCCTGCATGCGGGCGAGAGCCGCTTCGACGTCGGCGAGGACCATACGGGCGGACGCCGCGAGTTTGACGCGGACCTCCACCTGCGCGGCGGTCTGCCGCCCGCGCCGGTCGTCGGCACGGGAGGCGGCGGGCCCGGCGAGCTGACGCAGTTGCTCTTGGCGGAACAGACGCTGTTCGTGCAGGTTGTCGCGCAGCGCGGCGAGGTCGTCGGCCGACAGATGGGCCGTGCTCCCGCCGATGGTCTGGTGGGTCACCACGTCACCCCTTTTGAGGCAGGGCGTAGGAGGTCGGTACGGGCGTCGGGCAGTCGGTCGGTCAGGTGGCGAGGCGCCGGCAGGCGACGCAGTAGCGGGTGTAGGGCAGGATCTCCAGGCGTTCCGGGGGGACGGGTTTGGCGCAGCCCAGGCACGTTCCGTAGGTGCCGTCCTCGACGCGGGTGAAAGCTTCGTCGATCTCTTTCAGGACCCGCTCCATCGCGGTCTTCTGCACGGCCAGCAGGTGATCGTCGTCCGCGCTGGGCCCGGCCTCGTCGAGGGCCTGCAGCTGCGCCAGGCGCGAGGTGCGGGCATGTTCCAGCCGCTGACGGGCGTCGTGAAGGTGGGGCTCGGCCCGGGTGACATCGAGCGACATGATCGGTCCCTTTCTCGGCGGCACAGGCGGCATACGGCACACCTGGGCGGGTTCGTGTGTCTTCCACCCTGGCCGGACCGGTGGCGGATACCCATCGGGCGCGGGGCCCATTTGTGCCGGGGCGGGGGATCCACGCGGTCGCGTCGTGAGTGGCGCGCGACCTGGGAAATGGGGGCCGGGCCCCATCGACGGGCCGCCGCGCACGGCCCGATGATGGAGGTGAACCGAGGTTTTCCAGGGGTTTTCCAGGAGAGGCGGAGGGCCGGTGTCCTTGTTCTGGCGGATCTTCGCCCTCAACGCCGTGGTACTGGGCACAGCCACGGCCCTGCTGCTGTGGGCCCCGGTGACCGTCTCCGTGCCCGTTCTGCTCACCGAGGCGGTCATCCTCGTCGGGGGGCTGGTCGTCATGCTCGTCGCCAACGCCGCGCTGCTCAGGCTCGGCCTGGCCCCGCTGGGCCGGCTGACCAAGCTGATGACCACCGTGGACCTGCTGCGTCCCGGCCAGCGCCTGCCCGCGTCCGGCGGCGGCGAGATCAACGAGGTGATCCGTACGTTCAACGCCATGCTGGAGCGGCTGGAGCACGAGAGGGCCACCAGCAGTGCCCGGGCCCTGCTGGCCCAGGAGGCGGAACGGCGCCGCATCGCGCAGGAACTCCACGACGAGGTCGGCCAGAGCATGACCGCGATCCTGCTGGAGCTCAAGCGAGCCTCGGACGAGGCACCGCCGCCGCTGCGCGAGCAGTTGCACGAGGTGCAGGAGATCACCCGGGAGAGCCTGGACGAAGTGCGCCGGCTGGCCCGCAGGCTGCGGCCCGGAGTGCTGGACGACCTGGGTCTGGTCAGCGCGCTGATCTCGCTCACCGAGGACTTCGCCACCCACACCGGATTGCAGGTCACCCGTCGTTTCGATGCCGACCTGCCGGCCCTGGCGCCGGAGACGGAACTGGTCCTGTACCGCGTCGCCCAGGAGTCGATGACCAACGTCGCCCGGCACGCGGACGCCACCCAGGTCACCGTCGCCCTGCGCCGCACCGACGACCAGGTGGTGCTGGCCGTCACCGACGACGGCTGCGGTGTCGAGGCCCCCCGAGAAGGCGCCGGCATCCGCGGCATGCGCGAACGGGCGCTGCTCGTCGGAGGCAGCCTCGAGATCACCCCGGCACCCGACACCGGCACCCGGGTCCAGCTCACCGCGCCCGTGTCCAGGAAGCAGCCCTGACCATGCCCGAAACGACCACGAACGCCACGACGGGGACGAGCACGATCCGCATCCTGCTCGCCGACGACCACGCGCTGGTGCGCCGCGGCGTGCGGCTCATCCTGGACCGGGAACCGGACCTCGAGGTGGTCGCCGAGGCCGGGGACGGCGCCGAGGCCATCGAGATGGCCCGCACCCGCGACGTCGACCTGGCCGTGCTGGACATCGCCATGCCGCGTCTGACCGGCCTCCAGGCCGCCCGTGAACTGGCCGCCCTCAAGCCGGGCCTGCGGATCATGATGCTCACGATGCACGACAACGAGCAGTACTTCTTCCAGGCCCTGAAGGCCGGTGCGAACGGGTACGTGCTGAAGTCCGTCGCCGACCGGGACCTGGTCGCCGCGTGCCGGGCCGCGATGCGGGACGAGCCGTTCCTGTATCCGGGCGCGGTCACCGCGCTGATCCGCAACTACCTCGACCGGGCCCGCCACGGCGAGGAGACGCCCGACCAGATCCTGACACCCCGCGAGGAAGAGGTGCTCAAGCTGGTGGCCGAGGGGCATTCCTCCAAGGAGATCGCCGACCTGCTGTTCATCAGCATCAAGACCGTCCAGCGGCACCGCGCCAACCTGCTCCAGAAACTCGGCCTGCGGGACCGCCTGGAACTCACGCGGTACGCCATCCGCGCCGGCCTGATCGAGGCCTGAGCCGCCGGGGCGCACGACCATGAAAGAGGGATGGTGCATGCACCGCATCGCGCGCACCGCCCCCGCTACCGGCGGCGCCCGACGCCCAGTCGCGCTCCTGGCGGCCGTCCTCCTGGCACTGCTGACCGCACTCGGCATCGCCGGTCCGCCGCCCGGCACGACGGCCGAGCCGGTGGCCGCCGCGGTGGCAGGGGCCGGCTGGTACGGGGACACCGGCCCGGGGGCGGGGGACGGGTGCGACGCCGTTGGGGCCTGTGGGCCGAGCGTCGGCGAGGGGTGTGACGTCGTCGGTGCCGGCGGGTCGCGCACTGGCGATGGGTGTGACGTCGTCGGTGCTCACGGGACGCGCACCGGCGACGGGTACGACACGGTCGGGGCCTGGGGGCCGAGCGTCGGTGAGGAGTGTGACGTCGTCGGTGCCGGCGGGTCGCGCACTGGCGATGGGTGTGACGTCGTCGGTGCCCACGGGACGCGCACCGGCGGCCCGTGCGACACCGTCTCTGAAAGCGGGCCGCGCGCCGGCGACGGTTGTGGCGCCGTCGGGGCCAACGGGCCCTCCGCCGACGCCGGATGCAAAACCGTCGGTGTCCACGGGCCGCGCGCCGGCGAGGGGTACGACACGGTCGGTGCCCACGGGCCGCGCGCCGGCGAGGGGTACGACACGGTCGGTGTCCACGGGCCGCGCGCCGGCGAGGGGTACGACACGGTCGGGGCCTGGGGGCCGAGCGTCGGCGAGGGGTGTGACGTCGTCGGTGCCCACGGGCCGCGTGCCGGCGGTGGATGCGACGCCGTCTGCGCCGTCCGCGTGGCAACCCGCCCGGAGCCCCACAGCGAGCATCCCGGCCCCCGCGGGCACCCCGCCACCCGCCCCACCGGCACTGACGTCGCCCCAGCCGTCAGCGCCGCGCGGGCCCCCGCACCGGCCGTGCACACCCCCTGCTCGGATCCCCACGCACTCCGTGACCGCGGTCGGGCACCCCCTGCGGCCTCCGGCATCTGACACCCCCCTTTCCCTCCCTCTCCTCGACAGCACCCCGGCCGCGTCCGCGTGGTCGTGGTCGCGCCTGCCGGAGGCCCCCGTTGAACCGTTCCGTGCGTGTGAGGGCGCTGCTCGCCCTCGCCGTGATCGCCCTGTCCCTCTACATCGCCGTCACCGTGCCGGTCCGCCTCGGACTCGATCTGCGCGGTGGTACGCAGCTCGTGCTGGAAACCCGCTCCACCCCCACCACCGACGCCGACCGTGAGGCCACCGACCGCACCCTGGAGGTACTGCGCGGCCGTATCGACGGACTCGGCGTCGCCGAACCCACCCTCGTCCGCTCCGGTGAGAACCGGATCATCGTCGAACTGCCCGGCGTGCAGGACCCGGAGAAGGCGGCCGAGGTGCTGGGCCGTACCGCACAACTCACCTTCCATCCGGTGCTCGGCACCGCCGACCAGGCCGTCGACCGCACCGACGAGTCCTCCCGGCCGCTGCCGAAGCGGCCCCGGGAGCACGTCCTGCCCGACGAGTCCGGCACGCCGCTGCGTCTCGGGGCCGCCGCGCTGACCGGAGAGGACGTCAAGGAGGCCGCCGCCCGGTTCGACCAGCAGGGCGGAGCCGGATGGCACGTCACCGTCGGCTTCGAGGGCGACGGCCGCGCCGGCTGGGCCCGGCTGACCGGTGAGGCCGCCTGCCACCCGGCGGGCGATCCGGCCCGGCGTGTGGCCATCGTCCTCGACGACAAGGTCATCTCCTCGCCGCAGGTCGAGCCGTCCGTCGCCTGCGGGACCGGCATCCGCGACGGCGCCACGCAGATCACGGGCTCCTTCACGCCGGAGGAGGCCCGGGAGCTCTCCCTGCTCGTCAACGGCGGGGCCCTGCCCGTGCCCGTCGAGACCGTGGAGCAGCGCACCGTCGGCCCGACGCTCGGGGCGCAGGCCATCACCGCGAGTGCCTGGGCTGCGGCCATCGGCACCGCGCTGACCTCGCTGTTCATCATCGGCGTCTACCGGCTGATGGGTGTCCTGGCCGCTGTCGGCCTGGTCTGCTACGGCCTCGTCTCCTACGCCGCCCTGGCCGCGCTCGGCGCCACCCTGACCCTGCCGGGCCTGGCCGGTTTCGTCCTGGCGATCGGCCTGGCCGTGGACGCCAACGTGCTGGTCTTCGAACGGGCCCGGGAGGAGTACGCGGCCCGCCGCCGGCCCAGTACGCGCTCGGCGCTGGCGGCCGGCTTCCGCAACGCCTTCAGCGCGATCGCCGACTCCAACATCACCACGCTGATCGCGGCCGCCCTGCTGTTCTTCCTCGCCTCCGGGCCGGTGCGGGGCTTCGGCGTCACCCTGGGCATCGGGGTGCTCGGCTCCATGTTCAGCGCTCTGGTGATCACCCGCGTGCTCGCCGAGGCCGCCGTGAGCCCCCTCCGGGTACGCCGCCGCCCCCGCCTCACCGGCATCGCCACCACCGGCGCGGTCCGCGACCGCCTCACCCGCCGCGCCCCCCGGCTGATGCACCGGCCACGCCGCTGGCTGGCCGTGTCGACCGCCGCGCTGGTCCTGGCCGGCTCGGGCATCGCGGTGCGCGGCATCGACCTCGGTGTGGAGTTCACCGGTGGCCGCCTGATCGAGTACTCCACCACCGGCCCCGTCGATCCCGACCGGGTCCGCACCGCCCTCGCCGACGCCGGATTCCCCCGGGCCGTCGTGCAGTCCTCCGGCGGAACGGGCCTGACGGTGCGCACCGATCCGCTGACCGACGCCGAGGAGACGGAGGTCACCGGGACCGTGCGCGATCACGCGCGCGGGGCCGACAAGGTCCGTGACGAACTGGTCGGCCCCAGTCTGGGCGAGGAGCTGCGGCGCGGTGCCCTGATCGCGCTCGCCGTGGCGCTCGGCGCCCAGTTCGTCTACCTCGCGGCACGCTTCCGGTGGGTGTTCGGCACGGCGGCGGTCGTCGCCCTCGCACACGACGTGGTGATCCTCGTCGGCGTCTTCGCCTGGCTTGGCAGGCCCGTCGACGGAGTGTTCCTGGCGGCGCTGCTCACCGTCATCGGCTACTCGGTCAACGACTCGGTGGTCCTCTTCGACCGTGTGCGGGAACTCGCCCGCAGGACCCCCGGTGCGCCGCTGCCCGACCTCACCGACCGGGCCATCGCGCAGACCCTGCCCCGGACCGTGAACACGGGCATGGGCGCCGCGTTCATCCTCACCGCCCTCGCCGTGCTCGGCGGGTCCTCGCTCACCGACTTCGCCCTTGCTCTGCTCATCGGTCTCGTGGTCGGTACGTACTCCTCCGTCCTCACCGCCGCCCCGGTGGCGATCGGGCTCCACCACCGCACCCCGTACCGGCAGCCGTCCGTCCGTACCTGACCCGGCCGGGGGACCGGGCGCGGGAGAGGCGGGTGAGCTCGATGCTCACCCGCCTTCCCCCGTCCGTGCGCGCCGCCCTGTCAGTGCGGCTGCCGCTCGCCGTGGTAGCGCTGGGCGAGCCGGGCGAGGGCGACCGCGCCGAGCAGGAGACCGAAGTCGCGCAGCGCGATGTCGTAGTAGTCCGGGATGGTCAGCAGGTTGACGATGATCCCGGCCAGCCATCCGGCCACCAGCCAGGCCCCGAAGCGCGGGGCGAGAGCGACGACGAGACCGGCGACGATCTCGACGACGCCCACGGCGTACATGGCGTCCTGGGCGCTGCCGGGCACGATGTCGTTGATCCACGGCGCGAGGTACTTGGGCCAGTCCACGAGCAGGTTGGCGAACTTGTCCAGCCCGAACAGGATCGGCGCCACGGTGAACCCGACGCGCAGGATGACGAACGCCTGGTAGCCGGGATCGCCGAGCTCAGCCCTCCGGGACGCGACGGACCGGGAGGGGCGGGTGGTGGACGTCATGGCGCACCGTTCCTTCTATCGGCAACTCTCACCAACAATAGAAGCGCGGGCGGCTTCTTTAGTCAATGCCCATGGGTTTTACACTGGTGTTCGTGGATCACCCGAAAGAAGCACCCCACCCCGACGTCTCCGCGGTCGCCGCCCTGGACGAGCCGACCCGCAGGCGTCTGTACGACCACGTCGTGCGCCAGCCGGGGCCGGTCAGCCGCGACGAAGCCGCCACCGCTCTGGGCCTGGCGCGCCAGACCGCGGCCTTCCACCTGGACCGCCTGGCCGACGAAGCGCTCCTCGACGTCGTCTACGAACGGCGCAGCGGACGCACCGGTCCCGGAGCGGGCAGGCCGGCCAAGCTCTACAAGCGCTCCGCCAAGCAGGTCACCGTCAGCCTGCCCGAGCGCCACTACGAGCTCGCCGGACGGCTCCTCGCCCAGGCCCTGGAGGAATCCGAGGCCACGGGCGAACCGGTCCGCGCCGTCCTGCACCGAAAGGCCCACCGCCTCGGCGCACGGCTCGCCGGGCAGAGCGGCCCAGGAGTGTTCGACCTCCTGGAGGAGCACGGGTTCGAGCCCCGCCTCGACGGGGACGCGATCGTGCTGGGCAACTGCCCCTTCCACGCGCTCGCCCGCGAACACACCCAGACGGTGTGCGGCATGAACCTCCACCTGCTCCGCGGCGTCCTCGACGGGCTGGAGGACACCAGTCTCCACGCCCGCCTGGCGCCCAGCCCCGGCCACTGCTGTGTCCGTCTGGAGCCGGTTCCCGCCCCGCCCGCGACCGCGAGTCCCTGACCCACCACTCGCCGCCCGCCAGCCCCTTCCCCCGTCACACGAGAGGCACGTCATGGACCTCGCCGGATCGATCACCAGCCACGCGTCGGGCAGCCGCACATCGGGCAGCGACGACCTGCCCGCCCCCTCCGCGAGCATCCCCCGCCCGCAGGCGTCGGCACCCGCCCCCAAGCCCCTGCGCGTCGTGCACGACACCGACGGCATAGACCTGGCCGAAGCCGAACGCGCCGCCGCGAGCTTCCTCGCCGCACTCGGCCTCGACACCGGCACCGAAAGCCTGCACGGCACCCCCGGCCGTATGGCCCGTGCCTACGCCGAGCTGTTCAGCCCCCGCCCCTTCGACCTGACGACCTTCCCCAACGACGAGGGCTACGACGAGCTCGTGCTGGCCCGCAGCATCCCGGTGCGCTCGGTGTGCGAGCACCATCTGCTGCCCTTCACCGGCACCGCCCACGTCGGCTACCTCCCCGGCCACCGCATCCTCGGCCTGTCCAAACTGGCCCGCGTGGTCGAGCACTTCGCCTGCCGGCCCCAGGTCCAGGAACGCCTGACCAAGCAGGTCGCCGACTGGCTCCAGGCCCATCTCGAACCCAAGGGCGTCGGCGTCGTCATCGAGGCCGAGCACAGCTGTATGACCCTGCGCGGCGTCCAGGCCACGGGCTCCAGCACGCTCACCTCCACCCTCCTCGGCACCCTCCGCCACGACGCCCGCTCACGCGCCGAGTTCCTCTCCCTGACGGGGCTGCACTCCTGAAGCGCCGCGGGGCTCCTCAGGAACCCGGACGTACGCTCGCGCCCGCTCCCGTGCGGCGCGAGCGGGCCAGGACCAGCCCGCCGAGGACCGTGGCGATCAGCCCCACCAGCATCGCCACATAGGCCCCGCCCAGCCCGTTGCCGGTGCCGATACCACCGTCGGCGGTGGCCGCGACCAGCCCGCCGAGGGCCAGGCCGGTCAGCCCCGCCGCCATGGCCGCCCCGGCCACGAGAGAGGGGTTGACGGAGCCGATTCGGCCGGCCGGGCGGGCCAGGGCCAGACCGGCGACGACGAGGCCGGCCAGCCCCAGCAGCGCGCCCGTGGCGGCTCCGAGGCGCCCGGGACCGGAGTCGTAGACGGCGGCGGCGAACACGTGATGAGCAGACATCGAGATGCTCCTTCTCTTCCCATGACCGGATGCCGTCCGAGCATGTCCGCCCGGGCCGGCCCCGGTCGTCCGGCGGACGCGGACACTTCGCACTGCCGCCGACGCCGCAGCGGCCTGCCGCGAAAGCCGCACGGAGGCGTGCGCGTACCGCATGTGCGGTAGCCGGCCACTCGCCCGCGAGGCGGACTCGCCCGGGGCGGCGGCCGGTTAGGGTGCGTGCATGAGTGCAGGTGAGACCCGGGTCCGGGCTCTTGTCGGCGACTGGGTCATCGCCGTGGGCGTGGCGGGGACGCTGCTGGTCACGGGCGTGTCCGGGCAACCCTCCGCCACGGACCGGGACATGCTCGGGTACGCGCTGCTGACCGCCGGCGGGCTGGCCCTGGCCGCGCGCCGCCGGGCTCCGGTCCCCGTCCTGGCCGTCACCGGGCTGTGCGCGGTGGCGTATCAGGCGGCCGGCTTCGATGTGCCCGCCGTCGCCTATCTGTTCGCGGTGTACGCGGCCGTGCGGGCGGGACACCGGGCCGCCGCCGTCGCGGCGAGCCTGACCGTGCTGGGCGCTCTCCCGCTCGCCGCTCTCGCCTCGGGACTCCACGACACGGGCGAGGCGTTCGCGCGGGCCCGGGGCGCCCTCGAAATCGCCTGGCTGATCGCCGCCGGGGCCGCCGGGGAAGCGCTGCGGCAGGCCGAGCGGCGGGCGGACGAGGCCGAACGCACCCGGGAAGAGACCGCACGACGCCGCGCCGACGAGGAACGGCTGCGCATCGCACGGGAACTGCACGACGCTCTGACCCATCAGATCTCGGTCATCAAGGTGCAGGCCGACGCGGCCGTCCACGTGGCGCGCAGACGAGGCGAAGAGGTACCGGAGGCCCTGCTGGCGATCCGGGAGGCCGGCCGCGAGGCGGCCAGGGAGCTGCGCGTGACGCTGGAGGCGCTGCGCGACGACGACACGACCCCGCCGCGCGGCCTCGACGACGTGCCCGACCTGGTGGAACGGGCCGGCGGAACGGGTCTGAAGGCGACCCTGACGATCGAGGGACAGCGGCACGACGTGCCGGCCGCGGTCGGCCGGACCGTCTACCGGATCGTCCAGGAGTCGCTCACCAACATCGCCCGGCACGCGGACGCCGACACGGCCTCGGTCCGCATCGACTGCCGTCCGGACGCCCTGTCCCTCCGTATAGACGACGACGGCAAGGCCACCACGGCCGTCGCGCCGGCGCCCGGCGTCGGGCTCCAGGGCATGCGTGAGCGCGTCACCGCCCTCGGCGGCCGGCTGCGGGCGGAGCCGCGCGGCGAGGGCGGCTTCACCGTCCAGGCCGAACTCCCCCTGGACGGGGCGTCATGATCCGGGTCCTGCTCGTCGACGACCAGCCGCTCATCCGCAGCGGATTCCGCGCGCTCCTCGACCTGGAGGACGACATCGAGGTGGTGGCGGAGGCCGCCGACGGCGGCGCGGGCCTGGAACTCGCCCGCGAGCACCTGCCCGATGTCGCGCTCGTCGACATCCAGATGCCCGTCGTCGACGGCATCGAGGCGACCCGGCGCGTCGCCGCGGACCCGGACCTGGCCGGGGTGCACGTCGTCATCCTGACCAACTACGGCCTCGACGAGTACGTGTTCGACGCGCTGCGCGCCGGCGCCGCCGGATTCCTGGTCAAGGACATCATGCCGGAGGACTTCCTGCACGCCGTACGCGTCGCGGCGCGCGGCGACGCCCTGCTCGCCCCCTCGATCACCCGCAAGCTCATCAACCGGTACGTCACCCAGCCGCCCCTCGCCCTCACCGGCTCGGCGCTTCAGGAGCTGACCGGCCGTGAACGCGAGGCCGTGGTCCTGGTCGCGCGGGGCCTGTCCAACGACGAGATCGCCGACCGGCTGGTGATCAGCCCGCTCACCGCGAAGACCCACATCAACCGGGCCATGACCAAGCTCCACGCCCGTGACCGGGCCCAACTCGTGATCCTCGCCTACGAATCCGGCCTGGTCGCCCCACGCGACTCCTGACACCGGCGGCCCGTCGTCGCGGTTCGCCGGACCCGCCGGCCCGCAGCGGGCTACTGTACGCACACGCCGCGCCGCTCTCGGTCGACCGAGGAGGAAACCTGTGTCATCGCCCTGCGGCCCCGAGCACGCTCCCGCCGGAGATGTGGGCGCAGCACTCATGATGATCGACTCTCGGCTCAAGGCCATCCACGACGGCAGGTCCGGGACCGACGCCGAGCAACAGGCGCTGACCGACCAGTTCGCCGCGTCCTTGGGGCCGCGCGGGGTCGACGACATCCTCGACGGCGCGTGCACGCTCATCTACATGTTCATGCAGTGGCTGCGGATGGCCTACGAGGACCACGACAAGGACGTCATCGAGTGCGTCGTGCCCAACCTCGTGGCCACGATGCGCATGATGCCCAGGAGCGTCCGTCCCGAAGCCATCCCCACCATGGCGGGACTGGTCGTCGCGGCGGGCACCGGCCTGAGCCCCAGTCTGTGGCGCAAGCAGTACGGAGACTGGACCATGGACGAGATGAATGCCCTGGAAGCCACCGCCTTCCTGCTCGCGGAGCACATCAACCGAATCACCGACGACCGCGACTTCGCCACCCGCATGATCACCGAAGCCCTGACCAGGGTGGACGAAGCCTGAGGCGTTCAACCGGTGTGGAGGATCCGGAAGCGATCGGGATCCACCGGGTCTCGGTCGACGACGTGGACCGGCGGCACGGCCCATTGCCACACGTTGATGCCCGGCACGCGCGAGAACCGGATCCGACCGCGGGTGCCCGCCACGTCCACGCGCGGCCAGGACGCTGCCGTGCGCGCCCGGTCCGTGCCGTGCGTACGCAGCAGGCCGGCGAGGACGGCGATCGTGTCGTAGCCCTCGAAGGCCACGAAGGAGGGCGCTTCGGCCAGGCGTTCGCGGAGGGTCGTCTCGACGCGTGCACCGAGTGGGCCGAGGCGCTCGGGCCGGTAGCGCAGGAACGGGATCGCGGCGCCGTCGTCGCCCAGCGACGTCGCCCATTCCGTGAACTCCGGCTGCCCGGCCGGAGCACCGATCATGACCTGGGCGAGGCGCTGGTCGCGGCGGACGGACCGGACGATCGGCACGGCCGGCTCCGGATGGCCGACCAGAAGGAGGAGCGCTGTCGCGCCATGACCGGCGAGTTCGTCGCAGACGGCCGCCGGGGTGAGCACGCTCATGTCGAGCTCGATGACGGTGCCGCCGCGCGTGGTGAGGTGCTCCCGCAGAATGCTGGTCCCGGAG
Source organism: Streptomyces sp. NPDC007991 (assembly GCF_042958445.1). NCBI lineage: Bacteria > Bacillati > Actinomycetota > Actinomycetes > Kitasatosporales > Streptomycetaceae > Streptomyces > Streptomyces sp. NPDC007991. The sequence continues at coordinate 15,148 of NZ_JBIBJD010000014.1, forward strand.
GCCCAGTAGACACTCGGCTGGGCGGCCACGGCGATGCGGCGGTGGCCCGCGCCGAGGAGGAAGTCCGCGTAGACCCGCCAGCCCCGGGACTGCGGCGGGGAGAGGCGCGCGACCCATTCCGTCGGCTGTTCGGTGAGCGTGTCGAGAACCGCCGACGAGCAGAGGAACGGCAGCCCGAGCGCGTCCGCCCTGGCGGCGGCGGCGCGAGCGACCACGCTGTGATACTCCCCGGCCAGGGCGGCCACGCCCAGGCCGGCCAACTCGTCCACGGCCGCCGCGGCCCTCTCGGGATCAGCCGCGGTGTCCCGGACCACCAGCTCGAGAGCCCTGCCGGCGATCCCGCCCGCGTCATTGACCTCATCGACGGCCAGCTCGAGCCCGGCGAGCAGGTGCCGGCCCGCCTCGACCCAGCCGGGCCGGGCCAGCGGAACGAGAGCGCCGATCCGCACGGCTGGTCCGTCGGTCCGCTCCACTCCAGGGGCCATGGCGGCGTATGCATGGGTGGGCGCCTCCCGCGTGACGATTCCGTCGCCGAACCTATACGACCCCAGGTCCCGCGGGTTCACGGGTAGTCCGCGCTCCGGGTGGCGATGTGCCGTGACCGGGGGCGCTGTTCAGCCGCGGTCGGAGGTGGCCGAGGCGTCCTCGGTGGACGCCCACGCGGCCAGCAGCCGGAGGGTGTCGTGGTCCGGGGCGGCGGGCTCGGCGGAATAGGCGGTCAGGGTCAGGCCCGGCTGCGAGGGCAGTTCCATCGCGTCGAAGTCGAGGGTGATCTCACCGACGGCCGGATGGCGGAAGGCCTTGCGGCCGGTGTGGTGCAGGCGCACGTTGTGCTTGGCCCAGGCGGTGCGGAACTCCTCGCTGCGAGTGACGAGTTCGCCGATCAGCCCGGTCAGCTCGGTGTCGCCGGGGGCCCGCCCGGCCTCCGTGCGCAGCAGGGCCACCGTGGTGTTGAGGGACTGCTCCCAGTCGGGGAAGAAGTCCCTGCCCGCGGGGTTCAGGAACTGGAAGCGGGCGATGTTGACCGTCCGAGCGCCGTGGTCTTCGAACAGGGGGGCGTACAGCGCGCGCCCCAGGCGGTTCACGGCGAGGATGTCCAGACGGCCGTTGCGGATGAAGGCCGGGGAGTCCGACATGGAGTCCAGGACACGCAGCACGCTGTCCGGCAGCGGGCCGCGGGCGCGGTTCGTGCGGCGGGCGGGACGCCTGGCGACGGCCCGGGCCAGGTCGTACAGGTGGGCGCGCTCGGCGTCATCCAGCCGCAGAGCACCCGCGACGGCGTCGAGGACCTCCTCTGACGCCCCGGCGAGGTGACCGCGCTCCAGACGGACGTAATAGTCGACGCTGACCCCGGCGAGCAGCGCGACCTCCTCACGCCGCAGCCCCGGCACGCGCCGGTTGCCTCCGTGGGCGGGCAGGCCGGCCTGCTGCGGGGTGATCTTCGCGCGCCGGGAGGCGAGGAACCCGCGGATGTCGCTCTCGGTACTCACGGGTTCCAGGCTAGGGCGGCCGGTGCGGATGAGGGGGGTCCTGTCGGTACCTGGAACGACCGTGCCTTCCCCGCCCGGCCGGCCCGCGGTTTCCTCGAAGGCGGTGGATCCGCGGATCCACCGGAACGTACGCGAAGTCATCGCAGGGAGTCATGAGATGCCGAAGCAGTCCGCGCCTCAGGAGCTGGCCCGGATCGCGCCGAAGCTCGTCGAGGTCACCGACGACGTGCTCTTCGGCGACGTATGGGAACGTGCCGAGCTGTCCCCGCGGGACCGGAGCCTGGTGACGGTGAGCGTGCTGGCCGCGCTGTACCGCAGCGAGCAGTTGCCCTACCACCTGGGTGTCGCGCTGGAGAACGGGCTCACGGTGGAAGAGCTGTCCGAGGCGATCACGCACCTGGCCTTCTACGCCGGCTGGCCCAACGCCATGACCGCCGTCACCCAGCTGAAGAAGACCGCCGACGAGCGAGCCTCGTGACGCCCGGCCCGCCCGCACTCGGCCACTTCTTCGGAGCAAGGAGAACAGTCGTGGAACACATCACGCAAACCCCCACCGTCAAAGCCCCGGCAGAGCGTTTCGCCGGCGAGGTCTACCTGAACATGATCGAGGCCCCCTCCGACCCGGCCCGCCTGGCGTCCGCGCTGGTGCGGTTCACGCCCGGTGCCCGGACGAACTGGCACTCCCACGCCAAGGGCCAGGTCCTGTACGTCACCGACGGCGTCGGTCTGGTCGGCACCCGCGACGGCGGCGTGGTGCGGATCACCGCCGGGGAGACCGTCAAGTGCCCGCCCGGCGAGGAGCACTGGCACGGTGCCACCGACACCAGCCTCATGGCGCACATCGCCATGGTCGTCGGCGACGAGGACGGGGACGGCACGACCTGGCTGGAGCCCGTCACCGGCGAGCAGTACGCCGCCGCCCTGGCCGCCGTCGGCCACTGACAGCGCGTCCGCTCGCCGACGGCACACCGCCGTCGCCCGAGGGCTGGGCGCGCCCACGACGACGGCCGGCGAGTGCCGCAGCCGGGTGGGAACTCACCGGTCCCGCTTCACCGTTCGCGCGTCGATCCAGGTGCGGATCGCCGACGCGGTCGTCCGCGCGTGTTCCCGCATCATCGTCAGGTGGTCTCCGGGGACGTCCACGACATCGTGCGCCGCGGGCCAGGACGTCCGCCAGTCGTCCGCGCCGGCCGAGGCCGCCATGGCGGGCGTGGGCCGCAGCGCGCGGACGAGGAGCGTGGGCGTGGCGACCGGCTCGGGGTCCCAGCCGAGGAAGATCCGGTTGTAGGCGCCGATCGCGGCCAGGGCGCTGTCGTCGTCCCCGGCGACGAGGGGCTGTCCGGTGTCCTGCGCCGGCGGGGCGGCCAGGGACAGCAGCCAGTCCTTGCCGCTGTTGTCCGGCGATATGTGGTACGTGTCCAGCAGCACCAGGCCCGCCGGTGCCCGGCCCATGGCCTCCAGCTCGTGGGCCACCACGTGCGCCACGTTGCCGCCCGCCGACCGCCCTACGACCACGAAGGGCCCGTCCCCGACATGCCGCAGGACGCTCTCGGCCTGCGTGCGGGCCAGGGCGTGGCGGTCCTGGGGTACGGCCGCACCGGCGCCGATCCCGGGGTGCGGGAACTCCAGGACCTCCAGATCGTCCTGCAGAGCGCGGTGAAAGCGGGGGAAGTCCCCGCCGTCCGAGGCGACCGACGGATGGTAGGCCGGGACGTAGACGACCGTCGGCCGTCCGGAACCGGAGCGGCCCGAGGAGCGGCGGATCGGGGGCAGCGCGTGCTCACGGCCCTGGGCGGCCGTGAAGGCGGGCAGCGCCCAGGACGCGGTGACGAGCAGGTGCATCGCCGCCACCGGCTGTCCGGCGGCACTGACCGTCCGGAACAGGGAGGAGAGGGTGTGCGCCGGCCGCTCGGGCCCGGTGGCCCCGGCGGCGTCGGCGGCTTCTGCGGTCTCGGGAGCCGGTTCGTCGTCCAGCAGGCCGAGCAGGTGGCGTGCCAGTTCCTCGGCCGTACGGTGCTCGAACACCACCGCGGCCGACAGCCGGAGCTTCAGCGCCGTGCTCAGCCGGTTGCGGATCTGCACGGCGGTGAGGGAGTCGAACCCCAGGTCGGCGAGGGACTTGCCGGCCGGCAGCGTCTCGGCGTCCGGGTAGCCGAGCACCGCGGCCACGTCGCCCCGCACCAACTCCACGAGCGCCGGCTCCCGTTCGCCGGGGGCCATCGAGGCCAGCCTCTTCCGCCAGGTTCCCGGCTCCGGCATCCGGCCGGGGGAGTTCGAGGCCGTCGTCACGGCGGGCGGCCCGCTGTGCCGGACGAGTCCGCGCAACGGCGCCGGCAGGTGCCCCGCACCGATCCGGCCGGACCGAAGCGCCGCCCGGTCCAGCAGGATCGGCGCCAGGACCGGCTCCGTCGAGCCCAGCGCGGCGTCGAACAGGGCCATGCCCTGCCGGGTGGACAACGCCATCAACAGGTCACGTGCCCGCGGGCGCTGGGGGATCTGCCCCGCCGCCATGCCCCCGGTGTGCTCCCACGGCCCCCACGCCAGCGAGACCGCCGGCAGCCCCTCGGCGGCGCGGCGGAGGGCGAGCGCATCGAGGAACGAGTTCGCGGCCGCGTAGTTGCCCTGCCCCGCCCGGCCCAGCAGACCGGAGACGGAGGAGAACAGGACGAACGCCGAAAGACCCAGGTCCCGGGTCAGTTCGTGCAGGTTCAAGGCGGCGTCGGCCTTCGGCCGCAGCACCGCCGCCATCCGCTCGGGGGTCAGCGAGTCCAGCACGCCGTCGTCGAGAACCCCGGCGGCGTGCACCACAGCCGTCAGCGGCGGCTCGCAGCGCTTGACCACCTCGGCCAGCGCGGCACGGTCGGCCGCGTCACAGGCGACGATGCCGACCCGGGCCCCCAACTCCTCCAGGGCGGTGCGCAGTTCCGCCGCCCCGGGCGCCTGCGGCCCACGGCGCCCGGTCAGCAGCAGATGCCGTACGCCGTGTTCGGCGACCAGGTGACGAGCCAGCTCCGCGCCCAGCGCGCCGGTGCCTCCGGTGATCAGCACCGTACCGTCCGGGCCGAAGGAAGCCCCCGCGCCTGGGGCGGCACCGGCCGCGGCCAGCCGCAAAACCGTCACCTGCCCGTCCCGCACCCGGAGTTGTGACTCCCCGGTGGCGACGGCCGACGGCAGCATCCGCAGTGACTCGGGCCGCCCGTCGACATCCACCAGGACGACACGACCGGGCAGCTCCGACTGCGCCGTGCGCACCAGTCCCCAGACCGCCGCACCGGCCAGGTCCGGTACCGGGCCGGTGGCGTTCCGCGTGACCACGACCAGCCGTGAGCCGGCCGTGCCCGGGTCGTCCTGCCAGTCCTGGAGCGCTGCGAGGACGCGCCCCGTCAACTCGTGCGTCGCCGGCAACGGATCGCAGCCGGTCGCACGGGCGACGGCTGTGACGGCGACGAGATCGGGATCCGTGCCGCCGGGCAGATGCCCGGCGAGGTTCAGCTCGTCCGGCCCGCGCACGGCCCACGCGCCCTGATCGGCGTCACCGGAGACGTCGAGGACGTCCCACTCGGGCCGCAGCAGACCCCTTCCGACGAAGCCGTCCGTCACATCGGCCCCGTCTGTCCGGTCGGCGGGGAGTTCCCTGGTGGTCAGCGCGTCCACGCGGGCCACGACCTGGCCGGACGAGTCGGTCAAGACCAGCGAGACCGTGTCCGGGCCCGTCGGCGTCGCCCTGACCCGCACCTGCGTGGCTCCCCAGGCGTGCAGGCTCACCCCGCTCCACGCGAACGGCACCCGGACCGTGCCCGAGCCGGCGGACGCGGCCAGCAGCGGCGCGTGCGACGCCGCGTCGAGCAGTGCCGGGTGGAGTCCGAAGCGGTCCGCTTCCGAGCTGGCGGACGCGGGCAGCCGGACCTCCGCGAAGACGTCGTCGCCGCGCCGCCACACGGCGCCGACCCCCTGGAAGGCAGGCCCGTAGGCCAGGTCGGCGTCGGCGAGGGCGGCGTACGCGCCGGTGAGGTCCACCGACTCGGCGCCCCGGGGCGGCCACTGGGCCGGCTCCTCCCGCGGAGCGCGGACCCGGCCCAGATGTCCCGAGACGTTCCGGGTCCATGGGGCCGCGGACTCCTCCGGCCCCGGCTCCTCCGGTCGGGAGTAGACGTCCACCGGCCTCCGGCCCGAGTCGTCGTCCCGCGCACCCACCACGACCTGGACCCGTACCCCCGCGGAACCGGACAGCGCGAGCGGCGCCGGCATCACGAGTTCGTCGACCGCCCCGCAGCCCACCTCCTCGCCCGCCCGCAGGGCCATCTCCACGAACACCGTCGCCGGCACGACCACCCTCCCGGCGACGACATGGTCCGCGAGCCAGGGCTGCGTCGCGAGGGACAACGACCCCGTCAGCACCGTCCGGTCGGTGTCCGGCACCGGGAAGGCCGGCCCCAGCAGGTCCCCGGCGTGGGCCGTCGCCGGGCGCGGTGCGTCCAGCCAGTACCGCTGCCGCTGGAAGGCGTACGTCGGCAGATCCACACGGCGCGCACCGGAACCCGCGTACACCGCCGCCCAGTCGACCGCGGCCCCGGCCACATGCAGCCGCGCCACGGCCGACAGGAGTGTCTCCGGTTCGTACGCACCGCCGCGTGTGGCCACGGCGAGAACGGAGCCGCTCGCGGGTGCCTCGGTCAGACAGTCGGTGGCCGCCGCGGTGAGTACGGGGCCCGGGCCGAGTTCCAGGCAGACGCGGACTTCGTCGTCCGCGAGCCGGTGCACGGCGTCGGCGAAGCGCACGGGCAGCCGGGCATGCCGCGCCCAGTACTCGGGCGAGCACAGTTCCTCGGGCTCGGCGAGCCGGCCCGTCACGGTGGAGACGATCGGGATGCGCGGCGGTCGGAAGGTCAACTCGCGTGCCACACCCAGGAATTCGTCGAGCATCGGCGTCACCAGGGGCGAGTGGAAGGCATGACTCACCCGCAGCCGTACCGCCCTGCGGCCGCGTGCCTCGAAGCCGGCCGCTACCGCGAGCGCGGCGTCCCGTTCCCCGGAGATCACGACCGAACGGGGCCCGTTGACGGACGCGATGGTCACCTGCGCCTTAGACCCCGCGAGCGCTGTGACGACTTCCTCCTCCGTCCCGTCCAGCGCCACCATCGCACCGCCGTCGGGCAAGGCCTGCATCAGCCGGCCGCGCGCGCCGACGAGCGTCGCGGCGTCGGGCAGATCGAGCACGCCGGCGACGTGCGCGGCCGTCAGTTCGCCGACGGAGTGGCCCACAAGGCGGTCGGCCCGCACGCCCCACGACTGGAGCAACCGGAACAGCGCCACCTCGAAGGCGAACAGTCCGGCCTGTGCGAAGTCCGTACGGTCCACCAGAGCCGCTTCCGGCGAGCCCGGCTCGGCGGACAGCACCGCGCTCAGCGGCCGGGGGAGACGGTCGTCCAGGTAACGGCAGATCTCGTCGAAGGCGTCGGCGAAGACAGGGAAGACGGCACGCAGTTCGGCGCCCATCCGAGGGCGCTGGGCACCTTGCCCCGTGAACAGGAAGGCCGTACGGATCTCCGGGTCGGCCAGTCCTCGGACGACTCCCGGGGCGAACCGGCCCTGCGCGAAGGCGTTCAGCGCCTCCAGCATCCGGGCCCGGTCACCGGCCGGCACGAACGCGCGGTGGGGGAGGGCGGAGCGCGACACCGCCAGCGAGTGGGCGATGTCGGTGGGCGACAGGCCCGGCCGGTTCGCCGCAGCGACCGCCAGCCGCCGGGCCTGGGCGCGGAGGGCGGTCTCGTCGGCGGCGGAGATCAGCCACGGTACGGCGGCGGAGAGCGGCCCGGGATCGGCAGCCGTCGCGGCTGTCTCCCGCGAGTCAGCCGACTCCGGCGAGACAGGCGTCTCGCTTCCCGGCGCCTCTTCCAGAATCACATGCGCGTTCGTCCCGCCGATCCCGAAGGCCGAGACCCCGGCACGCCGTGGCCGGTCCGAGGCCGGCCACGGCCGGGGTGCGGTCAGCAGTTCCACGCGGCCGGCCGACCAGTCGACGTGCGGTGTGGGCGAGTCGGCGTGCAGGGTCCGGGGCAGTTCGCCGTGCCGCAGGGCCTGCACCATCTTGATGACGCCGGCGACACCGGCCGCCGCCTGGGTGTGCCCGAGGTTGGACTTGACCGACCCGAGCCACAGCGGCCGCTCGCGGCCCTGCCCGTACGTGGCCAGCAGGGCCTGCGCCTCGATTGGGTCGCCCAGCCGCGTGCCCGTACCGTGGGCCTCCACCGCGTCCACGTCATCGGCGCGCAGCCCCGCGTCCGCCAGCGCCCGCGTGATCAGCCGCCGCTGTGCCGGGCCGTGGGGCGCGGCGAGCCCGTTGGACGCGCCGTCGGAGTTCACGGCGGAGCCGCGGAGCACGGCCAGGACCGGATGGCCGCGCCGCCGCGCGTCGGACAGCCGCTCCAGCAGGACGAGCCCCACGCCCTCGCCCCAGGCCGTGCCGTCGGCCGCCGCCGAGAACGACTTGCAGCGCCCGTCCGGCGACAGCCCGCGCTGCCGGCTGAACGCCAGGAACGGCTTGGGCGTCGCCATCACCGTGACCCCGCCGGCCAGCGCCAGCGAGCACTCGCCCGAGCGCAGCGCCCGCGCCGCCCAGTGCAGCGCCACGAGTGAGGACGAGCAGGCGGTGTCGACCGTGATCGCGGGACCGCGCAGACCGTACACGTACGAGATCCGCCCGGAGGCCACACTGCCCGCCGAGCCCAGCCCCAGGTGCGCCTCCAGCTCGTGGGAGCGGGTGAGGCGGGCGGAGTAGTCGCCGTACATCACGCCCACGAACACACCGGTGTCGCTCTCGCGCACCGACGCCGGGTCGATCCCGGCCCGTTCCCACACCTCCCAGGACGTCTCCAGGAGCAGCCGCTGCTGCGGATCCATCGCGAGCGCCTCGCGCGGCGAGATCCCGAACAGCCCGGCGTCGAACTCCGCGACCCGGTGCAGGAACCCGCCGTGTCGCGTGTACGACCTGCCGATCCGGTCGGGATCGGGGTCGTACAGGGCGTCCAGGTCCCAGCCGCGGTCGGCCGGGAACTCCGAGACGGCGTCCCGCCCCTGCGCCACCAACTCCCACAAGTCTTCGGGGGAGTTGACGTCACCGGGATACCTGCAGCCCATGGCGACGATCACGACGGGATCGTCGTCCTCGCCGGACCGGCCCCATCCGCCGTACGCCTGCGGATGCCCCACGGGCCCGCCCTCGAAGAGCGCCCCGCGCAGGTACCGGGCCACTTCGGCGGGTGTCGGGTGGTCGAAGACCAGCGTCGACGGCAGGTCCAGACCGGTCAGCGCGCCGAGTCGGTCCACCAGCTCGACGACGCCGACGGAGGTCATGCCGAGATCGGTGAACGGGCTGTCCGCGCCGGGCAGATCGCCCGGTGCACGCCGGCAGACCTCGGCCGTTTCGGTGAGCACCGTTTCGCGCAACGCGCGCTCCTGGTCGCCCTGCGAGAGGGGCACAAGCCGCTCCCGCAGGGCGGCAGGGGCGGTGTCGGTCGCGGCCGGGGCGGGGGCGGCCAGCTCGTGCCGGGCGATCTTGCCGGAGGCGGTACGCGGGACGGCGGCGATCTCGCGGATCTCGGCCGGCACCTTGTAGTCGGCCAGCCGGGACCGGCACTCGGCGAGCACCTGCCGTGCGTCGAACCCCTCCGGACCCGGTACGACGTAGGCGACCGGCACTTCGCCGAGCACGTCGTGCGGCGCCCCCACGACCACGGCCTCGGACACACCGGGGCACTGCGCCAGCGCCTGCTCGATCTCCGTCGGGTGGATGTTCTCGCCGCCGCGGATGATCAGCTCGCTGACCCGGCCGGTGAGCCGCAGATGCCCGTGCTCGACACGGCGCCCGAGGTCGCCGGTGCGGTACCAGCCGTCCCGCAGCGCGGCGGCCGTCGCCTCGGGCTGCTCGTGGTACCCGGTCATCAGGCCCGGCCCCCGCACCCAGACCTCGCCCTCGGACCCGTCCGGGACGTCCTCGCCGCCGAGCGGGTCGACGACGCGCACGACCATGCCCGGAACGGGCGGCCCGCAGGAACCGTCGACCCTCGGCCCCTCGGGACGGTTCACCGCGATCATGCCGCAGGTCTCGGTACTGCCGTACGCGTCCAGGAGCGGCGCCCCGAGGGTCTCCTCCACCGCCGTGCGCAGTGCGGGACCGCTCGGCGCGCCGGCCACGAGGCACAGCCGCAGCGCGGGCGGGGCCTCGCCGCCCCCGTCGAGCAGCTGGTGATATGTCGCGGGGACGCCGGCCAGCAAGGTGAAGGGCCCGGCGTGCGCGGTGAGCAGCTCCTGCCGCAGACCGCCCGGCGGCAGCAGGTCCCCGGCGATCCGGGCGCTCGCGCCCACGGCCGTCACGCCCAGGATCGCCAGCGAGTGGCTGAAGCTGTGGAACAGCGGAAGCGGCCAGAGCAGCCGGTCGTCCGGCGAGAGACCGAAGATCGGGGCGTAGCAGGCGGCCACGGACCACAGCGCGGCCCGCTGCGTGGACAGCACGCCCTTGGGCCGGTGCGTGGTGCCGGAGGTGTAGAGCATCCAGGCCGGATCGTCGAGGCCGAGCGTGTCGATCTCCGCGTCTGCGCTGCTCTCGGCCGCGCTCCGGAACGATTCGGCGCCGTCCGGGACCGGTCCGCTCCCGGTGACCAAGGCGCCCAGGCCGTCGTACGGCGCTCCCAGGCGCCGCAGTTGTGCGAGGTGCGCGGCGTCGGTGATGACGAACGCGGCGCCGCTGTCCCGGAGAAAGTGGGCCAACTCGGCGTCGGAGGACCGCGGATTGAGCGGAACGCCTACCATCCCGGCGCGCAGGACGGCGAGGCAGCTCTCCACCGTCTCCACGCGGTTGCCGAGGCAGATCACGACCCGGTCGCCGCGCCGCAGCCCTGTCCGGACGAGGTGCGCGGCCAGGGAGCGCGTGCGCCGCTCCAACTCGGCGTAGGTGACGCCGCGCACGGAATCGGAGTAGGCGATCCGCTGCCCGGTCACCTCGGCGTGCCGCCGTAACAGCTCCGGCACCGGTCGGATCAGCTCGTCACGCCTCATGTCCCGCCTTCCGCAACCCCGCGCCGCAAATGATGTTGAGCCTAAGCGAACCCCGTGGCCGGCAACGCAGCACACCCGCCGCAACTCATCGGACGGCCGGCCCGGCAGCTCCGCCCGGTCGGTCCAGCCGGGTCCACGGCCAGGCGATGTCCGGATACGGCGGCGGCGTGAGGTCGGCCGGGTCCCAGAGCCGGGGGCTGCTCGTCGCCGACAGAGCGGGAGGACGCCGTGCTCGGCCGCCACCGCGGAGACCAGGTTGACATCCCGCCCGGGTGAGCAGTGAGTCCGGAGCGCACAGCCCCTGCCGGACCGCCACTGGGCCGGGCCATGCGTGCCTCTCGGGGTGGTGAGCGGTGGTGGCCGTCCGCCCGGCGAGCCGGGACGGCGCGCCAAGGAGCTTCAGGCTGCAGGCCGGGCGGCCTCCAGGTCGGCGATGGTGCCCGACATGATCGTCCGCACGTGCTCGGTGATGTGCTCGGCCGGCCAGTCCCACCAGGCCACCGCCAGCAGCCGGGCGACGTCCTCGTCGCTGAAGCGGGTGCGGATGAGGCGGGCCGGGTTGCCGCCGACGATGCCGTAGTCCGGGACGTCGCCGGTGACCACGGCGCCGGAGGCGATGATCGCACCGTGCCCGATCCGCACGCCGGGCATGACCGTCGTGCTGTGGCCGAACCAGACGTCGTTGCCGACGACGGTGTCACCCCGGTTGGGCAGGCCGGTGAGCAGGTCGAAGTGTTCGGCCCAGGAACCGCCCATGGTGGGGAAGGGGAAGGTCGAGGGGCCGTCCATACGGTGGTTGGCGCCGTTCATGATGAACCGCACCCCTGTGCCCAGCGCGCAGAACCTGCCGATGACCAGCTTCTCCGGCCCGTAGTGGTACAGCACGTTGCGCGTCTCGAACGCCGTCGGGTCGTCCGGGTCGTCGTAGTAGGAGTACTCCCCGGCCTCGATCAGCGGGGACTTCACGAGCGGCTTGAGTAAAACCACCCGGGGGTGCTCGGGCATCGGATGAAGGACGGTCGGGTCGGCGGGTACCAGCATGGGGGAGGGGTCCTCATCGGTGGCGGGGTCGTGTCCGGTCCATGATCCCCCGAGGGCGGCCCGCGCGGGGGCGAGTGCGGCACGCCGAGGCATCACTCCTGCGTCTTCCGGGCAGGGGAGACGGTGTTCCGGTCCGTGTCGAGCGCCTCAGGGAGCTTTCGTGTCCACAACCGACAGGGATGCAGCCGCGCCGGAAAGAGGGGACGACACCCCGCTGCGGCGCGCCATAGGCCCCAAACTCCTGGTGCTGTTCGTGATCGGGGACATCCTCGGCACCGGCATCTACGCCACCACAGGGCAGGTCGCCGGCAAGGTCGGCGGGGCGCTGTGGCTGCCGTTCGTCATCGGGTTCGTCGTCGCGATCCTCACAGCCGCCTCGTACGTCGAACTTGTCGGCAAGTACCCGAAGGCCGCCGGAGCCGCGCTCTACACCCAGAAGGCGTTCCAGGTCCCGTTCGTGACGTTCATCGTCGCCTTCATGGTCATGTGCTCGGGCCTGTCCTCGGCGAGCGCTGCGGCCCGCGCGTTCAGCGGTGACTACTTGTCCGAGTTCACGGACCTCCTCCCGCCCACCCTCGTCGCGATCCTGTTCATCCTCGCGCTGGCGGGCCTGAACCTGCGAGGCGTGTCGGAGTCGGTGAAGACCAACGTGGTCCTCACCGTGGTCGAACTGACCGGCCTGCTCGTCATCCTCACGATCGGAGCCTGGGCCGTCCTGACCGGTGACGGTGAACCCTCCCGGCTGGGCGAGTTCCAGGCGGAGGGCACCGGATACACCCTGCTCACCAGTGTGCTGGGGGCGACGGCCCTCGGCTTCTTCGCCTTCGTGGGCTTCGAGGACTCCGTCAACATGGCCGAGGAGACCAAGGATCCGGTGCGGACGTTCCCGCGCGCCATCTTCACCGGCGTCGCCGTCACCGGCACCATCTACGTCCTGGTCGCCCTGGTCTCCTCACTGCTCGTCGACTACCGCGTCCTGGAGGACTCCAGCGGTCCGCTGCTGGAGGTCGTCAAGGCCGGCGGGCTGGACTTCCCGCCCAAGCTCTTCGCCCTGATCGCCCTGTTCGCGGTCACCAACTCGGCACTGATCAACATCATGATGGCGTCCCGCCTCTGCTACGGCATGGCGAACGAGCGCATCCTGCCGCGCGCCCTGGGCCGGGTACTGCCCCGGCGCCGCACCCCGGTCGTCGGCATCGTCTTCGTCTCGCTGCTCGCCATCGGCCTCGTCTCCACCGGGGAGATCGAGGGCCTCGGCGACACCACGGCCTTCCTCCTGCTGTGCGTCTTCGCCGTCGTCAACATCGCCGTCCTCGTCCTGCGCCGGGACCGCGTCGAGCACCGCCACTTCCGTACGCCGACCGCTCTGCCGGTGCTCGGCGCGCTCACCGCCCTGATCCTGGCCAGCCCGTTGTCCGACCGGCCCGCGGAGGTCTACATCCGGGCGGGCGTGCTGGTGGCCATCGGCATCGGCCTGTGGGCTGTCAACAAGGCAGTACTGAAGGTGCGCGGCGAGGCGTGAGCGAGGCGTGAGCGGCGCGACTGCCCGGCGGTGCGCCGCGAACCGCACCGGGCCACCACGGCTCCCGCGCGACGGCGGGAGCGTGATGGCCCGGCAGAGGGGTGTTTCCCAGTGGCCCGGTCAGCGGGTGAAGGTGACCCGGTGTTCCTTCAGGGCGCCGCAGTTGGAGCCGTACACCTGCACGTACACGTTGCTGATGCTGCCGCCCCAGTCGACGCAGTGGCCCTTGCCGTAGACGTAGGTCGGTCCGGCGAAGGACGAGAAGCGCCCGGCGTCCTCGTGGAACTCCTCGGTGTCGGGCACGGAGATCCACGCCGACATGTCCACGGCGGTGCCCGGGTTGTTGCGGATGGTCGTGACGCAGTTCTGTCCGTTGGCCGCGTTGTACGTCAGGTAGACCGTGCCCAGGGAGCCGACGGCCGCGGAGTTCACGGTCTTGTAGGCGCTTCCGCAGACCTTCTGCGGAGTGGTGTTGGGCGCGGCGGAGGCGGGTGACGCGAGGGCGGTCGTGGTCCCCACGGTCAGCGCCGCCAGGGCCGACGCGGCCAGGACGGAACGGGTGAATCGCATATTTCCCCCTTGCAACTCTTCGAGTGGTTGCTCCTGCATGATGTGACCCGCCGGACGCTCAAAGGGTTGTGCGTCAGTTCGCGGGAAAATTCGGGGAGTTGGGGGCGTGAGCGCGCGAATCCGGCTCGCCGGTCCGGGGGCCGGTGTCTCGTCGTCGGCGGCCGGTGTCCGAGGATGCCCACGCTCCGACGTGTTTACTCGTGAGTCACTTACAGTGCACGGGAGATCCCGAGGATCTGCTCAGGGGTGTCACACATGCTGCACATCCCCCTACCGAAGTCTCGTTAGCGTTACAGCTCGATCCCACGTACGAACGGGACCAGGGCGCGGCCGGCGAGCCGCCGACACAGCAAGATCGGGAAGACCACACATGGACTACTGCTCCTCGTGCCGTCGGCACCTCAACGGCGCCTTGGTCTGCCCGGGGTGCGGCGCCTACGCCCCGGACATCGACCCCGCCGCCGACGGCCTGACCGGCCCGGCCGCCTCCGGCGCGTGGCGCGACGCGAGCGTGTGGGACGACGGCAGCGTGTGGGAGACGGACCGCGCCGGCACGCGTGAGCTGCCCCTCGCGTACACCGGAACGTCCTTCAGCTCGTCCGGCGGCCACGAGGCCCAGGCCACGGATCCGTCCGACGGACACGACGCCCCGGAGACCGCCACCGACGGATACCAGGCCCCGCAGCAGGGCCGCGCGGCGCGGCGCCGTCAGATGGCCCGCTGGAAGAAGAACCAGCGCCGGGCCGTGGTGGCGACCGCCGTCGCGCTCGTCGGAGGCGGTCTCACCGTCGCCGCCATGAAGGGCGACTCGTCGCAGGGCATACCGTCGGCCATGGCGCCCGGGGACACGACCATGGGCGGCGCCGACGGTCAGGCGCCGGAGTACACCGAACCGACGTCGACCCGGCGCGAGAACCAGCGGTCCTCGCCCACGCCCGCCGCCCCGCCGCACGCCGACCGCACCGCGCAGCGCGAGCAGCCCCGGGCCGCCGCTCCCCGCAGCACTCCGGCGGACCCGCGGACGGACGCGGCCACAGCGTCCCGCGAGCTGCCGAAGACGACCCAGCCGAAGACCAGCGTTCCGGACACCGTCGGCTCCGCGACCGGCGGCGCCGGCAAGTCCACATCGACGGTGACCGAGCAGCGGACGACCCCGCCCGCGGCCGGGACCGGCGACGACTCCCAGCAGGCCGCGTCCCCCGAGACGTCCACGGCGAGCCCCACCCCGTCCGCGACGCCGCCCTCGAACTCCGGTTCCGGCTCCGACTCCAAGGAACTCTGCCTGCTCGTCATCTGCTTGGGCTGAGTAGCCTCGGACGCATGACAGACGAGTGCTTCCGGCATCCGCGGCTCGCCGCGGTCTACGACCCGCTCGACCCCGGCCGTGCCGATCTCGAACCGTACCTGCGCATGGCGGAGGAGTTCGGGGCGCGCCGGGTGCTCGACATCGGCTGCGGCACGGGCGTGTTCGCGCTGCGGCTGGCGGAACGCGGCGTCGACGTCGTCGGTGTCGACCCCGCCGGCGCGTCCCTGGACGTGGCCCGCGGCAAGCCGGGCGGCGAGCGGGTGCGGTGGATCCACGGCGATGCGACGACCCTTCCGCCCCTGACCGCCGATCTCGCGACGATGACGGGCAACGCGGCCCAGGCGGTCGTCGATCCCGAGGACTGGCGAAGGACTCTGCGAGGGGCCCGTGCGGCACTGCGGCCCGGCGGCCGGTTCGTGTTCGAGACCCGGGTGCCGGCCCGCCGCGCCTGGGAGGAGTGGAACCGCGAGGCCACGCACTCCGTGACGGACGTCCCCGGCGTCGGCGCCGTCGAGTCCTGGGCCGATCTGCTCGATGTGCGCGGACCGCTGGTGACGTTCCGGTGGACCTATGTGTTCGCCGCGGACGGGCAGGTGCTGACGTCGGAGTCGACTCTGCGCTTCCGCGAGCGGGGCGAGGTCGAGGCGGAACTCGTCGCGCAGGGCTATGTCGTGGAGGACGTGCGCGACGCGCCCGACCGGCCGGGCCGGGAGTGGGTGTTCGTCGCGCGGCGTCCGCGAACGGCCGGCTGACGCGCGGGCCCTGCCGCCTCCGCGCGAGCGGGGTCCGCCCGGACAATCCCGGTCGGCAGCAGTGTGACGACCGAGGCGGACCGGAACCGGCCGTCCCCGGCCGGGGAGCCGCAGCCCGCACCGCCCGTGAGCGACGCGACCGTCACGAGGACCGCGAGCGCGGCGGCGCCGCGCGGGAGCATGCGCCGCGCGCACAGCACAGGGGGCGGCCGGTGTCCCGGTCCGCCCCCTCACGGACTGCGTGTCAGCAGTCCGGGACTCCGGCGATCTTCTGGCCGCCCCGGATGTACAGGTTGTTCACCCAGGCGATGTCACTGCCGGCGAACTCCTGCACCGCCGTCCACCAGTTGTTGGTGCCGACGGCCGGGTCGTGCACGGTCTGGCCCTGCGTCTGGCACACGGCGTCCGCCCACCACTTCGAACGGACCGCGAGACGCGGCGAGTCGGAGGTCGGCTGCTGGCGCAGGTTGACGTCGGTGGCCCAGACGTAGACGTCGGTCAGGGCCGGGTCGCCGTTGTTGGCGGCGGCGGCCGGGGCCGCCTGGGCGGTGGTGGCGAGGCCGCCGACGGCGAGCGCGGCGACGGCGAGGCCCATGGCGGTACGGCTGATCGTTCGCTTCATGTGTCTGTCCCCCGTTGGACGATGGTGTGGTGGGTGGAGCGTGGTCATGGTCGGGTCAGCAGCGCGCCGAGGCGGGCAGGTCGCCGTGCTCGTCGCCCTTGAGGTAGACGGCGCTGACGTAGCCCTCGAGGAGCTTCACCCAGACGTCGTTGGAGTAGCCGTTGTCGGTGATGCGCTCGCCGCGGGTCCAGCAGTAGGCGCCGAGCGGCTGGCCCGCCGCAACGGTGGCGAGGATTCCGTAGGAAGTGCCCGGCCCGTAGCGGACGTTGACGTTCTCGTACGGCACGACCGCGTACGGTGCGGCCATGACGCGGGCGCCGCCCTGCCCGCCGGCGGCGGACGCGGCGGCGGTCCCGGCGGTGAGCGGGCCGAGCAGTGCGAGCGCCCCGGCGCCGACGAGCGCGGCTCCGGCCAAGATGCGAGTGGACATGGTCGAGTTCCCCCTGAGGTGTGTCCGACGCTCACCACTGTAGGGAGGCCAAGGGCGCCGCGGTCCCTGACAATTGTCAGGGTCGTGCGCGCCAACAGGGGTACGGGCGAGGGTAATTGGCCCGCTGACCGCGGGCGGCGCGATACGGCCGAAAACCGCTCGACGACCACACCCGCCGCTGTCTACGATCCACGGCGCGGCATCGCGTGTCGGTCACCGGCCGGGTGAGACATGGAGGCGCCGCGGAGATGCCCGTGGAGGCATTCAACCGTGTCAGTCGAGTTCAACCACACCATCGTCCTGTCCCGTGACCGGGAGAAGTCCGCCCGCTTCCTGGCGGAGATCCTGGGTCTGGAGGTCGGGGCACCGGCCGGGGTGTTCCTGCCGGTGACGACCGCCAACGGCGTCACGCTGGACTTCCTCACCATCGACGCCGACATCCCCATGCAGCACTACGCGTTCCTCGTCTCCGAGGACGAGTTCGACGAGGCCCTCGCCCGGCTCGTCGCGGCCCGGATCCCCGTTCAGGCCGACCCGCACGGCAACCACCCGCGCAAGATCAACCGCAACGACGGCGGCCGGGGCGTGTACTTCCTCGACCCGGCGGGGCACGGCCTGGAGATCATCACCCGCCCGTACGGTGCGGACCCGTCATCGCCGCTGAACGGCGTCACGGAGGACGTGCCCGGGGCGATCTGAGCCGGCCCGGGCCGGGGGCGGGAGTGGGCGGACCGAGCTGCTCTGGGCCCCGGCCCGGCCGTTCAGGCGCCGTCCTTCAGCGCCACGGGAGCCGGCTCCGGGCCGGGGTCCGGCGCGTGGTCGCGGCGGGGGAGCAGGACGGGGGTGAGGAGAAGGAAGACGCCGGCCAGGGCGATGGCCGTACGGGGGCCGGTCAGGTGGGCCACCAGGCCCCACAGGGCGGTCACGGCGGCCGTGGTGGCCTTGCCGGTGGCCGACCATGCGGACAGGGTGCGGGTGACCCGGTCCGCGGGGGTCCGGTCGAGACGGTACGTGGCGAACACCGGGTTGAACACGGCACAGCAGGTGATCAGCCCGAACTCGACCACCATGACCAGCGCCAGCCCTGCCGCACCGGGACCGACGAAGGCCAGCCCGAGCGACCAGCACGCCCGCAGCACCCCCGCCGTGAACAGGACGCGGTGCCGGCCCCACCGCTCGACGAGCCGTGGTGCCAGACGTGAGCCGAGCAGGCCGCCCGTGCAGGGCACCGCGAAGGCGAGCGCGTACTGCCAGGGGGCGAACCGCAGCTCACCGACCATCAGGACCATGAGCGGGGGAGAAGCCGCCATGATCAGGGAGTTGGCGAGGACGGTGTTGAAGAAGAGCGGGCGCAGCGCCGGGTCGGCCAGGATGTACCGCCAGCCCTCCAGCAGGTCGCCCGCCCGGGGCCGGGTCTCGCCGGTGGCGGGGCGCGCCGGGTGGGTCTCCTCGCCGCCCATCGCCCGGAGGCCGAACGCCGAGAGCAGATAGCTCACCGCGTCGGCCACCACGGTCGTCACCGGACCGAACAGGCCGATCGCGGCCCCGCCCAGCGGCGGCCCGACCATGCTGGCCGTCCAGCTCGTCGCCTCGAACCGGCCGTTCGCGACGAGCAGGTCCCGCCCCGGCACCAGATCCTTCAGGAACGCCCCGGCCGCCGCGTTGAAGGTGATGTCGGCCGCAGCGACGGCCACCGACACCAGCAGCAGTTGTACGAAGCCCAGCCGTCCCAGGGCGAACGTCACGGGGATGCTCAGCAGCACCGCGCACCGGACCAGGTCCGTCGCGATCATCACCGGCCGTTTGCGGCGGACCTCCACCCACGGCCCGAGCGGCACCGACACGGCCGCGCCGACCGCCGGTCCCACCGCCGCCAGCAGCGACACCTGCGTCGGACCGGCGTCCAGCGCAAGCACCGCGAGCAGCGCGAACGCGTCGAACGCGAGCCATGTGCCGGCCGTGCTGACCGCGTACGCGCCCCACAGCCACCGAAACCGCCGCCCCAGCGACCGCCTGCCCGCCATACCCGGCGCACACCCCCAGCTCCCGCGGACAACCCGGTGTTGACCGGCAGCCATCCTTGCGGGCGGCGGGGAGCCCGGGCAAACAACCGTCCCGCACCCGTGACACAACGGTTGGTTGTGCCAGAGCGAGGGACGGTCCGCCTGTGGGACGTCTCAGCGCTGGTAGAGACCCACCAGCGTGCCGTCCGCGATGCGGCGCTTGTAGACCTCCTCGTGCACCTGGTCCGGGCGGGGCGCGTCGGGCAGGACGCACGGCTCGGACAGGGCGTAGAGCCGGAAGAAGTAGTGGTGTGCGTCGTCCCCGGGCGGGGGATGCGGGCCGCCCCAGCCCGGCTGCCCGTAGCCGTTCACGAGTTCCGTGCCGCCCGGCGGGCAGTGCCCGGCCTCGACGCCGTCGCTGTGCGGGTCGATGCCGACGACGACCCAGTGCGCGAAGGTGCCCGACGGGGCGTCGGGATCCTCGCAGAGCAGGACCAGCTCGGCCGCGTCGTCCGGTACGCCGCTCCAGGTCAGCGGCGGAGAGACGTTCGGTCCCTCGTACGCGTACCGGCGCGCGATGAAGGAGTGGTCGTTGAACGCGTTGCTGCGCAGTTCGATGCCGGTCATGTGCCCCGGGGTACCCCCGCGGGACCCGGACATGCGGTTCGGGACCGACCGCCTCGGGTACCCGGGAACCGGAAAGAGGTAGGGGACGGAGGATCACGAGGATGTCTCCCCTGGCAGAGGACCCGGCGGCACACCCCCGGGAGGACCGCCGCGCCCCCGCCCGCACCGCACGGCTGCGCAACCGCATCCCCGAGCCCGACGAGGAACCCGACCTCCTCGGCCAGTACCTCACGCAGATCGCGGCGACACCGCTGCTCACGGCGGAGGACGAGGTCCGGCTGGCGCGGCGGATGCAGGCCGGCCTGCGGGCGCTGGAGGAACTGGAACGGGCCGACGCCGGTGAACTCGCCCTCGCGCCTCGGCGGCGGGGAGAGCTGGAGGAGGCCGCACGGGACGGGCAGGCCGCCAAGGACCACATGGTCCGGGCCAACCTCCGGCTCGTCGTGTCGATGGCCAAACGGCACGCCCGCCGGGGGCTGCCCCTGCTGGACGTCATCCAGGAGGGCAACCTGGGGCTGATCCGGGCCGTGGAGAAGTTCGACCACACCAAGGGCTTCAAGTTCTCCACCTACGCGACCTGGTGGATCCGCCAGGCGATCGAGCGTGGCCTGGCCGCGCACGCGCGCACCGTCCGGCTGCCGATGCACGTCGTCGAGCAGCTCCAGAAGGTCGCCAAGATCGAACGGCGTCTGCAACTCGACCTGGGACGCGAACCGAGCGTCGACGAAGTGGCCCGCGAGAGCGGCCTCACCGCCGACAGGATCGGCTGGCTGCGCCGCGTCGGCCGGGAGGCCGTCAGCCTGGACACGCCTGTGGACGAGACCGGCGAGACCGTCGTCGGCGACCTCATCCCCGACACCGAGGTGCTCCAGGCCCCGGAGGTGGCCGAGTACCAGGCCCTCGCCGAGGAACTGCACGAGGCCGTGGGCCTGCTCGCGCCCCGCGAGGCCATGATCCTCAGCCTCCGCTACGGCCTGCACGACGGCCACACCCGCAGCCGCGACGAGGTCGCCCGCCGCGTCGGCCTGACCCGCGAGCGGGTACGCCAGCTGGAAAAGGAGTCCCTCGCCCACCTCCGGGCACCCGAGAACCGCGAGCGCTTGATGGCCTGGGCGGGCTGACCCCCCGGCCTGATGCGGCACCGCTGGACCGAGCGGCCCCTCGTTCCTCCGCCCGACGGCATCGCAGGACCGGGCGGTCTGCGCCGCCTGCGGTTCGCCGCCTGGGGGGTGCTGTCGGCTGGCGGCCGGTCGAGGGGTCACCGCTCATCGGCTGTGCGCCGTGCCGGGCTGCGCGGTCGAGCGGCCTCGCGTTCCTTCGCCGGCGGCCTTGCCGGACCGGGCAGCCGGGCTGTCCTCGGGGTCCATGGCCTGATGGAGTTGTGGCCCGGCGACCGGCCGAGTTGCCACCGGTCCGTCTGCAGGCCGCGCAGCCGGGCGGGGCGGCTGAGCCGCCTGGGGTCCGTCGCCTGAGGGTGATGTGGTCCGGCGGCGGGCCGAGCTGCCTCCGGTTCGTCCGTCGGCGGCGTTGTCGGGCGGCCACCCGCGTTCCTCGGCTGGCGGCAATTCGGACTCGGCGGTTGGTGCCGCCTGCGGTTCGCCGCCCGGGGGGTGCTGTCGGCTGGCGGCCGGTCGAGGGGTCACCGCTCATCGGCTGTGCGCCGTGCCGGGCTGCGCGGTCGAGCGGCCCCGGAAGTCGCCGGCGGCCTCGCCGGACCGGGCAGCCGGGCTGCCCTCGGGGTCCATGGCCTGATGGAGTTGTGGCCCGGCGGCCTGCCGAGCTGCCCCGCTTCATCCGTCGGCCGCACTCCCGGGCCGGGCAGCCGGGCCGTCGCCGCTCATCGGCTGTGGGGACGGCCGGACCGGTGGCCGGTCGAGCTGTCCCCGGTCCATCGGCCCGGGGCGTTGTCCGGCCGGCCGCCCGGCTGTTACCGGTTCGTCCGCTCGGGGCGTCGTCCGGCCGGCCCCCGAGCCGTCACCGGTTCGTCCGCCCGCTGCCCCGTCCCACCGACCGCCCGAGCAACCACCCCCTTCACCAGCCCGTCAACGTCAGAGAGCCGTCCGGCGCCGGCGTCACCCGCACCCCGTCGCTGATCCGGTCGAGTATCAACCGCAGCCACCTGCGGTCCGCGTGGGACGCGGCCTGCAGGCGCATCCGGCGGGCCCGGAACGGCACCATGCGCAGGTCCGTCAGGCGGCCGCTGTCCGCCTCGACCGAGGTGAGGTACGCCAGGCGCAGGTCGTCGCGGTACTCCTCGTAGCCGGTGATGCCCTCGTAGTCGTCGACGAAGTCGCCGCAGCCGTACAGGATCAGCCGGTCCCGGTACACCTCCAGCGGGCGGGGGTGGTGCGAGGAATGGCCGTGGACGACGTCGACCCCGCCGTCCACCAGGGCGTGCGCGAAACGGACCTGCTCGCGGGGGACGTGGAACCCCCAGTTCGTCCCCCAGTGCACGGAGACGACGATCAGGTCACCGGCCCGGCGGGACCGCCGGACGTGCCCCAGTACGGTGTCGGCCGCGGCGGGCGAGAGCTCCGGCAGGTACGCCACACCGGGCCGGTCCGCCGTCGCCGCCCAGCCGGACGGGATGCCGCTGGAGCGCGCGCCGAGGGCGAAGACCAGCAGTCGGCGGCCACCGGGGAGGGGAACCGGTGCGGGCGCGTACGCCTCGGCGGCGTCACGTCCCACACCCGCCGTCCGCAGGCCCGCCCGGGCCAGCGCGTCCAGCGTCTCCAGCAGACCCGGGCGGCCGAAGTCCAGGACGTGGTTGTTGGCCAGGACGGCCACGTCGGGCCGGGCCACGGCCAGGGCGGGCAGGTTGGCCGGGTGCATCCGGTAGTGGATCTCCTTGTCCGGGGCGAACGTGTCCGCGGACGTCACCGACGTCTCCAGGTTCACGATCCCGGCGTCCGGGGCGGCCTCGTCCAGCACCCTCAGCGCCTCGCCCCACGGCCAGGACGGGCCGACGGGCGCGGGCACCGGGCCGTGCGCCGACTCCGCCAGCCGGACGTAGGTCCGCGCGTCCTCGACGTACGCCTCCCGCAGTGCCGGATCACCGGGGTGCGCCAGAATCTGGTCGACGCCGCGCCCGAGCATCACGTCACCGCACAGGAACAGCGTCACGACGCCGCCGCCCACCCCTCCACGGTAGGCGCCCGGCCCGCGGGGTCACGCGTCGACCGTCACCGCGCACGACCACCCGTACGGCCCCGGCCCGATCCGCAGTTCCTCCCACGCCACCGCCCTCGGGACCGCCCCGGTGATCTCCACGTCCGCGAGGCCGGTGACCGCCAGCCGTACGTCCAGCCCGCCGTCCGCCTCGTCCGCCTCCACGTCCACGGGCACCTGGCCGTACACCTCCAGCCGGAAGATGATCTCGTCCAGCAGCGAGGCGAGCAGGTCGTCGTCGCTGGCCTCGGCCAGCCGCACCCGGTCCACGGCGGTCGGACGCACTCCGGAGACGTCCGCGAAGCACTCCACCATCGCCAGGACGGCCTCGGCCAGACAGTGCTCCCGGCACGCCGCCCACGCCTCGATCCGGATGTTCTCCGGATGCGGCACCGCCCGGTGCCCGCACTCGCCCGTCCGCCGTCCCTGCCCGTCGTCGCCCCTGTCAGCGCCCATGAACATCGACTGCCCGAGGCTGCCGCACCCATGCAGTGAGCGGCCCGGCGGCGGATCAGACGGGCTCGTCCGCGAGGTACGGCGGCGCCGGGTCGTACTGGATGTGGCGCCGTACGGCCCGCGCGTGGTCCCGGCCGTGCAGCCGCCCCACCAGCCACAGCGCGCTGTCGATACCGGCCGAGACGCCCTGGCTGGTGACCAGGTTGCCGTCCACGACGTAGCGGACGTCCCGGACGACCGTCACGTCGCCGCGTGCCTCGAGGGCGTCCTCCTGGCCCCAGTGCGTGGCCACCCGCCGCCCGCGCGCGGTCCCCGCGGCGTGCAGCAGGAACGTGCCGGTGCACACGCCGTGCACCCACGCGGCCCGCTCCGCCGTCTTCCCGACCCAGTCGGTGACCACCGGGTTGTGCAGCTGCACCTGCGTGCCCCGGCCGCCCGGCACGTGCAGCACGTCCAGCGGCGGATGGTCGTCGAAGGTGCGGTCGGGCAGGACGCGCATGCCCTTGTTGCAGCGCACGGGGCCGGAGTGCTCGGCGACGAGCACGGCCGAGTCGGCGCCGTCGCGGAGCATGGCGGAGACCGTGAAGACTTCCCAGGGCCCCACGAAGTCGAGCTCCTCGGCTTCCTCGAAGACCAGCAGGCCGTATGTCGTCATACGGGTTCCCCTTTCTGTGAGACGTGGTGAGCGTTCCTACGGGACGTGGTGCGCGCCGGCGGGTTCCGCGGTGGAGCGGAAGCGGGCGCGGTAGTCCGACGGCGCGATGCCGAGCCGGCGGTGGAACGTGCGGCGCAGGGTCTCCGCGGTGGTGAAGCCGTAGCGGCGGGCGATGGCCTCGACCGGTTCGTCCCCCTCGGTGAGGGCGCGCTGCGCCGCCTCGACGCGCACCCGCTCGACGTACGCGGCCGGCGGCACACCCAGTTCGGCGGTGAAACGGCGCTGCAGGTGCCGCGGGCTCAGCCCGGCGCGCGCGGCGAGGCCGGCGATGTCGTGCCGGGCGCCCGGATCGGCGTGGATCGCGGTGACGGCGGCCCGCACCGGGTCCGTCGCAGGCTGCCGTGACCACAGCGCCACGCTGAACTGCGACTGGCCGCCCGGCCGGCGCAGGAACAGGACCAGGTGGCGGGCCACCGCGTGCGCGACGTCCCGGCCCAGGTCGTCCTCGACGAGGGCGAGCGCCAGATCCATCCCGGCGGTCACACCGGCCGACGTCCACACCGGCCCGTCCCGGACGAAGATCGGTTCGCAGTCCACCCGCACCTCGGGGTGCTCCCGGGCCAGCTGCTCCCCGCGGGCCCAGTGCGTGGTGACCCGGCGCCCCTCCAGCAGCCCCGCCGCCGCCAGCAGGAACACGCCGCTGCACACCGAGGCCACGCGCCGGGCACCGGCCGCGGCGGCGGCGATCCAGGAGACCAGCGCCTCGTCCTGCCGCGCCTGGTCGACACCCCGGCCGCCGACCACCACGAGCGTGTCGATCCCGGCCGGGCCGAGGTCCGCCACGCCGTGCCCGGCATGCACCAGCAGCCCGCTGACCGACCTGACCGGTCCCGCCCGGGATGACACGACCTCGATGACGTAGGCGTCGCCCGCGCTGTGGAACACCTCGTGCGGACCGGTGAGGTCGAGCGGCTGGAAGCCGTCGAAGACGACGAAGACGATACGGCGGGACGTCATGCCCTCCACGCTCCTGCGGCCCCGGGTCTGGCGTCAACGACACGCACCCCACCGATCGCGCCATGGCGGCGGCGGGGTGGGACGGCTGCCGCAGTGTGGGTAGGCGGGCGGCAGGACGATCGAACCGGGGGAGAGGAGGCCCGTGATGATCTCCCAGACGGTCACCGTGCCCGTCGGCGGGGCGGCCCTCACCGGCGATCTGGCCGTGCCGCTCGCCGCCCGCGCGGTCGTGCTGTTCGCACACGGCAGCGGCAGCTCCCGGCACAGCCCCCGCAACCGCGAGGTCGCCGCCGGCCTGCGCACCGCCGGGCTCGGCACCCTGCTGATCGACCTGCTCACCGAGGAGGAGGAACGGCTGGACGTTCGCACCGCCGAACTCCGCTTCGACATCCCCCTGCTGGGCCGCCGGCTGGTGGCCGCCATCGACTGGCTGGCACAGTGGCCCGGTACCCAGGGCCTGCCCGTCGTCCTGTTCGGCGCCAGCACCGGCGCGGGCGCGGCCCTGGTCGCCGCCGCCCGACGGCCCGACCGGGTGCCCGGAGTCGTCTCGCGTGGCGGGCGGCCCGACCTGGCCGGCGACGCCCTGGACGCCGTCCGGGCGCCGGTGCTGCTGATCGTGGGCGGCCGGGACCAGCACGTGCTGCGGCTCAACGAGGAAGCGGCCCGGCGGCTGCACGTCCCGCACACCCTCCACGTCGTGCCCGGCGCGACGCACCTGTTCGAGGAGCCGGGCGCCCTCGACCAGGTCACCGAGGTGGCCCGCCAGTGGTGCCACGACCAGCTGCGGACCGCCGCGGGCTGACGGCGGCCCGGCGTCAGCCGCCCACCGGCAGGTCGATGCGCAACCGGGCGCCCTGCCGCAGCAGTTCCCGCTGCACGAGCCGGTACGGCACACCGCGCGGCCCGTGCCCGTGACGCACGGTCAGCGCGGCGCACACCCCCGCCGCCTGCCCGGTCGCCATCGCGATCGGCATGACCCGGTACGACGAGTGCGCGACGTGCGTCCCCGAGATGCACCGGCCCGCCACCAGCAGCCGCTCCGTGCCCTGCGGCACGAGACAGCGCAGCGGGATGTCGTAGAAGCTGCCAGCGGGCACCCGTTTCAGGACCGTTCCGGAGCCGCGCGGGTTGTGGATGTCGACCGGGTAGGCGCCGTGCGCGACGACGTCCGGGAAACGGCGGGCGGCCAGGATGTCGTGGCCGGTGAGGTGGTAGTCGCCCATGATCCGCCGCGTCTCCCGGACGCCGATGTGCGTGCCGCTCTGCACCACGTACGACTCCTCGAAGCCGGGCACGCGGGTGCGCAGGAAGCGGTCGATCTCCGCGAGTTGGCGCCGGGCGGTGTACTCGGCCCGGGTCAGGTCCCACACGCTGGTGCCCAGGACCCTGTTCACGCGGGTGCTGTTGACACTGACCTCGCGCGGATGCGGCGTCGCGAAGAACAGGATGTCCTCGCGTGGCAGCCGCAGATCACCGTCCGCCCGGGCCTCCTCGACCAGGTCCCACAGGCCGTGCACCCCGCGCCACTGGTCGGGGTGCTCCCGCACGTACTCCGCGAAGTCCGGCCGGGCGAAGTCCGCGACCCGGAACATCAGCGTCATCGGCTGCACCAGCCCGTCCTCCGGCCGCCCGATCTCGTACGGCGCCCCGCAGGCCGCCGCGACGTCGCCGTCGCCCGTGCCGTCCACGACCACGTCGGCGTCGATCACCACCGGCCCCGACTTGGTCTCGAACACCACACGCCAGCCGTCGTCGAGGCGCAGCGCCGTGGAGGCGAAGGCGTGGAACAGCATCCGCACGCCCGCCTCGTCCATCATGTCGAGCAGGACCAGCTTGAAGAGCTCCGGATCGAAGGGGACCGTGTACCCGGTCCTCGGGGAGGGCTTCAGACAGCCGCCGCGCCCCATGAGCCGGTCCAGCAGCCGCCACAGCACGCCCTGCACGACCGGCTCGCCCTCGCCGTGGTCGGTGGGCAGCAGCCGGGCGTCCACGCCGGACTCGGTGAACGTGGCCTGCTTGTGCTCGTTGTGGAACGACATCAGCGGCATGACCAGCGCCGCCGTCGCGTTGCCGCCGAGGAACCCGTAGCGCTCCACCAGGACGACCTCGGCCCCGGCGTCGGCCGCCGCGACCGCCGCGGCGAACCCGGCCGGGCCGCCGCCGACCACCAGGACCTCCGTGCGGCCGCCGTGCCGGGCGGGCCGCTCGGGCAGGGTGACGGTGCGGGGATCGCGCGGTTCTTGCAGGATCGGCATCGGTGTCCTCCCGCGGGCGGGGCCTCGGCGGCGCCGGCGTCACACGCCCAGCGGGCGGGGTTCGGCGGTGGGCGCGGGCGGTGGATCCGCCTGCGTGTCCAGGAGGGCGGCGGCGCCGAGGGCGGGCTCCGTCCCGCCGTCGACCTCGTCCAGCAGCAGTCCGCAGCGCGTGCAGGTCACCAGGGCCTGCCTGGACAGCTCCCGCACGCGGGAGTGCAGCTCCTCCCGGCGCTCCGGGTACTCGTCCCACAGCCGGTCCACCTCCGCCAGCAGCAGCCCGGCCTGCTCCCGCGCCACGCCCACCAGGGCCGGAGCTCCCATCCGGCGTGCGAAGTCGAAGACCTTGCCGGAGTAGGGGAGCGGCAGCACCGGCAGCCCGGAGAGCGCCGCGAAGATCACGAAGTGCAGGCGCATACCGACCGCCAGGTCCAGGTGGCGCATGAAGCCGAGCACCTGCCCCGGGCTGTACGCGCCGTGCAGGATCCGCCCCTTGTCGGGCGCGGTCATGTGGGACAGCACGGCGTGCGCGTGCCGCACGTCGTGCCGCTCCATCGGCAGGAACACCACGTGCGCGTCCAGCCGGCGGACGAGGAAGTCGGCGACGTCGGCGAGCAGCGCGTGGTAGTCGCCCTCGTCCAGCTTCTCGGCCGCCCGGCCCGGCTCCCGCACCGACATCCCCACCAGACGCGAGTCGGTGGGCACGCCCTCCTGGCGCATCATCTCGTCGGTGAACGGCTGCGGCTCCAGCAGCAGCGCCGGGTCGGCGGTGACGACGACGTCGCGTTCGACCCCGACGTCCTCCAGCACCAGCTTGGACTCCTCGTCCCGCACCACGACGTCGTCCATGTCCGCCAGTACCGTGCGCACGGCCTCCCGGTCGTCGGGCTCGCGCAGCGGGCCGGCGCCGATGGCGTAGGCGAAGGTGCGGATGCCGCGCTCCTGGGCGGCCCGGACCAGGCGCAGATAGCGGCGAGCCTCGCCGTCGAAGAGGAGCCCGCCGCCGCCCAGGACCAGCAGATCGAGCGAGGCCAGGGCGTCCAGGACCTGGTGGCGGCTGACGCCCTCCCAGTCCACCACCTCGTCGGCGCCCGGGTGGTGGGCCCGGGTGTGCTCGGCGTTCCGGCTGAAGACGACCAGCCGCGCCCCGGGCCGCTGGGCGCGCAGACAGTGCAGGACACAGGTCAGGATCGACTCGTCGCCGATGTTGAAGCCGCCGTACGAACCGAGCACGCCGATGCGCGGGTCCGGCCGGGCGGGCTGCGGATGAGAAGGGGCCGTGGTCATCCGGGTGCTCCCGTCGCGTCGGAGTCTGCTCAGTGACTGGTGCGCTGCGCCGGTGGTGCGGAGGGTCGTGCCGCACGGCCGGAAACACCCCGCGCTCCGAGTGTGACGGAGGTCCGGAAAGTACGCATTGTCCGGTAGGTGAGGTGTGCATTGTCCGGTGGGCGGAGGGTACGCGGGAGCCGGATCGGCGAAGGGCCCTCTCCGTGCGGGAAGCAGAGGTGACCGTCATGCGCTTCCGTGATCGCCGGCAGGCCGGCGGGGAACTGGCCGAAATACTGCGCACCCGGCAGAGCGAGGGGGCGCTGCCCGATCCCCTCGTCCTCGCCCTGCCCCGCGGCGGGGTCGCCGTGGCGCGCGAGGTGGCCGCGGCGCTGGACGCCCCGCTCGACGTCCTCGTCGTACGGAAGATCGGGGCGCCCTTCCAGGAGGAGCTCGGCGTCGGCGCGATGGCCGGGGACGAGGTGCCGCTCCTCGACGAGGACACCATGCGTCACCTGGGCCTGCGGGAGGCCGCCCTCGCGCCCGTCATCGAGCGGGAGCGCGCGGAGCTGCGCCGCCGCGAGCGGCTGTACCGGCAGGGCCGCCCCGCACCCGAGCTTCGCGGACGCACCGTGATCGTGGTCGACGACGGCCTGGCGACCGGTTCCACGGCCCGGGCCGCGCTGCGATTCGTCCGGCGTCAGGCGCCCGAACGGGTGGTGCTGGCCGCGCCGGTGTGCTCCCCGGAGGCGGCGCAGCTGATGCGCGCCGAGGCCGACGAGGTGATCTGCCTGTACCAGCCGGCCGCGTTCATGGCCGTGGGCCTCTGGTACGAGAACTTCGACCAACTGACGGACCAGGACGTCCTGGAGGCGCTGCACGCGCAACTGTGATCCATTGTTCACCTGTCAGGTATGGCGGAAATCGGCCACGACGGACAACGATGTCCCATCCCCACACCTGCAACAGGAGCAACAGTGAACGTGTCCACCACCGTGTGGCTGCTGACCGTGGCGGCCCTGTGTCTGCTCGTCGCCGTCGACTTCTTCGTCGGGCGCAAGCCCCATGACGTGTCCGTGAAGGAAGCCGGGACATGGACGGTGGTGTGGATCGTCCTGGCCGTGCTGTTCGGGCTGGGGCTGTGGTACTTCGGTGGGAGCGGGCCCACCGGCGAGTTCTTCGCCGGGTACATCACGGAGAAGTCGCTCAGCGTCGACAACCTCTTCGTGTTCGTCCTGATCATGGGGAAGTTCGCGGTGCCCTCGCAGTACCAGCAGCGGGTGCTGATGGTCGGCGTCCTGATGGCGCTCGTGCTGCGGGCCGGCTTCATCGCGGCCGGCGCGGCGATCATCTCCGCGTTCTCCTGGGTGTTCTACCTCTTCGGCGCGTTCCTGATCTGGACCGCCTGGAAGCTGGTCCAGGACGCCCGCAAGCAGGACCACGAGGAGGAGTACCAGGAGAACAAGCTGCTGAAGATGGCCGAGCGGCGCTTCGGTGTGGCCGACCGCTACCACGGCACGAAGCTGTTCATCACCGAGAACGGCAAGCGGATCATGACGCCGATGCTGGTCGTGATGCTCGCCATCGGCTCCACCGACGTGCTGTTCGCCCTCGACTCCATCCCCGCGATCTACGGCCTCACGCAGGACCCGTACATCGTGTTCACCGCGAACGCCTTCGCCCTCATGGGTCTGCGCCAGCTGTACTTCCTCATCGGCGGCCTGCTGAAGAAGCTGGTCCACCTCTCCTACGGCCTGTCGATCATCCTGGGCTTCATCGGCGTGAAGCTGGTGCTGCACGCCCTGCACGAGTCGGGCGTCCACGTGCCCGAGATCAGCATCCCCTTCTCACTCGGCTTCATCGTGCTCGTCCTGACGGTCACCACCATCACCAGCCTGCGGGCCTCGAAGAAGCAGGAGGCCGAGACCGAGGCCGAGGAGGCGGAGGGGGTCACCGGGTCCCGGTAGGTTCTGCCGGCCGGGGGTCAGACGACGCCGTCCGCGCGCAGGGCCGACACCTCCTCGTCGGTGCGCCCCAGCTCGGCGAGGATCGCCTCGGTGTGCTCGCCGACCGCCGGCACGGGGTCCATCCGGGCGGGCAGGCCCGCGAGGTCGGCCGGCGGGAGCAGGGCCTCCACCGTGGCGCCCGGCACCGCGACCTCGCTCCAGCGGCCGCGGGCGGCCAGCACCGGGTGGTCCAGGAACGCGGCGACGTCGTTGACCCCCGCGCAGGCGATGCCGATGGCCTCCAGGTCCTTGAGGATCTCCGCGGAGCCGGAGCGGGCGAAGCGCTCGGCGACGATCGCGTTGAGCTCCTCGCGGTGGGCGACGCGGTCGGAGGCGGTGGCGAAGCGCGGATCGCCGACCAGTTCCGGCCGGCCGAGGAACTCGGCGCACAGGGCCGCCCACTCCGGCTCGTTCTGGATGGAGAACAGCACCTCCTTGCCGTCGGCGGCCTCGTACGTCCCGTACGGCGCGATGGTGGCGTGCTGGGTGCCCAGGCGCGGGGGCTGGGTGCCGCCGTACCGGGTGTAGTAGGCGGGCTGGCCCATCCACTCCGCCAGTGCCTCGAACAGCGACACGTCCACCGGGTGGGCCTCGCCGGTGACGGCACGGGTGTACAGGGCCGTGAGGACGCCGCTGTAGGCATACATCCCGGCGGCGATGTCGGCGACGGAGATCCCGGTCCGGGCGGTCCCCTCAGGGGTTCCCGTCAGGGACACCAGACCGGTCTGGCACTGCACGAGCAGGTCGTAGGCCTTGCGGTCGGCCCAGGGGCCGGTCGTGCCCCAGCCGGATATCGTGCACGGGATCAGACCGGGGCGGCGGCCGGCGACGGTGGCGGCGTCCAGACCGAGCCGGCCGGCGGCGCCCGGGGCGAGGTTCTGTACGAACACGTCGGCGCCGTCGAGGAGTTCGTGCAGGATCTCGCGGCCCCGTGGATCCTTGAGGTCCAGAGTGAGGGACTCCTTGGAGCGGTTGAGCCACACGAAATAGCTGGAGTGGCCGTGCACGGTCGTGTCGTACCGGCGGGCGAAGTCGCCGCCGCCCGGCCGCTCCACCTTGATGACACGGGCGCCGAGGTCGGCGAGCTGCCGGGTGGCGTAGGGCGCGGCCACGGCCTGCTCCAGGCTGACCACCGTGACCCCGGCCAGGGGATACCGCTGCACGCTCATGCCTCATGCTCCTGAACCTCGTACCGGACGGCGCCCGGCCAGTCTCTCCCAGCCGGACGGCGGTGGCTAAGGGGTCCTTGCACGATGAGCGCAAGGACCCCTAAGGCCGGGCCAGGTGCCGCATCGCCAGCGCCAGTTGCAGCCGGAGCCGGCCCTGCGGGGTGCGCACCGGCCAGCCGAGCAGGTGCTCGGCGTGCGCCAGCCGGTCCTGGAGCGTGGAGTGGTGGACGTTGATCTCGGCGGCGGCCGCCCGCAGGCTCGCAGTGGACGCGACCGCGTGCAGGGTCGCCGGCAGCCAGGGCGTGCTCGCCGCGGCCGTCTCCAGGGCACGGACGTCCGGCGGCGGCTCGGCGCCGGGTACGACGAGATCGGCGAGGAGGGCGATGCCGCCCAGCTCCTCGGCGTACACGACGCGCGGTCCGGGGTCCTGCGGGGTGCCCTCGGCGGTGAACCGCAGGGCGATATGGGCCTCGGCCCACGACCGGGGCAGCTCCAGCACGGGCACGGCGGGCCCGACGCCGAGCCGTACGCCGGCGCCGGCCTCCGCTCCCGCGGGTACGACCGCGTCGGTCTCCGCCCCGGCGGGTACGGCCCGCGGCCGCTCGTTCAGCGGGGCGAGAGCCCGGGCCGGAAGAGCGGGATCGAGGCCGAGGCGGCGGGCGGCATGCAGCCGGGCCGCTTCCGGGGCCGTGCCGTCGAGCAGGGTCTCGACCAGCGCCGGATCGTCGGCCGGGGCCCGTCCGCGGGTACGGTCGAGCACGAGCCGCAGCACACCGGCGGCCCGCTCGAGAATCACCGCGTCGACCACACTGGACGCGCCCCGGGCGTGCCCGACATCGACCTTGTTGTGTGCCGCCCTGACCCGGTCCGTTGTCATGGTGTCGGGCGCTGCTCCGGTACGGGCGGTGCCCGGCGCGTCGTGGGCGGCAGCGGGTCGGTGCGTGCCGTTGGCGTCGGCCGCCGCGCGGGCATGGTCGGTCTCGACCGCTTGGGCCACTGCCCCCGCGCGGTCGATGTCGGCCAGGTGGGATGCGGACCGGGCGCTGTCCGCTCTCACGGCGCCGGGCGTCGAGCCGTCAGGGCCGGCGTTCGCAGGGCCCGGCGCCGGCCCGTCGACGTCCGCGTTCGCAAGGCCGGGCGTCGGCCCGGCGGTGTCACCGTTCATTGCGGCGGGCGCCACCCCGGCCGGGATGGCGTTCACCACGTCGGGCGCCGTGCCGGACCGCTCCAGCCACAGGGCCGCCGTGCCGTGCGGGGACAGCCGTGCGGACGGCCACGTGGGGTCCGGGGGCACCTCCGTGTCCTGTCGCGTGCCGTCGGGCTCCACGCGTACGTGCACGCGCCGTTCGGGGTCGACCAGCCGGGCCGGGCAGCCGGCCAGTACGGCGGCACCGCGTACGAGTGCCTCGACACCGGCCCTGGACTCGGCCAGGCGGTCGAAGTAGGCGATGACCCGGACCGCCGCACCGGCATCCGGATCGAGCGCGCTCAGGCGCCCGGCCAGCTCTTTCATGGGCCCATGGTGCGGCATGCGGCCGCCGAACGGGTCCCGCTCGCCCGGTCTCCCCGCCCGTCACACGCCCAGCAACCTCCGCAGCCAGTTCACATGCGCCGCCCGCGCCGACTGGGACAGCGCCGCCTGGGGTGCGAAGCCGTCGAAACCGTGGAAGCCGCCGGGCCAGACGTGCAGCTCGGCCACTCCGCCGGCCTGCCAGATGCGCGAGGCGTAGGCGACGACCTCGTCCCGGAAGGTCTCCGCGGAGCCGACGTCGAGGAACGCCGGGGGCAGCCCGGTCAGGTCCTCCGCACGGGCCGGTGCCGCGTACGCCGGTACGTCGGGGCCGCCGCGCCGTGAGCCCAGCAGCGCCGTCCAGCCGGTCTCGTTGGCGGTGCGATCCCACACCCCGAGGCCCGCCATCTGGTACGTCGACGGCGTGTCGTTGCGGTCGTCGAGCATCGGGCACATCAGGACCTGCCCGATCGGCTGCGGCCCCTTGCGGTCCCGTGTGAGCAGGGCCAGGGCCGCGCACAGCCCGCCACCCGCGCTGGCGCCCGCGATGACGATCCGCTCGGGGTCGGCACCGAGCTCGGCGGCGTGGTCCGCCGTCCACAGCAGCCCGGCGTAGACGTCCTCGATCGGCGCGGGGTGCGGATGTTCCGGCGCCAGCCGGTACTCCACCGACACCACCACCGCGTCCAGCACCTGCGCCCACGCCAGCGGGACGTCGACGCCGACCCTGTTGTTCCCGATGACCATGCCGCCGCCGTGCACGTGGTAGATGACGGGCCGCGCTCCGGCGCTCGCCGGAGCGGTCGGCCGGCAGATCAGCAGCGAGATGCCGGGCTCGCCCTGCGGCCCGGGCACCTGCCGGTCCTCCACCTCGAACGTCCCGCCCATCGTCAGGTCCATATCGGCCAGCAGCTGTATCCCCGGGCCCTGGCGCACCTCGGCGATCCCGTCCAGGGTGAGCCCCGGGCTGATCATGTCCTTGATCAGCTCCAGGGCTCCGGCGAGTTCCGGGTCGAACGGGGGCGGAACATGCGTCATGACGTCTCCTCGGGTGAGGTCGCGGTGGCTCGTGCCGCCAGGATCGGTCCCGCCGCGCCGGACCCGGGCGCCGCCGTCCGGCGGAACCTCCCCGCCGTACGGCGGGTGGCACACCGGTGGCGGGCGAGGGCCACGGCCGTGAGCGCCGCGACCAGCGCGCACACCCCGGGCCACCCGAAGCGGCCGTACGCCCGCACACCCAGCCACGAGCCGACGGCGCCACCAAGATACGCGCAGGTCATATAGGCGGTGGTGAGCCGGCTGCGCACCTCGGCACGCAGCGCCTGGATCCGCACCGTGTTGGCGACCATGCCGGACTGCATACCGACGTCGAGCAGCAGCGTGCCCACGACCAGGGCCGCCACCCCCACCGCACCGCCCGCACCACCCAGCGCCAGCACCGCGGCCGAGACGCCCACCACCAGGAAGCACACCCGGTTGACCGCGTCCGGCCCCCGACGGTCGACCTGGCGGCCCGCGACCGGCGTGCACACCATGGTCACCGCGTTGACCAGGGCGAGCAGCCCCACGGCCCCCGTGCCCAGGCCGTACACCGGCCCGCTGAGCAGCAGCGCCGCACCCGTCCACACGGCGGAGAAACCGGCGAACACCAGCGCCTGGTACAGGCAGGAGCGGCGCAGCCCGGGTTCCGTACGCAGCAGCCGCAGCGGCTCGGCCAGGAGCGCCGGACAGCCCTGTGAGGAGGGCGGGGACGTCCGGGGAAGCAGGCGCGCCGACAGCGCGGCCACCGTCAGCGACAGCACGGCGGCCAGGACGTACGGGGCCCGCCAGCCCAGCCAGTCGCCGAGCGCGCCGCCTGCGGTGCGCGACAGCAGCATGCCCGCGAGGGAGCCGCTCAGCAGGGTGCCGCCGGTGACGCCCCGCCGCTCCGGCGGCACCAGACCGGCCGCCAGCGGCCCGGCGAGCGGGGCCGCCACCGTCGTCACCCCCACCAGGGCACTGGCGGCGACCAGCGGCACCAGCCCCGGCGCGGCGCTCGCCGCGAACAGCCCGAGACCGGTGAGCGTGAGGAGGGTGACCAGCAGCGGGCGGAACGGAAGGCGGTCGCCGAGGGGGACGAGCAGGCAGATCCCGGCCGCATAGCCGAACTGCGTCGCGGTGACGACGCCGGCGGCCGCGTCGGGCGAGACGTGCAGCCCGGACGCGATCAGCGGGCTGAGGGCCTGCGGGAAGTAGACGTTGCCCACGGCCGCGCCGCAGACGAGCGCCAGGGCGAGGACCACCCGGGGACTCGCGCCCGGGTGCGCGGTAGGCTGCCGTCGATCGTGATCCGTCATGGACCGAAGTCCACGCCATGGCAGGGCGGTTGCCAAAGGATGTAGCGGGGGCCTTAATGATCAGCTTCCGGCTCGACACCGCGGACCTCGCCGACACCCGCTTCGCGATCTCCCCCCTGCGCGAGGTGATGGGCAGCCTGCGAGCCCTGCGCGCCCCGGCCCTCTACCCCCTGCACGTCCGGTGGCGCGCCGCCGTGCTCCAGCGGCTCGACCCGGCCGACGTCCGGCTGCTCGCGGCCCTGGTGGGGGACACCCTGGCGCTGCCCGACTTCCTGACCCCCCGGCCGGAATCCTTCGCGCCCGCCCTCGACGAGCAGCTGACCGTCGTTCGCGCCACACCCGCCCAGACCGTACGCCGCGACCTGCTCGCCGCCCACGCGCCCCGGCCCCTGCCGCCGGCCCTGCGGGCGGTCACCGCGCCCGGCGACGCACCCGTCGCGGAGCTGCTGGAGGAGCTGTGCGCACTCCTGCGGCGGTACTGGGAGGCGGCGCTGCTGCCGTCCTGGCCCCGGATGCGGCTCGTACTGGAGGCCGACATCACCCACCGGGCACGGCGGCTGGCCACGGGCGGTGCCCGGCTGCTCTTCGCCGACCTGCACCGCAACCTGCGCTGGGACGACGGTGTCCTGCGTGTCGACCGGATGCGCGGACACCACCACGTCGACGGCTCGGGACGCGGCCTGCGCCTGGTGCCGTCGCTGTTCGCGCACCAGCCGGCGCCGCCGGTCAGCGCCGCGGAACCGCCGATGCTCGCCTACCCGAGCCGGGGCGCCGCCACCCTGTGGGAACCGGAGCCCGAGCCGGACGCCCCCGCCCTGACGGCCCTGCTCGGCGCGCCCCGCAGCACCCTGCTGCGGCTGCTGGCCGAGCCCCTGCCGACGGTGGAGCTGGCCCGGCGCCTCGGGGTGACCCCGAGCGCCGTGTCCCAGCATCTGCGCGTCCTGCACGCGACGGGCCTGGTCACCCGCGCCCGCGACGGCCGCCACGTCCTCTACCGGCGCAGCCCGCTGGGGGAGAGCCTGGCACAGCACGGCAGGGCCTGACCCGTCAGCGGTTCGCCGTACCGCACCGGGCCGGAGCGGACCCGGACGGCGGCCTGCTGCGCGAGACGACGCGCATGCCGCAGCCGTCGACGACCCGGACCTGGAGCGAACCGCAGCCGCAGCGCGTCCACTCCGTGCGGCCCGTCGCGGTGGTGTGCCGGGACAGCACCTGGAACGGCTCGCCTCCGTCCGGCCAGCCGCAGTGCGGGCAGACGGTGCCGGTGGTGCTGGTCATGTCGGTGACTCCTCGTATGTCCTGGCTGGTTGACCGTCGCGACACAGCCAGGGTGCGCCGAGGATCCGTACACGTCCAGGTTGACTTTGTGGACGTCATTGTGAAGCGTGGGCTTCATGATTGACCTGCGCCGGCTGCATGTCCTGAGGGCGGTCGCCCACTACGGCACGGTCACCGCGGCCGCCCGAGCCCTGCACTTCACCCCGTCCGCCGCCTCCCAGCAGATCCGGCAGCTCGCCCGTGACCTGGGCGTCGACCTGCTGGAGCCGCAGGGGCGCGGGGTCCGCCTCACTCCGGCCGCCGAGAGCCTGCTGGCGCACGCCGACGCCATCCAGGCCCGCTGGGACCAGGCGGAACTCGATCTGCGGGCGGACCACGGCGCGCCGTCCGGGGTGCTGCGCGTGACGGGTTTCCCCGTGGCCATCTCGGTCCTGCTGGCGCCGATGGCGGCCCGGCTGGGGGAGCGGCACCCGCGGCTGTCCGTACGGATCACCGAGGCGGGCGTCCCGGAGAGCTTCGACCTCCTCTTCGAGGGTGACATCGACCTGGCGATCGTCGAGTCGACCCCGCACAACCCGCCGTTGAGCGACACACGCTTCGACCAGCGGCCGTTGCTCGACGACCCGTTCGACCTGGTCGTCCCCGACGGGCACCGACTGGCCGGACGGACCCGGGTCGATCTCGCGGAGGCGGCGCACGAGGCGTGGATCGCGCCGGTGGAGGAGAGCGCCTGCCGCCCGCACGTCCTGTCCGCCTGCGGCGCGGCCGGTTTCACCCCCGACGTCGTCCATCACGCCCTGGACTGGAACGTCGCCGCCCATCTCGTCGCCCACCGGCTGGGCGTCGCCCTCATCCCGCGCCTCGCCCATCTGACCCCGCATCTCCCGATCACCCGGGTGCGCTGCGAAGGCAACCCCCACCGCAAGCTCCTGACCTGCACCCGCGGCGGCGGCCACGCCCGCCCGGCGGTGGCGACGGCCCTGAGGGAACTACGGGAACTGGCCCCCACGACAGTCGCCTGAAGCGCTGACTGCTTCAGGGGCGCGGGGAACCGCGCGAACCCTCGTCACCGCCCGGGCGCCCCCACCCGCAGCGCGTCCATCACGAGGTCCAGCAGGCGATCGGCGCGTGATTGCCAGTCGGTGGCGGGGTCGATCGTCCAGAGGCCGCCGACGGCCAGGAAGAGATCGTCCGCGGTGATGCCCGGGCGGATGGTGCCGGCCTTCTCGTTGGCGCGCAGGAGGAGTTCGGCCGCCTCGGTCAGCGGCGTAGGGGCCGGTTTCGCCGGCTTTCCCGGCCCGCCGGTGGCCTGGCGGATCGCGTCGGCCAGACCGGCCTTCGTCATCGCGAACTGCGCGCAACGGTCCAGCCATTCACGCAGCGCCCGGTCCGGCTCCCGGCACTCCAGCAGCGGTGCCGCGGTGTCGGCGACCTGCTGCATCTCGTGCCGGTAGATCTCCATGACGAGCGCCTCGCGGCTCGGGAAGTGGCGGTAGAAGGTGCCCTGCCCGACGCCCGCCTTCTTGGCGATCGCGCTCAGCGGCGCGTCCGCCGCACGGGTCAGTTCGACCAGCGCAACCTCCAGGATGCGCTCGCGGTTGCGCTGCGCGTCCGAGCGCAGAGGAGCGTTGCTCTTGTGCCGCACTGGCCCTCCTCGCGGTCCTTGGCCGAAACCCGGCCCTTGTTAAGCGGACAGTTGTCCGTTACGTTTCCGGGTAACGGACAAGTGTCCGCTTGCTCCATCGTATCGGCGGGACGCCTCTGCCGACAGTCCGAGACGGCTGTGCCGCGGCCGGCCTGCCCCGCATCCTGCACCGTTGCGAACCTGCCCCGCCACCCGCACCCCTGCCGCCTCATCTTGCGACGTGAGAAAGAAGACTTCCATGCCCCCATCGACGTCCAGCGACCTCACCCTGTCCGTCAACGGCGAGAAGTACACGCTGACCGTCGACCACCGCACGACTCTCCTCGACGCGTTGCGCGAGCGCCTGGATCTGACCGGCACGAAGAAGGGCTGTGACCAGGGTCAGTGCGGTGCCTGCACGGTCCTGGTCGACGGTCGCCGGGCCGTGTCCTGCCTGCAGCTGGCGGTGGCGGCCGAGGGGCGTGAGATCACCACCATCGAGGGCGTGGCCGACGGCGATCAACTGCACCCGGTGCAGCAGGCGTTCCTCGACCTGGACGGTTTCCAGTGCGGTTACTGCACGCCGGGCCAGATCTGCTCGGCCATCGCGGTGATCGAGGAGCACGCGGCGGGCTGGCCCAGCGCCGCCACCGACGACATACGCCCCGAGGCGGGAGCGCCACCGCTGACACCGGAGGAGATCCGGGAGCGGATGAGCGGCAACCTGTGCCGTTGCGGCGCGTACGTGTCGATCGTCCAGGCCGTGGCCCGCGCCGCCGAGGCCAAGGGGGCTGCGGCATGAGGGAGTTCGGCTACCAGCGCGCCTACGACGTCTCGGGCGCCGTGGCGCTCCTCGAAGGCGACGCAGAAGCCCGTTTCCTGGGCGGCGGCACCAACCTCGTCGATCTGATGAAGACCGGTGTCGAGCGGCCGGCTCTGCTGGTCGACGTCCGGGAACTGCCCCTGGACGGTATCGAGCCGACCGGTGAGGGCGGGCTGCGCATCGGGGCCACCGTCACCAACAGCGACCTCGCCGCCCATCCCGAAGTCCGGCTCCGTTACCCGGCGTTGGCGCAGGCGGTGCTGGCCGGGGCCTCCGGGCAGCTGCGCAACATGGCCACCGTCGGCGGGAACCTGCTCCAGCGCACCCGCTGCGGCTACTTCGCCGACGTCTCCTCCGCCTGCAACAAGCGCGATCCGGGCAGCGGTTGTCCCGCGATCACCGGTGAGCACCACAATCACGCCATCCTGGGCGCCTCCGACCACTGCGTGGCGACGCATCCCTCGGACATGGGTGTGGCGCTCGCCGCGTTCGACGCCGTCGTGTCCTACGAAACGGCCGACGGGCCCGGCGAGGTGCCGCTCGCCGACTTCTATCTGCCCGTGGGTGAGACCCCGCATCTGGAGACGGCGCTGCCACCCGGTGCGCTGATCACCGCCGTCACGCTGCCGCCCGCCCCGGTCGCGGCCCACTCCCGCTACCGCAAGGTGCGCGAGCGGGCCTCGTACGCCTTCGCCATCGGCTCCATCGCCGCCGCCCTCACCGTCCAGGACGGGCGTGTGCAGGACGTGCGCCTGGCCTTCGGGGCGGTCGCCTCCCGCCCCTGGCGGGCCCGCACGGCCGAACACACCCTGATCGGCGCCCGGGCCGACGCGGAGAACTTCGCGGCCGCCGCCGACGCCGAACTGGCCGAGGCGAAACCGCTGCCCCACAACGGATACAAGGTGACCCTGATGCGCAACCTCGTCGTCGCCATGCTCAGCGAACTCGCCGAGGAGGCCACCCGATGACCACCGCCGCCCAGCGCCACGTCGGCACCGCCCACACCCGCGTCGAAGGCCGCGACAAAGTCACCGGCACCGCCCGCTACGCCGCCGAGATCCCCTTCGCCGAACTCGCCCACGGCTGGCTGGTCCTGTCCACCGTCGCCCGTGGCCGCATCCGCGCCGTGGACACCGAACCCGTCCTGGCCATGCCCGGTGTCCTCACCGTGCTCCACCACCACAACGCCCCGCGCGTCGACAGCGACTACGTCGGCCTGCTGGGTGCCCGGCCGGACCCGACGGTCGCCCTCTTCCAGCACGACCGGGTGGCCCACATGGGCTGGCCGGTGGCGCTGGTCGTGGCCGAGACGTCCGAGCAGGCCAGGGAGGCCGCCGAGGCCCTCGTCGTGACGTACGACGAGGAGCCGCACGACGTCGCGTTCTCCGCCGAGCGGCAGACCGAGGCGTATTCGGTCGACGGCCACCTGCCGGCCGTGGTGGAGAAGGGCGACCTGGACGCCCAACTGGCCTCCTCCGCCGTCGTGGTGGACGCGGAGTACACCACTCCGGAGGAGTACCACAACCCGATGGAGCCGCATGCCGCGACGGCCCTGTGGGAGGGCGGCCGGCTGGAGGTCGTCGACTCCAACCAGGGCACCATCTGGGTCGCCGGCGAGCTCGCGAACCTGTTCTCCCTCGACCCCGCCTCGGTGCGGGTGCGCTCCGAGCACGTCGGCGGCGGCTTCGGCAGCAAGGGCGTCCGTGCGCACCAGGTGGCCGCCGTGATGGCCGCGACCGTGCTGCAGCGCCCGGTCAGGGTCGTCATGACGCGTCGGCAGATGTTCTCCCTCGCCGGCTACCGCAGCCCCACGGCCCAGCGGGTCCGGCTCGGCGCCGACGCCGACGGGCGGCTGCGCGCCCTGGAGCACCAGTCCCTGAGCATGACCTCGTCCGTGCACGAGTTCGTGGAGCCGAGCGCCGCGGCCTCCCGGGCGATGTACGACGCCGACGCGCATCACACGGCCAGCCGGATCGTGCGGCTCGACGTGCCCACCCCGACCTGGATGCGGGCCCCCGGGGAGGCGTCCGGCTCGTTCGCGCTGGAGTCGGCGTTCGACGAACTCGCCGAGCGGTGCGGCATCGACCCGATCGAGCTGCGCGTGCGCAACGAGCCCGAGCGCGGTCCGGTGTCGGGGCTGCCGTTCAGCAGCCGCAACCTGATCGCCTGCTTCCGGGAAGGCGCCCGCAGGTTCGGCTGGGCCGACCGGGACCCTCGGCCCGGCGTGCGCCGCGACGGCCGCTGGCTGCTCGGCACGGGGACGGCGGCGGCCTCCTTCCCCTCGGGAGCGATGCCCTCCACGGCGGCCGTCACCGCGGAGGCGGACGGCACCTTCACGGTGGGGATCAACGCCGCGGACATCGGCACCGGCGCCCGGACCGCGCTCACCCTGGTCGCCGCCGACGCCCTCGGGGTGCCGGCGGACCGCGTCCGGGTGCGCCTCGGGGACAGCGACCTCGGCCCGGCGATGATCGCCGGTGGTTCGATGGGCACCCGCTCCTGGGCGTGGGCCGTCACGGCGGCCGCCGAGGAGCTGCGGCAGAGCCTCGCGCCGGGTGCCGACATTCCGCCCGAGGGCATCACCGTACGGTCGAACACGGCCGAGGCCATCGGCGGCCTCGCCCAGAAGGAACGGCACTCCTTCGGGGCGCAGTTCGCGGAGGTCGCCGTCGATCCCATGACCGGTGAGGTCCGGGTACGCCGCATGCTGGGCATCTTCGCGGCCGGCCGGATCGTCAACCCGCTCACCGCCCGCAACCAGCTGGTCGGCGGCATGATCTGGGGCATCTCGATGGCGCTGCACGAGGAAGCCGTCCGGGACCGGTCCACGGGCGGTCTCTACGGCGCCGACCTCGCGGGCTACCACGTCGCCGCGCACGCCGACATCCCGCACATCGAGGCGGACTGGGTCGACGACCCCGACCCGGACGACCCGGTCGGCATCAAGGGCATCGGCGAGGTCGGCATCGTGGGCGCCGCCGCGGCGGTCGCGAACGCCGTGTGGCACGCGACCGGCGTGCGCCACCGGAACCTGCCCATCCGCCCCGACCGTGTCCTGCTGGCGGGCGGCGATGCTTGACCTCGCCGGGCAGCTGCACGAATGGGCCGAGGAGGGCCGGGACTTCGCCGTCGCCACCGTCGTGGCGGTCGGCGGCAGCGCTCCGCGCCCTCCCGGCGCCGCCCTGGCCGTCTCCGCCGACGGTACGGCCATCGGCTCGGTCTCCGGCGGCTGTGTGGAGGGCGCGGTGTACGACCTGTGCCTCCAGGCCCTCCAGGACAGGGAGACCCGGGTCGAGCGGTTCGGCTACAGCGACGAGGACGCCTTCGCCGTCGGACTGACCTGCGGCGGGGTCATCGACATCATGGTCACCCCGTACGACGCCGACAGTGCGGCCCAGACCGCCGCACTGTCGGCCGCCGCCCACGACGAGCCGGTCGCTCTCGCCCGGGTCGTCCACGGACCGGCCGGCCTTCTCGGCCGGGCGGTGCTCGTACGCCCCGACGGCACCCACGAAGGCGGCCTCGGCGGCCACCTGGACCTGGACCGCACGGCGATCGCCCAGGCCCGCGCCCTGCTGGAGAACGGCCGCACCAGCACCGTCGAGATCTCGGAAGACGGCTCGCACTGCCCGGGCGGTCTCACCCTGCTCGTCGAGTCGGCCGTCCCACCACCCCGCATGATCGTCTTCGGGGCGATCGACTTCGCCGCCGCCCTCGTACGCGCGGGCAAG
The DNA here is from genome assembly GCF_042958445.1 of Streptomyces sp. NPDC007991. Classification (NCBI taxonomy): domain Bacteria; kingdom Bacillati; phylum Actinomycetota; class Actinomycetes; order Kitasatosporales; family Streptomycetaceae; genus Streptomyces; species Streptomyces sp. NPDC007991. The sequence goes on from NZ_JBIBJD010000014.1 coordinate 57,856, forward strand.
TTCCTCGGCTACCACGTCACCGTCTGCGACGCCCGTCCCGTCTTCGCCACCCGGACCCGTTTCCCCGACGCCGACGAGATCGTCGTCGACTGGCCCCACCGCTACCTGGCGAGCACCGACACCGACGCCCGGACCGTGCTGTGCGTGCTCACCCACGACGCCAAGTTCGACATCCCCCTGCTCACCGAAGCGCTGCGGCTGCCCGTCGCCTACGTCGGCGCCATGGGCTCCCGTCGCACCCACCAGGACCGCAACCGGCGGCTGCGGGAAGCGGGCGTGAGCGAGCGCGAGCTGGCCCGGCTCAGGTCTCCCATCGGCCTCGACCTCGGCGCCCGCACCCCCGAGGAGACCGCCCTGTCCATCGCGGCCGAGATCATCGCCGTACGGCACGGCGGCACGGGCCGGCCGCTCGCCGGCGCGGACACCCCGATCCACCGGGACGGGCGGACGGCCGGGCCGCTGCCGCAGCCGGTCTGAGCGGTGCCGTCACCGACTACGTGCAAGAGCCGACGAGATGCGGAGCCGACGGCATGCCGGAGGGGCCGCGGCCGGTGACGGCCGCGGCCCCCTCCGTGGCACCGCGCGTGAGCGGGTCAGGCGGCGGCCGGCTCCGTGGCGTGGCCGTGCAGACGGGCGATGACCTCGGTCAGCTGCGCGGCGACCTCGGCGTCGTCGGCCGGGTGCGTCTCGGCGAAGCGGGTCATCGAGCCGGGGATGGACAGCTTGACGTCCTCCAGCACCTTGCCGCCGGCCACGCCCACGGACTTGCGGGTCTCGTCGTGCGCCCAGACACCGCCGTACTGGCCGAACGCGGTGCCGACCACGGCCACCGGCTTGCCGCTGAGGGCACCGGCACCGTACGGGCGGGACAGCCAGTCGATGGCGTTCTTCAGGACGGCCGGGATGGTGCCGTTGTACTCGGGCGTGAACAGGATCAGGCCGTCGGCGGCGTTGGCGGCCTCACGCAGCTTCGCGGCGGCGGCCGGTACGTTGCCCTCGACGTCGATGTCCTCGTTGTAGAAGGGGATCTCCGCCAGCCCCTCGAACAGCTCCACCTCCGCACCCTCGGGGGCGAGCTTGACGGCGGCCTCGGCGAGCTGGCGGTTGTGCGAACCTGCGCGAAGGCTGCCGACGAGGGCGAGGATACGAACAGACATGGTGACTCCCACGTAGTGAAGGACGGCTCCGAAACACCGCCGTTACGATCCGGACCGGGGTCCGTTTATTGTTCTAGCATCCTAACCGGACCGCGGTCCAGTTTTGTTCCCGATGCTTTACGCTGGCTTCATGGCCACCGTTCCGCCCTCCCTCCCGACGCCACAGGAGTCCGTCGGCCACCCTGAGCTGCTCCAGCTGGGCACCGCCCTGGAGCCCGACGAGCCGTGCCTGCGGGCCGACGCCGCGCGCAACCGGGCCCGGCTGCTGGAAGCCGCCGCGCGGCTGGTGGCGGAGCGCGGCGCGGACGCCGTGACGATGGAGGCGGTGGCCGCCGAGGCCCGCGTGGGCAAGGGCACGGTCTTCCGCCGGTTCGGTGACCGCACCGGCCTGCTGACGGCGCTGCTCGACCACTCCGAGAAGAAGTTCCAGGCCGCGTTCCTCGCCGGGCCGCCGCCGCTCGGACCCGGAGCGCCGGCCGTGGAGCGGCTGCGCGCGTTCGGCCGCGCGATGCTGCGCCGCTCGGCCGAGGAACTGGAGCTGCAACTGGCGGCCGAGCCGGGCGCCAGCCGCCGCTTCACCACCCCGCCCCGCCGCGTGCTGCGCCACCACGTGGCCATGCTGCTGCGGCAGGTCGTCCCGGAGGCGGACTGCGAACTGCTCTCCCACACCCTGATGGGCCAGCTCGACCCGGCGCTGATCCACCACCTGACCAGGCAGTGCGGGATACCCCTGGCCCGTCTGGAGGATGCCTGGGCCGACCTCGTCGACCGGGTGACGGGCACGGCCGCCGGCGGCTGAGCGCCCGTCCGGGGCTCCCGTGACCGCTCACGGCTTCCTCACAACTCCCCCGCCCGACAAGCGCATTGGGGCTTCTGCCAAGATGCCGTACGTCATGGTGCAGATACCCAAAACGCCCGCGCCCCCGTCACCCGCACCGCTGCGCTCCGTGCCCACGAGCGCCGATGTGGCCCGCCTGGCCGGCGTCTCGCGCGCGACCGTCTCCTACGTCCTCAACAACACCAGCGCCGTACGGATCAGCGAGCCCACACGCCGCCGGGTCCACGAGGCCGCGAGGGAACTCGGGTACGTCCCGCATGCGGCGGCCCGCAGCCTGCGTGCCGGGCACAGCCGTATGGTCCTGATCCCCGCGCCGACCTTCCCCGTCGGCCCGCTCTACAGCCGGTTCCTCACCGGCCTCCAGGGCGCGCTCGGCAGCCTGGACTACACGGTGGTGCAGTACGGCACCGGCGGCCCGCACGGCGACGAAGCCGCCCGCGCCTGGGCCGAGCTGCGGCCCGTGGCGGTGCTCGTGCCCGGTTCCGGGCTCGGCCCGCGCGGGGTGGCGGTGCTCAAGCGCTCGGGGGCGCGGGCCGTGGTCACCCTCGGCCCCGAGACCATCGAGGGCGCGCACGCCCTGCTCATGGACCACGACGTGGTCGGGCACAGCGCGGGCTCTCACCTCTACGACCGGGGCAGGCGCCGTATCGGCGTCGTCGTCCCGCAGGAACCCGGCCTGGAGGCGTTCTCCGCGCCCCGGCTCGACGGTGTGCGCCAGTCCCTGCGGGGCACCGACGCGACCGTGACCGAGCTGCCCCTCGCGTACGACGAGGAGGCCGCCGCGCGTCTCGCCGCCCGCTGGCGGGGCCTCGGCCTGGACGCCGTGTTCACCTACAACGACGAGTACGCGATGCTGCTCATGCGGGCCCTGAAGGACGAGGGCATCCGGATCCCCGAGGAGACGGCCGTGATCGGCGCCGACGACCTGATGCTCGGCCGGCTGCTGCGGCCACGGCTCAGCACGGTCCGCCTGGAACTGCCCTCCGGCCGGGAACTCGCCGAACTGGTCGACCGAGCCGTGCGCAAGCCCGGCACCGAGCCGGAGACGCACAAGGTCCTGGGCGCGACGGTGCTGCACCGCGAGTCGAGCTAGGTGTGCTGTCCGGGCAGCGTTTCCCGACCGGCTGGACTGGTACCGACCTGCCCGGACAGCACACCTGGCGAGTCGAGCCGGCCGCCCGGCCGGGGTGGGGCGGCGGCCGGTCGGGTTCGCGTTGTCACTGGACTCGGTGACCGGCTCGCCATCGCAGGGCGACGGCACGCGACGGACCGGTTGTGTGCCGGCCTGCGCCTGCGTGTACGGGTTGCACGTGGACGCGGCCGGCGGCGTCGGACCGCACCCGCCGCAGGAGGCCGGTCAGCCGGCTCGGCGCCCCGCAGTATGGCTAGGATGTTGCATGCTCAACAAAATGGGGACGCGTACGAACGCCGCCGCGGCACGCACCGCTGCGGCCCGGTCGGCGCGTCCCGCCATGTGACCGCCGAACCGGCCGCGCACGCACGGGAGTTCCGCTCGCCCCGTCAGCCGGTGACCGATCGATCGGAGAGCCGTCATGCCGTTGCTCGACACCAGGACCTGGCAGCCCCAGACCCTGACGGGCCCCGGGTACACCGTCACCGAGCCCGCCACCGGCCAAGCCCTCGGCACCCTCGCTCTCGCTGGCCCGAAGGACGTCGAGGCCGCCGCCGAGAGGGCCGCCGCAGCCCAGCGCGAGTGGGCCCGCGCCCCGCACTTCGCCCGGGCCGCCGTGCTCCGCAGGGCCGGTGACCTGTTCACGGAACACACCGCCGAACTGCGCGAATGGCTCATCCGCGAGTCCGGGTCCGTCCCCGGCAAGGCCGACTTCGAACTGCACGTCGCCGCCCAGGAGTGCTACGAGGCCGCCGCACTCGCCTCCCGCCCGGCCGGCCAGGTCCTGCCCAGCGAGGCCCCGCGCCTGTCGTACACGCGCCGCGTCCCGGCCGGTGTCGTGGGCGTGATCTCCCCGTTCAACGCCCCGCTGATCCTGTCCATCCGCTCCGTCGCACCGGCCCTGGCCCTCGGCAACGCGGTCGTCCTCAAGCCCGATCCGCGCACCGCCGTCTGCGGAGGGCTGTCCCTCGCCGCGGTCTTCGCCGCCGCGGGCCTGCCGCAGGACCTGCTGCACGTGCTCCCCGGCGGCCCGGACGCCGGACAGGCCCTGGTCGCCGACCCGCGCGTGCCGGTCATCTCCTTCACCGGATCCACTCCCGCCGGGCGGGCCGTGGGCGAGGCGGCCGGCCGCCACCTCAAGCGGGCCCACCTGGAACTCGGCGGCAACTCGGCCATGATCGTGCTGGCGGACGCCGACCTCGACGCGGTGATCTCCACCGCCGCCTGGGGCTCGTTCTTCCACCAGGGCCAGATCTGCATGACGACCGGACGCCACCTGGTGCACGCGTCCCTGTACGACGAGTACGTCGAGCGGCTCGCCGCCAAGGCGGACTCGCTCGCCGTCGGCGACCCGTACCGCGAACAGGTCCACCTGGGCCCGATCATCGACTCCGGCCAGCTCGCCAAGATCAGCGGCCTGGTCGAGTCCAGCCAGGCCGCCGGCGCCAAACTCGCCGCGGGCGGCACCCACGACCGGCTCTTCTACCGGCCCACGGTCCTCGCCGGCGTCGGCGACCACACCCCGGCGTACACGGAGGAGGTCTTCGGGCCCGTGGCGCCCGTACGCTCCTTCACCACCACCGACGAGGCGGCGGCCCTGGCCGCACAGAGCCCCTACGGACTCTCCCTGGGCATCGTCACCCGCGACCCCGCCCGCGGCCTGGACCTCGCCGAGCGCATACCGACCGGCATCGTCCACATCAACGACCAGACCGTCAACGACGAGGCCGTGGCACCCTTCGGCGGGGTCGCCGCCTCCGGCACCGGCGCCCGCTTCGGCGGCGAGGCCAACCTGGAGGCCTTCACCGAACTGCGCTGGACGACGGTACGCGGAGACGTGGCCCCCTACCCCTACTAGGCCCTGTCGTCACATTCCCGCCTGCCCCGCGACGCCATGCACGCTCCCCCACTGCCTTAAGGGCGTGGGAGGTGCCCCCACTCGCCGCACCGGGCACAGCCCCACGTACAACCAGTACGCGGGCCTGCGCCCGGCACGGCGAGAGCACGCACCCGACGCCGCGGGGCCCGCCCTTCGGGCGGACGACGGGAATGTGACGACAGGGCCTGGTCCTCAGCCCTGCGGCGCCTGCTGGCCCTCCTGGGCCTGCTGCTCGGCGATCGCCTTGCGGACCTCGTCCATGTCGAGATTGCGGGCCTGCCCGATGACGTCCGTCAGGGCGGCCTCGGGCAGGGCGCCCGGCTGGGCGAACACGGCGACCTGGTCACGGACGATCATCAGCGTCGGAATCGACTGGATACCGAAGGCCGCGGCCAGCTCCGGCTGCGCCTCGGTGTCCACCTTGCCGAACACGAGGTCAGGGTTCTCCTCCGCGGCCTTCTCGTAGACCGGCGCGAACTGCTTGCACGGCCCGCACCAGGACGCCCAGAAGTCGATCAGGACGAACTCGTTGTCCGTGACCGTCTGGTCGAAGTTCTCCTTGGTGAGCTCCACGGTGCTGCTCATGGCGTAAATCCCTCTTCCTGGTGTGGGTCAAGCCGTCGGCACAACACGGCCGACCTGGTACGTATTCCGCGCCCCTACCCGTGTGGCCAGGGCGCACACCACCCACCAGACTGACCCCATGACGGAAACGGAAACCAACGCGTACGACGTCGTGGTGCTCGGGGCCGGGCCCGTGGGGGAGAACGTCGCCGACCGCACCCGCGCGGCCGGTCTGACCACCGCGGTCGTGGAGAGCGAACTGGTCGGCGGCGAATGCTCGTACTGGGCGTGCATGCCCAGCAAGGCCCTGCTGCGGCCGGTCATCGCCCGCGCGGACGCCCGCCGCGTGCCGGGCCTGAGCCAGTCGGTGCAAGGCCCCCTCGACGCGTCCGCGGTCCTCGCCCACCGGGACTACTACACCTCGAACTGGAAGGACGACGGCCAGGTCGGATGGCTCGACAGCATCGGCGCCGACCTGTACCGCGGCCACGGCCGCCTCACCGGCCCGCGCACGGTGACGGTCACCGGCCCGGACGGCGCTGACCGTGTCCTGACCGCCCGGCACGCCGTAGCCGTCTGCACCGGAAGCCGCGCCGCCCTGCCCCGCCTGCCCGGACTCGACGAGGTCCGGCCGTGGACCAGCCGGGAGGCCACCAGCTCCAAGCACGTGCCCGGCCGCCTGATCGTGGTCGGAGGCGGCGTCGTCGCCACCGAGATGGCCACCGTCTGGCAGGCCCTCGGCTCGAAGGTCACCATGCTGGTGCGCGGCAAGGGCCTGCTCGCCCGGATGGAGCCCTTCGCCGGAGAACTCGTCGCCGAGGCGCTCACCGAGGCCGGCGCCGACGTCCGCACCGGCACCTCGGTGGAGTCGGTGACCCGCCGGAACGGCACCGTCGTCGCCGTCACGGACACCGGCGACCGCTTCGAAGCCGACGAGATCCTCTTCGCGACCGGCCGCGCACCGCGCACCGACGACCTCGGCCTGGAGACGCTCGGCCTGGAACCCGGCTCGTGGCTCGACGTCGACGACAGCCTCCGCGTCACCGGCCACGACTGGCTGTACGCGGTCGGCGACGTCAACCAGCGCGCCCTCCTCACCCACCAGGGCAAGTACCAGGCCCGCATCGCGGGCGCGGCCATCGCCGCGCGGGCCACCGGCGAGAACCTCCTCGCCGAGCCCTGGGGCGGGCATGCCGCGACCGCCGACCACGCCGCCGTCCCGCAGGTGGTCTTCACCGATCCGGAGGCGGCGGCCGTCGGCCTGTCACTCGCCGAGGCCGAAGAGGCGGGGCACCGGGTGAAGGCCGTCGACGTGGACCTGTCCACCGTCGCGGGCGCGGGCCTGTATGCCGACGGCTACAAGGGCCGCGCCCGCATGGTCGTGGACCTGGAGGACGAGATCCTGCGCGGGGTGACCCTCGTCGGCCCCGGCGTCGGCGAGCTCATCCACTCCGCCACGATCGCCGTCGCCGGCCAGGTCCCGATCGGCCGCCTGTGGCACGCCGTCCCCTCGTACCCGACGATCAGCGAGGTGTGGCTGCGGCTGCTGGAGGCCTACCGCGACGCCTGACGTCCGGGCCGTCAGGACGTCCTGCCCGTCCGGCTCCGGGGCGGTCCCGCCAGGCGCGGGACCGCCCCCGGATTTCCGGCGGCCGGTCGGGATCCGACAGGATCACGCGTGCGCCGGCACCACCAGTTCCCGGTAGTCGTCGCTCCACAGGTCCTCCTCCGCCTCCGGCAGCAGCAGCACCCGGTCCGGCCGCAGCGCGTCGACGGCGCCCTCGTCGTGCGTGACCATGACGATCGCGCCCGGATACGTGCCCACCGCGGCCAGGACCTCGGCGCGGGAGGCCGGATCGAGGTTGTTGGTGGGCTCGTCGAGGAGCAGCACGTTCGCGCCCGAGTGCACCAGGCCCGCCAGGGCGAGCCGGGTCTTCTCGCCGCCGGACAGGACACCGACGCGCTTGCCGGCGTCGTCGCCCGAGAACAGGAACGCCCCCAGGACCTGGCGCACTTCGCCGTCGGCGAGGTGCGGGGCGGCACCCGCCAGATGCTCACGCACCGTCAGTTCCGGGTCCAGCGTGTCGTGTTCCTGGGCGAAGTAGCCGAGGCGCAGCCCGTGCCCGTGGACCACCCGGCCGCTGTCCGGCGTGTCCTGCCCGGCGAGGATCCGCAACAGGGTCGTCTTCCCCGCGCCGTTGGGCCCGAGCACCACCAGGCGGCTGCCCCGGTCGACGGCGAGATCGACACCGCGCAGGATCTGCTGACCGCCGTAGGACCTGGTCAGGCTGACCGCGCCGAGCGGGATCCGGCCACAGGGCGCCGGCTCGGGCAGCCGGATCCTGGCCGTCTTCTCGGCGCGCCGGGCCGGTTCCAGGTCCGCGAGCATCCGGTCGGCGCGGCGGGCCATGTTCCGCGCGGCCACCGCGGTCGAGACCCGGGCCCGCATCTTGCCGGCCTGGGCGTGCAACGCCGCCGCCTTGCGCTCGGCGTTCGCCCGCTCGCGGGCCCGTCGCCGCTCGGCGGCGTCCCGCTGGGCCAGATACTCCTGCCAGCCGGTGTTGTGGACGTCGAGCGCGGCCCGCCCCGGATCCAGGTGGAAGACCCGGTTCACGGTGGCGGCCAGCAGGGACGTGTCGTGACTGATCATCACGAGCCCGCCCTGGTAGGCGGTGAGGAACCCGCGCAGCCAGGCGACCGAGTCCGCGTCCAGATGGTTCGTCGGCTCGTCCAGCAGCAGCGTGCCGTGCCCGGCGAACAGGATGCGGGCCAGCTCCACGCGCCGGCGCTGACCGCCCGACAGGGCGCGCAGCGGCCGCTCCATCAGCCCCGTAGGCAGTCCGACCCCGGCGGCGACCCGGGCGGCCTCCGCCTCGGCCGCGTATCCGCCGCGCGCCTGGAACTCGGCCTCGGCCCGCACATAGGCGTTCATCGACCGCTCCGTCCCGTCGGCCATCGCGGTCTCGGCGCGGCGCAGCGCCCGTACGGCGTGGTCCAGGCCGCGCGCGGACAGGATCCGGTCGGTGACCGTGACCGACTGGTCGGCCGCCCGCGAGTCCTGCGGGAGATGACCGACGTCACTGGTGCGGGCGACGGTCCCGGCGGCGGGCCGCAGGGTGCCGGCCAGGGTGTGCAACAGGGTCGTCTTCCCCGCGCCGTTGCGGCCGACCAGGCCGATGCGGTCGCCGGGGGAGACATGGAAGGAGATGCCGGACAGCAGCAGACGCGCGCCCACGCGCACGTCGACACCACGAACGGTGATCATGAGAAAACGCTCCGAACAAGCAATCCGAACAAGCAAGAGGACACACGGGTGGCGTGGAAGCGGGTCCTCGGCTAGGAAATTCGGGGCGTAGACATGGACGTCACGGTAACGGAGAGGCCCCGCCGGGCGCCTCCCGATTTCGGCGGCAGCCGGCGTTACGGCAGCTCGAAGCCGAGTGCCCGCGCGGCCTCCTCCGGCGTCGGCTGAGCCCAGCGCTCCGTCACCGCCTGGTTGGACGACAGCGAACGCGACTCGGCCCGGTCGAGATACAGGACCCCGTCGAGATGGTCCGTCTCGTGCTGCACGATCCGCGCGGGCCACCCCGTGAACACCTCGTCCAGCGCCTGCCCGTGCTCGTCCTGCCCGGTCAGCCGCACCTCGGCGGGCCGTGCCACCACCGCCTGCCAGCCCGGCACGCTCAGACAGCCCTCGAAGAACGCGGCCCGCGCGCCGGCGACGGGCTCGTAGACGGGATTGACCAGCACCCGGAACGGCTGCGGCACCCGTCCGCGCGCCAGCCGCACCTCCTTGGGCACCGGCGCCGGATCCTCGATCACCGCGATCCTGAGCTCCACACCCACCTGCGGCGCCGCCAGACCGACCCCGGGCGCCGCGCGCATGGTGATCCGCAGGGCCTCGATGAACCGGGCCAGCAGCGCGGGCCCCAGTTGACCGTCGTACGGCTCGGTGCCGCGCCGCAGCACCGGATCGCCGGCCGCCACGATGGTCAACGGGCCGTCATCGGCGAGGAGTTCCTCGACCCGCTCGGCCAGGGGTGCGCGATCGCTCGGAGTTCCCATCGCGTCAGGATGACATGGCACCCCCACTCTCGTGTGTCACACGTCACACGCACTCCCCGGGAACTGGACGCCCCTTCGGCCCGACTACCGCACCGCCAGCCCGACCACGTGCACCGCAACGGCCACCACGACGTCCCCGGGAGAATCCGCCGATGACCACCGCTCCCTCGACCACCACGGACGAGGCACCGCCACCCGCCGCCCCGGCACCGTCGAAGAACAGCTGGGCCCCCCTGCGCCCGCTGATCCTCCGCCTGCACTTCTACGCCGGGGTACTGGTGGCGCCGTTCCTCCTCGTCGCCGCCACCACCGGCCTGCTGTACGCCGCCTCCTTCCAGGCCGAGAAGATCGTGTACGACCACGAACTGACCGTCCCCGCGGGCGAGCGGAAGCTGCCGATCAGCGAGCAGGTGGCCGCCGCCCGCGAGGCCCACCCCGAGGGCACGGTCTCGGCCGTACGCCCCTCACCCGAGGCGGACGCGACGACCAGGGTGATGCTGTCCGGTGTCCCGGGCGTCGACGAGGGACACACGCTCGCCGTGTTCGTCGACCCGTACACCGCGACGGTGCGCGGTGCACTCGACCAGTACGGCTCGACCGGCGCGCTGCCCCTGCGCACCTGGATCGACGAGTTCCACCGGGACCTGCGCCTGGGCGAGCCGGGCCGGCTGTACAGCGAACTGGCGGCCAGCTGGCTGTGGGTGATCTCGGCCGGCGGACTGGTGCTGTGGTTCTCCCGCCGCCGTGCCCTGCGCAAGGTGCGGGGCACGAACGGACGGCGCCGCACCCTCGGGCTGCACGGCACCGTCGGCGTGTGGGCGGCGGCCGGGTTCTTCTTCCTCTCGGCGACCGGCCTGACCTGGTCGGCCTACGCCGGGGCGAACATCGACGAGTTGCGGACCTCGCTGGGTCAGGCCACCCCGGCGGTGTCGGCGTCGGCGAGTGGCGAACACGCCGGCCACGGCTCGGCCGCAGGGCAGGCCCAAGACGCCGCACACGGGGTGGGACTCGACACGGTCCTGGCGGCGGCGCGGGCCGAGGGTCTGGGCGACCCGGTGGAGATCGTGCCGCCGGCGGACGCGCGGTCGGCGTACGTCGTCCGGCAGGTGCAGCGCAGCTGGCCGGAGAAGCAGGACTCCGTCGCGATCGACCCTGGCAGCGGCGAGGTCGTGGACGTGGTGCGGTTCGCCGACTACCCGGTGCTCGCGAAGCTCACCCGGTGGGGCATCGACCTGCACACCGGCATCCTGTTCGGCCTCGCCAACCAGCTCGCCCTGATGCTGCTCGCGCTCTGTCTGACCCTGCTGATCGTGTGGGGCTACCGCATGTGGTGGCAGCGTGGCCGCGGCACCGCCTTCGGCCGCCCGGTCCCACGCGGCGTCTGGCAGCAGGTGCCGCCACAGATCCTGGTGCCGCTGCTGGCGGGCGTCGCCGTACTCGGCTACTTCCTGCCCCTGTTCGGCGTCCCGCTCGCGGCCTTCCTGGCCGTCGACATCCTGCTGGGGGAGATCGCCTACCGACGGGGGCGGCGGACGTACGGGGCGGGGACGCCGGCGCAGTAGCCGACCGGGCGGCGCGCAGGTGCCCGGCTCCCCATGGAGAGCCGGGCACCGTCAGGGTACGTACCGGTCAGCGCTGCTCGAAGTCACCCGCGAGCGCCGAGGCGATCCGCAGATGCGGCTCCGCCTCCTCGTGCCGGTTCTGCCTCTGGAGCGTGCGGCCGAGCATCAGCCGGGCGTAGTGCTCGACCGGGTCCCGCTCGACGATCGTCCGCAACTCGGCCTCCGCGCGGCGCAGTTGGGCCGAGTGGTAGTAGGCGCGCGCCAGCAGCAGCCGGGGCCCGGTCTGCTCGGGCACCTCCTCGACCAGCCCGCCCAGGACCCGCGCGGCGGCGGCGTAGTCCTTGGCGTCGAAGAACATCTGCGCGCGCTCCCAGCGCTCCGCCGGTGTCCCGTGGGCGTAGTACGTCGCGTCGTAGGTCGTGTTCACTCGTGCCTCCTTCGACGCCGACAACGGAACGGGTTGGTTTAATATTCCACTACTGAGTCGGCTGGTACTCGCCGAGGGCGCCAGGTTCGGTCGTGCCGGGACGCCCGGCCATGGCCCGGATGACGCGCTGACGCGGGCCCTCCCGCCGGACTAGGTTGTGCGCCATGAGCAATCTTGAACGCGAGGCGGCTCCCTCCCTGTGCGGCGGCCGCGGCTTCGTCGTAGCCGAGCCGGTTCGCGAACTCCTCAGTCCGCGCCACGTCAAGCTGGGCGAATCCAGCGAGGTCCGCAGGCTGCTGCCCAACCTCGGCCGCCGCATGGTCGGAGCCTGGTGCTTCGTCGACCACTACGGCCCCGACGACATCGCCGACGAACCCGGCATGCAGGTTCCGCCGCATCCCCACATGGGCCTCCAGACGGTGAGCTGGCTGCACGAGGGGGAGGTGCTGCACCGCGACTCCACCGGCAGCCTCCAGACCATCCGGCCGCGCGAACTGGGCCTGATGACCTCGGGCCGGGCGATCAGCCACTCCGAGGAGAGCCCCCGCTCGCACGCCCGTTTCCTGCACGGCGCGCAACTGTGGGTCGCCCTGCCGGACGGCCACCGCCACACCGACCCGCGCTTCGAACACCACGCCGACCTGCCGGTCGTCACGGCACCCGGCGTCAAGGCGACGCTGATCCTCGGCGACCTGGACGGCGCGACCTCACCCGGCACGGCGTACACCCCGATCACCGGCGCCGACCTGGCCCTCACCCGAGGCGCGGACGTACGCCTTCCCCTGGAACCGGACTTCGAGTACGCCGTCCTGTCCATGTCCGGCGAGGCCCATGTGGACGGCGTCCCGGTCCTGCCCGGATCGATGCTCTACCTCGGCTGCGGCCGCAGCGAACTGCCCCTGCGGGCGGAGTCGGACGCGGGCCTGATGCTCCTGGGTGGAGAGCCGTTCGAGGAGGAACTGATCATGTTCTGGAACTGGATCGGGCGGTCCCAGGAGGAGATCGAACAGGCGCGTAGGGACTGGATGGGAGGGACACGGTTCGGCGAGGTGAAGGGCTACGACGGCGACCCGCTGCCGGCCCCCGAGTTGCCGCCGACGCCTCTGAAGCCACGAGGAAGGGTCCGCTGACCTGCGGGGATGTTGGACTGCTCGGCGACGGGTGGGCGACTTGCCGTCGTGCGTTGTCTGCTGCCCGTCGACCGCTCTCGGGAGGGCGGCGGGGCGTGCTGCAGGCCCGATGTGCGGTGCTGGGCCATTCCAAAGTCGGCTGTCTGTGGGCGGCTGTGGCGGGACGGTTGCCAACCCAACGCCAACTTTACTGATGCGGCGTCAGTTAGTTGCGGGGGTCAACCTGTGGCAGTCCTCTGCCGACCAGGAGAACCAGAACCCAACGAAGCACTACCAGGCCGTGTCCGGGCGATCTTGCAGGGCCTTGGTGATGAGGTCGTGGATGAGGTATTCGCCGGGGGCCCGGTTCTCCTTGAGGCGGGGCAGGTCGTCGGGGCCGAACCAGTCGTAGGCGGTGTGCTTGGACCATTCCATGACGGGATGGTCCAGGTCACCGTCGACCTCGACGAGATAGTCGGCCTCGTGCCGTGTTCCGTCCCCGTCGTCGCCGGTCCAGGTGGTAATCCCCAGGAGGCGCTGGACGCGGCGCAGGTGCCACCCGGTCTCCTCATCGACCTCGCGGGCGAGGGCGTCCAGCAACGATTCGCCGGGCTCGACGTGACCGCCGACGATGTCCCAGCAGTCCGGGAAGAGCCGCCGGTGAGGGCTGCGTCTCTGGGCGAAGGCTTTGCCATCTTGGTTGAGGATGACCGCGCCGACCGCCCAGAGTTCGCTGTCGGCGGGGACCGGAATCTCGACGTCGGCCTCCACGGCCACGCGCTGCTGATCGTCTGACATGCCCTCACTGTAGGACCGCGTCCGGCCGCTGGCCTGGAACATTGTCCGGAGCATGATGGTGCGGGGGAGATCTTCCGGATGGGCAGTGGGCGCGGCTTGAACGGCTATTGCCGGCGGGCGACAACCGGTGGGGGCGGTGGCGGGACCACCGGCAGGTGATCAACACCCCCGGACAGCAGGCGGATTGCACAGCGCACCGCGGCTGCTGCAATCAGTGTCGCCCGGGTGATCAGGTGGTGGTCGTCTCTGGCAACGGCCTATCCAGGCAGCAGTGGACGAAGTCCTGCACGACGGGGTTGCCGTCGTCGGCGACGGCCCAGGCGACGCCCACCTGACTGGGGCTGACGCCGCTGACGGGGCGGTAGGTGATGCCGGGCCGGGCATAGAAGCGAGCGGCAGATGCCGGGGCGAGGGCGATGCCGTAGCCGTTGGCTATGGCGCTGAGCCAGTCGTCCGGTTGGTCCGTGACGGCGCCGATGCGGACCGGGTGGCCACCGCGTTCATCGGTGGCCAGCCATTGGTCTCGCCACCAGCCTGTTTCAGGCGGAGCGGCAACGAACGGCTCATCCCACAGGTCGCGGAACGGGATCACGTCGCGCGCTGCGAGAGCGTGTCCCTCGGGGAGGGCGACCCAGCGGGGCTCGGTGAAGAGTACCGCCGTCCGCAGAGTGTCCTGGCCAGGGAAGGGCAGCCGCAGCAGGGCGACGTCGACGTCTCCGTCGGCGAGCCCGGCGCTCGGATTCGACCAGGTGGCCTGCCGCATATCCACCCGCCAGCCTGGCCGACGCCGGGAGAACTCCGCGATGATGCGCGGGGTCGCCTCGTTGGCGGCACTGGCAATGAAGCCGACCCGCAGCAAGCGGGCTGCCCGGCCGGCGGCGCTCTTGGTCTCCCGCAGCACCTGGTCCCAGTCGGCTAGCAGCGCGGGCACCCGCTCTGCCAGGGTCCAGCCCGGTTCTGTGAGGGTCATGCCGGTGCGGGACCGCGTGAACAGTCGCACTCCGAGCTGGATCTCCAGTCGCTTGATCTGTTTGGTGAGCGCCGGCTGGGACACGAACAGTCGTTCTGCGGCTCGGCTGAGGGTTCCCTCCTCCGCTACAACGATGAAGTAGCGCAGCAGCCGCGTGTCCACATCCATGCCTCCAGGTTATAGAGACAGGTATTGGACGCCGCTCAAGGGCTCGGGAAGGCTTGTCGAGGTGAGCGCGCAGGGCTCGCCAACCTCATGGGCGCTCGGCTGAAAGGCGAGGCACATGCTCACCGGGTACGCGGTTGTGGCTCGCTGCGCTCAAAGCCGCTGGAGTCGCCGGTCTCCTACTCGGACTCATGGGTGTCCCGGTCATCGGCGTTGCCGCCGCGACAGGACTCGTCCTGTTCTTCATCGGTGCCACCGCCGCGCACATCCGTGCTCGCGTGTACTACAACATCGCTTTTCCTGGCGGCTACCTGGTTCTGGCGGCAGCGTCTCTCGTGCTCGCTGTCGCGCGATGAACGTCAGAGTGCCGCGCGAAAGGCGGGCGTGTGGCGTTCGCGGGAACGTCACCGTGACGGCTGGGCGAAGGCCTCGGGGTCAGGGCTGCCGACCGCACAGCGTCCGGGCCACGGCTCCTTGCCGAAGGCTCGACGCTACCCGGATTTCGGGTGGTCGCCGCGATCCCGGGACGGGAGCTGGTCCTCCAGGGACGCCATCGTTTCTCGTCCTACGCCCTGATCTTCCGCCTCGAACACGTCGGTCCGGGGAGATCGCGGCTAGGTGGCGTGGCGACAAGAGGGCTCTGTGCTTACCTCTGCAATGCCCTCCTCTGTTGCCTTCTTGCGTGCTGAGGACGGTGGAGAGGTGGCTGTCATTGGATGAGAGGACGGGAGAACGTGGATGTGTATGAAGCCGTGGACAGTCGCCGGGCCGTGCGGGCGTTCAGTGATGAGCCGGTACCCAAAGACATACTCGACCGAGTGCTGGCCGCAGCGACACGGGCACCGTCGAGTGGGAACCTCCAGCCGTGGCACGTGTATGTCGTGACCGGCGAGCCCTTGGCCGAACTGAAGAGGGACGCGACGGCCAGGGCACTGGCGGGAGACCCGGGTGACGAGCGGGAGTATCCGATGTATCCGGCCGAACTGACCTCGCCGTATCTGGACCGCTTTTCCGCCGCTGCCGCCCAGCGGTACCAAGCGCTGGGAATCGAGCGCGACGACCCCGATAGGCCCATGAAGATCGCCGCCTTGAACTCGGAGGCCTTCGGGGCGCCGGTCGTGCTGTTCTGCTACCTCGACCGGACGATGGGGCCCGGACAGTGGGGGGACGCGGGGATGTACTTGCAGACGGTCATGCTGTTGCTGAGGGCGGAAGGGTTGCACAGCTGCCCCCAGGTGATGTGGACGATGTATCGCAAGACCGTCAGCCAGATAGTCGGAGCGGATGACGGCCTCGTACTGTTCTGCGGTGTCTCGGTGGGGTTCGAGAAGGAAGGCGTGCCCCGGCTGCGCACCGGACGAGCGGATGTGACGCAAACAGTCAGCTTCATCGGAGTGTGACGGCTGGGTGGTGGATCAGCATGCGCGACCGTCTCGATGTCCCCGCACTCACCGACCAAGGTCAGTCGCAGGTCGGCCGATTAGGGTCGGTGGCATGACGACATCCCTTGCCAGCAGTGCATTCGACTCGCTCCGCCTCGACGCCGTGCCCGACCAGGACGCGTTGCGCCGGGTCTACGAACTGCCCAAGGACACGGCCATACGCAAGCAGATGACCGAACTCACCGAGCAGACCCAGCGGTTGATCGGATGCTCGTCGCTGGTCTTGGTCGCCAGCGCGGACGCCGACGGCAACTGCGACGTTTCCCCGCGCGGCGGCCCCGCAGGGTTCGTCGCCGTCCTGGACGCACGGACGGTGGCGATACCGGACGCAACCGGCAACAAGCGTCTGGACACGCTGCAGAACGTCGTCGCCACCGGACGGGCCGGGCTGCTGTTCGTCATCCCGGGGCGCACCACGACGCTCAGGGTGAACGGCCGGGCCTGCGTCTCCACCCGCCCGGAGCTGCTGTCGCAGCTGACCGCCGTGGGCAAGCCGCCGGCCAGTGCGCTGGTGCTGGGGATCGAGGAGGTCTATCCGCACTGCCCCAAGTCGTTCCTGCGCAGCGGGGCCTGGAAGCCGGAGCAGTGGCTGTCGGCAGACGCCCAGCCGACCTCGGCCGAGGTGACCCTGACCCAGCTGCGGATGCCGGGGCTGACGATCGCTGACGTCGAGCAGGCGGAGGCGGATTCGCTGAAGTACCGGTACGAGTAACGGGCCGACCTGCGCTTGCTGAACCACCAGCCCGCCGAACCCCAGGCCAGCGCGCCCCGAGATCAATCGCGGGGCGGCCCTAATAGGGACGGCCGTGCCCGGCAGCTCGTAGAGGCTGAGATTCCATGTTCGGCCTCCGCCCTTCGGGACCTGACCGTGCCCTGCACGATCTCACCCGCGACCGGCTGTCTGTGTGCACCGGCTGAGGGCACGGCGGGAGGCGAAGTCCTCCCCGCCCGGGCGCGGTCCACGCGGGCGCGCGGTCACTGGCCGCAGGTGGATGCGGGCATCGAGGCCGGTGCCGTCGTGGTGGGAGTCGCAGGAGCGCCAGAAGCGGTCGAAGGCGCGAGATTGTCGATGATCTGCTCCAGGGCGCCGGGGATCGCCCACACGGGGCCGGCGGGAGGGCCGGTGATGTCGAGGGCGACGTACTGCTCGGCGGCCAGTGGTTCCCACCTCGCCACACGGTCGGCGAGGACGGCGGATCTTACGAGAACCTGACGTGCCCCGAATCCTCCTCCGCACCGGTGTCACCACAGGCAACTCTGGACCCGTCCACCGACCGGTGGCGCAAGGCCCGAGGAGGAGTTCATGAGCAGGCACACCAGGCGCAGGTCGCCGCTACAGGTCCGGTTGCTGACCGCGGGGGCCGGGATCCTGGCTGCCGCGGCGGCCGTGGCGACGGTGACCGTGGCCTCGGCCGGCGAGCCCGGCGGCCGGGCCGAGGCGTCCGCGAAGGCCGACCACGCCGTTTTCGTCCAGGGCAACGAACTCGACGGCAACTCCATCCACGTCTTCAAGCGCGGCGAGGACGGTGCGCTGACCGCCGCCGGCCGCTATGCCACGGGCGGCAAGGGCGGCGACCAGGTCGACGCGCCCACGGACTCGCTCGCCTCCCAGGGCTCCCTTGTCTATGACGAACGGTCGGGCTTGCTGTTGGCGGTCAACGCGGGAAGCGGCACGGTGACCTCCTTCCAGGTGCACGGCCAGAAACTGACACACCGGCAAGTGGTCGACTCCGGCGGGGACTTCCCCTCGTCGATCGCGGTGTCCGGCAACCTGGCCTACGTCATGAACGCGGGCGGTGACGGAAGCGTGCAGGGCTTCCGGATCGACGCCAAGGGGCTGAAGCCGCTGCGGGGTTCCCACCGTTCGCTCGGACTGGACAACGACAAGGTGCCGCTGTTCAGCAGTTCGCCCGGCCAGGTCGCCTTCACCCCGGACGGCCGGTCGCTGGTCGTGACCACCAAGTCCGCGAACACCATCGAGGTCTTCCCGATACGGCACGACGGACGCCCGGCCCACCGCGCCGTCGTCAACGACTCCGCCGGCGGGGTGCCCTTCGCGATCACCTTCGACCGGGCGGGCCGCATGCTGGTGGCCGAGGCCAAGGACTCCACCGTCAGCACCTACAAGGTGCGCCCCGACGGCCGCCTCAAAGTCGTCCAGCGGCCGTTGCCCAACGGGCAGGACACGTTGTGCTGGCTGGAGCGTGCCGGTGAGTTCTTCTACGGCGGCAACACCGGCAACTCCACCGTCACCGGCTACCGCGCCGACGGACGTGGCAGGCTCACGCTCACCAACGACGTCGGCATCGCCACGCCGCCGTCGGCCAAGTCCCAGGGGGTCATCGACCTGGCTGTGACCCAGGACGAGCGGTTCCTGTACGTGCAGAACGCCGTCTCCGGCACGGTCGACGGCTTCCGTATCGGCCGGGGCGGTTCCCTGACCAAGGTCACGACCGTCACGGGACTGCCCGCCTTCGCGGAGTCCGGCATGGAGGGCATCGCCGCCGTGTGAACGAAGGCGGTCACCGCGCCCCGGCGCCCCGGACGTCTCGTCCGGGGCGTCACGCGCGCCCGCGCCCCTGTCGGCGCGACCCGTCGGCGCTCTCGAGCCGTACGAAGGGGACGGCTCGCCCCGCCTCGCGAAGCGACGCCTCGCCGCCGTCATGGGGAAGCCCCATGAACGCGCACAGCCGACGGGCCGTGCGCGGGTGCCGGCGGGCGTAGTCGGCCATGACCTCGGCGCCTTCGTCGGGTGAGAGGAAGCGGGCGGTGACGGCGCGCGAGTGGTTGCGGAACTGGAGGATCGTCTTCGGCTGCGCCTGCAGGTTCTGGTACCAGTCGGCCTTCGGTCCGAAACCGGAGGCGACGATCCAGCTTTCGCCGTCCGGGTCGTAGGACACCACTTCGAGGACTGTCATGCGGTCGTGGCCCGTGAGGCGGCCGATGTGGTGCAGCAGGAGGAAGCGCTTCCCGAAGACGGGGCCCAAGCCGACCCGGAAGAGCAGGATCGGCAGTCGCAGAGTCAGGCGACGCCACCCGGTGGGGAGTTGGGGGCGGTGGTGTGCGGTGTCTCTGTGCGTCATGGTCGCCTTCCGTGCGTCTTCCGTGCGTCGGGAATGTCGGCTCTCGGACTCGATTGGGTAAAGGGGCAGTGGCGAGTGAGGTCTCACACGGACAACCTTTGCATAGTCTAAAGGTGGGGAGGGGCGCCTGCGGCGACAAGACGGGGCGGCTCTCGAGCGTCCACGACACACCGCTGGAGTACGCCATGGCCGACCAGAACCCGTCGAGAAGCTGGACTCTGCTGTCCCGCATGCCGATCGTGGTGATGGCCGTGGTGGCGGTCGCTGACGTCGTGGCGGGGCCGGGTGTGGGGTTCCTCCCGCTGGTCTCGCTCGGCCCCGCGTTCGCCGGGCTGGTCGGAGGGTGGCGTCGCACGGCGGTGTTCGGAGTGGCGGCGCTGCTGCTGTGCGTGGCACTCGGCGTGTACGACGGGCTGTTCGAGGAGCGTCGGGGCTACTCCGCGCTGGCGTCGGTGGCCGGTGTGACCGGTGTCGGTGTCGCGGCGGCCGTGATGCGCTCGCGCCGGGAGGTGGAGCTGGCCAGTATGCGGTCGATCGCGGAGGTCGCCCAGCGGGTGTTGCTGCGGCCCGTGCCGTTGACCGCGGGGCCGCTGCAGGCGGCCGTGTCGTACACGTCGGCCGTCGCTGAGGCCCGTATCGGGGGCGATCTGTACGAGCTGGTCGCTTCGCCGCACGGCATCCGGGTCATCGTGGGCGATGTCCAGGGCAAGGGCCTGGCCGCGGTGGAGACGGCGGCCGTCGTCCTCGGGGCTTTCCGGGAGGCGGCGCACGACGAGCCGAGCCTGGTCGGGCTCGGCGAGCGCCTGGAGCGCAGCATGACCCGGGAACTGGAGGGGGAGAAGTTCGTCACCGCGATCCTTGCCGAGATCGGCACGGGCCACGACGCCGTCTTCCTCAACTACGGCCATCCGGCCCCGATGGTCGTACGCCGCGACGGAACCGTCGAATTCCCGGAGCCGCCCGCCTACGCCCTCCCGCTCGGGCTGGGAGCGCACGGCGGCGAGTGCCCGGATCCCTATCGGGTGGACTTCGCCCCCGGTGATCAACTGCTGCTGTACACCGACGGTGTCACAGAGGCCCGCGACGACAGTGGCCGCTTCTACTCCGTCGGCGAGCGAGCGCATCTGCTGAAGGAGCGCGACGCGCACCGGGCCCTGGAGGCACTGCGTGCGGATCTCGCCCAGCACGCCGGCGGACCGCCCCACGACGACGCCGCGATGCTTTTGTTGCGCTATCACGGTCATGGGCAAGGAAAATCTCTTCCCCTCGCGTGAGTGAGCACGACCTTCGGCACGATAGAAAGGACGTATGCCGGAGCGTGAGACCCCTGCGGGGGTGATGGACGATGTGGATGTGGTGACTCGGTCGGTGCTGACCGCGTCCCGGCTGCTGGTGGCGGTCTCCGCCCGTTCCCTCGCCGAGGTCGAGGAGCGGGTGACGCTGCCGCAGTTCCGCATGCTGGTGGTGCTGTCCACGCGCGGGGCGACCAAGTTGGTCACGCTCGCCGACCTGCTCCAGGTGGCCCCCTCCACCGCGATGCGGATGGTCGACCGGCTGATCGCGGCGGGGCTCGCGGACCGGCAGTCCAACCCCGACAACCGCCGGGAAACGCTGTTGCAGCTCACGGACGAGGGGCGGCGCACGGTCGAGGACGTCACCGGCCGGCGTCGCGCGGAGATCGCAGCGATCGTCGAACGGCTCACTCCGACGCAGCGGCTGGCGCTCATCGAGGCCCTGGCCGCCTTCAACGAGGCCGGGGGAGAGCCCCTCGCACCGGCGCAGGCGCTGGACGGTGCGGAGCCGCACCCGCTGGGCTGGGCGGTGGATCTGCCGGTGGGCCGCGACGCCTGACGCGCGCTTTATCCGACCCGCTCTCCTCAGCACCCCACATCTTTTGCATAATGCAAGGGAGTCGTGCAGGAGTGTGGCCCTGCTGCCGGATGCCGTCGGCGCCGGCCGCATGAGCACGCGTCCGGCCGAGGGCGGTGCGGGGCCTCCGCCGACAGGTGAGGACGACGGTCGCGGAAGGACGCTGGGAGGCAAGGTGCGCATGCGGCGGAGACGTCAGCCCGTGGCCGCGCCGGAGCCGCATCTGATGGCGCATCTGCGGAGCATGGTGTGGGGGCCGGCCGAGTTCGTCGGCCTGCCGCCGTGGTGGCTGACCGCGGAGGGGCTCCTGGGCGGATGCATGGCAGCGGCGGCCATCACCGGTAGCGCGGTCGCCGGGGCCTGGTACGGGATCCCGGGGCTGGCGGACGGCGAGGGCGGACTGGTCTGTGCCGGCGCCCTCGTCCTCTATCTCTGCGTGATCCGGGCCGGGCGCGCGCTGATCGGCCTCGTCGCCGTGCTCGGGGCGTGCCTGGCGCTTCACGCGCCCCAGGCGGCCGTGGGCGTCGTGCTGGCGGTGCGCGGGCAGGTCGAGTCCGCTGTGGTGACCTCGGTCGACGGCGGGCCCGGAGCCGTACCTGGTGGCGGCCGCTACCTCTGCTCCGTGGCCGACCGGGACGGCGTCCCCCTGAAGGTCCGCATCTGGCGTGGTTGTGGACAGTCCACCCGTCCCGGCGACGCGCTCGCCGTCGTGTACGACCCCGAGGGGCAGGTCCCGCCGCGCGGTGTCCAGCTGGGGGAGTCCTCCCTGGAACCGCTGCGCGACCTGTCCGGCTGGGCTGCCGGCTTCGTCGCCGCCTGTGTGGTCGCGATCGTCCGTTCCTACCGGCTCTCCGCCCCGAGGTCCGACACCTGTGCGTCTTCGCCGGGATCATGACGTGACGCGGATCTTGTGGCTCGCAGGCGGGACACCGCGGAGGTCGAAGCGGTGTCCTGACCGTCTTCGGGGCGCTGTTCACGCGGACGCGTGCACCGCCCGCAGCGCGCTCTGGTGACTGAGCCAGCCGACCGGCCTGCCGTCCACCGGGTCGAGGACCGGCACTCCGGTCCCCGCCGTCGAGAGCAGGGCGTGCAGTGCCTGCGCGAGGGGCTGGTCGGTCAGGACGGGGGTGGGTGGCTCGGCGAGCTGCCCGACCGTGGCGGGGTGTGCGTCCGGCTGCTCCGCCAGCGCCTCGGCGATGGCCTGGGCGGTGACGACGCCCACGTACCGCTCCGTGGCGTCGACGACCGGCAGGGTCCCGTATCCGGAAAGGCTCAACAGGTCGGCGGCGTCAGCCAGTTCGGTCGACGCGGGCAACGACGAGGGCAGTGGGTCCATGACGGAGCCCACCTGCTGGGCGCCGATCCGCGCCCCGGGGGCGGGGCCCTCGAGGTCGATGCCGCGACGGCGCAGCTTGAGGGTGTAGATCGTGTCGCGGGTCAGCAGGTGGCTGACGGCGGTGGCCAGCACGATGGCCAGCATCAACGGCAGGATGATCGAGTACTCGCCGGTCAGCTCGAAAAGGATCACCACCGCGGTGATCGGCGCCCGGGAGGCCCCTGCGAACACCGCGCCCATCCCCACCAACGCGTACGCCCCCACGGAGCCGGCCGTCGCGGGCAGCAGATGGTGGACGCCCGTGCCGTACGCGGCGCCGAGCATCGCCCCGATGAACAGACTGGGCGCGAACACCCCGCCCGAACCGCCGATGCCGATGGTCAGGCTCGTCGCCAGCATCTTGCCCAGGATCAACAGGAGCAGGAAGCCGACCGCGTACCCGCCCTGGGTGGCCTTCTCCAGCACCGGGTAGCCGACCCCGTACATCTCCGGCAGGGCCAGCAGTACCAGGCCGAGTACCAGTCCGCCGACCGCCGGGCGCAGCCACTCCGGTCCCCGCCACAGCCAGTCGCAGGCGTCCTCGATCAGGTAGAGCACCCGGGCGAAGCCCACCCCGACCACGGCCGCGACGACGCCGAGGAGGGCGAACAGGCCGTACTGCGCGAGGTGGCCGACATGGAAGGCGGGCAGGGTCAGGAAGGCGACGTCGCCGAAGGCGGCCCGGCCGATCACGCTCGCGGTGACGCTGGCCACGACGGTCGCGCCGAACGCCTCCGCGGAGAAGGTGCCCAGGATCAGCTCCATGGCGAAGAAGACCCCGGCCAGCGGTGCGTTGAAGGTGGCGGCGATGCCGCCCGCCGCGCCACACGCGACCAGCAGCTTCATCCGCCCGTCGGTCACCTTCGCCACCCGGCCCAGGGTGGAACCGAGAGCGGAGCCGATCTGCACGATCGGCCCCTCACGGCCGACCGAACCGCCGGAGCCGATGGTCAGCGCGGAGGCGAGTGTCTTGACCACCGCCACCTTCGGGCTGATCCGGCCGCCGCGCTGGGCCACCGCCAGCATCACCTCCGGGACCCCGTGCCCGCGCGCCTCCTTGGCGAACCGGTTCACCAGAGGGCCGTACAACAGGCCGCCGACCACAGGGGCGAGAAGCACGAAGTACGGACCGAGCCACGGCACGTGCGGGTTGCCCATACCCGGGGAGGCCGCGTAGTCGGCGTGACCGGAGAACAGACGGGTGAAGGTCGTGATGCACCAGCGGAAGACGACCGAACCCGCACCGGCCCCGCCCCCGATCAGCACCGCGAGCACCATCAGGCCCCAGGGAGCGGCGCGCAGCCCCGCCGCTCTGCGAGCAGGGATGGACATCCTGTTCGCGGCCGTCGCAGGCCCGCTGTGCTCGATCGCCTCAGTGGTGCGCATTCATTCCCCTTCCTACTTTTGCATTATGCAAAACTTGTCAAGGGGTTCAGCGCTGAGGTGGTCCGCTATGCCGAGGTCGGTTCAGAAGCGACCCGTGTCCTGGCGGCCATGGCCGTGCATCCGTGCTTCAGACGGCGATCGCGAGCACGGCGCACAGGTAACCGCAGAGTCCGAGCACTGTGGCGAGCCAGACGGTGACGGTGTGGACGGCGAGTCGGCCGGGGGCCGGGAGCATGCCGAGATGGACCAGCGCCGCCCTGCTCACCCGCGGCTGGGGTCCGCGCCCGGGCGGGCGTTCGAGGGCTCGACGCAGTGCCCTGCGGGAGGCCGGACAGGTGAGACCCAGCGACGTACCGCTGGCGTCACGCACCAGCAGAACACGCTCCGAGACACCGCTGCGGGAAAAGTAGGTCATCAGCCGTACCCGCTCGATCCGGGACAGGTCCACGGTGCGCTCACCGGTCAGTGTCCGCGCGATCAGAAGGGTTCCAGAGCGGCGCGGTGGCGACTTCTCCTTGTTCAGTGCGGTGAGCAGCAGGAGTCCGGCCGGTCCGGCGGTCAGCGCCAACGCGATCGCCACCCCTGCGGGAAGCACGCCGACGGCCGCCACGGCGAGCGCGGCGAAGGGCGACAGGACGAGCGCCCCGGCGAAGGCGGTCCAGCGGCGCGCCCGTCGCCGGGCCGCCGCTGGAGACGTCCAGAGGTGCGCGTACGTCGCTTTCACCCGGCTCTTGAGCATCGTGACTCCTCCATGGTCCGCCGTCCGAACCAGTCGGAGAGGGCCGCGCCGCCCTGCAGCCCGAAGCGCAGGAACGTCAGATGAGGTGCGGCCGCGGCCAACTGGGACCAGCGTGCGCGAGCCTTCTTCGGTGCCCAACCTCGGAGCCCTTTCCCCGCTTCCCTGACGGGAAGTCTGCCCCCGCGCACGGTCCGCCGTCACTGCCGGACTCCGGAAGCCTCAGGACGGCCTGACTGCCGGGTGAACGCGAGAGGCGCCCCCTGGAGTCGATGGAAGGCGGTGCATGCCAGTTCTGCTGAGACGGAGCATTGTTGTCCCACCGGAGAAGTCTTGACGCATATTTGACAGCTCACTGACGTCTTTCTGGCTTACGCTGGTCTGCGGTGTGCCGGGAAGCCTGGTCGGCGAAGTGTCCTCAACGCGTCCGTTCGCAAGCACGGACAGGAAAGGTCTTCGCGTGACCCTCTCGACGTCGGCCGCCGCCATTGCGGCCAACCCCTCGGTCGCCGCGCGCGGTCGTGGCCCGCGCCGCTCCATCCTCTTCTTCGCTTTCGCCTTCGCGGTGATCGCCGACCCGGTCTCCTCCGTCGCGTACGCCATCGAGGCCGCCCTGCGTGCCCTGCACGGTGACCTGGCCCTGCTGCTGCCGACGATGAGCCTGGTCATCGGGCTCGTCGTGGTCGTCACCGCCAACTACTGGCAGCTGGTCCGGCGCTTCCCCAAGGGCGGCGGCGCGGCGGCCGCGGCCGGGCGGGCCTTCGGTGCCCGCTGGACGTTCTTGCCCATTGGCGCGCTCGTCGTCGACTTCGTACTCACCATCGGCATCTCGATCGCCGCCGCGGCCAGCGCGGTCATCGCCCTCTTCCCGGGCCTGGCTCCACTGCGCATCCCGCTTGCACTGGTGTTGCTCGTGGTGGTGGCCGGGCTGACCTGGTTCGGGCACGGCGGACGGCTGCTGTTCGCCGTGATGACCGTGGCCTTCGTCGCCATCTCCGTGGCCGTCCTCATCCTGGGCTTCACCTCGCCCCACACCGCAGGCCACGCCGTCGCGACGACCGACCCGGGCCACTCGGCCATGCTCGCCGTGGTCCTGGCCTTCCCCGTCGCCATGGCCCTGGCCACTGGCATCGAGGCGCCCTCGACGGCGATTGCCCAGCTCGGCCAGCTCGACGACACCCACCGCCGCCGCTTCGGCCGGGGCACCCTCGCGCTGCTCCTGGTCATCGTCGGCGGCCTGACGCTGGCCCTGACCGGGCTCGCCGTCCGGCTGCACATCGGCATCCCCGGCACGGACTCCACCCAGATCGCCGACATCGCGCACGCCGCCGCCGGACCGGGCTGGCTCTACGGCGCCTTCCAGCTGACCAGCTCCCTTCTCCTGCTCGCCGCGGCCAGCTCCTCCTTCCAGGCCGGCCCCGGCCTGCTGAAGGCGCTCGCCGGCACCGCCGAGCAGCCCGGTGTCCTGCCGCCGGTTCTGGGGCGGACCAACCACCACCACACCCCGTACTGGTCCGTGGTGGTCTACCTGGCCGCCGCCGCCCTGGTCATCGTGGCCGCCGCAGGGCAGGAGCAGGAACTCGTCCTGTTCTACGCCGTCGCCGTCTTCGTCAGCTTCCTGGTCGGCCTGATCGCCATGGCCCGCTTCGCCCACCGGGAGAAGAAGAGCGCCCTGGCCTGGATCAACGCCTTGGCCGCAGTCGCCGTCGTCTTCACCCTCGCGGTCAACCTGCTGCGCGGCTGGCCGGTGCTGTCCCTGGCCGCGACCGTGCTCATCGCGGGCGGCCTGTACGCACGCTGGACGCGGGCCGGACGCCCGACCGGCATCGAGGACGTCGAGGCACGCGCTGAGGTGGCCTGACCCGCCGCCTACGCAGAAAACGCACATTTCAGCGCCCACATGCTGTGGGCAGGGGGAGATCAAATGACCATCAGGAGACCGGAGAGCTCCGGAACACCGGAAGACGGAGATCGTACGGCGTCCATCGCGGACTCCCTGTGGCAGAGGCTCCTCGAGGACAGCGAGCGAGCCATCCGAGAGTCCGCGCCGAAGGAGCCGTCGGCGCAGGAACGGGTGGCCGGCGCCGCGTTCCGGCTGCCCGAACCCGCTGTGGTCCGGCCGCAGTGGTGGCAAGGAGGGCAAGCGGAGCAGGACGGGTTGGAGGCAGTCGGAGAACTGTGGCAGCCCGAGGACCGGCGGATCGGACCGGCATGGCGTGATATGGACGCTCGGGCCAGGCTCCGCCGTGTCGGTCGCGTGCTCGGCACGGTCGTCGCGATCGCCGTGGTTCTGGGAGTGATGTCCCGGGTGCCCTCTGGCCCGAAAAGCCGCGACGAGCAGTACAGCGAAGCAACCCCGCAGGAGTCGGAAGACGTGCCTGACGATCTGCTGCCCACGGCGACCACGCGCCCGTCCGTCCTGGTCTCGGGACAGCCTTCGTCACCCACCGCTCACCCCAGGTGAGTCGCCAGAACGCTTGGCCCCTTTCACCGTCCAGTCGGAAGACATGGTCCGTGCCCTCGAATTTCTCGCCCAGCAGCGTGTAGCGCGCGTCTTGGACGCTGCCGGCCGATGCGTGGGCGAAGCGTTGGAAGAAGTCGCTGCCCTTCAAGATGCCGATGCTCACCCTGCGGATAGGGACCGGTCGGCCCATGCGGGGGCCTGTCGCGCGTGGCACGTTGGTTACAACACCATTCTGAGGAGAGGGCGGCGATCATGCGAGCTCACCTCGGCGACCAACTCGTCATCGAAAGCCCGGCGACCGGCGCCACCAGGCGCGACGGCGAGATCGTCGGGCTCCACCACGAGGACGGCACACCTCCCTACGACGTGCGCTGGTCGGACACGGACGAAGTGACGCTCGTGTTCCCCGGCCCCGACGCGCACCTCCGCCACGTCGAGCACGGACAGCAGCCCAGGACTACCCAGGGGACTTCCCGGCCGGACACGGCTGAGCCGGGATCCGTCTCCGCGGCAGCCCCGCCGGCCGGGGCTCCCAACCCCGGCGATATCGGCCGACGCGTGGCGGCGCAACGCCACAGGAGTGGGCTCAGCCTGGGAGAAACGGCCCGCCGCGCCCGCATGTCGCCCGACTACCTGGCATACCTGGAGGAACAGCCCGCCGACCCGAGTCTGGGGACTCTCGTCAGGCTGGCCGACGCGCTGGGCACCACCGTCGCCGCCCTGCGTGGGGGCGGCATCGATCTGCCACCCGGCCAAGGCCAGGCGCTCCTGCACCCGCAACTGAGGGATCTCACCCCGCAGGAATGCCGCACTCTGCTCTCCACACACGGTGTGGGGCGCGTCGCGCTCCCGGCGTCCGACGGTCGCCCGGCGGTGGTCCCGGTCAACTACGAGGTCGTCGACGACGCCATCGCTTTCCGGACCGCCCCCGGGTCGGTGCCCGCGGCAGCGGTGGGAAAGGAGGTCGCCTTCGAAGTGGACCACGTGGACGAAGCCATGAGCCAGGGCTGGAGTGTGCTGGCAGTCGGCCCGGCGCGCGTCGTCACGGAGCCCGACGCCGTGCGCGGGCTCACCCGACGCGCCCACACCACGCCCTGGGCGGGCGGTGAACGCGAGATCTGGGTATCGATCCGGCCCGCGACCCTCACGGGCAGACGCATCACCCCCGCCGACGAGTAAGCCACCGCAGGACTGGTCCCCTCCTGGCCTGCCGCCGACTCGCGAGAGGAGACTCCGGTGAGCGGACAAGAACCGTCCGACGAGCGCCTGACGGACCTGGTCCACGACGCTGCCGCCGCCCCGTCGATGCACAACGCACAGCCCTGGCGCTTCCGCTACGTCCGGCGCAGCCGCACGTTCGAGATGCGCGCCGACTTCGAGCGTGCCATGCCCCGCTCCGACCCCCGGACCCGCGGCCTGCACATCGGTTGCGGCGCCGCCCTGCTGAACCTTCGGGTCGCCGTGGCCCACGAGGGCTGGCATCCGGAGACCCGGCTGCTGCGCGACCCGTCCGATCCGGCGCTCCTCGCGAGCGTGCGGCTGACCGCACCCGGAATCGGGGAGAACGACCTCGGCGCGCTGTATCCGGCGATCCACGAACGGCACAGCAGCCGCTTCCCGTTCGACGAGACGGAGATTCCCCATGCCGTGCGGGAGGCGCTCAGCGAGGCCGCCCGGCGTGAGGGAGCCGTGCTGACGTTCCCCACCTCATGGCACCTGCAGGAGGTGCTGGAGGTGGTCCAGGAAGCCGAGGCGCGCAACCTCACCGACCGCGGCAGCGACCAGGACCTGGCCGAATGGACCCGCATCGACGCTCCGTCGGCGAACATGACCGACGACGGAGTCCCGGAATACGCCTTCGGGCCGCGCAAGCGCGGGGGCAAGGCTCCCATGCGGGACTTCGCGGGCCCACGGCAGGTGGCGGGACGGGACGCCGCGGACTTCGAACAGAGCCCCCAGGTGGCCCTGGTCAGCACGAGCCACGACCGCCCGGAGGACTGGCTGCGGGCCGGCCAGGCCATGGAACGCGTCCTGCTGCTGGCCACCCTGGAGGGCCTGGCCAGCTCCTTCGCCACCCAGCCCCTCGAATGGGCGGACCTGCGCTGGCCGCTGCGTGATCCGGTCACCGGGACGGGCTACACGCAGATGCTGCTGCGCCTGGGATACGGCCCCAAAGGCCCCCGCACGCCGCGCCGGCCGGTGTCGGACGTACTCGACATCCGGCCCTGACCCGCCCGTCCGGACCGGCTGACTGGCCGGTGAGCTGCGGCTCGACGTCCACAGCGGATCGGCACGGCTGACGATGCCCTGGAGCATGCCCACCTGGTCGACCACGGGCAGCCGCTCCCAAGGCTCCGTTCCCGCTCCCGGCCACCTGACTCCACAATCGTCGCAAAAAGGTGCTGTGCAACCTGGGCGTGGATGCCCCTGCCAAGAGTCGGTCCACATGTCGCGTTGGCCCCAGGGCGGTGCGACGGTATTGACAGGGACTTCCCGCAGTGCCTGGGGCAGGGAGGTGATGGTGACCATGGAACTCCCGATGGTCGTCGGTGTCGACGGATCGGACTCCAGCCTGCAGGCGGTGGACTGGGCGGTGGACGAGGCGGCGCGTCTCGGGCTGTGTCTGCGGCTCGTCCAGCGGTCGAAGGCCCCGCACACAAGGCCCTCCAGGATGCCTCGGCCGAGGCCGATCCGGTGGTCGTGGGCGCATTGAGGAGGCACGGTCACTTCGGTCTGTGCCTGATCCGGCGCGCCTCTCACGCTCCTGCACATCTCGTCGAGCGAGAAGGGGAGGGCGCGAGTGTCGGACTGGACATGGGAGTACAGGGGCTGCGACCCCACGGCCGAGCAGTTGCGTGAATCACTCTGCACGCTGGGCAACGGCTACTTCGCCACGCGCGGCGCGGCGCCCGAGTGCCGGGCGGGCCTGGTGCACTACCCGGGGACCTACGTCGCCGGGTGCTACAACCGCCTGGAGTCGACCGTGGCGGGACGGCACGTGGTGAACGAGGACCTGGTCAACCTTCCGAACTGGCTGCTTCTGCGGTTCCGTGTGCGCCGCGCCGGGGGAGCGTGGTGCCCGTGGTTCTCTCCTGACAGGAGCGCGCTACTGGACTACCGGCACGTCCTGGACCTGCGCCGGGCCACGCTCACCCGCACGCTTCGTTTCCGGGACGACGATGTGGGCGTGCTCGGCGTCCGGCAGACCCGCCTGGTGCACATGGGGGACCCTCACCTGGCGGCCCTGCGGACGGTCTTCACGCCCGAGGACTGGTCGGGGGAGATCGAGATCCAGTCCTGCCTCGACGGTGACGTGATCAACGGCAATGTGCACCGTTACCGCGCCCTCAACGGGAGCCATCTGACCCATGTGCGGACGGGGGCACAGGAGCCCGACACGGTCTGGCTGAGCTGCCGCACCAGCAGCTCGGGCATCGGTGCCGCCATGGCCGCCCGGACGGTCGTCGCCGGCCGAACCGCGGCCTCCTCGGAGTTGCGTCCCGGCCGGCGGCGTGCCGTGCACCGCCTGGTGGTCCCGATCGCTCCGGGCCGGCCCGTCGACGTGGAGAAGACCGTGGCGCTGTTCACCTCACGCGACACGGCGATCAGCGACCCGCTCGAGGCAGCACTCGACCGGGTGTCCACGGCGGGAGGCATCTCGGAGCTGCTGGACTCCCACATCGGCGCGTGGGAGCGATTGTGGCGGCGCGCGGACATCCAGGTGCCCGGTCGGGCAGGCCGCGTCCTGCGCCTCCATCTCTTCCACGTCCTGCAGACGCTCTCGCCGCACACCGCGGACCTGGACGTGGGGGTGCCGGCCCGGGGCCTTCACGGTGAGGCGTACCGGGGCCATGTGTTCTGGGACGAACTGTTCGTGCTGCCGTATCTCAACCTGCACTTCCCAGAGGTCTCCCGGGCCCTGCTGAACTACCGCTACCGACGCCTCCCGCGAGCGTGCCGGGCGGCCGCCGCCATCGGCCGGGCCGGGGCGATGTACCCGTGGCAGAGCGGCAGCGACGGCCGCGAGGAGACACAGGTGTGGCATCTCAACCCGCACTCGGGGCGCTGGCTGCCCGACCACTCCCGGCTTCAGCACCACGTGGGCTCGGCAGTCGCTTACAACGTGTGGCAGTACTGCGAGGCCACCGGCGACACGGAGTACCTGCACACCAAGGGCGCGGAGATGCTGCTGCAGATCGCCCGCTTCTGGGCCGACCTCGCCGACTTCGACCCCGGCACGGGCCGCTACCGCATCCGCGGCGTCGTCGGCCCCGACGAGTACCACGACGGCTACCCCGGTGCCACCACGCCGGGGCTGGATGACAACACGTACACCAATGTCACCGCCGCCTGGGTCCTCACCCGTGCCCTGGACCTCCTGCGGCGCCTTCCCGCCTGGCGCCGGGAGGAACTGTTCGAACGCGTCCGGCTGGACGGCGACGAACTCCCCAAGTGGGAGGAGGTCTCCCGGCGGTTGCGGGTGCCCTTCCACCAGGGCGTCATCAGCCAGTTCGAGGGCTACGACGACCTCGCCGAGCTGGACTGGGACGCCTACCGGGCGCGCTACGACAGCATCCGGCGCCTGGACCGGATCCTGGAAGCCGAGGGCGACACGGTCACCCGCTACAAAGCGTCCAAACAGGCCGACGTCCTCATGCTCGGCTATCTCTTCTCGCCCGCCGAGCTGCGGGATCTGTTCCGGCGCCTCGGGTACGACCTGGACGACGAGGTCTGGCGCAGGACCGTCGACTACTACCTGCGGCGCACCAGTCACGGCTCCACGCTCAGCGGGCTCGTCCACGGACTGGTCCTCGCCCGCGCCAGACGGGCCGAGGCATGGACGTACGTCCAAGAGGCCCTGCAGGCGGACATCGCCGACATCCAGGGCGGCACGACCGGCGAGGGCATCCATCTCGGGGCCATGGCCGGGACCCTGGACCTGGTCCAGCGTGGTCTGACCGGGCTGGAGACGCGCGAGGACGCCCTGTGGCTGGACCCGGTCCCCCTCCCGGCGCTGTCCGAGTACGGATTCTCGCTGCGCTACCGGCGTCACTGGGGTGTCGTCGTACGGCGCCGCAGAGGGCAGTTGGAGATCGGTGTGCCCGACTCGGAGGAAGCGCCGATCCGCGTGGTGCTGGCCGACCGGGCTGTGACCGTCGCGCCCGGGGAGACCTGCACGCTCGAGCTGCCGATGAGTTGAACAGCGCACAGGGCGTGCCGGGCCCCGCGGCTGCCTCATGATCCACCCCAAAGGCCATAGGCTCCGAGAAAGCGGGTTCCGCTTCAGGAGACAAGGGCCGTGGGAGACGTGGATGAAGTGGCTGGTCTCGCTGGTCGGTGCCGGGCTCGTCATGATCACCCTGCGCGATCTGTTCCACACCCTCTGGCACCCCACCCGCCACGGTGGCCTGAGCCGCCTCGTCATGACGGCGCTGTGGCGACTGGCCCGGCGCTTTCGTGCGCGTAGGCGGGTGGTCGGGCTCGTGGGACCGCTCGCCATGGTGACGGTGGTGAGTATGTGGGCCGTCACCGTCATCCTCGGCTGGGCCATCGTCTACTGGCCCCACATGCCCGGGGCGTTCACCTTCTCGCCCGGTTCCGAGGCGGCGCGTGAGCCGGCGCTGCTCGACTCCGTGTACCTGTCGCTCGTCACGGTCGCCACCCTGGGCCTGGGGGACATCACACCTGCTGAGAGCTGGCTTCGCCTGGTCTCACCCGTGGAAGCCCTCGTCGGTTTCGCCCTCCTGACGGCCACGGTCTCCTGGGTGCTGGAGATCTACCCGGCGCTGACCCGCAGAAGGGTCCTGGCCATTCGGCTGGCCCTGCTGCGCGACGCGGACCCGACGACGCGGCAGATCGACTGCACGGCGGGGGCGCTGCTGCTGGACAGCCTGGCCACCGAGGTCGTACGCGTCCGTATCGACCTCACCCAGTACGCCGAGGCGTACTACTTCCATGACGGGGAGGACCACTCGTCGCTGGCGGCCACGGTCGGCTACGCCGATGCCCTTGCCCGACGCGGGCAGGCAGCGCGGCGGCCGGAGGTGCGACTGGCCGGTGACCTGCTCGCCGGTGCCCTGAAGGACCTCGCCGCCATCCTTGACCAGCGCTTCCTCCATACGGGCGGAACGCCGACGGAAGTGTTCGCCGCGTACGCCGACGACCACGGCCGCAGCCGTGCGCTGCCTTGAGCAGTGGAGACGGGCGTGTGCGGCGAGCACGGCGGCGATCCGGAGTCCATCCACTTCCTCCACCGGGCCGGGCGGCGCTCGTCGGTGCCGTCGGCAGTGACGGCAAGTGACGTCCATCAGCCGTATCGCCTGATCGTCGGCGCGGGGCACTTCGTTCCTCGGGGAGGCCGGATGCCGCATGCCCGCGTCGGTGTCACCCGGCTCACCGCTCAGGGGGCCTGCGGTTTCGCACCCGTCGAGTGGCCACCGCCGACGGAACCGGGGGAGGCTGGAGGAAGGCGGCGATCCACATGCCCCCCGGCAGCCGTCCCCGGTCGCGACGAGGGCCGCGACCGGACAGGGTGTGCATCGGATGGGAGAAGACCCATGAAGGTCGGAGTGCTGACCGGCGGCGGTGATTGTCCCGGCCTCAACGCCGTGATCCGCGCCGTCGTCCGCAAAGGCGTCCAAGAGTACTCATTCGACTTCGTCGGTGTGCGGGACGGCTGGCTCGGATTGCTCAAGAACGACGTCGTTCCACTCGATATCTCCAGCGTTCGGGGAATTCTTCCCCGCGGCGGGACCATCCTCGGGTCCTCCCGCACGAACCCGTTCAAGCACGAGGAGGGGCTGCGACGAGTGCGGGACACGCTCGCGGCGCACGATGTGGACGCGCTTGTCGTGATCGGCGGGGAGGACACGCTGGGGGCGGCCACAGAGCTCAGCCGACATGGGATCAATCTGGTCGGCGTGCCGAAGACCATCGACAATGACGTCTCGGGTACCGACTACACCTTCGGCTTCGACACCGCCGTCGGTATCGCGACGGAGGCCATCGACCGCCTTCACACCACCGCCGAGTCACACATGCGCGCCCTTGTGGTGGAGGTGATGGGACGGCATTCCGGCTGGATCGCCCTGCACGCCGGCATCGCCGGCGGCGCCAACGTGATCCTCATCCCGGAGCGGCCGTTCGACATCGAGCAGGTGTGCGAGCAAGTGAAGCGCCGGTTCCAGATCAACTACGCGCCGATCGTCGTCGTGGCCGAAGGGGCGGCCCCAAAAGAGGGGCAAATGATCGTCAAGGACCAGTCTCTGGACGAGTTCGGCCATGTGCGGCTGTCCGGCATCGGTGAATGGCTGGCCCAGGAGATCTCCGCACGCACCGAGAAGGACGCCCGCACCACGGTCCTGGGGCACATTCAGCGCGGCGGCACCCCGAGCCCCTTCGACCGGTGGCTGGCCACCCGCTTCGGGCTGCACGCCATCGACGCGGTCAAGGAGGGGGACTTCGGCTGCATGGTCGCCCTGCGGAGCACGCGAATCGTCCGCGTGCCCCTCGCGGAAGCCACAGCGGAGAACAAGGTGGTGGAGCCGTCGCTGTACGACGAGTTCGAGGCCTTCTACGGCTGACCCCTCATCCGGCGTGCGGTACGACCCCGACCGGACAGCGGGCGTGGTGCAGTACGGCGTGGGTGACCGGGCCCAGCCGGCCTTCGGCCGACTGCGGCTCGGTGCGGCGCCCCACGACGAGCAGGCCCGCGCTCCGGGAGGCATTCAGGAGTGCTTCCGCTGGGTGGAGCAGCATGACATCGGAGTCGACCGTCACACCCGGGTACTTCTTCTGCAACGGACGCAGGGCGTCAGACAGCCGCAGCACCTCCTGGTCTTCCCAGGTGGCTCGATCCTCCTCGGTCACCACCAGGATGCGGGGTGAGACAGACTCGACGGGAAGGGCCCAGGCCCGCACCACGCGCAGAGATGCCGCGCGGGCCTCGGCGGCCGAGAAGGCGAAGTCGGCCGCCTCACCGGCCGGCCGCCGCGCGTCGAACCCCAGCACGACCTGGCCGGTGCGGCGTGCGGCGGACGCCCCGTCGGCGAAGGTGCCGGAACGGTGGGGGACGAGCACGACGGGGCAGGAGGCCACTGCCGCCGTCCGCAGGGCCACCGAGCCGACCGCCAGCCCCTTGAAACCGCCCGTTCCGCGGGTGCCGACAACGAGGAGTGCGGCATCACGTGCCGCGCTGCGCAGGGCGTCGGCCGGGGAGTCATCTACATGCTCGCCCTCCACTTCCAGGCCCGGGTGACGGTCGGCGAATTCCGTGACCGTCCGCTGGACCAACTGGGCGCCCATCTCCTGCAACCGCTCCATTGCCGGGCCCGGCACGACGGTCCCGGGAAGCCGCGGCGACGCGTGGAGCAGCCGCAGCGGAACGCCGCGCAGCGCGGCCTCTCGCGCCGCCCAGTCGGCTGCCGCCGCGGCGCGCTCGGACCCGTCGATGCCCGCCATCACAGGGAGACGCATCCTGGCCTCCTTCGTCCGGCCCGCACCTTCGCGGGGGCCATGGGCCCATGACTCCTCTCGTCCACTGTTCCACGGCGGGACCGCTCCGGCGCCCGGGCCGGATCCTGAAGCCACACCCAGAGCGGTCAGGAGCTCGGTAGTCCCACCCGCCGGCGCGGCTCAGACCGAGGGACGTCCGTCGCTCAGCGCAGTGAGAGTGGAATCGAGGTCGGTCGCCTTGGGCCGGTTGTACGGGAGCTTGGCGAGCAGGCGGGCCATGCCGCACGTGTCGGTGACCGCGGAGAAGACCAAGCCACCGGCGACACCTGCGGAGATCCACCGCGCCGCCGGGCGGAGCCGTCCGGCGAGGAGGCCCGACAGGACGAGGGAACCGGCGGCCAGGCGGACCTGCCGTTCCATCGGCCAGGGTGTGCGGACGCCGGCGGGGCGGTGGACGTCGTGGCCGAGCCGGGTCCAGGTGCTGGTGCCTCCGGTGAGGGTGGCGGCTGTGATGCCGGCCTCGGCCAGTCGCCGGCAGGCTTGTGCGGAGCGGGCGCCCGAGGCGCACACGACCAGGAGGTCGCCGCGCTCGGCGGCCACGTTGAGCGCGGGCAGGGCCGCGTCGAGGTGGTCGAGGGGGATGTTGTGGGCGTCGGGCAGGTGGCCGGTCGCGTATTCGCCGGGGGTGCGTACGTCGATGATGGTCAGCTCGTGAAGGCGGGCGCTGGCCTGGTCGGCGGTGAGGGCGGTGTGTGCCACGGGAATTTCCTTTGCTCTCTGTGCGTCACCCCCTTCGGTAGGATACCCATGGGGGTATCAGCGAAGGAGTGTGGGCTGTGGAACTGGCGATGGCGGCTGAGGAACTGAGGACGGTGGTCAACAGGCTGCGCCGGGCGCAGGGTCAGATCGCCGGTGTGATCAAGATGATCGAGGAGGGGCGGGACTGCGAGGACGTGGTCACGCAGCTCTCGGCGGCTTCCCGGGCGCTGGACCGAGCGGGCTTCGCGATCATCGCCACTGGCCTCCAGCAGTGCCTGACAGACGGGGACATGGCGGCATCCGAGGACCGCGAGGTGATGCGGGCGCGGTTGGAGAAGCTCTTCCTCTCATTGGCCTGAGGGAGGCGTGCCGTCCCTGGCCTCCCCTGGCTGTCCGGTCATGTCAGGGCGTCGGCGAGCATGAAGGCGGCCACGGCCAGCAGTACGACGGCGAACGTACGTTGCAGCAGGGTGCCGGAGATTTTGGTGGCCAGCCGTTTGCCGTCCCAGGCGCCCAGGATCGCGGCCCCGGTGAACGGCGCGATCACCGTCCAGTCGACGCCCGCCGTGGTGGCGCCCCTGGTGGCCAGGGAGGCGAGCGAGTTGGCCGAGATGATCAGCAGGCTCGTGCCGATCGCGGCCTGCATCTCGAAGGCCAGCACCGTGACCAGAGCCGGAACGGCCAGAAAGCCTCCGCCGACGCCGAGCAGTCCGGTCAGTGCCCCCAGTCCCGCGCCCGCGCCGCCGGCCCGGGCCGGCCGTAGGCCCTGGGGCCTTGCGGGAAGGTCCCGGGCCGGGCGCAGCATGCGGACGGCTGCGGCACCGGCGACGGCGGCGAACGCAGCGGTCAGCAGCGATTGCGGCAGGTGCCCCGCAAGGGCCCCGGCCAAGGCGGCGGGCAGGAGACCTGCTGCCGCGAACAGGGCACCCGTTCGCCAGCGCACGTTCCCGGCGCGGGCGTGGCCGTACAGGGCGGTCAGCGAGGTCGCGACGACGATGAGAAGTGCGGCCGTGGTGGCGGCCGCCGGTGTGAAGCCGAGCAGATAGATCAGCGCGGGCACCGCCAGGACGCTGCCGCCGCCACCGAGCGCGCCGAGCGCCAGCCCCACCACCCCGCCGGCGATGAGGGCCAGGAACAGCTCGCTCACGTTATGACACCGCCGCTGCCGTTCACGCCGGTGACCGGCAGGCCCTGCCGGGCCCAGGCGGTCATGCCGCCGGTGACGTCGGTGGCCTCCACGCCGGTGGCGGTCAGCAAGTCCGCGGCCGTACGGGAGCGGTTCCCGGAGCGGCAGATGGCCACCACCCGCCTGCCCCGCACGGCGGCGGGCAAGGGCGCTCCCGCCATCAGGCGCGTGAGAGGCAGGTGCAGTGCGCCGGGCGCGTGCCCGGCGTTCCACTCCTGCGTCTCGCGGACGTCGAGGAGGACGGCTTGCCCGTCGGCGACCAGCCGGTGGGCCTGTTCGGGGGTGACGCGGCCGGAGCCGCGTCGGAGGAAGGGCGACATGGTGCGTGTCTCCGTGCGGAAGGTGGGATGTGGTTCAGTCCTTGCCGACCGGCCCGATGAGCGACAGCCCGGCTTCGCCGGCGGCGGTGAAGGCGTCGTCGACGGCGACCACCTCACGGCCGACGGCGTCCAGAAGGGAGGCGGCGATCGCCGCGCGCATCCCGCCGGCGCAGTGCACCCACACCACACCCTCGGGCACCTCACCGAGTCGGCCGTGCAGCTCGTGGACGGGGATGTGCACCGAGTCCTCGACGAACCCGTCGGCCCGCTCGGAAGCGCGGCGCACATCCAGCACCACGACCTGCTCACCCCTCTCGCGGGCCTCGGCGAGATCGGCGAAGCGGGCGCGACGGAACGAAGCCGGCCGCTCGCCTTCGCGGACCCAGGTGTGTGCCTCTCCGGTGGCGGCGGCGGCCGGACGGTCGATGCCCACGCGGGCCAGTTCCCGTTGCGCCGCGGTGATCTGCTCCGGTGTGGAGGCCAGCAGGGTGACGGGCTTGCCCCAGGGGATCAGCCATGCCAGGTAGGTGGCCAGTTTGCCCTCGCCCTCGAAGTTGAACGAGCCGGCCACATGGCCCTCGGCGAAGGCGACACGGTTGCGCAGGTCCACCACCCACTCTCCGGCCGCCAGCCGGGAGGCGATCTCCTCGGCGTCGGCCGACCGCGGTGGAGTGAGGTCGACGGGCGCGGGGCCGGAGGTGTTGGCCGGACCCATGTGCGCGTAGTAGGCGGGTACGTCGTCCAGGCCGGCGAGCATCTCCGCGACGAAGGTGTCGACGTCCATGGTCAGAGCGTCGTTGTTCTTGCGCTCCGCGCCGATTGTCGTCGCGTCTCCCTCGGCCTGTGAGGAGGAGCAGAAGCTGCCGAAGCCGTGCGTGGGCAGCACCCGCACCTCGTCGTCGAGGGTGTCGGCCAGTCGATGTGCGGAGGCGTGCTGGGCGCGGGCCAGCAGCTCGGTCAGCCGCGGCTCGACCAGGTCCGGCCGCCCGACGCTGCCGATCAGCAGCGATCCACCGGTGAAGGCCGCCACGGGCCGCCCGTCCTCCTCAAGGACATAGGACGTGTGGTGCGGCGTGTGACCGGGAGTGGCCATGGCGCGCAGCAGCAGCCCCTCGTCCACCGCGATCGAGTCACCGTCGGCGATGGGCGTGCGGTCGAAGGACACCGAGGCCCCGGCCGGAATCAGGTAGCGGGCGCCGGTCGTGCGGGCCAACGCCAGGCCACCGGAGACGTAGTCGTTGTGCACATGGGTCTCGGCCACGTACGCGATGCGCACCCCGCGGCGGGCGGCTGCCGCGACGACCTGATCGATGTCACGCGAGGGATCCACCACAACTGCGGCACCGGGCCCGCCGGCCAGGTAGCTGCGGTTGCCCAGGCCCTCGATTTCCAGGGTGTCTACGAAGAACACGGCTACGACTCCTAGAGGGACGGCGTACCCCGGGGGGTATCTGTTCCTCACTTTAACAGAAATACCCCCGGGGGTATTTCCCGGGGGTGTGCGGGCTCTCGTGTGAGCCTCTCCCTGTCCTGAAGCACAGGTCAGCGCGGTCGGTGACCTGGAAGGCGGCGCTGCGGGACCGCGTCGCGGTCAGCCAAGCCGGGTCGGCGGTCCCGCACGGGAAGCCGGCATGCCCGTCCGGACGGGCATGCCGGCAGACCGCTGCCCGGACTGTTCGCCGGCCGAAGGACGGCCGACCTCCTGGGCGGGGAGCACCCCCTGGATGGAAGGGACATGGTTCGGCGAGGTGGAGGGGTACGACGGGGCGTCACTGCCCGCGCCGGAACCGCCGCCGGTGCCGTTGAAGCCGCGGGGAAGGGTGCGCTGATGGCACTTCGGCCGTTGCGGACGTCGCCGGCCGGCGATCGGTCAGACGCGGGTCCACTTCTGGTTGGCCGCGCCGCCGCAGTCCCAGATCTGGACCTTGGTGCCGTTGGCGGTGGCGCCGCCGCTGACGTCGAGGCACTTGCCGGAGCCGACGGCCGTGACGGTGCCGTCGGCGTTGAGGCGGAACTGCTGGTTGGACTGGCCGTTGCAGTCCCAGATGTTCACGGCGGTACCGTTGGCGGTGGCGGCGCCGACGACGTCCAGGCACTTGGTGCCGCCGTAGACGCGCAACTCGCCCGCGCCGGTGCTGGTGAACCGTTGGTTGGCGGCGCCGTGGCAGTCCCAGATCTCGGCGAGGGTTCCGTTGGCCTGGGAGCCGCCGGTGATGTCCAGACAGCGGCCGGAGCCCTGGCCCCTCAGCGAGAAGGTGCTGTTGCCGGGCGGCGTCCCGCCGCCGGAGACGACGTACATCGCGGCGCCGTGGGCGGGGACGGAGGCGCTGATGGAGCCGCTGGTCGAGCTGGTGGTGTGCGCCCACAGGTCTCGTACGGAGTAACTGGACGCCGGGCCGAGGCCGATCTGCGCAGCGGAGGTGGAGATGGTGGTCGTGCCGCTGCCGCGGTTGAGGAGGACCACTGCGACGGAGCCGTCCGCCATCGGCTTGGTCCACACCTCGGTGTTGCCGTTGTCGACGAGGCGGTTGCCCTGGCGGCCGCCCCAGTCCTGGTTGACCCCGATGACTTCGGTGTTGGTCAGGATCGACTTGGTGGCGGCGCTCATGGTGCGCAGGTCGTTGCCCGCGATCAGAGGCGCGTTGAGCAGTGCCCAGAGGCT
This sequence comes from Streptomyces sp. NPDC007991, assembly GCF_042958445.1. NCBI lineage: Bacteria > Bacillati > Actinomycetota > Actinomycetes > Kitasatosporales > Streptomycetaceae > Streptomyces > Streptomyces sp. NPDC007991. The sequence continues at coordinate 98,258 of NZ_JBIBJD010000014.1, forward strand.
GAAGTGGGCTCGGGACTCGGTGTCGGACAGGCCGTTGCCCACCTCCAGCATGTCCGGGTCGTTCCAGGCACCGGGGCGGGAGAAGCCCGCCCACCCGGGCTGGGCGTCCAGGATGCCCATCACGGAGTTCCAGTTGGCCTGGATGTCGCCGGTGGTGCGCCAGGAGTTGCCGGCGGCGGGGCCCCAGGTGCCGACCTGGTCCTGGCCCCAGTTGCACAGGGCGAAGAGGATGGGGCGGCCTGTCCTGGCCAGGGCGTCGCGCATGGCGGTGTAGCGTTCCTGGCCGCTGCGGCCCTGGTGGTCACCGCAGTTGTCGTACTTGAGATAGTCGATACCCCAGGAGGCCCACAGGTCGGCGTCCCGCTGCTCGTTGCCGAGGCTGGCGGGATAGCCGGCGCAGGTGGTCAGGCCGGCCGACGAGTAGATGCCGAGCTTCAGCCCCTTGCCGTGCACGTAGTCGGCGACCGCCTTGATGCCGTTGGGGAACTTGACGGGGTCCGGGACCAGGTTGCCGCGGGCGTCACGGTTGCGTGTCGACCAGCAGTCGTCGATGTTGACGTACTGGTAGCCGGCCGCGGCCATGCCGCTGGAGACCATCGCGTCGGCGGTCTCCCGGATCAGACGGTCACTCACATTGCAGCCGAAGCTGTTCCAGTCGTTCCAGCCCAACTGCGGAGTACGGGCGAGGCCGTTGTCGAGCGCCTGGGCCTCGGGGGCGGGTAAGAGGGCGAGAGGTACCGCGGCGGCGACCAGGGCCGCCGACAGCACCGCGCGGACGAGTCTGAGCATGGATTCTCCTCGATCGGTCGTGCGGATCCGAGGGCGTCGAGCGTGGTCCCGAGCCCGTTGTGCGCCGGTGCCGATGTCGTCCCCGACAGTGCCTGCCCCTGGGGCAGGCGGAGCCTGATCGCTCAGAAGGAAGCAGAAAACAGCGATCCAGTGTTCGGAAACGTGGGATTGCGGTGGGCAGTGTTGCACTGCATACGTACCACCGCAATGGTCCGCGCGGGCCTCGTCAAGACACCCGTCACGATCACCTCACTCGGCCCGTGGCGGCCTCCTTGAGCCGCGCCGACACCAGGCACGCCGGCCCGCAGTTGAGGATGATGACTTGGCCGCGCCGGGTCACCGCCTGCTTGACCGCTGTGGTCATCATGCTCGGCGGAACCCGGTACTCGACGACGGATTGGTCGTCGGAACTCAGCCGGCCCCGATCTGCTGCGGGGCGAGACGGGGCCGGTCCCGGAGTAGGGGCTCCGGGACCGGCCGTGGGGGGAGGGGCTGCGTCAGCCGGCGGCGGGCACGGGGGCGCGGTCCGTTCCCGCCGCTGCCTTCGGGCCGGTCTCCGCGGGCTGCTCACCGGGGACGGGGTCGGCCTGCGGCTCGGCGGTGTGATCGGCCTCGGGGGCGCAGGCGTAGGGGATCTCGCCGCGGAGGACTGCCTTGGCGCGGTCCTCGTCGAGTTGCCCCTCCCACTTGGCCACCGCCAGGGTGGCGACGCCGTTGCCGACGACGCTGGTCAGGGCGCGGGCCTCGGACATGAAGCGGTCGATGCCGAAGATGAGGGCCAGGGCGGCGACGGGGACGTGCGGAACGGCGCTGAGTGTGGCGGCCAGGGCGATGAAGCCGGAGCCGGTGACGCCGGCGGCGCCCTTGGAGGTGAGCAGCATGACGGCGAGCATCGTCAGTTGCTGGGTGAGGCTGAGGTCGATGCCCAGGGCCTGGGCGAGGAAGACCGAGCCCATGGTCAGGTAGATCGCGGTGCCGTCGAGGTTGAAGGAGTAGCCGGCGGGCAACGTGATGCCGACGACCGGCTTGGAGGCACCCGCGTGCTGGAGTTTGGCCATCATGCGCGGCAGCACCGGCTCGCTGGACGAGGTGCCCAGGACGATCAGCAGCTCCTCCTTGATGTAGCGGAGGAAGGGCAGCAGACGCAGGCCGTTGACGCGCATGACCGTGCCGAGGACGACCAGGACGAAGAACAAAGCGGTGAGCCAGAAGGAGCCGACCAGCAGGGACAGCTGGCGCAGGGTGTCCAGACCGTAGCTGCCGATCGTGAAGGCCATGGAGCCGAAGGCGCCGATCGGGGCCAGCCGCATGACCCAGCGGATGAGCGTGAACAGGACCTTGGACAGCTTCTCGACACCCTGGGTGATCCCCGCACCCGCCTCGCCGGCGGCGTTCAGCCCGAAGCCGAACAGGACGGAGATCAGCAGCACCGGCAGGATCTCGTGGCCGGTCAGCGCGCTGGGCAGGGTGTCCGGAATGATGGAGAGGACGAACGCGGAGACGCTCTCATGGCTTTGGGTCGCCTCCGGCGGCAGGCCCTCGGTGGAGAGGGTGGAGGGATCGACGTGCAGTCCGCTGCCGGGCTTGACGATGTTGACGACGACCAGGCCGATCACCATGGCGACGGTCGTCAGGACCTCGAAGTAGATCAGCGCCTTGAGGCTGACCCGGCCGACGGCGCGCGCGTTGCCCATGGAGGCGATGCCGTGGACGACGGTACAGAAGATGACCGGCGCGATCATCATGCGCACCAGGGCGATGAACCCGTCGCCCAGGGGTTTCAGATCGGCTCCGAGTGTCGGCCACAGCCAGCCGACCGCAGCCCCGGCAAGCACTCCGATCAGGCACTGGACGTAGAGCAGGGACAGCGCGCGGCGGATGCGGCCGGGTGGCTCGGTGACGGTACCCGGGGCGGCGTCGTTGCGGCTCATGCGGGGCGTCCTTCCAGGACGGGAACGAGGAGTTCGGCTCGGGCGATGCGGCGGGCGGCACGGTGCAGCAGCACCGTGGGGGAAGCGCCGTCCGCCGCGGGGACGGCTCGGGCGGTGATGACACCGGCCGGGGTGCCCAGGCGCAGCGTGCCGTCGGCGGTCTGCCGGGTGACGCGGTGGGCGAGGGTGCCGGGGGTGGCGGCCGCGGTGGCCAGGGCGACGGCCGAGGTGAGGCCGATCGCCGGGTGGGGAGCGTGCATGGAGACCATGCGTACGGCCAGGTCGTACTGGTCCTCTCCGACCTGGGCGCCGTCGGTGGTGCGGTAGGCGGCGGGGCGGGCGACCACGCCGACCTTCGGCACGGCGTGGCTGACGGGATCGTGCTCCTTGGCCAGGCCCATGGCAAGGGCGGCCTGACGGCGCAGCACGGTGAGCGCGGGCAACGCCCCGGCGAACTCGGCCAGGGACTCGGTGCCCCGCAGACCGAAGGCCTTGGCGTCGAACAGCGCGGCCGGGGCTCCGGCGTCGACCAGGGACGCCTCGATTCGGCCGGTGGGCCCGCTCAGGGTGTCCAGGGCACGGCCGGTCGGCAGGGTACGACCCGTCGTCGAACCCGCCGGGTCCTCGAAGCCGAGCAGGACCGGCACACCGAGTGCGGCGGTACCGGGCACCGCGGCCGTGCCCTCGTCGGGAGCCGTACACCCCGGGGTGGGGATGGTGCCGGTGAGCCGTGCTCCGGTGTTGACGTTGAGCATCCGCACCGTGGTGGACTCCGACGTGACCGGGACCAGCCCGTTGTGGACGGCGTAGAGGGCGACGGCGGTGGCGCAGTTGCCGCAGTTGCTGGCCCACTCCACGCGCTCGTCACCGATGCCGACCTGTGCGAAGGCGTACTCGACGTCGATGCCCGGTTCGGTCGAGGTCCGGACGATCGCGGCCTTGGACGTGGTGGAGGAGGCACCGCCGACGCCGTCGATCTGGCGGGGGTCGGCGGCGTTGTAGGCGGCGAGCAGCAGGGTGTCGGCGTCCACGCCGGTCGCGGCCACCGCGTGGTGGTCGAAGATCCAGCACTTGCTCGTACCGCCGCGGATCATCTCGCCCTGCAGACGCAACACAACAGACTCCTCATGGCAGCCCCGACGGCACTTCCGTGCGGGGTGCGATCCACACTGGGCTCGAAGAGCGTGAAGTACAATCTCGGAAATCTGCACAGCTATTAAGTTGCAGTTAATGCTGGAGGTGGTGCGGTGCTGGACGTCCGGCGCATCCTGCTCTTCACCGAAGTCGCCCGCCGGGGCTCGGTCACCGCGACCGCACGGGCCCTCAACTACACGCCGTCAGCCGTGTCCCAGCAGGTCAGCCGCCTGGAAGCGGAGGCCGGGCAGCCCCTGTTGGAACGCCACGCGCGGGGCGTCACGCTCACCGACGCGGGCCGCGCACTGGCCGAGCGCGGGGAGCGGATCGAGCGCGAACTGACGGCCGCGCAGAACGAGCTCGCCGACTTCGCGGGACTGCGCGCGGGCACGCTCCGGGTCGGAACCTTCCCCACCGTCGGCGCCTCCCTCCTCCCACGGGCCGTGATCGCCTTCCGGGAAGCGCACCCCGAGGTACGGCTGACCGTGCGCAGTGCTCGCATCGCGGGTCTGTGGGCGATGCTGGAGAACCGGGAAATCGAGATGTCCCTGATGTGGGACTACGACTGGAACCGCATCGACCGCGAGGACATCGCCGTCACCTCACTCGCTGACGACCCGCCGGCCCTCCTCGTCAGCGACGGCCATCCCCTCGCCGGCCGTTCTTCGGCCGCCCTCGCCGACTTCGCGGACGACCCCTGGATCACCCGTGCCGAGAACCACCCGGTGGCCGAGGCCCTCGCCCGCAGCTGCCACGCGGCCGGTTTCGAGCCGCAGATCGCCTACGAGGCCCACGACTACCAGGAGGCCCAGGCCATGGTCGCCGCGGGCATCGGCGTCGCCCTCGCACCCACCCTCGCCCTGGAAGGCATCCGGGCCGGCGTCAGCGTCCTGCCTCTCCAACCGCCCGCCCCCGTACGCCGTATCCTCCTGGTCCGCATGAGCGACCACGTCCTGACGCCTGCCGCCCAGGCCTTCGCGGGGTTCCTGCGCGACGCCGCCTCGGTCGGCGCGGCGTCATGACGGTCAGCCGTTCGCGCCAGGGCGCCGGCCGCGGAGCGAACCGGACCCGGGCGAAGTCAGCGGCGTGAAACAAGTCCGGATCACTGCTCTCCTGCGAGCCGCCGCGCCATCGTTTCGGACTGGTCCTCAACCATCGCCCAGGCAGAAGGCCGACGGAAGGCACAAGGGGCGGGGCAGGGCGTACACAGGGACGTCACCAAGTCTCATTCCAGAGGAGTGTTGTCCGTGCGGCCTGCCTGGTGAAGCGCTTCGATGATTCACCCGCCCTTGTGTCGCCATAAGTTCCTTATTACCTTGCAGGCGCCAGGTGAAGCGCTTCGACGACCGGCTCTGGAAGGCCTCTCATGACTGAACTGCCCGCGCGCGTCCTGTTCGGCGCCGCCTATTACCACGAGTACCAGCCGTACGAGCGGCTCAAGACCGACCTCGATCTCATGGCGGAGGCGAAGTTCACCGTCATCCGCGTCGGCGAGTCGGTCTGGTCCACCTGGGAGCCGGAGAACGGCCGCTTCGAGCTCGACTGGCTGCAACCCGTCCTCGACGGCGCCCACGAGCGCGGCATCTCCGTCGTCCTCGGAACTCCCACCTACGCGGTGCCGCCGTGGCTGGCCCGGCAGTACCCGGAGATCGCCGCCGAGGACGCCACCGGGCGCCGCGCCGCGTGGGGCGGCCGGCAGGAGGTCGACTTCACGCACCCCGCCTTCCGTTTCCACGCGGAGCGGGTCATCCGCGCGATCGTGGCCCGTTACGCCGCCCACCCCGCGGTCATCGGCTTCCAGGTCGACAACGAGCCCGGCCCGCGACTGCCGCACAACCACGGTGTCTTCCAGCGGTTCGTGGACGACCTGCGGCAGCGCTACGGCGATGTGGAGACCCTCAACCGCGAATGGGGACTGGTGTACTGGTCGCACCGGCTGTCCACCTGGGCCGACCTGTGGACCCCTGAGGGCAACGCGCAGCCGCAGTACGACCTGGCCTGGCAGGCCTTCCAGGCGCGCCAGACCACCGAGTTCATCGCCTGGCAGGCAGGCATCGTGCGCGAGTACGCGCGGCCCGGCCAGTTCGTCACCACATGCCTCGCCTACGGCTCTCCCGGCCTGGAGGACGACGAGCTCACCGACAGCCTGGACATCACCGCGGGCAACCCGTACTACGACATGCAGGACAGCCTCACGATGCCCGAGCCGCCGCGCGAGAAGCTGCCGCAGCAGTGGATGGCGTACGGGGCGTGGGCGCTGCACCACAGCGCCGACCGGATCTACTCCTCCCGCCAGGAGCCGTTCCTGATCACGGAGACCAACGCCCAGGCCATCGGCGGCACCTCCGACAACCGGCCCGCCTTCGACGGGCAGTGGCGGCAGGCCGCGTGGGCGCTGGTCGCGCGCGGGGCCCGCATGATCGAGTACTGGCACTGGCACACGCTGCACTTCGGCACTGAGACGTACTGGGGCGGGATCCTCCCGCACAGCGGCCGGCCGGGGCGCGTTTACCGCGAACTGGCCCGGCTGGGCGCTGAGTTCGAGCGCGCCGGGGACCTGGTCGCGGGGATCACACCGGACGCCGACATCGCGATGGTGTACTCGGCGCCGAGCAAGTGGCTGATGCGCAAGTACCCGCCGCTCGCCGGCCCCGACGGCGGTCCGGACGCTGGTGCCTACGAGGGCATCTTCGAGCCGTTCCACCGGGGCGCGTTCGAGGCCGGGCGCCAGGTACGGATCCTGCACACACGCCAGTTGCACGACCCGCGCGGCGAACGCCCAGGGCCGGCACCCGAGTCGGCGGCCGAGCTGCACCCCGTGCTCATCGCTCCCGCGCTGTACGTGGCGGACGACGGGATGCTCGACTGGCTCGGCGCCTACGCTGAGGCCGGCGGCCACCTCGTCCTCGGCCCCCGCACCGGCTACGGCGACCACGAGGCGCGGGCCCGCCACGAGGTGACACCGGCACGACTGGTGCGGGCCGCGGGCGTCCGGTACGACGAGTTCAGCAACCTGCACACCGACCTGCCGCTGCGCACCCCGCCGGACAGCCCGCTCCGGCTGCCCGCCGGCGCGGTGGCCACCCGTTGGGTGGAGGGCCTGGCCGTCGAGGACGCCGACGTCCTGGCCGAGTACGACCACCCGCACTTCGGGCGCTGGCCCGCCGTCACCACCCGCCGCCACGGCGCGGGCCGCGTCACGTGCGTCGGCACCGTGCCCGGCCGCGATCTGGCCCGCGCGCTCGCCGCGTGGCTCGCGCCCTCCCCGTGCGGCGGCTGGCAGGACCTGCCGGACTCGGTCACCGTCGCCACTGGCACCGCCCCCGACGGCCGGCGCGTCCATGTCGTCCACAACTGGAGGTGGCAGCCGGCCACCGCCCAGGCCCCGTTGGACCTGACCGACGCCCTGGACGGCAGTGTGGTCCCGCCCGGTGCGCCCGTGCGGCTCGGTGCCTGGGACGTCCGCGTCCTCGCCGCCGCACCGGAGTCCGCCGCACCGGGGTCCGCCGCGCGGGAGCGGTGACGCGAGCCCTTCCTCGAACGCGGTCCTGAAGAAGCCGAGTCCGGCACCGTGACCTTCCGGTGCCGGACTCCTTTTTGACGTTGTTGTGACGTTGAGTGGCCGACACATGGGATCTGTTGAGATGCGGCGATGCCTTCTTTCGAAGCGCTTCGATCCACTTGGGGCGCCAAACCCGCCTCCTCGCCCCTCCGATACCGAGGAGAAATCTTGGATTCTACCCCTTGTGCCCCCATGGGCGTTCACCTAACCTCAGGCGACATCGAAGCGCTTCGACTGTGATTCGACGTCTCAGTGATGGGACGTTCGATGTAGCTCAGCCAGTTCCAGCGGTGTGCCACGAAGGGTTGACGCAATGACGCCGAATGCCGCCTCCTCCGGACCGAACCGGAGAAGCTTCCTCGCCTCCACGGCGGTCGCCACCGCAGCGGTGGCCGGGGGAATGCCGCTGCTCACCGCCTGCAGCGGTTCGGACAGCGGCTCGCGAGAGGGCGCCACGGCGGGCAAGGCCGCCGACAAGCTGCTCCCGACACACGTCGCCAGCACGATCGCCAAGCCGGACCTTCCGTCGAAGAACGGTTCGGCGGACGGCTACACCGGCAAGGTCGATCTCGCGGCCCTCACCACCTCGGTACCGGACAAGCTCGGCACCGGCGCCCCCTTCAAGATCATGGCCCCGTTCTGGGGGAGCCCGCCGAAGCCCGGGTGCGCGTACTACAGGGCGGTCGACGCGGCGGCGGGCACCAAGGTCACCTGGCAGAACCAGGACGGCAACACGTACGGCGACAAGCTCGGCGCCGTCCTCGCCTCCAGCTCCCTGCCCGACATGGTGGTCGTGCCCAGCTGGGAACTGAACAACAGCAAGATCGGGAGCGCGGTCGCCGCGAAGTGCATGGACCTCGGCCCCTACCTGGCGGGCGACAAGGTCAAGAAGTACCCGAACCTGGCCGCGATACCGTCCGACGCCTGGCGCATGGGCATCTTCGGCGGCGCGCTGCGCGGCATTCCGATGCCCACCGCCCCCGCGAGCGTCATCGTCCCCTACTACCGCAAGGACATCTTCGAGAAGAAGGGGTACTCCGTACCCAAGTCGGCCGACGAGTTCCTCAGCTGGGCCAAGGACGCGACCAGCGCCAAGGCCAAGGTGTACGCCTGCGGTGACATCTCCTGGATCGCGGGCAACATCTTCGGCGTCGCGCCCAACTGGAACATCGATGACGACGGCAAGCTGCGGTACAGCATCGAGCGTCCCGAGTACCTCGAATCCCTGGCGTGGGTCCGCAAGCTGTTCGACGCCGGCGTGGTCCACCCCGACGACAGGGCGCGCACCGGCGACGTGGGCCAGCGGTTCACCGCCGGACAGATCCTGGTCTGCACCGGCGACCTGTCCTTCTGGTACGTCAAGGCCGCCGAACAGGCCCGGGCCAACCCGGAGTTCCAGATCGACGGCATGGATCTCTTCGGTGCCGACGGCGGCAACCCGACGACGTACGCGTCCGCGCCCGCCAACATCTGGTCGATGATCCGCAAGGGCGCCTCCAAGGAAACGGTCGAGAACGCCCTGGCCGCCGCGAACTTCGCTGCAGCGCCCTACGGCACCAAGGAGCGGATGCTCGTCGACTACGGCGTCGAGGGCAGCCACTACGCGGTCAAGGACGGCACTCCGGTCAAGACCGAACAGGGCAACAGCGAGGTGGTCAACGCCTGGGCGATGCTCGCGGCCCCGGCGCCCTACCTCGCGCACCCCGACCTCCCCGAAGTCGCCCGCGCGCAGGTCGAGTGGCAGCAGCGGATGGGTGCCTTCTTGAAGAAGACCTCCATCTACGGCATGACCATCATCGAGCCGGCCCGCTACGCCAACCTCTCCAGCCAGCTCGAGCAGCTGCAGATCGACTACGTGCGCGGCAACAAGAAGATGTCCGACGTCCAGGCCTTCATCGCCAACTGGAAGTCCTCCGGCGGTGACAAGCTACGCGACTGGTACAAGGAGCTCATCGACAAGAACGGCAGTGGCAACTGATGTCGCTGACCACCGGGAGCAGGCCGGACGGGACCCGTCCCCCCGCGGCCGTCGAGGAGCCGGCGGCCGCGGTCGCCGCCGCCAAGGCGCGGGTGCCGCGCGGGACGGGCAAAGCCGGAAAGGTCCCGTTCCGGGTCCGGTGGCACCGCGATCGCGCGCTCATCCTGATGACGCTGCCCCTCATCGCGCTGCTCCTCGTCTTCCACTACGTCCCGCTGCTCGGCAACGTCATCGCCTTCCAGGAGTACGACCCGTACATCGCGGGCAACGGGATCACTGCGATCTTCCACAGCCCGTGGGTGGGCCTGGACCAGGTCGTGCGGATGGTCGAGGACCCGCTGTTCTGGGATGCCACGCAGAACACCCTCCTGCTGTTCGTGATCCAGCTCGCGCTGTTCTTCCCCGTGCCCATCGCCCTCGCGCTGCTCATCAACAGCGTGATACGGCCCCGGGTGAGGGCCGTGGCGCAGGCGATCATGTACCTGCCCCACTTCTTCTCCTGGGTCCTCGTGATCACCGTCTTCCAGCAGATCTTCGGCGGCGCGGGCATCATCGCCCAGACCCTGGAGAACCACGGCGTGAGCGGCTTCGACCTGATGACCGACGCGGACCTGTTCAAGTGGCTGGTCACCGCGGAGGCCGTGTGGAAGGACGCCGGCTGGGGGATCATCGTCTTCCTCGCCGCGCTGTCCGCCGTCAGCACGGATCTGTACGAGGCCGCCGCCATGGACGGCGCCGGGCGCTGGCGGCGCATGTGGCACGTGACGCTGCCCGCACTGCGCCCGGTGATCGCGCTCCTGCTGGTCCTGCGGGTGGGCGACGCATTGAGCGTCGGCTTCGAGCAGTACCTGCTCCAGCGGGACGCGGTCGGCGCGGGAGCCGCCGAGGTCCTCGATACCTACGTATGGAACATGGGAATCAAGAACGGCGACTTCAGTTACGCGGCTGCGGTCGGCCTCGTCAAGGGGGTCATCGGCGTCGCTCTCGTCCTGGGCGCGAACAAGTTCGCGCACCTGCTGGGCGAGCAGGGGGTGTACAAGAAGTGAGTCTCAACACCACGCTCATCCGCAGCCTCAAGGCGCCGCCCCGGCCGGTGTGGGAGGAGCCGCCCAGCAAGGCCGGACTCACCGCGAAGGGCGGCCTGCTGCTCCTGTGCTGCCTCGGCGTACTGGGTCCGCTGTGGATCGTGGTCGTCACCAGCCTCTCCCCGAAGTCGGTGATCGACCAGGTCGGCGGCCTGGTCGTGATCCCCCGCGGCATCACCTTCGTCAACTACACGGAACTGCTGAGCGGCGGACAGGTCAGCCGGGCGATCATGGTCTCGGTCGGGGTCACCTTCTTCGGCACCCTGTTCTCCATGGCGGTCTCGGTCCTCGGCGCTTACGGCCTGTCCCGGCCGGGGAGCCTCGGTCACCGGTACTTCCTGATGACCATCATGGCCACCATGTTCTTCGGGGCCGGCCTCATCCCGACGTATCTCCTGGTGCAGGCGCTCGGCCTCACCGACACCTATCTGTCGCTGATCCTTCCGAGCGCGGTCAGCGTCTTCAACGTCCTCGTCCTGCGCGCCTTCTTCATGGGGATCTCCCCCGAACTCACCGAGTCCGCCCGCATCGACGGGGCCGGCGAGCTGCGGATCCTGCTGACCATCATCGTGCCGCTGTCGCGGGCGGTGATCGCGGTCATCTCCCTGTTCTATGCGGTCGGTTACTGGAGTGCCTGGTTCAACGCCTCCATCTACCTCTCCGACCAGGAGATGCTGCCGCTGCAGAACGTGCTCATCCAACTGGTGCAGAAGAACACCGAGGCGCCGACCGGCCTCCAGCAGGCGGTCCGCACCGGCCAACTCTCCTCCCTGGGACTGCAGATGGCCGTCATGGTCCTCGCCCTGATCCCCGTCGCGGTGGCCTCCCCCTTCGTCCAGCGGCACTTCAAGAAGGGCATGCTCACGGGGGCCATCAAGGGCTGACGCCAGTGGCACGAGGCGAGCGCTCCACCACCGGCATGGGCCCCGCACGAACGGCGGGGCCCACGGCCGTCGAGGTGTCAGCAGGTGGAGTTGGTCTGGGTGAGCAGGCCCAGCCGCCACGGCAGATTGTTGTAGTCACCGCCGGCGTTGGGATCCTTGCCCTGGTACAGGTACTGCAGCCTGCAAGCCGGGATCGTGAGCGTCTGGTCGTTGCCGGCGCGGATCATCTCGCCGTGACTGATGTCCCGGGTCCAGGTACCGGCGGGGAACGTCACGTTGTTGGACTTGGCGAAGGGGTTGCCTTCGGACGCCGCCAGCGGGGACCACGAGCCGGCGAGGCTGTTCGAGGTCCAGGAGCGGAAGTAGCGCCGGCCGTCCGAGGCGATGGCCTCGACGAGGAGCAGGTACTGGTTACTGCCCTGCACCCTGTAGACGTTGCTCGCTTCGAACATGGCGTACTTGGAGTCCCGCGCCGCGATGACGGTGTTGGTGAAGCCGTTCGGGAACTGGCCGACGGTCGTCTGGGAACGGTACAGGTGCCCGTTGTCGTCGGAGGAGAACAGGTAGCAGTTGGCGCTGTCGCAGATCACCCACATGTCGACCCAGAAGCCGTTGCCGATGTTCTGCCGGATGATGTCCGGCATCGACGAGTAGAAGTTGCGCGGTGCGCTCCACCCGTTGGGGTTGCTGATGTCGGGGTTGGTGGAGTACGAGGCGTTGCCCGTCTGGTAGACGAGGTACCACAGCTTCTGCGGCGCGTAGTAGAAGACCTGCGGTGCGGCCCGGTACCCGGAGCCGATGGCAGTGCGGTCGAGGTAGTGGTGGGTGGCCGACCCGGCCTGCGACCAGTCACTGAAGTTCAGGTACACCAGGTTGTACCCGGAGGAACTCGCGGTGCTCGCGAACACGTGGTACTTGCCGTTGTGGTAGACCACCGACGGGTCCTTGATCCCGGCGATCCTGTGGGTCGCGTCCGGCTTGGGGGAGATCAGGGATCCGCTCGAGTTCCAGCGGAACGAGGAGGGCAGTGCGGCGGCGGACCGGGGCGAACGGGTGTCAGCCCGCTGCGCCGCGGCCGAGCCGCCCAGTGCGTTGAGCGTTGCCTGGTAGGCCGGTTTCTTGTTGCCGTTGCGGTCGAACAGCAACGGGTTCTCCCCGCTGCGCCAGGAGTCGCTGTCGCGGATGCCCCAGACGGTGATGCCGGTGCAGCGCGGCACGTTCATGCAGGCCCGCACCGTGTTCGCGTACGCGTTCGGCGACGCCTGCGCGATGTCCAGCTCGGTGATCTGCACGTCCACGCCGAGCGCGGCGAAGTTCGCCAGCGTCGTCTGGAAGCTGCCGGGGGGACCACCGGCGCCGAAGTGGGACTGGAGGCCGACGCAGTCGATGGGCACGCCGCGCGCCTTGAAGTCGCGGACCATGCGGTAGACGCCCTGGGTCTTGGCGTCGTTCCAGTTCTCGATGCTGTAGTCGTTGTAGCAGAGCTTGGCAGCCGGGTCGGCCGACCGCGCGGTGCGGAAGGCCTGCTCCAGGAAGCCGGTGCCCAGGACGTCCCGGAAGACCGAGCCGCGCAGCTGGCCGCTGCCTCCGTCGGCGAAGGCCTCGTTGACCACGTCCCAGGAGTGGATCCGGCCCTTGTAGTGGTTCATCACCGTGGTGATGTGGTTGTTCATCACGCCGCGCAGCGTGTTCGCGTCCCTGATGCCCTTGACCCAGTCGGGCAGTTGCTGGTGCCACACCAGCGTGTGGCCGCGCATGCGCTGGCCGTGGGCCGCCGCGCGGTTCACGATCTGGTCGGCGGCGCCGAAGGTGAACTGTCCGCGGGAGCGCTCGGTCGCGTCCCACTTCATCTCGTTCTCGGGCGTGACCGAGTTGAACTCGCGGTCCAGGATGCCGGTGTACCTGCCGTCGCCGAGCCTTCCGGCGGCCACCGCGGTCCCGAAGTACCGTCCGGACTGGGCGGCTTGGGCCCCGAGCGTGGAGGCCCGGGCGGCGTCGGGTGCGTCGGGTGCGGCGGTCGCGGCACCGGGCGTCACCAGGGCGCCCAGGGCCAGCAGGGATAACACCGACGCTCGGCGCCGGCCGAGCCGTTTCAGCGGGTTCATGCTTCTCCTCGTGGTGGGGGGTGTTGGGTGGTGCGGTCGGTGGGATGGGATCAGGGCGTCGACAGCTCGAACCGCAGGACGCGGACCGCCCCGCCGAGCGCCTGGGTGGCGTGGTTGAAGAGGGCGAATCGGTAGCCCATGAAGAACCGCCAGTCGTTGCCCAGGGAGAAGGCGGGCCCGAGGCGGGTGAACCGGGTGCCGTCGGTGCTGTAGGAGAAGGTGCCGGGGCGGGCGGCGCCGGGGCGGATGTCCGCGCTCGCGCGCAGCCAGACGCGGCCGCCGGAGACGGGCGCGCTCGCGACCTCGGTGCCGGTGCCGGTGGTGTTCCAGTTGCCGTCCATGGTCAGCCCGTTGACCATCACCAACCGTGTCGCGCCGCCGTCGCGCTTGACGCCGATCCAGGCGGAGGAGTCACGCAGCAGCGCGAGTCCGGCCCGGTCGCCGTCACGCATCGCCGAGACGTCGAGCAGGGCCGTCGCGGTGGAGGTGGGACCCTGGATGCGGTGCGTGAGCGTGTTGCGCGCCCAGTACAGGTCGTTGGTGACGGTCGCGGTCCGCAGCGTCAGTCCGTTGTCGACGGACCACTTGGTGTTGTCCGGGTTGTGGTTCCACTCCCACCTCGGCTTGAGGCGCGTGCCGTCGAAGGTGTCCACGCCGGTCATGGGGGTGACCTGGCGGGGCGGAGCGGGCACGGCCGGACTGGGATACGACGTGCCCCAGGCACCGTTCACCAGTTGCACGACGGGCCAGCCGTCCGCAGTCCACGTGACCGGTGCCAGGGCGGGCATCCGGCCGCCGGGGTAGGCGTCCACGAAGGCCATGTAGTACCAGGCGCCGCTCTGCGTCTGGACCAGCCCGCCCTGGTGCGGGACGCCACCGCCGGGGATCGGCCCGCGCAGATCGAGCAGGACCTGGCGCATCGTGTACGGGCCGAAGGGGCCACTCGACGACTTCAGGATGTACTGGCCGTTGGCCGGGCGGGTCAGGAAGATGTAGTACTGCCCGTTGATCTTGTAGAAGCGGGAGCCCTCCAGAGTGCCGACACTCGACGGTGTGCTGAACACCTGCTGTGTGCGGACCTGGGAGCGCCCGTCGCGCGAGAGCTGGGCCACGTTGATGGTGGTGTTCCCGTACGCCACGTAGAGGGTGTCGTCGGTGTCGACGAGCAGTCCCGCGTCGTAGTAGGGCGTGCCGATCGTCGTGAGCCGGCTCCACGGACCCTCGACGTCGGTGGCGGTGTAGACGTACGTCCTGGCGAAGTCGATCTGGCCGAGCCAGTAGAAGGTCCTGTTGCTCGGCCGGTAAGCCAGCGACGACGCCCAGATGCCCCGGACGTAGCCACGGGCGCCGTTCAGGTCGTACTTGGCGCCGAAGTCGAGGACGGGCACCGAGTGACCGGCGATCTCCCAGTTCACCAGGTCGTACGAACGCAGGAGAGGCGCGCCCGGCGAGTAGTGCATCGTCGAGGCGGAGGCGTAGTAGGTGGCGCCGACGCGGATGACGTCGATGTCCGCGAAGTCCTGCCAGATGACCGGGTTCGTGTACGCCGCGGCGGCCGCGGCGGTTCCGGGGGCTCCGGCCGACGGCAGGAAGGCACCGGTGACCAGGCCGGTGCCGACGGCCAGTGCCTGACGGCGATCCATGTATTGACGAGGGCATGACATATCCATGTGCCGCTCCCTCTGGTGGTGTTCGGGGTGGCGAACGGTAATCGACTGCTGAGCATCCTGGATGCTAGGGGGTTCAGAGCTCCCGTCAATACGTCTCGCATGATTCGTTCGTATCGCCGAAATGTTTCGCCGATCCGGGCCTGTGATCAGGGTGCCGACGGACATCCCGAACGCTCGCAGAAGTTGACGGTCCCTGCTTCCTCTCCAGCGTCCGTGGCGTCGACGATCCGAAAGCAGGGCGAAATTTCGAATCCAGATAGTGTCATGCCCATGCCAAAAACCGGTAGCGGTGCCACATCCATCCCCTGTCTCGGTCCCCGGTGCACACAGACGCCGATGCCCTGGTTGCCGGGGAGGTGGCAACCAGGGCGAGGGGCGGGTCGGTCAGGAGATGGGCGGGACGTGCGTGCCGGTGACCGAGTCTCCGGACTTCTTGACGTGATACATGACCTTCTTGCCGCTGTAGAAGTTGAAGGTCAGCGTCACCAGTTCACCGTCGCGCAGCGAGTCCAGGAACTCGGGCTTCAGGATGATCGTGCCGTTGCGGTAGTCCGGCGAGAAGGTCGCGTTGAACTCCTGGTACGCGGTCCAGTCCTTCGGGCCGGCGTAGCTGCCGTCGCCGTACCTGGCCTCCATGGCCGCCAGCACGTCACCCTTGTACTGCGTGGGGATCGACAGCGCGTCGGTGTCGCCCGTGGCGTCGGACAGCACCGGCTCGTCGTAGGTGACCACCTCGATCTGCCAGGGCAGCCCGCGGGAGAACCGGGCCTGGAGCGTGGCGTTCACCCCGTAATCGCGGTCGCCCGACAGCCGGGTCAGCGCGCCGGCCGTGAGGATGAGCCGCGTCTGGTCGAAGAGGGTGTAGTCCCGTCCCTCGACGAGCTTGGTCTCGCCGTGCCACAGGCCCCGGAACTTGGTCCCGTTCAGATTCAGGGTGACCCCCTTGGCGGTGATCGGCTCCTTCTTCTCCAAGAACACCTTGTCGAAGGAGGCCGTTGCCGAACGGGTGGTCCAGCTGGACTTGATCCAGGCCATCAGAGCGGGGTCCGACCACTTCAGGGTCTCCCGGTTCAGGTAGGCCCAGGTTCCGGGGTCCCACAGCGCGGTGGTGACTCCGGCGAGGCGCGTCGCGTGTCCGACGTGCTCGTAGTACTTCAGCGCCTCGCCCCGCTCGACGCGGGAAGGATGGTTGTGGTCGGGGTAGCCGAGCAGGCCCAGCTCACCGACGTAGACGGGGATGCCCCTGGCGACGAAGGTGTCGCGCATGCGGGCGAAGGCGTCGTTGAGGTCGCTCTGAGCGGCGTGGTCGTAGTGGGTGCCGCCCGCGATGTTCACGCTGAACGGGTACCAGCTGTAGTAGTGCACGGTGGCGACCAGCTGACGGTCGTTCAGCGACTTGATCGTGGTGTACAGGTCGTCCATGAGCACCTGGGACGGGGTGCCGCCCTGTGTGGTCAGGACGAGCAGGCGGCCCTTGTTCCCGCCGCCCGAAGCGCGGACGATCGTGTGGAACGAGGTGTTCAGCTCGTTCATGAGCCGGGTCTTCTGCGCGGCCGTGGCGTTGTCGAAGCTCGGCTCGTTGACGCTCTCGAAGAGCAGGGTGCGCGGCTCGTCCCGGAACGCGGCGGAGATCTGGGTCCACAGGGCGTTGTACCGGGCGAGCACGTTGTCGTGGTCGGTGGGGATCTTCGAGATCCAGTCCCACGAGTCGTGGTGGACGTTGAGCACGACGTAGAGGTTCTCGGCCTGCGCCCAGTCGACCACCTGCTTGACGCGGCTCATGTACGCGGCTTCGACGGCGTAGGGCGCGGTGGCGGACTGGTGGGCGCTCCAGGTCACCGGGATGCGGACGCTGCGGAAGCCCTCCGCCCGGATGGTCTTGAACAGCTCCCTGGTGGCCTTGGGATTGCCCCAGGACGTCTCGTCCGGCATCGCGTCCAGGGTGTTGCCCAGGTTCCAGCTGGGCTGCATCGCCGCGACGGCGTCCATGGCGCGGGCCGGAACCCGGGCCGTGGAGCCTGCTTGCCGGGCCGTGCCGCCGGGCGCGGCGAGCGCGGTGCTGCCGGACAGTCCCAGGATGACGAGCAGCGTCATCAGCAGACCGGCCAGGCGGCCGGGGCCGCGTCTGCGGCGGTGTGCGGGTTGCCGTATGCCCTTCATATGGCATGCCTTTCGGTCGAGCGCAGGGGGAGGGGAACCTGGTTCAGCCGTCGAGGGGCTCGTAGTCGAACCAGTCGAAGTGGACGGTTCCTTCGGCGACGTACATGCCGATGACCCGGCCGGTGAAGCCGCCGGCGACCTCGGTCGACAGGTAGCGGCCGTCGAGGGCCGCGAGTTCGGTGAGCGTGCCGTCGGGCTGCTCGACGCCGAGGGAGACGATGTCGGGTCCCGTGCACGGGCCGTGCGGTGGCGGCGGGTCCGTGATCGTGACGGCGAGGACCACCGGCCCGGCGGGCACGGACTGCGCGGCCACGACCGTGCGCAACGAGCCGACCCGCGCGATCACCTGGACCTGTGTGCCCGACACCTCGATCTCGTAGTGGTGCCGCTCGTCGAGCCGCACGGCGAGCCCGCCCCGTCCCTGCCCGGCGTCGACGACGGTGCGCGCCCGGCAGGAGAGGTGCTGCTGGCGGCGGCCGGTGAACACCACGTCGGGCTCGTCCAGGGAGCCGCCCCGCGCGCGGAGCGTCAGCCATCCGGGGCGCTCCTTGGTGGTGCAGTGCTCGGCGGGCCGGTCGCGCACGGAGATCCAGTACGGCCGCAGTTCGGCGAGCTCGAAGTCGTCCCGGTGCTCCTGGACCGGGCCGGGGGAGAGCGGCCACGGGAGCTCGGGCAGGTCCAGGGCGACCTCGCCGACGACCGGCCAGTCGTCCACCCAGGTCACGGGGGCCAGGAACGTCTCCCGGCCGAGCACGTGCCAGCCCGGGGTGCCGCCGCCCGGCCGCACGCCGAGCAGCACCATCCACCAGGAGCCGTCGGGCCCTTGGACCAGGTCGGCGTGCCCGGTGTTCTGGACGGGGTGGTCGGTGCCGCGATGGGTGAGGACCGGGTTGGCCGGACACGGCTCGAACGGGCCGTGGGGGGTACGGCCGCGGGCGATCGACACGCCGTGGCCGCGCTCGGTGCCGCCCTCGGCGATGAGCAGGTACCAGTAGTCGCCGATCCGGTACAGGTGCGGCGCCTCCGGGGCCTTGGCGCCGGGCCCGCCGGACCAGAGCTTGTGCGGTGTCCCGTACGTCTGCCCGGTGGAGGGGTCGAGGCGGACCTGCGAGACCCCGGCGACCGTGCACCAGCAGGTGCCGTCCTCGTCCCAGACCAGGTCGGGATCGATGCCGGGGACACCCGGCGCCGGGATGGGGTCCGACCAGGGTCCGGCGGGGTCGGTGGCCGTGACGATCAGATTGCCGCCGCCCTCGCCGCAGTTGGTGACGATCAGCCAGAAACGGCCGTCGTGGTGGCGCAGGGTGGGGGCGTAGATCCCGCCGGAGGACCAGGCGCCCGACAGGGGCAGCTGCTCCGGCCGGTCCAGGACGTTGCCGATCTGCGTCCAGTGCACCAGGTCACGGCTGTGGAAGAGGGGCACCCCGGGGAAGTACTCGAAGCTGGAGCAGGCGAGGTAGTAGTCGTCGCCGACGCGGCAGACACTGGGGTCGGGGTGGAAGCCGGGGAGCACGGGGTTCGCGGGGTCGGCGACGCGTCCGTCCGGCTGACTCAGAGGGGGCACCCGAGAGGTCCCTTCGTCGATTCGTGATGCGGGATGGGTGGTTCAGGAAGCGCCGGCGTCCGTGGGCGTGATGCGGAGCAGAACGGCGGACGGCGCGGCGGGCAGGGTCAGACTCAGCTCGGCCGTCTCGGGCGTCCAGGCGCAGACGGCCCGGCTGACCGAGGGATAGAGCAGGTCGACACGGGCGGCGGTGTCCCGCAGGTGGGGCAGGCGCAGCGGCGCCGTGGTGTCGGTGCCGGGGCGGCGCCAGGCGGTGAGGTACGTGGTGGCGGGAGTGCGCAGGGCCAGGGCGATCCAGGGGTCGTCCCAGGTGGGAAGGCCCAGCGGCCAGCACGGCACGGCGTGCGGCAGGTCGGCGCGGATGGCCTTGTACGCCGCTACCGCCTCGTGGACCAGGGCACGGGCCTGCGGGGCGAGTTCGGGAATCCGCCCGGAGAGATGGATCCGGCCGAGGAGCGCATTGGCCATGGTGAAGGCCACCTCGTCGAGGGAGTCCTCCGGCTGGGGGTAGGCCCAGACGGCGCCCTGCTCCGGGGTGACGGCAGTGGGCGCGGACGCCGCGATCGGCGCGTAGAGGTGGAGGTTCTGCTGATCGCTGGTGGACTGCAGCTGCATCCGCGACAGCAGGGCGTGGTCCCAGCGCATGCCGCCGGAGGAGCAGTTCTCCACCACCAGGTGCGGATAGCGGTCCAGGATGCCGTCGAGCCAGTCGAGGTGCGCCCGGTTGTGGCCGAGAAGACCGGCGCCGGGGGTCTCGCCGGGGTGGGCGCTGGTGCCCGAGCCGGGGTCGATGTTGTGGTCGAGCTTGAGGTAGCCGACGCCCCACTCGCCGACCAGGCGGTCCACGACCTGGTCCAGGTGGGCACGGGCGGCCGGGTGGCGCAGGTCCAGGTGGTGCCGGCCGGTCTCCGTGACGCGGACGCCGTCGCGGCGGAAGAACGCCTCGTCGGGCAGGGACGTGGCCATGGGGCTGCGGACGCCGATCACCTCCGGCTCCAGCCACAGGCCGGGAACCATGCCGCGCTCCCGGATGCGGTCCAGCACCTCGTGGATCCCCTTCTCCCCGGGGAATCGTGAGGCGGCCGGTTCC
Organism: Streptomyces sp. NPDC007991; assembly: GCF_042958445.1. Lineage (NCBI taxonomy): Bacteria > Bacillati > Actinomycetota > Actinomycetes > Kitasatosporales > Streptomycetaceae > Streptomyces > Streptomyces sp. NPDC007991. The sequence goes on from NZ_JBIBJD010000014.1 coordinate 118,210, forward strand.
CAGGCGCCGACGGTGGTCCACCAGCCGCCGTTGTCGTTGTCGTACCAGCCGGCGTCGATGACGAAGTACTCGGCGCCCGCGTCGGCCGCCGCGTCGATGTGCGGCAGCAGCTTCTCCGTCGTGGGGTCGCCCATCAGGCAGTTCATGTAGTCGTTGAAGATGACGGGCAGGCGCTGGTGGTCGGCGTGCGGGCGGCGCTGGGCGCGGCGGTAGCGGGTCAGCGCGGCGAATGCCTCGTCGGGACCGCCGTCGGCGCTGAAGGACAGGGCGGCGGGCACGGTGCGGAAGACGGCGCCGGGTTCGAGGGAGTGCCGCCAGCCGTGGTGGGTGTCGGTGGGTCCGAACAGCGCCGTGTAGGCCGCCCTGTCCCGCTCGCCGCACTCCCAGTGCCAGCCCCCGCCATTGTGCTCGATCTGCCATACCCAGGTGCGGCCGGTGCGGCGGTCCGTCAGGCCGCCCATGGGGAGGTGTCCGCAACTGGACCAGGTGCCTTGTCCGTTGAGGGCGAAGCCGGCCTTGCCGTGCGCGTTGCTCACGCGCCCGCTGTGGACCGGTGTGGTCAGGCGCATCGGCTGTCGCTGCCAGCGGCATTCGGTGAGCCAGTCGTTCTCCGCCCACAGCAGGTTCGCGGCGTCGATGGCCGCCGGGTCCTGCGGGGTGAGGCCGCCCACCACGAGCGAGCTGGCCGACTCCAGGTGCAGCGCGGTCCGCCCTTCGTTGCGCAGGGTCACCTCGCTGCGGAGCACGGGGATGCCGTCCGGTGACCGGTAGGTCACCTCCGCGGCCAATCCGGTTTCCGGCTCGTGAAGTTGGACGGTCAGCGTGTGCCAGTCGCCGTCGCGGGTCGCGCGGTGGGACCGGTGGCGCAGACGCCGGCCGAGATCGGTGCCCACGAGGAGGCTGCCCGACCAGCCACGGCCGTGGCCCGCGGCCGTCACCTCCACCAGGGGCAGGGACGCACCCGGGACTCTCCGCGCTTCGCCGGGCAGCCCGAGGTGCGTGAGGCTCGGGCTGCCGTCGTCATCGAGGGCGATCTCGAGGTGAAGGGCCTCGTGCCCCCAGTGGAAGGTCCCTTGTTCCTTGGACATGTCGGCCCTTTCGGCGGCTGTCGAAGCGCTTCACTGCCACGCGCAAGGTAACGGACAAATTTCATGTGGAACAAGGGGTTGGACCGCTACACGCAAGCTACTGCTGGGTTTATTGCTGTCTGTCTGGATGAATGACCTAGTCGAAGCGCTTCGACACCCACCTCGTACTGAGGGCGCGGGTCATCCGGCGGCCAGAGTGGTCCACTTCTGGTTGGAGCCGCCGTTGCAGTCCCACAGCTGGAGCTGCGTGCCGTCGGCCGTGGAGGAGCCCGGGACGTCGAGGCAGCGGCCGGAGGCGGGGTTGCGGTAGCCGCCGTTGTAGGGCTGCCATACCTGGTTGGAGCCGCCGTTGCAGCTCCAGGTCTGCACCTTCGTGCCGTTGGCGGTGCCCCAGCCCGCGGCGTCGAGGCACTTGCCCATGGAGCGCAGGGTGCCGTCGGTGTAGGCGGACCAGAGTTGGTTGGCGGAGTTGCCGCAGCCCCAGATCTGGACGGCGGCCCCGTCGGCGGTGCTCGCGCCGTTGACATCCAGGCACTTGCCGGCGATGCCGGAGGACACGCGGGCGGGGGCTGGGGCGGGGTTCCTCAGCCACCCGGCGCCGTCCGCCTCCCGGACGCCGCGGTGGAAGGCGTCGGCCATCTTCTGGTACCCCGCGTCGTTGGGATGCAGGGTGTCGGCCAGATCGGCCGTGGTCAGACCGCTCATGTCCACGAACGCCACATGCTTGCCCGCGGACTGCGCGTCCCTCACGATCTGAGGGATCGCCTGGTTGTACGCGGCCCGGTACTGCTCCTCCGAGCCGCTGGTGGACACGACCAGGGAGGCCACGAGGACGGTGGCGTCGGGGGCCGCGGCGGTGACCTGGCCGACCAGTGACTTCAGCCGGGCGGTGGCGGTGGAGACCTGGTAGCTCTCGTTGAGGTCGTTGGTGCCGATCATCAGCGTCACGACGTTGGGCCGGTAGCGCGTCAGCGAGGCGTCGGCCAGCGCCGCGATCTGGTGGATCTTGTATCCGGGGTGGCCTTCGTTGTCGGGGTCGGACATCGAACCGCTCCGCACCGTGCCGACGAAGTCCAGCGGATGGCCATCCGCCGCGAGCTGGTTCCACAGCGGAGCCCGGTAGCCGTTGCCCGTACTGCTTCCCACGCCCCACGTGATCGAGTCGCCCAACGGCATGACCCGCAAGGGCGTGTTCGAGGCGGCGGAGGCAGGGGCCGCACCGGCCGCCGTCAGCCCGAGCGCGGCGGTGACAAGCGTGACCAGGGGGAGAAGCCAAGGCTTTCTCATGAAGGTTCCTCTTCTGTGAGTGATTGCTCAGCCTGGCCAGGCCCCTTGAGCGCACTCGTACAGATATCACGCACTATCCCTGTCTGGACATCCCATGGATGCAGGGAACCTGGGGAGGAGAGACGCAGAGGCGGGTTCTGCCCGGTTTCGTCCCAACGCACATGAAAGGGCGGGGTGTTCACCACCGCTGGCTCTCCGGTGCCGCCTCGTTTAACATCCCATGTCTAGAGCGGCTGGGGCTCGCCGAGGGACTGCGCGCACCAGATCGTCTTGCCGTCGGTGGTGTGCCGGGTGCCCCACCCCTGGGTGAGCTGGGCGACGAGCAGCAGCCCCCGGCCGCCCTCGTCGAAGGCGCGTGCCCGGCGCAGGTGCGGGGCGGTGTTGCTGGCGTCGGAGACCTCACAGATCAGGGAGGAGTCGCGAATCAGTCGCAGCATGATCGGGGGCTCGCCGTATCTGATGGCGTTGGTGACCAGTTCGCTGACCACCAGTTCGGTGACGAACGACGCCTCCTCCATGCCCCAGGCCTCCAGCTGCTCCAGGGCGAACTTCCTGGCGAGGGGCACCTGTGCGGGGTCAGGTACGACGTCCCAGTCGGCGACGTGCTGGGGATCCAGCGCGCGCGTGCGAGCGACCAGCAGGGCGGCGTCGTCGGTGCGGCGTTCGGGAAGCAGGGCGTCCAGCACCGTGTCGCACAGGCCCTCCAGCGAGGTGACCGAGTGGTCCAGGACCCGCAGCAGCTCGGCGGCCCCCTGGTCGACGTCACGCTCACGGCTCTCCACCAGTCCGTCCGAGTAGAGGGCGAGCAGGCTGTCCTCGGGCAGTTCGAGTTCCGTGGCCTCGAACGGCAGCCCGCCGATGCCGAGCGGTGGTCCCGGCTGCGCGGGCGCCGGGATCCTGGTGCCGTCCGGGGAGATGATCAGCGGCAGCGGATGACCTGCGCTCGCCATCGTGAAGCGCCGGGAGACCGGGTCGTAGACGGTGTACAGGCAGGTGGCCCCGAACTCGCCGGTCGGCTGGAAGCGGCCGGCGGGCTGGAGGTCGCTGGCGAGGTGGATGACCAGGTCGTCCAGGTGGGTCAGCAGCTCGTCCGGCGGCAGGTCCACGTCGGCCAGCGTGCGGACCGCCGTGCGCAGCCGCCCCATGCTGGCCGAGGCGTGCAGGCCGTGACCGACCACATCGCCGACGACCAGGGCGACCCGCGCGCCGGAGAGCGGAATGACGTCGAACCAGTCGCCGCCCACTTCCGCGCCGGTCCCGGCGGGCAGGTAGCGGGATGCCACCTTGAGCGCCTCCTGGCTGGGCAGCTGCTGCAGCAGCAGACTGCGCTGCAGCGTCAGTGCGGTCGTGCGCTCGCGCGAGTACCGGCGGGCGTTGTCGATGGCGACGGCCGCCTTGGCGGTCAGCTCCTCGGCGAGGATCAGGTCGTCGGCGGTGAAGGCCTCGGGCCGGTCGCTGCGGGAGAACGCGACCACGCCGAGCAGCGCGCCGCGGGCCCGCAGCGGCACGGTGATCCGGCCGGTCAGCCCTTGCGCGGTGATCGACTCGTCGATCAACGGGTTGCCCGGCGGCCAGTGGGCCGGGTCGGCGGCGAGGCCGGGCCCGAAGGCCCATTCGCCGCCCTCGCCCGGTTCGGCGGCGAGCTGCACCGTGGACCTGCCGGTGGCCATGCAGCGGGCGGCGACGGAATCGGGATCGTGGCTGACTGGCATGGGGGGCCCGGGAGCCCGGTCGGTGTCACACGTCGCGTTGTGCCGGGCGACGCGGCTGAGCGCGACGGCCCCGCCGGAGGCTGAGGCGGGGGAACGGGGCGGTTCCTCGCCCCGCAGCACCTCGTCGAAGAGATCCACGGTGACGGAGTCGACGAATCCCGGCACGGAGGTCCGAGCCAGTTCCTGGGCGGTGCCGATCACGTCGAGTGTCCGGCCGATGCCGCGGCTGGCCTCGTTGAGCATGAGCAGGCGCTGCCTGGCCCAGTACTCCGCGCTCATGTCGAATCCCCAGTTGGCGACCGCGCGGACCCTGCCCTCGGCATCCCGGACGGGCCAGATGCTGGTGGCCCAGGCGTTGGCGTAGTTACTGCCGAGCGGTTGGAAGACGGTGATGAGACGTGCGGGCTTGCCCGTCCTCGCCACTTCGGCGAGCTGGTCGGTGTAGGGCTTGTCGTCCCTTTCGGGGAACAGTCCGCGGTCGAATTCGGGCAGCACCTCGCGGTACTTCTTACCGAGCACTTGCTCCTCGGAGTGCGCGATCACCCGGCCCGAGGAGGCGTTGATCCATAGAAACCGCAGCTCAGGGTCGTAGGCGCCCAGAGCGAAGGGGCTCTGCTCGAAGGCCAGGTCGGCGATCACCGGGCGGCGATCCCAGCGCTGGACAGTCACCGCATGGCCCAGTGCCCGGCCGTCGGCGCCGAACAGCGGGTGAGTCGACACCAGAGCGTCCACGGTGGAGCCGTCCCGGTGGCGCAGAGGGATGAGGGCCGTAAGATCGGGGCTGCCGTCGGAGCTCTCCGGGAAGCCGGGTGGCGGGGGAGCGGCCAGCAGGTCGGTCACGGGGTGCCCGACGGCGTCCTGAGCCGTCCAGCCCAGCAGCCGCCGCCCGCTCTCGCTCCAGCCGCTCACCACGCCGTCCGGGCCCACCACGAGCGCGGCAGCGCTGGCATCCTGCCTGCCGGCCATGTCCACGCGCCTCGCCTCCGTCCGGACACCTCGCCCGTCAGGGCCGGTTTCCAGCCGCAGCTTCCAGCCTAGGTCGGCTTCTGCCCCACGGCGCTCCGGCAGTGGTGGTCCCGGGCGGCCGGTGCCGTCACCAGTTCATCGGCAGTCCGGCGATGAAGGTGGTGAGCCGGTCGGAGATGACCCGGTCGTCATGGGCGGAGTAGTGCCAGTGGCAGCCGAGGAAGTCCAGGCCCGAGGTGTCCAGGGACCAGTAGCGGACCCCGCCGTCGCCGGCGTCGTTGCGCGCTGTGACCACCTGCTGGACCTGGTCGGCGAACTGGCCGGTGCCGACGGCCACGATGGTCGTGCCGGTCCCGTAGCGCGTCCGCAGCTTCTGGAGGAAGTCGCCGTAGGCGCCGCGGTAGGCGGCCGCGAGGCTGTCGGACGTCCACGGCTCACCGGGGTTGACGGGGGTCGAGAAGTCGTTGGTGCCGAGGTTGACCACCACGAGCTGGGGCCGCCAGGTGCCCGGGTTCTGCCAGACGTCGCCGGACACGTTCAGCAGGGCACGGTCGTAGAAGGTCCGGTACGTGACGTCCGGCGAGCCTCCGTTGTAGTTGCGCACCATGCCGAGGCCCGAATAGCCGTTGATCTGGTAGTCGGCGTTCAGCCGCCGGGCGGTGAGGGCGCCGTAGCTCAGGTCGGTGTTGGTGGTGCGCTTGACCTGGTCCGAGGTGCAGTCGCGGGACGTCGAGAGGTTGCCGTAGCCCACCGTGAGGGAGTCGCCGATGAACTCGATCTGGCGGTCGCGGGCCGCCGGTCTGCTCAGTACGGCCCCGCCGGGCGCGGCCCTGAAGCCCCCGAACGTGCTGGTGTCGCCCGGGGTGTCGTTGCGCTTGACGAGCCGGACGGTGTGCTCCTGGTTCTGCAGCCCGTTGATCCAGTGTGTGGTGTTGCCGGGCGTGACCAGTGTGGCGACGGTGGTCCCGTCGACCTGGACGTCGTAATCGGCGGCCGAGTCGCTCAGCACGATGCCCACGCCGGTACCGCGGAAGCGGCCCTCGAAGTACACGCCGGGCCAGCTGTACTGCACCGTGTTTCCGGCGTCCTTGACCCGCCCGGCGGTGTGCACCTGTTCCAGCACGTTTCTCGCGTTCGTGTCCACCGTGGCCGCCTGCGCCGTTGTGGCGGCACCGGTGCCCGTCAGGAGCGTCGCCGTCACAGCGGTCACCGCGGCGAGCACTCCCGGGCGTCTCCCGCGTCCCCGCCTCGACGGTGTGAATGTCAGATACATGCCGTCTCCTGTTGGTCGTGCTGCTACAGCGCGGTGAAGGTCCACAGCAGGTTGGTGCTGTTGCCGTAGGTCCACTGCTTGGTGGGGGAGCCCGAGGCGACGTTGCCGCCGCCGTCGAGGACGAGGCCGGTGGTGCGGTTGGCGATCGAGTAACGCTCGCCGCCCCGGTGGGTGAGGGTCCACTGCTGGTTGGTGCCGCCGTTCCAGGCGGCCTGCCGGGCCGCGGAGCCGTCGGCGGTGGCCCCCCAGCCGTCGGCGACCATGCCGTTCGTGCGGTTGACCAGCCTGTAGTAGCCGCCTCCGACCGCCTCCGCGTGCCACTGCAGGTTCGGACTGCCGTCCCAGGTCCACTGCTTGAGGTCGGAGCCGGAGGCGACGTCGCCTCCGCTGTCCAGGGCGAGGCCGTTCGTGGCGTTGGTGATCCGGAAGTACGCCGCCGGGTCGAACTGGACACTCAGTGAGGTGATCTGGTCGTTGTTGCCGGTGACCCTGAGGTCGGGGTTGTCGGCGGCGAAGGTCCAGGAGGTACCGGTGAAGTTGTCTCCCGAGTAGCCGATCACCCGGTACCCGGGGGCCGGCCGGAGGGAGGAGAGGGTGCGCGGGCCCGGTCCGGCCGCGGACAGGTCGGCCGCGGTGTAGTCGCCGACGGGGAGGACGGCCCAGCCGCCGGTGTAGTCGACGTCCGTGAAGGCGACGGCGCCGGCGAGCGGCCGCAGGCCGGGGATCGTGCCGGAGAAGTCGAGCCTCAGGACGTAGGCGCCCGCGCTGTAGGGCGCCGACGACGGCAGGGTGACCCTGAGGCCCGAGGCACTCTGGGCCGGCGCGGGCAGGTCGATGTACGTGCCGGCGGTGCTCCCGCAGAGCTTCACCGACGTCAGCGAGGAGAGGTTGATCCGGTCCGAGCCCAGGGTCTTGATCGTCAGGGAGCTGCCGGGCCAGCCCAGGACGGTGGCGTACAGGACGTCGTTCGCCTTGTTGCGGGTGAAGCGGATGTCCTGCGCGGTGCCGGCGTGCGGAGTGGTGAACGAGCCGCCGCCCATCTTCGTCGGGCCCTCGCCGTACGCCGTCCAGGCCCGGGTCGCGTACACCGACTCCCCGAAGCGCTTCAGGTGGTCCCCGATACCGAGCAGGATGTCCTTCTGCGCCTGGGGGATGGTGCCGTCGGCCATCGGCGCGATGTTCAGCAGCACGTTGCCGTTCTTGCTGACCCGGTCGATGAACGAGTGCAGCATCTGCTGGGTGGTGTAGTAGCCGATGCCCTGGGTGTAGCACCAGCTGCTGCTGGAGATGCTGTCGTCGGTCAGCCAGTACGGGGTGGTGAGATCGGCCGGGCCGCCGCGTTCGTAGTCGAAGACCTCGCCCTTGCCGTTCATGCCGTCCTTGTAGGTGGCGACGACTTCGCGGCCCCAGCTGTGTGCCTGGTTGTAGTAGTACGCCAGGAAGTTCAGGCGCTGCTGCTCGTCGACGGCGTCCAGATTGAAGTCCTGCCACAGGATGTCGGGCCGGGCGCGGTCGACGACCTCCTTGAGCTTGTCGAACCACAGCTGGTTCTGTGCGGCCGGCCCCAACTGTCCGTAGAGCTTCTTGAGGCTGGGGTCCGTCTGCGCGGGGGCGTACTCGTAGAAGCCGGTGAAGTTGTACGCGTGGTGCATGGCCACCAGCAGTTTGAGGCCCTTGGCGCGGATGGCCGTGGAGAACAGCCGCAGCAGGTCGAGACCGGGGCCCTTCTTCACCGAGTTCCACTCGTTGACCTGGCTGTCCCACATGGAGAAGCCGTCGTGGTGCTCGGCGACCGGGCCGGCGAACCTGGCGCCGGCGTCGACGAACAGCTGCACCCACTCGTCGGGGTCGAACCTCCCGCCGGCCGACTTCAGCTTCGGCGCGAACTTCACGGCGTTGCCCGCCAGGTCCTCCGCCCCGTCGATGAAGTTGTGGTAGGGCCACGCCGACGGCCGGCCGTAGGTCGCGATGTGGTGCTGGTTGGCGTCGTTCCCGCTCTCGTACATGTTGCGCGGGTACCACTCGTTGCCGAAGGCGGGGACGCTGAAGGCGCCCCAGTGGAAGTAGATCCCGAACTTCGCGTCCTGGAACCACTCCGGAGCAGGCGGGTGCTGGTCGACCGAGTCCCAGTCGGGCGTGTACGTGCTCGGCGCCGCCTCGGCGACACCGGCGGCGAACAGCTCTCCGGCAACGGCCGCCGCGGCCACGCAGGTTGCCGAGGCCACGAACTGGCGTCTGTTGATCGAGCTCGACATACACACATCCCTGATGCGGAAGGGGGTGGGGGGAATGCAGGGGTCAGGCATGAAGGTCGGCCATGTGACCAGGGAATGTCAACCAGCATGCAGGGATGAAAGTGCCCCTTGCTTCAGGTGAGTTGAGTGATTTGACGTGATTCGGCGTGCATTTCGATCAGCAGACATGGCATGTCTTGCGGTGCTTCATCTCAGGGTGATCGCCGTCTCGCGCTCGCGTCCCAGTATCATCAACGTCACGCTGATCAGGTCGGACGTGCTCACGGGCACGGTGGGGGGAGGGACGAGCGGTGTCTCTGACGGACAAGGCCATCGAGCGCATCCGTGAGCTGATCCGGACCGGCGCCCTGCCTCCGGGCTCCAAGCTCCCTCCGGAGCCGGACCTGGCCGCCCAGCTGGGCCTGTCCCGCAACCTCGCCCGCGAAGCGGTCAAGGCGCTGGCCGTCGCGCGGGTCCTGGAGGTCAGGAGGGGCGACGGCACGTATGTGACCAGCCTGCAGCCGAGCCTGCTGCTGGAGGGTCTCGGCGGCGCGGTGGAACTGCTGCAGGGCGACTCGGTCGCCCTCCAGGACCTCATGGAAGTACGGCGGCTCCTGGAACCGGTCGCCACGGCCCTGGCCGCGACCCGGATCTCCGACGCCCAACTGGCCGAGGTGAAGGGGCACCTGGACGCCATGCGCGAGGCCCGCGACGACGTCGAGCAGCTCAACGCCCACGACGCCGCCTTCCACCGCGCGGTCGTCTCGGCCACGGGCAACGAGAGCCTCCTCACCCTCCTGGAAGGGATCTCCGGCCGCACCCTGCGTGCCCGCATCTGGCGCGGTCTGGTCGACGACAAGGCCGCGGGCCGCACGCTCGCCGAGCACGAGGCGATCTTCAACGCGCTCACCACCCGTGACGCAGCCCTCAGCCAGGCCGCCGCGCTGCTCCACGTGAGCAACACCGAGCAGTGGCTGAGGGAACACCTGCGCTCCGGCGAACTCCTGTCCTTCGAAGTGGCAGAGCGGAACTGACGGGCGGACGGCGGTCACCTCAGCGCACCAGCCGCACCTCGCGCAGCCGGATGGTGGTCGCGGAGCCCACCGCTTCGAACCGGACCTCGGCGGTCCCGGCACGACGGTCTGCGTCCAGCGGGAGCACCTGGGTGACTTCCGTGTCCTCGGGATGCGACGAGGGCGTGAGCGTGCCGAGCACTCGGCCGTCGACCAGCACACGCGTCGCTCCCGCGCTCCCGTCCGAGAGGTGGGTGACCTGTAGGCCGGTGGCGGTGCAGTCCGGGTCGGTCAGGCGGTAGGACCACCATCCGGTGGCGGCTCGCCACCTCATCCCGTCGGTGAGGCCCGACCAGGTGTCCTGCCCCTTGAACCGGTGGTCGCTCTCGGGCTGTTGCTCACCGGCGGCCACGGCGTCGACGGTGCGATCCCGCAGCGCGAGGTCCGCCTCGTCGGCCGCGCGCAGCTCCGCCCGCCGCTCCTGGAGCCGCTCCGGTTCCGCCAGCGGGAAGTAGAGGTGGTAGCGGGAGTCGTGGATGCCGGCGAACGGGACGAGGGTGACGGACTCGTCCGGTCGCGCGTCCACGTGTTCCAGGGTGAACTCCGGCCGGTCCGGGGCGAGCCGGCGTACACCGGCCGCCGGATCGGCGGTGCCCGGTGCGAGCACGACGGGCAGGTGCTCCAGGGGGCGCAGCGGGCCGTCGGCGACGTGACCCATCCGGGAGTCGTCGGCGAAGTGCCCGACCAGGTCGTTCCGGTCGCCCTCGGCCGCGAGGACGGTGGGCCCGTAGCGGAACGACACCCACGGCGAGCCGTCGGGGAGCAGCTCGGCGCTGATGCGCGGGCGAAGACGCAGGGTGATCGTGTCCCCGGCGTGCCACCGCCGCTCCAGACGTACGTAGGTCAGGGGCTGTCCGCCCGCCCCGCGGCGTGTCGTGAGCGCGGCGGGTCGGTCTTCGGGCGGTGCTCCGTTGACAGTGACCTGCGGGGTCCCTTCGTGCCAGCCGGGGACGCGGATGTGGATCGCCACAGAGGTGGCGGGAGCCGCGCGCAGCACGAGTTCGATCTCGTCGTCGTAGGGGGCTGTCCCGGTCTGCTCCAGCGCCAGGTTCTGTTCGGGGAGGCTGAGCCGGGAGGCGATGAAGAGATTGACGAACAGGTCGCCGCCGTCGGCGGAGTACACCAACTCGCCGTACTTCGCGTGGTTTTCGAGCCCGGTGCCGACGCAGCACCAGAAGCAGTTCTGGGGTGTCGACACCACGCGGTAGTGGCCCGGTCGCACGGGCGTGAAGTACACCAGCCCGCCCTTGGGATGCAGGGACGACAGGATGTGGTTGACCGTGGCGCGCTCGTAGTGGTCGAGCACCTCGGCGTCGGGCTCTTCGAGGAACAGCGCACGGCTCAGTTTGAGCATGTTGTAGGTGTTGCAGGTCTCGGGGCCCTCCGGCGACTGAAGCGCGGAGCTGAAGTCGTCACGGGGGTGCAGGTGCTCGCGTACGGAGTTGCCGCCGATGGAGAACGTCCGGTGCCGGGTCATGGTCTGCCAGAAGAACCGGGCGGCGTCCCGCAGGCCCGGGTCGTCGGCGACCTCGCCGAGGCGCTGGTATCCGACGACCTTGGCGATCTGGGTGTTGGCGTGCATCCCGTCGAGGACGTCGCGGTGCTCGTGCAACGGGCCGAGCAGGGACCGGTCGAGGAAGCGCCGTGCCAGGGCCGCGTACCGGTCTTCGCCCGTGACGTCGGCGAGGTCCGCCAGAACCTCGCACATCCCGCCGAACTCCGTGCGGAGCATGGCTTCGTGGGTGTCGTCGTCCATGCCCGCCGCCACCTGGTCCCACCAGTCGGCCAGCCGCCGGACGGCGGTCAGCGCCAGGTCGCAGCCGGCGTGCCGGTGGGCGTCCAGCAGGCCGGCGAAGAGCTTGTGCAGGTTGTACCACGGCACCCAGGCACCACCGAGCTCGAACGAGCCCCGCTCCACCTGCCCTGCGGCCACCCGCTGCCACAGCCGCACGCCGTCGGGTATGCCCCCGACGTAGCCGGTGCCCAGGGCGTCCTGGCACTCGACGACGCCCTGAACCAGACGCTCGACCATGGCTTTCGGCCGGGGGTCGTCCGTCACCGCGCTCATGAGGGCGGCGCCCGACAGGGCGTGCCCGACGGTGTGGCCGTCGAGACCGGAGTTCTCCCAGTTGCCGTAGGACTCGGCGACCGGCGGCAGGCCGGCCTCGCGCCGCAAGGGTGCGAGAAGCCGGTCGGTGTCGAGGGACAGCAGGTAGTCCAGGGCGGTGGCCTGCGCGTCCAGGAACGGGCCGGGCAGAAGGCGTACCGCGCTGCGGGGGAGTGACTGCATGACTGCTTGTTTCCTTCGTGAGAACGCTTCGGCCCTGTGGGGGAGGCGGGTCAACGGTCGCCCTTCTGCCCGCCGTAGGCACGCAGCAGCCGGTCGTACTCCGCCTGGGTGAGGGGGAGTACCGAGCCGTGCTTGGCCTCGGGGGGCAGTCGGTAGCTCGTCGACGGGGTCCACTTGCCGGAGTCGAGATCGGTCGTCTCGAACGGGACGTAGTTGCGCCCTCCGAACTCGTCGATGAACATGTACCACTTCTCCTCCGTGTTCGACTTGAACACGGCCGGGCCCTCACCACGGGTGACATCCCCCTCGCCGATGCGGTCGGCCACGAAATCGTATGTGGTGGAGGCCAGTTCGCGGGACTTCTCGGCGATGATGAGCTTCGCGCCGGGCACGGCGGGCGTCTGGTCCCGCTCGTCCTTCGTGTAGCGGTAGTACACCCCGTTGTGCTTGATCACGGCTGAGTCGATCACGGCGTGCCCGGGATCGTGCCAGAGGGCGGGCTCGCTGAAGATGCGGAAGTCCGTGGTGGTGGCGTACAGCATCTTGTTGTACGTGGTGCCGGTGTGATCGGGGTCGTCCTGGGCGTAGAGCTTCGAGGCCCAGAAGACGACGTACGCGCCGAGTTCGTCCGCGTAGTACGCCTTCGGTGCCCAGGTGTTGCCGGCGTTGTCGGGTGACACCTTGACGAGGCGCGGGCCGGTCCAGTTCACCAGGTCGCAGGAGTCCCACACCACGATCGACTTGCTGCCGGCGCGCTCGGCTCTGTCCCAGATGAGCGGCACTTGGGTCCCGGCGCCGCCGGAGGTCCGCAGATCCGTTGCGATCAGGTGGAACCTGTCGCCGTCGGGGGAGCGGATGACGAAGGGGTCGCGTACGCCCCCGGTGCCGAGGCCGGAGGCCAGGACGGGTTCTCCGGCGTTGAGTTCCCGGTAGTGCAACGGGTCGTTGCCGCAGCTGAGCGCCATCCGGATCCGTTCGTCGTCGGCTGCCGGGTTGCCGGTGAAATAGACGAGCAGATAGCCGACATGGACCGGTTTCGACTGGTACACAAACGCTCCTGAGATGTCATGAGGGGGCAGGTCCGCCCGGCGGCAGGGCGATCGTGATCCGGGTGTGTTGCCCGGCGGTGAGGGAGATGGTCCGGGCATGCGGGCCGAGCATCGAGGGACGGACCTGCGCGGAGGTGGTGACGGCCGTGATGCCGCGGCGGCTGATCAGTGTGACGTCCTGGGTCCGGTCCGAGGTGACGGTCGCGGTCGTGGTGCCGCCGGACAGATCCCAGTCCAGGCTGTGCACCCGGATGCCGCCCCGGCCCCGGATCCCGGTGATCGTGCCCTTGTCCCACTGCTCGGGCAGTGCGGGAAGGAGTTCCAGGACGCCGGGCCTGGTGTAGAGCAGGGCCTCGGCCAGGACGGCGGGCAGGGCGTTCGCCGCGTCGGCGTTGTAGATGTGGCGGCCCGGGTTGTGGGAGGTCATCAGCGACCGGAAGAGCATCTCACCGCCGATGATCTTCCGGAGGTTGTCGTAGACCTGGGGGCCGTCCTTGAGCCGGGCGGCGGCCAGGGCGCGATGGAGGCTGCCGTGTGCGGAGAGGTTCTGGTCGCCGCGCAGTTCGAGCGCCTTGAGGGCCGGGGGCACGAGGTCGGGGCGCTCCTCCGGGTTGATCTCGTGCAGGGGCCAGGCGGCGTACAGGTGCTGGGTGTGGCGGTGGTCGTAGTGGTCGGTCAGGCCGGGCCAGGACCATTCGGCGAGGGCGCCGTCCTCGTTGATCCGGTAGTCGGGGATCTTGCCGAGCAGTGCCGTCCAGCGTTCGACGCCCTCGCCGCGGCCCTGTTCGACGCCGAGGGCGCCCGCGGCGTCGATGGCGGCCTGGAGGGCGTGTCGGCCGGCCGTGATGTCGCCGGTGGCGTTGACGGACAGGTACTCGGCCGTGTTGCCCGGGGCGTTCTCCATGGAGAAGGACGGCACGAAGACCGCCTTGCCCTGCGCGTCGGTGCGGGTGAGGAAGTCCTCGTAGAACAGGGCCAGTTCCATCAACGCGGGACCGAGCCTGTCCCGCAGGAACGCCTGGTCGCCGGTGACCTCGTAGTACTCCAGGAGCGGCTGGAGCAGCCAGTCGGCGCCGCCGGTCCAGCAGTGGCCGGGGAAGTCGCCGCCGTCGAAGTGCAGCATGTGGCCGTACTCGCCGTCGGTACGGGAGGGGGCGAGGAAACCGCGGGCGCCGTAGAGGTTCCTGGCGTTGGTGCGCCAGTGGTCGAGCTGGCCGAGGATCAGGTCGAAGTAGCCCTGCATGGCCTCGGTGAGGTCGAGGATGGTGCCGCCTGCGACCTGGAGGTTGACGTTGGCGTCGGTGGTGAAGTCACCGGCCCAGGCAGCGGTCCACGCGCCCGTCCAGATGCCGGTGAGGCGCGGTGGCAGGATGCCGCTGGAGCTGAGGAAGAGGTAGCGGCCCGAGTCGTAGAGCCGCTCCAGCAGGGCAGGGTCGATGACGCCGCGATCGGCGTTCTGACGTGTGGTCAGCTCGGTGGTCGACAGCCGGCGGTCGGCCTCGGGGACGTTCAGGTCGAGACGGGAGCGGTCGTACAGGTCCGAGTGGATCTCCGTGTGCCGGGCGAGCAGGACCGCGTAGTCGGCTTCCAGGGCGGCCAGCCCCGCGTGCAGCGGCCTGGTGTCCCAGGCGGTGGGCGTCTTGTACCTGTCAAGGCGGGTGAGGAGAGTGAGCCTGGCCGCCCCCGTGACGACGAGGGTCGAGCCGCTGACGGTCACCGTGCCGCCGGTCGGCACGACGCGGGTGACGCCCTCGTAGCCGTGGGCGCCCAGTCCCTCGGGGTAGGTGCCACGCAGGTTCAGCCACCCGGAGCCCTCACCGACGCCGGCCAGGGTGGTGAACGTCATGCGGGTGTGCAGGGCGTCGCCCCCGCCGTGGACGGTCGCGGTGTCGTCGAGCGCGGTGTGCGCGCCCAGGGTGACGTCGACGGTACGGCCCGGGGCCGGCACCAGTTCGTGGACGACGACCCGGTCGGCGCGGGAGACGAAGACCCGGCGGGACCACGTGCCGTGCCCGTCCGACCAGGCGGAGGTGACCTCGCCCGTGCGGAAGTCGGTGACCCGGACGTACTCGTCGCCTGCGGGGGCCTCCGCGGTGGCGATCCACAGCTCGTACGCGGGGTGGTAGGTCTGGGTCCAGCGCAGCTCCCACCCGGCGGCGAAGTCCCGTGAGGCTCCGGCGTAGTCCCCGGCCAGCGCCTTGTCCCGCACCGCTTCCAGCCGGTCGGCGAGCACCGGCGGGGTGACGTCGCGGGTGCCGTTCGGCAGGACGAGGCGGTGGTGGTCGAAGACGATCTTCTCCAGCGCCGGATCCCCGTACACCACGGCCCCGTATTCACCGTTGCCGGTGAGGAAGCCGTCGGTCCACGACTCGGCGGGAGCGCTGTCATGGATCCCGCGGTCGGGGAGCGGGACCAGGGCCGGGGCGGGCGAGGTCGTGGCCCCCGCGGAAGGGCGTACGGAGTGCATGGCTTTCCTGTCTTTCGTGCGGAGGGGCGTCACGGTTCGGCGAAGACGCAGGGGTGCCGGGACGCCGCCGGTCCCATCGTGCCGCGTGATGGTGGCCTCCACGGTGCCGAGAAGTCCGAGGAGGCCACCAGGGGCCGGTCAGCTCAACCGCGCCGCGACATCGGCCCCCTCGCGGACGAAGACCGGGATGCGCTCCAGCGGGGCGTTTGCGTCGAGCGTCGTACCGCCGTCCACCACGCTGCCGGTGACCGGGTCGAGCCAGCGCGCCCCGAACGGCAGGTACACCCGGCGGGTCCGCGCGCCCGCCTCGTACACGGGCGCCACCAGCACATCGGGACCGAGCAGGAACTGGTCGTCCACGTCCCAGGCGCGCTCGTCGTCGGGGAAGTCGAAGAACAGCGGGCGCATCGGCGGGGCGCCGGTGCGGTGGGCCTGATCGGACAACTCCCTCAGGTAGGGGCGCAGCCGCTCGCGCAGCAGCAGGTGCTCCCGGAGGATGCCGTACGCCTCGTCGCCGTAGGACCAGACCTCGTTCGGCCCGCCGCTCATGTCCGCGGAGAACGTGGGGTGGTTGGGCTCGCGGTCGCCGTGCAGGCGCATGACGGGGCTGAAGGTGCCGTACTGGAACCACCGGACCAGCACCTCGCGATAGGCGGGGTCGTCCGGGTCGCCGCCGCCGAAGCCACCGATGTCGGTGTTCCACCAGGGGATGCCGCTCATCGCGACGTTCAGCCCGGCCCTGATCTGGCGCGACAGGGAGTCGAAGGTGGTGGGGATGTCGCCGGACCACAGCGCGGCCCCGTACTTCTGGCTGCCGGCCCACGCGGACCGGACCAGGGACAGCGGCCGGTCGTCGCCCGCCTCGGCCAGGCCCTCGGCGACCATACGGGTGTGCAGCACGGGGTAGAGGTGCGCGGCCTCGGCGGCCGGCCCGGCCGCGTAGACGGCGCGCTCGGCGGCCTCCCGGCTCAGGTCGGGCTCACAGGCGTCCAGCCAGAAGCAACTCACTCCGAGCGAGCGGTAGTTGTCGTTCAGTCGCTGCCACAGCGCGGTGCGTGCGCCGGGGTGGGTGGCGTCGTAGTAGGCCATCGGGAGTGTCAGTGCCTCCCCGGCCTCCCGGGACGGCCAGGGGAAGGTGAGGAGGCCGCCGTCCGCGTCCTGGACGAGATGTCCTGACGCGCGCAGTTCGTCGAAGGAGTCACTGCCGGGCTCGACGGTCGGCCACACCGAGACCGCGAGCCGCACCCCGAGATCGGTCAGCTCCTTGACCATGGCGGCGGGGTCGGGCCACTCGCTCTCCTCGAAACGCCAGTCGCCCATGTGCGGCCAGTGGAAGAAGTCGCAGACGATGACGGACAGCGGCAGCCCGCGCTCCTTGTACTGCCGTGCCACCGCCAGGAGTTCGTCCTGGGTGCGGTAGCGCAGCTTCGACTGCCAGAAACCGGACGCCCACTCGGGGAGGAGGGGTGGGCGTCCGGTGACCAGGGTGTACGCGTCGATGATCTGGGCCGGGGTGTCGCCCGCGGTGACCCAGTAGTCGACGCGCCCGCCGCCGTCGGCGACCCACCGGGTCGTGTCGGTGCCGAGTTCGACGCGGCCGGTGGCGGGGTTGTTCCACAGCAGTCCGTAGCCCCGCGAGGAGTGCAGGAAGGGGATCGTGGCCACGGTGTTGCCCTGGACGAGGTCGATCACACAGCCCTTTTGGTCCAGGAGCCCGTGCAGATGCTGCCCGAGGCCGTGCAGCCGCTCACCGTCGTACCCCTCGAAGTGCTGTTCCGTACGGCCGCCCGCCGCATGGACGCGGGGACCCTCGTGGTGGTGGTACGGGGTCTTGTCGGCGAGCAGTTCACGGCCCGAGTCGGCGTGCAGGAACCTCAGCCGGCCGTGGGCCGAGGCCTCGACGGCGAGGCGGCCGTTGACCAGGCGGGCACAGCCGTCGTCGGAAACGGACAACTCGGCGCCGGGGGAGGGCGGGGGGTTGTCCAGCGCGCCGGGGGCCGCGGGGTCGACGGTCCCCGAGGAGGCCCGCACCCGGACCGCGTGCGGTCCCCAGGGCTCGATACGGAGGATCTCTTCGGCGGTGTGGCGCTCCAGAGCGCCCGCGCGGATGGTGTAGGACAAGGCTTTTCCTCTGTTCTTCTCATAAGCCGCTGAAGAATCGTGCGGCGCCTTCAGCGGAGCACATACGTCTGCCCGGTGCTGCCCAGGCACCCGTCACTTCAGTCCCGAGGTGGCGATTCCGGAGACGAAGCCGCGCTGCATGATCAGGAACAGTACGAGCACGGGCACGACGTACATCACGGCGCCCGAGGCGACGAGGTTGGGCATCGGTTCGCCGTGCGCGTTGACGTAGCCGTTGGCGAGCTTCACCGCGAGTGTGGTGTGCGCGTCGTCCAGGAACAGCGCGGGGCCGATGTAGTCGCCCCATGTCCAGTTGAAGGAAAGGATCACGCTGGTGGCGATGACAGGCGGACTTCTGGGTCATCTGCGACACCACCAACTGCCACCTGTTCTTCAGCGACGACAACGGCCACTTCTACCGCGCCCAGACCAGCCTGGCGAACTTCCCGAACGGATTCGGGAACACACGGATGGTGATGTCGGACACCAAGAACAACCTGTTCGAGGCGACCAACGTCTACAAGGTCGCCGGCAGCAACCAGTACCTGCTGCTCCAGGAGGCCATCAACAACACCACATGGCGGCGCTACTTCAAGGCCTTCACCGCCACCAGCCTCACCGGTGACTGGACCCCTCTGGTCGACCCCAAAGCCGACGGCGACTACCTCACCAAGCCCTGGCGGATGGGCCTGCTCACCCAGACCAACTCCCCTTGCTGACCGCCCGCCTGACGGTGACCGCCGACCCTGGCCCGGTGTCGGCTCGCGCGTGGGCGCCGCCTACGGGCGGGGCGCGGTCTGCTCCCCCGAGCCCCGGACGATCAGCCGGGTGGGAACGGTGATGGTGCGCGCCCGGGAGCGGTCGCCGTCGAGGCGGGCCAGGGCGGTGGCCGCGGCGCTGCGGCCGAGTTCTTCGGGGTCCTGCGCGACCACGGTCAGGGCCGGTTCCAGTGCCTCGGCGAGGGAGACGTCGTCGAAGGCGACGACCGCGACGTCCTTGCGCTTGCCGCGGGCGAGTTGGGCGACGATCCCGAGCGCCATGATGTTGTTCCCGGCGAACAGGGCGGTGGGCGGATCGGCCAGTTCGAGGAGCCGGGCGGTCGCGGCCTCGGCGCCCGGCTGGTCGTGGGCGTTGGCGACGAGCGAGCGGTCGTAGGGGAGACCGGCTGCCTGCAAGGCCGCGCGGTATCCGGCGAGGCGCTCGCGGCGGGTGTACAGCCTGACCGGCAGGTCGCCGACGAATCCGATACGGCGATGCCCGTGGGCGATGAGGTGGGCGACGCCTTCCTGGGCCCCGGCCCGGTTGGAGCTGACGATGCTGTCCGTGGGCAGGCCGGCTCCCGGGCGGTCGAGGAAGACGACGGGCAGCCCCGCCGACCGGTGGGCCTTGAGGTGGGAGTGGTCGGCGCCGACGGACGGCACGACGACGAGGATGCTGACGCGACGGGCGAGGAACTTGTCCGTGAGGGCGCGTTCGCGGTCGGGGTCGTCCGCGGACGAGCCCATGAGCAGGGTCAGCCCGCGCTCGCGGACCGTGTCCTCGATGGCGCGGGCCACCGCTCCGAAGAAGGGGTTGCCGAGGTCGGGGATGACCAGTCCGATGGTGGTGTCCGGACCGCCGACACGCATGTTGCGTGCCATCAGGTTCGGCTGGAAGCCCAGCTTGGCCACCGCGACGAGGACCTGTTCCCGCGTCTGAGCCGAGACGGGACCGTCCTCGTTGAGGACGCGCGAGACCGTCTTGGCGCTGACGCCGACTTCTCGTGCGACATCGGCAAGGGTGGGGCGGCGGCTCGCTGCCATGGAGGAAACCGTTTCCTGTGTGCTCTCCGGTTCCGGCCGCGGCCTCGGCCGGAACCTGCGAGAGCGGGGTTGAGTTGTCAAGTGGCCTGGACTCCGGCGGCCTTCGCCGCCGCGGAATCCGCTACGACAGTATCTCCCGCCGCGTCGACGGTGAGCGCGCCGGTCATGATGGCGACGACCTCCGCCATGGAGTAGTCGGAGGGCTTGATCACGGCGGCGCGCCGGCCCAGCCGGTGGACGTGGATCCGGTCGGCGATCTCGAAGACATGGGGCATGTTGTGGCTGATCAGGACGACCGGCATGCCCTTGTCGCGGACGCGGCGGATCAGGTCGAGGACCTGCCCGGACTCCTTGACGCCGAGGGCGGCGGTGGGTTCGTCCATGACGACGACGCTGCGGGCCCAGGCCACGGCCCGGGCGACCGCGACGGCCTGCCGCTGTCCGCCGGAGAGGGTCTCGACCGACTGGGTCAGCGACCGCAGGCCGATCTTCAGGTCGGCCATGTGCTCGGCGGCCTCCTTGCGCATGCGCTTCTTGTCGAGCATGCGCAAGGCGCTGCCGAGGACGCCGGGCCGGCGCAGTTCGCGGCCGAGGAACATGTTGGAGGCGATGTCCATGGAGGCCGCCACGGCCAGGTCCTGGTAGACGGTCTCGATGCCGTGGGCGCGTGCGCTCTGCGGGCCGGAGAAGGTGATGGGCTCACCGTTCAGGCGGATCTCGCCCGCGTCGGGCACCACCGCGCCGGTGAGGGCCTTGATGAGGCTCGTCTTGCCGGCGCCGTTGTCGCCGATGACGGCGAGGACCTCGCCGGGCATCAGGTCGAAGTCGGCACCGTCGATGGCGGTGACGTGGCCGTAGCGCTTGACCAGGCCGCGGGCCTGAAGGACAGGGGTGGGGGAGGTCATCGGGCCTTCTTCCGGGAGATCTGGTCCACGGTCACCGCGAGGATCACCAGGACTCCGGTGATGAGGGTCTGGTAGATGGAGGCGACGCCCATCAGTTGCAGTCCGTTGCGGAAGACGCCGACGATGAGGACGCCGATGAACGTGCCCAGGACCGAGCCGCGTCCGCCGAAGAGGCTGGTGCCGCCGAGCACCACGGCGGTGATGCTGTCGAGGTTGTCGGTCTGCCCCGCCTGGGGGTCGCCGACGCCGGTGCGGGAGATGAGCAGCAGGGCGGCGACGCCGTACATCAGGCCGGCCACGGTGTAGACGCCGATGGTCAGCCGGGAGGTGCGGATGCCGTTCAGCCGCGCCGCTTCCGGGCTGTTGCCCAGGGCGTAGACGTGCCGGCCCCAGCTGGTGCTGCTCAGCGCGTAGGCGAAGAGGAGGAACAGGGCGATCGTGACCAGCGAGCCGTAGGTGATGTCGGTCCTGCCGAGCGGGAAGGTCTGCCCGAGGGCCGTCAGCGGGCCGGGCAGGTTGGTGACGGTCTGCTCCTCGGAGTAGATGTGGGTCAGCGCGAACGCCACGTTGAGCATGCCGAGGGTGACGATGAACGGCGGGAGCGGGATCCGCTGCACCAGCGCGCCGTTGAGCAGACCGAAGCCGGCGCAGACCACCAGGCCCAACCCGATCGCGGCGAGCGGCGGCAGGGAGCCCTCGGCCGCCATCTTGGCGATCACGATGCTGCCGAACGCCATCACCGCACCACAGGACAGGTCGATGCCCGCGGTGAGGATGATCAGCGTCTGGCCGATGGCGAGGGTGCCGACGACCATGACCTGCTGCACGATCAGCGAGAAGTTCCCGCCGGTGAGGAACTGGTCGGTCGAGACGGAGAAGAAGACACAGGCCAGGAGCAGGGCGGCCAGCGGGCCGGTGGTCGGCTGCGTGAGCAGTCTGCGGAGCGTGGTCGGTGCTTTGAGCTCGGCGTACGGGGTGGAGGTGGAGGGTGGCGTGGACGTGGCAGTCATGCGAGGTCCTTGTCGGAAGACAGAAGTCCTTGTCGGTCCTTGTCGGACGGGAAGACCAGTCCTTGTCGGACGGGAGCGTCAGTCCTGGTCGGACGGCAAGAGGACGAGGGGGCGGCCGTCCCCGGTCGGGGAGGAGGGGCCGGCCGCCCCGCTGCGGGTGTCGAACGGCGGCAGTCGGGGGTCGGCTCAGCCCCAGCAGTTGTCCAGGCCGTAGGCGGTGTCCTTGGACGTGACGCCGTCCTGCGCCTTGTCGGTGATCAGCGTGACGCCGGTGTCGGTGTAACCGGAGGCCTTCTTGCCGTCCTTGGCGTACGTCGCGACGGCCTTGACGCCCTCGGCGGCCATCTTCAGCGGGTACTGCTGCGAGGTCGCGGCGATCTTGCCGTCCTTGACGGCCTTGGTGCCGGTGCAGCCGCCGTCGACGGAGACGATCAGCACGTCCTTCTCCCGGCCCTTGGCCTTCAGCGCGGTGTACGCGCCCAGTGCGGCCGGTTCGTTGATGGTGTAGACGACGTTGATGCCGGGTTCCTTCTGGAGGCAGTTCTCCATCGCCGTCTGGCCCTTGGACTGGTCGCCGCCGGTGTCCTGAGCACAGGCGACGTCCTTGTCGGTGGCGCCGAAGCCCTTGAGGAAACCGTTGTGCCGCTGAACGCCGACGGACACACCCGGCGCGAGGTCGAGGGCGGCTATCTTCGCGGTCTTGCCCTTCATGGCGGCCTTGGCGTACTCGCCGATCAGCTCGCCGGCCTTGAGGTTGTCGGTGGCGAAGAGGGCGTCGGCCGCGCTCTCCGGGTCGGTCGGGGTGTCCAGGGCGATGACCAGAACACCCTTGGCCTTGGCCTTCTCGATCGCCGGCACGATCGCCTTGGAGTCGCTCGGCGTGATCAGGATGCCCTTCACCCCGGAGGCGACCATGTTCTCGACGGCGGTGACCTGCCCGGCGTTGTCACCGTCGAACTTGCCCGCCGCGGTGACGAGTTGGACGCCGTTGTCCTTGGCGGCCTTCTCCGCGCCTTCCTTCATCTTCACGAAGAACGGGTTGGTGTCGGTCTTGGTGATCAGGCCGACCTTGACGCTGCCCGATCCGGCGTTCGCCGTGCCCGACCCGGATCCGGATCCACAGGCGGTCAGGGTGAGGGCCGCGATGCCCGTGCACGCGGCGACTCGGAGCATCGAGGAAGACGGACGAGAGATACGTGACATGAACGACTCCTGCGGGATTGCGGACGAGCGGCCGGCATCGGGCGCATGCCGCCCGAGATGTCATCGTTGACTCATGTCAGCGTTGACACTGCTTGGCGAGGATGATGGACTCCGCCTTCAGGCAACGTCAATGCCTTTCACTCGTCACAAATCGGCAACGCCGTGGCCGCCACCCGCCCGAACCGGTCTGGGGACAGCCCGGAATGTGCCCATTTCGCCGACGCGTCCCAAGAGAAGAGCCGCCCATGTGCCCGCGTCAGATCACCGTCCTGGGGGAGTGCGTCGCCGACGCGTTCACCCAGTCCGCAGGGACCCGGAACGAACTCGCCCTGCGCGTCCTGCCGGGCGGCGGACCCGCCAACACGGCCGTGGCCCTGGCCCGGCTGGGCACCCCGGCCCGCTTCCTCGCACGGCTGTCCGGCGACGTGTTCGGCCGCCTCTTCCGGACCCACCTGGAGGCCTCCGGGGTGGACCTGTCGCACGCCGTCGAGGCCGCCGAGCCGAGCACGCTGGCCGTGGCCGAACTGGACGACCGGGGGCAGGCCGCGTTCTCCTTCCACGCCCAGGCCACCGCGGACTGGCAGTGGACGAGCGCGGAACTGGCCGGGGTGGACCTGGCCGGCACCGCCTGCGTCCACACCGGGTCACTGGCCCTGGTCAAGGACCCCGGGGCAGGCGTGGTGGAGGACTTCCTGGCAGCGGCCGCGCCCCGCGCCACCCTCAGCATCGACCCCAACGTCCGCCCCCTGCTGGTGCACCCCGAGGTCTACCGCGCCCGGCTGGCGCACTGGTGCGGCCTCGCGGATGTGCTGCGGCTGAGCGAGGACGACCTGGAGCTCCTGCTGCCCGGGACAGCGCCGGAGCAGGCGTGCGACACCTGGCATGCGGCGGGGGCCCGGCTCGTCGTGATCACACGGGGCGCGGACGGCGCGCTGGCCTCACTCGACGGGGAACGGGTGCGGGTGCCCGCGGCGCCGGCGCAGGTCGTCGACACGGTCGGGGCGGGGGACTCCTTCACCGCGGGACTGCTGCACCACCTCGGCACCCGCGGACTCCTCGGCGGCAGGCTGACGGACCTGCGACTCGGCGATGTCGAAGCGGCCTGCGTGTTCGCCGCGCGGGTCGCGGCCCTGACCTGCTCGGTCGCCGGCCCGAACCCGCCCTGGCAGGACCAGCTGGCCCAGGCTCCGACGGACAAGCCCGTCGTCCGGCAGCTCGACTCCACCCACTGAAAGGACAGGAAACATGACGAAAACCCTGCTCGCCGAGTTCACCGCCTGTGAGGGAGCGGAGGGCGAGGTCGCCCGACTGATCCGGGAGTACGCGCTGAAAGTGCGCGAAGAAGAAGGCAACCTGGCCTTCGACGTCTACACCAAGGCGGCCGCCCCGCGCGCCTACTGGATCTTCGAGGTCTACCGGGACGAGGAGGCCTTCAAGGCACACCTGGACGCCCCGTACGGGCCCCCGTTCAACGCCGCCCTCACTCCGCTGATCGAGGAGGATGCCTCGGTACTGACGTTCCTCGATCCGCTGGCCACGCATGCGTAGTTGAGCTCGGAGCCTGTGTGGCCGGGACGTCGACCTGGTCGCGAAGTCGTCGGCACCGAGCAGTTCGAACAGGGCGCGGGCCTGTGGCAGCACCCGGTCGGCGAGCAGGCCGCCCCCTCGGCGCAGATCCCCTTCGCGGGCGCCGGGAGCTCACGGCGGCGCACCCTGTCTTCGGCTCCCGCCTCTCGCCTCGACCTGGACGGCATCGCCCGCAGGACGGACGGTTTCGCGCGACTACGTGCGGAGGGGCCACCGGGCGCGCCCCCGGTGACCCCTCCACTGGCGTGGCCTCCCTGTCAGGCCGTCAGCGTGGAGACCCGGCCGCGTACGGGCCGCGGTTCGAGGACGCGTTCGGCCAGGTAGCCGAACAGGAGCCCGAACGCGGACCACAGCACGGCCTGGATGCCGATCGAGGCCAGGCGGAACTCCCAGAGATCGGCGGCGGGGAAGCCCTTGGGGATGTTGTCCCCGTGAGGCAGGACCGCCATCGCGACTCCGACCGCCGCCACGAAGGCGACGCCGGCGGTGATGGAGGCGTTCCAGTTCCCCCAGCCCGGGGCGAGCCTGCGGCCCAGCAGAACGGCGCCGGTGCCCAGCAGGACGCTCAGGGCGATCATCAGCACGAACAGGGCCGTGCGCTGGCCGATGGTGTCCGGGGCGCCGACGGCCGGAGGGCTCGCCGGGTACTTCAGGATCGGCACCAGGTAGACGAGGAGGAACCCGGCGAGCGCGGTCAACGCGGCGGTCGCCCGGGCGCCGAACCGGCCGATGCGGCCCAGCGCGAAGCAGAACGCGAGGGCCGCGATGCCGCCGATGGCGACGCCGAAGACGAGGACGCCTGTCGCGAGCCCGGCCGTCGACTGCAGGGACCGGCTGACGAGTTCCTCGCCGTGCTCATGGGAGTGGGACTCTTCGAACGCGATGGCCGCGTCCACGGATCCCTCTCCCACGACATAGGCGAAGACGAAGGCGAGCACGCCGGCGGCGAGGCCGGCGAGCATGCCGTGCACCAACAGGGTGCGTACGGTCGTGGAGTTCATGAAGGGCGCCCTGTCAGTGGCAGGGGAAGCCGAGGAGGTGGCGGGCGTCGTGCACCCACTCGTGTACGCCCTCACCGGAAACCAGTGCGGTGGCGCCCTGCTCGGCGCCGACGAAGTAGAGCAGAACGAGCATCAGGACGCCGAAGAAGGCGGCCCAGGGGGCGATCGCCCGCAGCGGCAGCGGGGTGAGGGTCTGGGTGGTGGTGGGAGTGGGGGCGGCAGTGGACTGCGCCATGGCGAGACCTCCTCGGGAACATCGCGTCCCGCATCGTGTGGAGCACTCGACGACGGCGTTGGGTCTGACTCACCACACCTCGGTGGAGGGTGGCACACAGTGGCGCGACCGTGCCGGGCTTGCACCGGACTTCCGTGGCGCCGTCGTCCTTGTCGTCCCAGATGGTAGGGGCAAGCGGGGCTCCGGCCAACATGGCGTACGCCACGTACGATGAACCGCCCACTGGCGGAATCCGGCGAAGGGACTGCCATGACCGTCCGGCTCACGCTGCTGTGTGCCGCCGCCCCGGCGGAACGCGACGTGCGCTTCGGCGACACGCCGCTCGACGAACGGGCGGTGCGGCGGGCGCGAGCAGCCGCCGGGGCCCTGCCCGCGGCGTCGGCCCGGTATACGGCGCCGTCAAAGCGGTGCCGGCAGACGGCGCGGTCCCTGGGCTGGGACGAGGTCGTGGTCGAACCGCCGCTGAGGGACATGGACATGGGGAGCTGGCAGGGCCGGACCCTCGCCGAGGTCGCCGCCGATGACGGTGCGGGCCTGGCTGCCTGGATGTCGGATCCGCAAGCCGCTCCGCACGGCGGCGAATCCGTGGCGGACGTCTGCGGTCGGGTTGCCGCCTGGCTGGACACGCTGCCGGCTGATACGGGACGGGCGCATGCCGTGGTGGAACAGGCCGTGGCCCGCGCCGCGGTGCTGCGGGCACTGGACGCGCCGATGTCGTCGTTCTGGCGCGTCGATGTTCCGCCGCTGTCCGCGGTCGTCCTCACCGGCCGCGACGGCCGCTGGAATCTGAGGATGAGCGCTGTCGACGGAACCCGGTCCGGCTGATGGTCAGTGGTAGCCGTGGACGACGGCGTGGCCCTTGCCGCGGCCGATCATCCACTTGTTGACCGGCGTGGTGATCAGGAAGGCGATCGCGAAGCCGCCCAGCAGTGTGTACCAGAACAGCCCGTCGGACAGGTTGGCGTCCATCGCGCCGGGCGTGACGGCGACGATGCCGTTGTCGACGATCTCCATCAGGGCGATGGAGACGGTGTCGGCGGCGAGCGCGACCTTGAGCGCGGTCTTGACGTCGAGGCCGGCACGGCGGACCGCGAACAGCGTGAACGAGTAGCCGAAGAGGAACGCGAGCGCGATCGCCAGGATCATGGTGGGCAGGTTGCCCCACATCAGGGCCGTGCCGACGACCATGCCGAGGATCTCGCCGATGGCGCAGCCGGTCAGGCAGTGCAGCGTCGCCTTGACCGCCGTTCCCCAGGACGCTCCGGCGTTCCCGTCATGATCCGCGTGGTCGTGGTGACCCGCGTGAGCGGTGTGGTCCATGACCTTCTTCCCTCATTCCGTGGAGTGCGGCCCGCTCCTTGAGCCCTCAATCGGAAGCCTATACCCCTAGGGGGTATATCACCAAGGCTTTCGCGACACCGGGCATGCCGTCACGCGCCCGCGGAGTTCCGCACGGCACGCGGCGACGCGCCGAGTTCCTTGCGGCAGGTCTTGTTGAACGCCTGGAGGTCGGGGATCCCGACCGTCGCCGCCACGGCCGGGATCGCCAGCGTCGAGGCGATGAGCAGGTGACGGGCGCGTTCCATGCGGCGGCGCCGGACGTAGCCGACGACCGTGTACCCGGTGTCCTCGCGGAACAGCCGGGTCAGGTGCGTGTGCGACACCCCGGCGGCCCGGGCGATCCCGGGAACGGACAACGGGTCGGCCAGATGCTGCTCGATATGGGCCATGGCTGCCCGCAGCGCCGGGTGCCGTGACCCGGAACGCGCCTCGGCGGCCTCGGCCAGGCCGGTCGTGCGCCACAGCACCGTCCACAGCTCCGCGGAGGCCCGGGTCGGCGACTGCGCGCCGGCCGCGATCGTCTGGCGGAGCAGTGCGCTCAGCGTCGCCGCCTCCGGGCCGGCGTCCTGCATCGCCGGGAGCCGGCGCCTCTCCCCGTCACCCGGGAGCCGGAAGTGGGCGTAGAGGTGCTCGCAGCGCGGGGCGTCGTAGTGGAAGTGCACCTCCGTCCCCGGTGGTACGAGGCTGAGGTGACCGGGGCGGATGGGGTGCCGCACGCCGCCGAACTCCAGGGTGCCGGAGTAGCCGTAGAGATGGAGCTGCCACAGGTGCGGGAGGCGGAAGACCTCGTGCGGGCCGGCGGAGCCGTGCACACCCACGCCCGCGTGCACCTGGTCCGGCGGCAGAGCGAGCGGCAGTTCCACGACGATTGACATGGTGGAAAATTACCAGTGGTTGGCGGTTACGCCCCACGACCACCCGCGTCTGCGCTTCTACGGTTGCGTCATGTCAACCACAAAGCAGCTGCTGAGCTCCGCCGAGGTGGCGCGGTTCACGGCCCACGGTTTCCTGCGCCTCGACGGCGTCGTGCCCCCGGAGATGAACGAGGAGGCGCTCGGCCTCTTCGCCGCCGGACCGCTGCCCGCCGTGCCGTACGGCACTCCCGTGCCGATGGCGTTCCCCGGGGGTTCCTTCACCCGTCGGCTCCTCGAACTGCCCGTCGTCGCGGGCGCGTTGGAGAGCCTGGTGGGGCCGGATCCGGCCGTCGACCACCACTTCGTCCACACCCGCCTGCCCCGTGAGGGCAGTGCGCAGCCGCTGCACGCCGACGCCCTCATCGATGTACGGGCCGACGCCTTCGACGTGCAGCTCATGTACTACCCGCAGGAGGTCACCGCAGAGATGGGCGGCACGCTCGTCGTGCCGGGCAGCCATCTGCGCCGCACCAACGAGTCCGACACCGGCCGCTACCAGAACCTGCGCGGTCAGACCCGGCTGACCTGCCCGGCCGGCACCGTGCTCCTGCTGCACCACGGCATCTGGCACGGTGGGCGGCGCAACGACAGCGACACCGTCCGTCACATGTACAAGATCCGCTTCAACCCGACCGTGCCCCAGGTGCGGCTGTGGGACACGCGGGACGTGGACTCTCCCGCCGTGCGCGAGGAGTTGCTGCGCACGTTCCCCTGGTACGAGGGGGCCACCGCCCGGCTGGAGATCCACAACCGGATCCTGCTGTGGCGGTCCCTGTCCGGCGACCCCGGCTTCGACATCGACCACTGGGTCACCCGCATCGCCAACCGGCCCGCCGCGCACGTCTCGCAGAGGAGCACCGCATGACCACCACCCGGCAGCAGGTCCTCGTCCTCTACCTCGACACCTCCGCCCTCGACTCCAAGGTCGTCGGCTGGGCCCGTTACGACGGCACGGGCGCGACTCGCCCGACGACCGGCGACAGCGACGAACCCCCGTACGAGACGGGGGTCGGCGCACTGGAGGACGGGTGGCGGCTGTTCCAGGCGGCCCCGCTCGTGCCGCCGTATCCGGGGGCGGAGCACGCGACGTCGTTCCTGAAGCACGAGTTCTTCTTCGAGAAGCTCGTGCCTCAGTGAACACGCGTGACAGGCCGTCGAAGCAAACCGGTCATGTGTGTGGCGCGTTGACGCGCTGTGGTGCGGGAGTTGACGGTCCAAGGTCCACGAGCCGTTAGGATCACGGCATGATGACGGCCTGGTCACTCCCGCGCCTGGTGCGGGCTCGCGCGTCTGCGGGTTCCTTGCTGCGCGTGCTGGCCATGGTCGTGTTGCTGTTCGGCGTCGTGTCCGCCCACGGCCTGAGCGCCGAGAGCACGGAAGGACACCTGGTGACCAGCGCGGTGGCCCCCGCGGCCCCGCTGCACGGGAAGGTCCTCGCAGCCGGGGACGAGCAGGCCGCGCCGCGGCTCGTCGCGATAGGCGAGCCGGGCGGTGGTCACGGCTCCTCGCACACCCGTGAGCACTGCGTATCCGGCCAGCCGCAACAGGGCCCGGTGCTGACACCGCCGTGCTGCGCACAGTCGGTTGCCGAATCGGCCGACGCCGGGCGCGTCTCGGGCAGGCCGAGCCGCAACGAGCCGGCGCTGCCTGCCGCGTCGTCGCCCGCTCTGAGACTGTCCGTGGTTCAGCAGGTCTAGAGACAGCGGTCCTCGTTCTTCTGCGGCCGCGCCGACGCCGTACTTCCCCCACCCTGCCCGCCGTTCCTTCCTGCCGTGGCTGCCGCCGCGGCAGGAAGGGGCGAGCGCACGGAGACCCTGTGCCGACACCCTCCCGTACCTCCACGCCTGCCCCGCGCGCCCCGGCCGACTCGTGCCGGCGCCCGCTTCTCGCTCTGCTGTCCGGAGCCCTGCTCGTGATGCTCGGGCTGTGCGCCCTGCCGCACGGGCAGTTCGAACAGCCCGAGCGGCTCGCACCCGCCGTCGCCACGGCCTTCGGACGGCCGGCGGTGGCGAGCGACGTCGTGCCTCATGGGCCGCACCGGCACCACGAGGCCGAGGAGTGCGGCCTGGACGGGGCCGCCCGCACGACGGCGCAGACCGCACACCAGCCACCCGCCGAGGCGGGGACGACCGCACTCGCCGCCCTCCCCGAGGCTCTCGTACGGCCGCAGCCCCGGCGTCGGCAGTTCCGCACCCGCATAAGACGTACCGGCAGAACCGCGCTGGTCCGCACCTCGCGGTGGCGTATCTAGACCTCTCGCTCGCGGCCGGCCCCGCCCGGCTGCCGCGCGACGGCCCCACAGCCCCGGACGGAGCGACCGTCCCGGTGCGGCCGTGGCGCGAGATGAACGTGCACCGCGTACTCATCGAGCGAGAGCGAAAAGACATGC
This sequence comes from Streptomyces sp. NPDC007991, assembly GCF_042958445.1. NCBI lineage: Bacteria > Bacillati > Actinomycetota > Actinomycetes > Kitasatosporales > Streptomycetaceae > Streptomyces > Streptomyces sp. NPDC007991. The sequence continues at coordinate 148,157 of NZ_JBIBJD010000014.1, forward strand.
AGTCGATGACGAACACCGCCGCCATGCCCGAGCGGTCCGCCTTGTCGGCGCTGGTGGGCAACACGCCGCTGCTGCGGGTGTCCCAGCCGCTGACGCCCCCCGACCGCGGCTTCTGGGCGAAACTGGAGGGCTTCAACCCCGGCGGCATCAAGGACCGGCCGGGTCTGCACATGGTGGAACGCGCCCGCTCCCGGGGCGACCTGCGGCCCGGCGCCCGGATCATCGAGTCCACCAGCGGCACCCTCGGACTCGGCCTCGCCCTGGCCGGAATGGTGTACGGCCACCCCGTCACCCTGGTCACCGACCCCGGCCTGGAGATGTCGATGACGCGGCTGCTGACCGCGTACGGCGCCCAGGTCAACGTCGTATCCGAGCCGCACCCCACCGGCGGCTGGCAGCAGGCTCGCCGTGAGCGCGTGGAGCAGCTCGTGGCGCGGCATCCGGATGCGTGGTGCCCGGATCAGTACAACAACCCGGACAACACCACCGCCTACACCCCGCTCGCCCTGGAACTGGCGTCCGAGCTGGGCCACATCGACGTCCTGGTGTGCAGTGTCGGCACGGGCGGGCACTCCGCCGGCGTCTCCCGGGTACTGAAGCAGCTCTACCCCGAGCTGAAGCTGGTCGGCGTCGACACCATCGGCTCCACGATCTTCGGCCAGCCGGCCCGGCCACGGCTGATGCGGGGCCTGGGGTCGAGCATCTACCCCCGCAACGTCGCCTACGGCCAGTTCTCCGAGGTCCACTGGGTGGCCCCCGCCGAGGCGGTGTGGACCAGCCGCCAGTTGGCCGGCTCGCACTACGCCACCGGCGGGTGGAGCGTCGGTGCCGTCGCCCTGGTCGCCGGATGGCTGGCCCGCACCCTGCCCGCCGACAGCAGGATCGCCGCGATCTTCCCGGACGGTCCGCAGCGTTACCTCGGGACGGTCTTCGACGACGACTACTGCGGCGCGCACGGCCTCCTCGACGCCCCACCCGCTCCCGAACCGGAGGTGATCGGGCGCGTGGACGAGAAGGAGGTCGCTCGCTGGACCCGGTGCACCACCGTGGTCGACCCGCTCGCCCTGGCCGAGCGGGCACAGGAATCCGACGTGCTCGACGCACTCGACCGCGAGGCCGACGCCGCGGAGGAGAACCGGTGAAGGGCACCCTCGCACAGGTACGCGGTCACGAACGCAGCGTCCAGCTGTTGATGGTCAATCAGTTCACCATCAACCTGGGCTTCTACATGCTGATGCCCTACCTGGCCGCTCACCTGTCCGGCACCCTCCAACTGGCCGGCTGGATGGTCGGACTGGTCCTCGGCGTGCGGAACTTCAGCCAGCAGGGCATGTTCCTCGTCGGCGGCACGCTCGCCGACCGGTTGGGGTACAAGCCGATGATCGTGGCCGGATGCGTGCTGCGCACCGCCGGCTTCGCCACGCTCGGCCTGGTCGACTCACTGGCCGCGCTGATCGCCGCCTCCGCGGCCACCGGGCTCGCCGGGGCACTGTTCAACCCGGCCGTCCGGGCGTATCTCGCCGCGGACGCGGGGGAGCGCAGGGTCGAGGCGTTCGCCCTGTTCAACGTCTTCTACCAGGCCGGCATCCTGCTGGGTCCCGTCGTGGGCATGGTGCTGACCGGCGTGGACTTCCGCGTCACCTGCCTGGTCGCGGCGGGGATCTTCGCGCTGCTGAGCATCGTGCAGATCCGTGCCCTGCCGGCGCGACGGGCCGACGACACCCAGGGCGGCAAGGAGGTGCAGGATCGCGAGGGCGTGCTGGCCCAGTGGCGCGGCATCCTCGCCAACCGGCCGTTCCTGCTCTTCTCCGGCGCCATGATCGGCTCGTACGTCCTCTCCTTCCAGGTCTATCTCGCGCTGCCGCTGGAGGTACGACGGGTCGGCGGTGACGGGGAGTTCGGCACAGCGGCGGTGGCCGCGCTCTTCGCCGTCTCCGGGCTGAGCACGATCGCCGGCCAGACGCGGGTGACCGCCTGGTGCAAGGCCCGCTACGAGCCGGGCCAGTCCCTGAGCCGGGGACTGGCCGCGATGGGCCTGGCCTTCGTGCCGCTGTCGCTGGCCACCGCGGTGCCCATTCCGGACTCGGGCGTGGGCCTGTGGCTGCTGGCCGCGGTACCGCCCATGCTGGCCGCGCTGCTGCTGGCCGTCGGCACGATGATCGCCTATCCCTTCGAGATGGACACCATCGTCCGCCTCTCCGGTGACCGGCTCGTCGCCACCCACTACGGGCTCTACAACACCATCTGCGGCATCGGCATCACCCTCGGCAACCTCCTCACCGGCGCGTCGCTCGACGCCGCCCGCGAGGCGGGGATGCCCGCGCTGCCGTGGATCTGCCTGTGCGCACTCGGCCTCGGCTGCGCGGCCGCCCTGTGGGGTCTGCATCGGACGGGCCGTCTGGCGGCTCCGGCGGCCGGGCCGCAGCCCGTCGCCGCCTGACCGCATGAACCGCTGACCGTGTGCGGCTGGATCGGATCAGCCGCACACGTGTCGGCCCGGCCGCAACCGGGCTCTTGACCCTCGGTGCGCTCCTCCGCGATGCTCGGTTGCGTATAGCGGTGCGTGTAGCGAATGAGGCAACGCACTCGCGAGATTCCCGCTTGAGGAGCAGCTCATGGCTCACGAGGTTCGTGCTGTCGTCGCCCGTAAGAAGGGCGCACCCGTCTCCGTCGAGACGATCGTCGTCCCCGATCCCGGTCCGGGGGAGGCACTGGTCAAGGTCGAGGCCTGCGGCGTCTGTCATACCGATCTCCACTACCGCGAGGGCGGGATCAACGACGACTTCCCCTTCCTGCTGGGGCACGAGGCGGCAGGTCGCGTCGAGGCGGTCGGAGAGGGAGTCACCGGCGTCGCGCCCGGCGACTTCGTCATCCTCAACTGGCGTGCGGTGTGCGGCCAGTGCCGGGCCTGCAGCCGGGGCAGGCCCTGGTACTGCTTCGCCACCCACAACGCCACACAGCCGATGACGCTGCTCGACGGCACCCCGCTCTCGCCGGCGCTCGGCATCGGCGCGTTCGCGCAGAAGACGCTGGTCGCCGCCGGGCAGTGCACCAAGGTGGACCCGGCAGCCCCGGCGGCGGCAGCCGGTCTGCTCGGGTGCGGCGTCATGGCGGGCTTCGGTGCGGCCGTGAACACCGGTGCCGTCGGCCGGGGCGACTCCGTCGCCGTCATCGGCTGCGGCGGCGTCGGAATGGCCGCCGTCGCGGGGGCGAGGCTGGCCGGAGCGAGCAAGGTCATCGCCGTCGACATCGACCGGCGCAAGCTGGACCGGGCCATGGCCATGGGGGCCACCCACACGGTCGACGGGGCGAAGGGTGACGTCGTGGAAGCGGTGCGCGAGCTCACGGGCGGCTTCGGCGCGGACGTCGTCGTGGAGGCGGTCGGCCGCCCCGAGACGTACCGGCAGGCCTTCTACGCCCGCGACCTGGCCGGCACGGTCGTGCTGGTCGGCGTGCCCACCCCGGAGATGAAGGTGGAGCTGCCCCTGCTCGACGTCTTCGGGCGGGGTGGCTCGCTGAAGTCCAGCTGGTACGGCGACTGCCTGCCCTCCCGCGACTTCCCGGCCCTCATCGACCTGTATCTGGGAGGCCGGTTCGACCTGGACGCGTTCGTCTCCGAGACCATCGGCCTCGGTGACGTGGAAGAGGCCTTCGAGAAGATGCACCGCGGCGACGTGCTGCGCTCGGTGGTGGTGCTGTGATGGCCGGCGCGCCGCGCATCGAACATCTCGTCACCAGCGGGACCTTCAGCCTCGACGGCGGGACCTGGGACGTCGACAACAACGTCTGGATCATCGGCGACGACGACGAGGTGGTCGTCATCGACGCGGCCCACGACTCCGACGCCGTCCTGGCGGCCGTCGGCGACCGTCGGCTGTCGGCCGTCGTGTGCACCCACGCGCACGACGACCATGTGCGCGCCGCGCCGGACGTCGCCCTGGCCACGGGCGCGCCCATCCTCCTGCACCCCGACGACCAGGTGCTGTGGAAGATGACGCACCCGGGCCGGCGTCCCGACAGGCCGCTCACCGACGGCGATGTCCTCACGGTGGCGGGCCTCGGCCTGCGTGTCCTGCACACGCCCGGACACGCTCCGGGTGCCGTGTGCCTGTACGCACCCGACCTGGGTGCGCTGTTCAGCGGTGACACGCTGTTCGCCGGCGGGCCCGGCGCGACGGGGCGCTCGTACAGCGACTTCGGCACGATCATCGGCTCCATCGGTGACCGGCTGCTGACGCTCCCGGGCGAGACGGTCGTCCACACCGGACACGGCGAGACGACGACCGTCGAGGCGGAGGCGCCGCACCTGGAGGAGTGGGCCGCCCGCGGCTGGTGAGCGCACCTCACCACGCTGACCTGCGTTTCCTATGGCGCAGGAAGTTGTGCATTACGCAACGCAGATTGAGGGCGTCAGGTGTCCCGCGAACTGCTTGACAAGCGTTTGAAGGCGCCCTCAAACTGGCGTTGCGTTCACCGCAATCCGTTTCGCTATACGCACCGAGGTGTCATGATGATTGCCGCGTGCCGTCTCGTGGATCTGCCCCGAGGCGAGGCCCACAGGCTCGACATCGACCCGCCGGTCTCGGTGTTCCACACCGACGACGGCGAACTCTTCGCCATCGACGACACATGCACCCACCAGGACGCCTCGCTCGCCGACGGCTGGCTGGAGGGCTGCGAGGTCGAATGCCCGCTGCACGCCTCGAAGTTCAACCTCAAGACCGGAGCCGTCGACGCCCCGCCGGCCAAGCTCCCGGTGCGCACGCACGAGGTCTTCGTCGAGGACGGCATGATCTACGTCCGGCTGTCCACGGCAGCCCCGAACCTGCCCCCCTGCATCGCCGCCCGGCTCGCCGGGGGCGTCGCGTGAGGACCGTGGCCGTGGTCGGCGCGTCGCTGGCCGGCCTGTCGACGGCGCGCTCGCTGCGCAAGCAGGGATACGACGGACGGCTGGTCGTCATCGGCGACGAGATCCACCGCCCTTACGACAGGCCGCCCCTGTCCAAGGAGTTCCTGGCCGGCGGCATCGGCGAAGCCGAGCTCGCGCTGGAGCCGGACGACGAGGACCTGCGAGCGGAGTGGCTGCTCGGAGCCCGCGCCGCCGGACTCGGCACCACGCCCCGCGCCGTGCGGCTCACCGACGGCCGCGAGGTGCGGGCCGACGGCATCGTCATCGCCACGGGCGCCGCCGCCCGGACCCTGCCCGGCACGGACGGACTGGCCGGTGTGCACACCCTGCGCACCCTGGACGACGCCCGGGCCCTGCGGGACGAACTGGCCCGGGGCGGACGCCTGGTCGTGATCGGCGGCGGCTTCATCGGTGCCGAGGTCGCCTCCACCGCCTCCGCGCTCGGCCTCGACGTGACCATCGTCGAGGCGGCGCCCACCCCCCTGGCCGGACCGCTCGGCGCGGCCATGGGACGCATCGTCTCCGCCCTCCACGCGGACCACGGCGTACGCCTGTTGTGCGGCGTGGGCGTCAAGGGGCTGAGCGGCGAGACCCGGGTCGACGCCGTCCTGATGGAGGACGGCCGCAGCATCCCCGCCGACATCGTCGTCGTGGGGGTCGGGGCCCGTCCCTGCGTGGAGTGGCTGGCCGGATCCGGCATCGCACTCGACGACGGCGTCAGGTGCGGTGCGGACGGCCGCACCAGCCTGGCCGGAGTGGTCGCGGTAGGCGACTGCGCCTCCTGGTACGACCCGCGCGCGGGCACCCACCGTCGCGTCGAGCACTGGACCGGCGCCCGGGAACGCGCCGATGCGGCCGTCGCCGCCCTGCTGTCCTGGGGCGAGTGCGAACCGGCCCTGCCCCGGCCGCCGTACTTCTGGTCCGACCAGTACGGCGTGAAGATCCAGTTCGCCGGCAACGCGGCCCGCGCCGACAGTGTGACGATCGAGGCGGGCGCCGCGGACGACCGCGACGTCCTCGCCGTCTACCGGCGTGCCGGACACCCGGTCGCCGTGCTCGGGATGAACCAGCCGAAGCTGTTCACGCGCTGGCGCAAGCAACTCGCGGCCAAGGCGCCCTGACCGGGGCGATCCACCACACTTCCCCGAGGAGTGCACAGTGACCTCGACCGGCCTGCCGGACAGCCTGATCGCCACCCTCCCCGGCTCCTCCTACACGGATCCCGCGGTCTTCGCCCAGGAGCAGGAACGCATCTTCGAGGCGATGTGGTTCTGCGCCGTGCGCTCCGCCGACCTCGCCCGGCCCGGTGCCTTCCGCACCGTCGAGGTGGGCCGCGAGAGCGTCCTGATCACCCGGGCCCGGGACGCCTCCGTCCGTGCCTTCCTCAACGTCTGCCGACACCGCGGAGCCAGGCTCTGCACGGCGCAGGCCGGGGAGGTCAAACGCGCCTTCCAGTGCCCCTACCACGCCTGGACCTACGACCTGACGGGCAAACTCGTCGCGGCGCCCAACCTCACCAAGATGCCGGACGTCAGCCGCACCGAGTACGGCCTGGCGGCGGTGGCCACGCGGGAATGGCTCGGCTATGTGTGGGTGTGCCTCGCGGCGAACCCGCCCCCTTTCGACGATGTCGTGGACGATGTGGTCGCGCGCCTGGGCGACACGGAGTCGATCGAGCACTACGACATCGACAACCTCGACGTCGGCCGGCGGATCGTCTACGACGTGAAGGCGAACTGGAAGCTCATCGTCGAGAACTTCATGGAGTGCTACCACTGCGCGACGATCCACCCCGAACTGACCGAGGTGCTCCCCGAGTTCGCCGACGGCTACGCCGCCCAGTACTACGTCGGACACGGCGCGGAGTTCGGCTCCGAGGTCAAGGGCTTCACCGTCGACGGCTCGGAAGGCCTCGACCGCATTCCGGGCATCACCGAGGAACAGGACCGCCGCTACTACGCGATCACCGTCCGGCCGCAGGTGTTCATCAACCTGGTGCCCGACCATGTGATCTTCCACCGGATGTATCCGGTCGCCGTGGACCGCACCATCGTCGAATGCGACTGGCTCTACCTCCGGCACGTCGTCGAGAGCGGCAAGGACGTCAGCCGGTCGGTGGAGCTCTTCGACCGGGTCAACCGGCAGGACTTCGACGCGTGCGAGCGCTGTCAGCCGGCGATGAGCTCCCGGCTCTACGCCAAGGGCGGAGTGCTCGTGCCCAGCGAGCACCACATCGGCGCGTTCCACGCCTTCGTCCAGGAGCGCCTCGGCATGGGGCGGCCGCAGTAGCTCAACCCAGGTAGCCCATGCGGTGGCTGATCTCGTCCGCGCCCTTGACCAGCACCGGAGCGAGGTCGTGCATCCGGTCCTCGGTGAGCCGGTACGCCGGTCCCGAGGCGCTCAGCGCCGCGACGACCTCGCCGTCCCTGTTGCGGACCGGGGCGGCCATGGCGTGCAGTCCCACCTCGAACTCCTCCAGGGTCCAGGAATAGCCTCGTTCGAGCGCCTCGGCGAGGTTCCTCTCGAGCTTCGTCTTCGCGGTCAGCGTGCGGGGGGTCAGCTTCTTCAGGCCGGTCTCCGACAGCAGCGCGGCACGCTCCTTCGGCGGCATGTGGGCCAGCAGGATCTTGCCGCTGGAGGTGGCGTGAAGCGGCGTCAGCTGGCCGACCCAGTTGAACGCCGTGACAGCGCCGGGACCGCGCACCTGGTACAGGTTGATCGCGTAGTGCTCCTGCATCACCGCGAGGTTCACGGTCTCGCCGATCTCCTCGGCGAGACGCTCGCAGACCGGGCGGCTCTGCTGGGTGATGTCGATACGGCCGGTGACCGCGCCGGCGAGCCGGACGAGGCCGAAGCCGAGACGGTACTTGCCGCGCTCGCCCGCCTGTTCCACCAGGCCGCGCACCTCCAGGGCGCCGAGCAGCCGGAACGCGGTCGACTTGTGGACATCGATCTCGGCGGCCACCTCGCTGACTCCCGCCTCGCCGCGCCGGGCCAGGATTTCCAGCACGGTGATGGCGCGGTCGACGGACTGCACCCCACCGGTCGGCGCGGTTGTCGTTTCGGCATCTGCAGGGTAGTTGCTCACAACGCAACTATACGGGCGTTAAACATAGCGGCCAGCGGTGCAGGTCAAGGCCCTGTGCAGAACTCGGAGAAGTTGCGCGGCTCGCAACCTGGTGCACATAGCGGTACGAGTACTAGCATGCCGCGCATTCTCAACGGCGCGAGCGAGACGAGGCCCCATGGCTCAGGTGCAGTACGACTTCGTCATCGTCGGTGGTGGATCGGCCGGCAGTGCGCTGGCCAACCGGCTCTCCGCGGACCCGGGCAACCAGGTGCTGGTCCTGGAGGCCGGCCGGCCCGACTACCCCTGGGACGTCTTCATCCACATGCCCGCGGCGCTGACCTACCCGATCGGCAGCCGGTTCTACGACTGGAAGTACGAGTCCGAACCGGAGCCCCACATGGGCGGCCGGCGCGTCTACCACGCGCGGGGCAAGGTGCTGGGCGGTTCCAGCAGCATCAACGGCATGATCTTCCAGCGCGGCAACCCCATGGACTACGAGCGCTGGGCGGCCGACCCGGGCATGGAGACCTGGGACTACGCGCACTGTCTGCCGTACTTCCGGCGGATGGAGAACTGCCTCGCCGCCGACCCGGACGACGAGTTCCGCGGTCACGACGGCCCTCTCGTCCTGGAGCGCGGCCCGGGAACCAGTCCGCTGTTCGAGGCCTTCCTGAAGGCCACCGAGGAGGCGGGCCACGCTCCCACCGACGATGTGAACGGCTACCGGCAGGAAGGTTTCGCCCGGTTCGACCGAAACGTCCACCGCGGCCGCCGCCTCTCGGCCTCCAAGGCCTACCTCAAACCCGTACGCAAGCGCCCCAACCTCACGATCAGGACACGCGCTCTGGTCACTCGCGTCCTCTTCGAAGGCAAGAAGGCCGTGGGCGTCGAGTACCGGCGGGGCCGTGGCAGACCCCAGCGGGTGCGTGCCCGCGAAATCATCCTGTGCGGAGGGGCCATCAACTCCCCGCAACTGCTCCAGCTCTCGGGCGTCGGCAACGCCGGGGAACTGCGCGCCCTCGGCATCGACGTCGTACACGATCTGCCGGGCGTCGGCGAGAACCTCCAGGATCACCTGGAGGTGTACATCCAGTACGCCTGCAAGCAGCCCGTCTCCATGCAGCCGTACCTCGCGAAGTGGCGCGCTCCCTTCATCGGCCTCCAGTGGCTCCTGCGCACGGGCCCCGCCGCGACCAACCACTTCGAGGCGGGCGGCTTCGTCCGTGGCAACGAGGACGTGGCCTACCCCAACCTGATGTTCCACTTCCTGCCCGTCGCGGTCCGCTACGACGGCTCCGTGCCCGCCGGCGGGCACGGCTATCAGGTGCATGTCGGGCCCATGTACTCCGACGCCGTCGGCTCGGTGAAGATCAAGAGCAGGGACCCGGCCGAGCACCCCGAACTGCGCTTCAACTACCTGTCCACCGAGCAGGACCGCCGCGAGTGGGTCGAGGCCGTCAGGGTCGCCCGCAGGCTGCTCAATCAGCCCGCCATGGCCCCCTACAACGCCGGGGAGATCTCGCCGGGGCCGTCCGTCGAGACGGACGAGGAGATCCTCGCCTGGGTCGCCAAGGACGGCGAGACGGCGCTGCATCCGTCATGTACCTGCAAGATGGGCACCGACGAGACGGCCGTCGTGGATCCTGCCAGTATGCGGGTGCACGGGGTGGAGGGTCTGCGTGTCGTCGACGCGTCGGTGATGCCGTACATTACCAACGGAAACATCTACGCACCGGTGATGATGATCGCGGAAAAGGCGGCCGACCTCATCCTGGGGAAGGATCCACTGCCACCGTCCGCCGCCGCCTATTACCGGCACCGTCCCCTGCCGTAACCAGCAGTTTTCAGACAGCCGACCGGCCCGGAGGGCGAGGTGTACCGGGCCTGCCGGTGCTGCGCCCTCGTGGCTGTCTCCTTGGCGAAACCGTCATCGCCAACCCCTTGACGTGGGTTGCGGCCTTCTCCAGAGTGTTCCACCACAAGCAATTCGATGCACGATGCGCAACGCTATTCGCTCGAAGGGCCCTCGACGTGGCAGACCTGTACGTGGACGGAAAATGGCGGGATCCCGTGGCCGGCGGCCACCGGGAGATCCGCTGCCCCGCCGACGGCTCGCTCTCCGTGACGGTCTCCGAAGGCACCCGCCCCGACGCCGAGGCGGCCATCGCCGCGGCCCGCCGGGCCTTCGACGACGGGCCCTGGCCGCGCACCCCCGAGCGCGAGCGCGGCGCGCTCCTCCTGCGCACCGCCGACCTCCTCGAACGCGACGCCGACGCCTTCGCCCGCGCCGAATCGCTGGACACCGGCAAACGGCTGGTGGAGAGCGAGTACGACATCGCCGACGTCGTCTCCTGCTTCCGCTACTACGGAGGGCTCGGCGGCACCGACGCGGGCCGGGTGATCGACACCGGCCGCGACGACGCCGTCAGCCGCGTCGTGCACGAGCCGATCGGCGTGTGCGCACTGATCACCCCCTGGAACTACCCCTTGCTCCAGGCGAGTTGGAAGGTCGCGCCCGCTCTCCTCGCGGGCAACACGATCGTCCTCAAGCCCAGTGAGCTCACCCCCTCGACGTCCGTCCTGCTGATGAAGGCGCTGGCGGAGGCCGGGCTTCCGGACGGTGCCGCCAACCTCGTCCTGGGCGCCGGGCCCGAGGTGGGCGCACCGCTCGCCGAGGACCGGGCCGTCGACATGGTCTCCTTCACCGGCGGCCTGGACACCGGCAGACGCATCATGGCCACCGCCGCCGCGACCGTGAAGAAGGTCGCGCTGGAACTCGGCGGCAAGAACCCCAATGTCGTCTTCGCCGACGCCGACTTCGAGACGGCCGTGGACTTCGCGCTCACGGCCGTCTTCCTGCATTCGGGCCAGGTCTGCTCGGCCGGCGCCCGGCTGATCGTCGAGGACGCGCTGCACGACCGGTTCGTCGACGAGGTGGTCCGCCGCGCCCGGCGGATCCGGCTCGGCGGTCCCTTCGATCCGCACGCCGAGACCGGCCCGCTGATCTCCGCCCAGCACCTGGCGAAGGTCGAGGCGTACGTCGCGGCCGGTCTCGCCGAGGGCGCCGTCCTGCGCTGCGGCGGCGCACGCCCCGACGACCCGGCCCTGTCCGGCGGCCACTTCTACCCGCCCACCGTGCTCGACGAGTGCGGTCAGGAGATGCGGGTGGTGCACGAGGAGTCCTTCGGGCCCGTGCTCACCGTCGAGCGCTTCACCGACGAGGACGACGCCGTACGCATCGCCAACGACACCGAGTACGGACTCGCCGGCGCCGTCTGGACCCAGGACGCCGGCAAGGCCCAGCGGGTCGCCCGCCGGCTGCGTCACGGCACGGTGTGGATCAACGACTACCACCCTTATGTGCCGCAGGCGGAATGGGGCGGGTTCGGGCACTCCGGCGTGGGCCGGGAGCTGGGCCCGACCGGCCTGGACGAGTACCGGGAGCCCAAACACATCTGGCAGAACATCCAACCCAGGCCGCAGCACTGGTTCCGCGGCTGAACGCCGAAAAGAGGTCGAACATGACCCCAGCAACGACCGAGGTGCCGCAGCGGCGCGGCACACCCCAGGACTCGGCAGGCACGCCGGTCATCTCCGTACGCGAGATGTGGAAGGTGTTCGGACCGAAGGCGGACCAGGTACCGGTCTCCGAGGAGCTACGCGGGCTCACCCGCCGCGAACTGATGGACCGTACCGGATGCACCGCCGCCGTGCGCGACGTGAGCTTCGACGTCGCGCCCGGCGAGGTGTTCGTCGTCATGGGCCTGTCCGGCTCCGGCAAGTCCACCCTGGCGCGCTGTCTGACCCGGCTCATCGACCCCACCGCCGGCGAGATCCTCTTCGAGGGCGAGGACATCCGCGACGCGGACGCGGGCCGCCTGCGCGAGCTGCGCCGGAGCAAGTTCTCCATGGTCTTCCAGCACTTCGGGCTGCTGCCGCACCGGCGGGTCGTCGACAACGTGGCCTTCGGGCTGGAGATACGCGGCATGAGCCGGGCCGAGCGCACCAGGCGGGCCCTGGAGGTCGTCGAACTCGTCGGCCTCTCCGGGTACGAGAACTCCTACCCCGACCAGCTCTCCGGCGGTATGCAGCAGCGCGTCGGTCTCGCCCGCGCACTCGCCGGCGACCCGGACGTGCTCCTCTTCGACGAGCCGTTCTCGGCGCTCGACCCGCTGATCCGCCGCGACATGCAGAGCGAGGTCATCCGGCTGCACCACGAGGTCGGCAAGACGATGGTGTTCATCACCCACGACCTGTCCGAGGCGCTCAAGCTGGGCGACCGCATCCTCATCATGCGCGACGGCAGGACCGTCCAGTGCGGCACCGGCGACGAACTGGTCGGCGCCCCCGCCGACGACTACGTACGCGACTTCGTCAGGGACGTGCCCCGCGGTGACGTCCTGACCCTGCGGTGGATCATGCGCCCGGCGGAGCCCGACGACCCCCTGGACGGCCCCGAACTCGGCCCCGACGTCGTGGTGAAGGAGGCCACGCGCGCGGTGCTCGCCGCCGAGAAGCCGGTCAAGGTCGTCGAGGACGGCAAGCTGCTCGGCATCGTCGGCGACGAGGAGATCCTCGCGGTGGTCGCCGGGCAGGAAGGCGACGCGTGATGACCGTCGCGATGGAGAAACCGGAGAAGACCGGGACCGTCGAACCACCCGCCCCCGCCCGGCGCGTGCGGACGGTCAACCGCGCCGTGGTGGTGGCCGCGATCCTGCTCCTCTGGCTGGTGCTCTTCGCCGTGCTGCGCGGCAAGCAGACCCTGTCCCTCGCGGCGGCCGACCTGACCGATCTGCACCGGTGGTTCAACGACGTCAACGACTCGATCGGCGCCGACCGCAACTCCAACCCCCTGTTCCTCTACTTCTTCAACGAGATCCGCCTGGTCATCGACACCCTGGTGACCTTCGTCCAGGAGCTGATCTCGCAGCCGACCGCGGACCGCCCGGTTCCGCAGATCGGCTGGCTCGGCGTCGTCGGCATCGCCGGCTATGTCTCCTGGGCCGTGGGCAACTGGCGGGTGGCGCTGCTGGCCGTGGCCGGTTTCACCTTCCTCGGCCTGCAAGGGCTCTGGCAGGAGAGCATGGACACCCTGGCGCTGACCCTCTCCGCGGTCTTCGTCGCGCTGCTGTTCGCCATTCCCCTCGGCGTGTGGGCCGGGCTGTCGGACCGGTTCCACCGGATCATCACGCCGTTCCTGGACTTCATGCAGACGATGCCGACCTTCGTCTATCTGGCGCCGCTGACCCTGTTCTTCCTGATCGGTCCCGCCTCGGCCACGATCGCCACCGCCATCTACGCGGCGCCCCCGGCGATCCGCATCACCGCGCACGCCATCCGCTCCGTACCCGAGACCACGGTCGAGGCGGCGGACTCGATGGGCGCGACGCGGCGGCAGGCGCTGCTCAAGGTCCTGCTGCCGATGTCCAAGCGGACCGTGGTGATGGGCGTCAACCAGACCATCATGGCCGCCCTGGCCATGGTGACCATCGCGGCCCTGATCGACGCGCCCGGCCTCGGCAAGACCGTCGTCCAGGCCCTGCAGTCGCTGGACGTCGGCACGGCCTTCAACGCCGGTCTGGCCATCGTCGTCATGGCCATCGTGCTGGACCGGGTCACCACCGCGGCGAGCGCACGGGCGGAGACGGCCCGGGGCTCGTCCAGCCCCTTCCTCAAGTGGCGGCGGCAGCTGCTCGCCGCAGGCGCCGTGGTGGCGCTGGTGCTGGCATACCTGTCGCACACGTACGTGTGGGCGGCCGAGTTCCCCGGCGACGGCGGCCTCGGCAGCGGCATCGCCAGGACGGCGGCCGATGTGACCACCTGGGCACAGGACAACCTGTCGGGCCTGACCAACGCCTTCCGCGACGCCCTCACCAACGGCCTGCTCAATCCGTTCCAGACCGTGCTCACCGACTCCCCGTGGTGGCTCGTCGGCGCCGCCCTCGTCGGCCTCGGCACGGTACTCGGCGGGTGGCGCGCCGGGATCACCACGGCCGTGTGCGTGGGCCTGCTGGTCGGTACCGGTGTCTGGTCGGACGGCATGACGACACTGGCGTCCACGGCGGTGGCGACGGTGCTGGTCATGCTGCTCGGCGTCGTCCTCGGGGTGTGGATGGGACGCAGCGCGCTCGTGGACCGGCTGCTGCGGCCCACCCTGGACGCGGCCCAGGTCATGCCGCCGTTCGTCTATCTCGTGCCGTTCCTCGCGCTGTTCGGCGCGACACGGTTCACGGCCATCATCGCCGCGGTCGTCTACGCGGCACCGGTCGCCATCAAGATCATCGCGGACGGGGTGCGGGCCGTGCCCGAGACCACCGTCGAGGCGGCCACGTCCACCGGATGCACCACCTGGCAGATCATCACCAAGGTGCAACTGCCCATGTCCCGGGGCGCCCTGACCCTCGCGACCAACCAGGGCCTGATCTACGTGCTGTCGATGGTCGTGGTGGGCGGCCTGGTGGGTGCGGGCGCCCTCGGCTACGACGTCGTGGCCGGGTTCTCACAGGGCCAGCTGTACGGCAAGGGACTCGCGGCGGGGCTCGCCATCGTCCTGCTCGGAGTCATGTTCGACCGGATCACTCAGGCAGCGGCTCGCCGCGCCGGCGCATAAGGAGCACCACACCATGGCACGACACTTCAGAGCCGGCGCTGCCGGCCTGGCCGTCCTCGGCCTCACCCTCACGGCCTGTTCGGGCGCGAAGGTCGGCGACGACAGCGCGGGCGGCTCGGGCAGCTCGGGCAAGTGCGGCACCTTCAACCTCGCGATCAACCCCTGGGTCGGCTACGAGGCGAACGCGGCGGTCCTCGCCTACGTCGCCCAGCACGACCTCGGCTGCAAGGTCGAGCAGAAGAACCTGAAGGAGGAGATCGCCTGGCAGGGCTTCGGGACGGGCGAGGTCGACGCCGTCGTCGAGAACTGGGGCCACGACGATCTGAAGAAGAAGTACATCACCCAGCAGAAGACCGCCGTCGACGCGGGCCCGACCGGCAACGAGGGTCTCATCGGCTGGTACGTGCCGCCGTGGCTGGCCAAGGCGCACCCGGACATCCTGGACTGGAAGAACCTGAACAAGTACGCGTCGAAGTTCAAGACCTCGGAGTCGGGCGGCAAGGGGCAGCTCCTCGACGGCGACCCCTCGTACGTCACCAACGACGAGGCGCTGGTGAAGAACCTCAAACTGGACTTCAAGGTGGTGTACGCGGGCAGCGAGACCGCGCTCATCCAGGCGTACCGCAACGCCGAGAAGAACAAGGAATGGGTGATCGGCTACTTCTACGAGCCGCAGTGGTTCCTGTCCGAGGTGCCGCTCAAGAAGGTCAGCCTGCCCGAGTACAAGACGGGCTGCGACGCCGACGCCGAGAAGGTCGCCTGCGACTACCCGGTGTACAAACTCGACAAGATCGTCAGCGCCAAGTTCGCCAAGTCGGGCAGCCCGGCCTATGACCTGGTGAAGAAGTTCACCTGGACGAACGACGACCAGAACACCGTGGCCAAGTACATCGCGGTGGACAAGATGGCGCCCGAGGCCGCGGCGAAGAAGTGGGTCGAGGCCAACCGCGACAAGGTCGACGCCTGGATCAAGTAGGGCGCACGACTGTTTGTGCGAACCCCGCCGGAAAGGTCCGGCAGGCTGTGTCTCCAGCCTGCCGGGCCTCTTCGTTTTCTGGTGATTCCTCCCCGCCGCTTCCGGGGTTTTTCAGGCGTCGCGGACCCCTTGACACGCCTGTCCACGGCGGGCACATTGAGTTGCGCAACCTGAACTCTGTTGCGCACACAGCAACTGCATCGCTTTCAACGTCGGAGGTGCGGCGATGGCGGGACCCCGGGTGGTCATCATCGGAGCGGGCGTCGTGGGGGCAGCGCTCGCCGATGAGATCTCCGCGCGAGGCTGGACCAACGTGACCGTCGTCGACCAGGGCCCGCTGCCCGCCACCGGGGGATCGTCGTCGCACGCCCCGGGCCTGGTCTTCCAGACCAACCCCTCCAAGACCATGACCGAGATGGCCCGCTACACCGTCGAGAAGTTCTGCTCGCTCGACGTCGACGGCGAGCCCTGCTTCCTCCAGGTCGGCGGGCTGGAGGTGGCGACCAGCCCGGAGCGCGTCGCGGAGCTCCAGCGGCGCCACGGCTGGCTCACCTCCTGGGGCATCGAGTCCCGGCTGCTGAGCACCGAGGAGTGCGTCGCACAGCACCCGCTGGTCAACCCGGACAAGGTCCTCGCCGGCCTCCATGTGCCCACGGACGGCCTGGCGAAGGCGGTCCTCGCCGTCGAGGCGCAGATCCGCCGGGCCACCGAGCGCGGCGTGCGCTTCCTCGCCCGCCACGAAGTCCTCGACGTCCCAAGGGCCGACGGCGAGGTGACCGGCGTCCTCACGGACCAGGGCGAGATCCCCGCCGACATCGTCGTGTGCTGCGCCGGCATCTGGGGCCCGAGGATCGCCCGCATGGCCGGCATGAACCTCCCGCTCACGCCGCTCGCCCACCAGCTCGCCTGGACGGGCCCGGTACCGGCCCTGGCGGGTCAGACGCGGGAGGCGGTCCGCCCGATCCTGCGCCACCAGGACGCCGACCTCTACTACCGCGACCGCTTCGACACCCTGGGCATCGGCTACTACGGCCACCGCCCGATGCCGCTCTCCGCCGACGACATCCTCTCCGTGGACGAGGCCGAGGACATGCCGTCCGTCCTGAAGTTCACCGAGGAGGACTTCGAAGCGGCCTGGAGCGAGACCCAGTCGCTGCTCCCCGCGACCAAGGACGCCAAGGTCGAAGAGGGCATCAACGGCCTGTTCTCCTTCACCACCGACGGCCTGCCGCTGCTCGGCGAATCCCCGGACCTCAAGGGCTTCTGGGTCGCCGAGGCCGTCTGGGTCACCCACTCCGCGGGCGTCGGACGGGCCATGGCCGAGTGGCTGGTCGACGGCCACTGCTCCTCGTTCGACCTGCACGAGTGCGACGTCAACCGCTTCGAGCCGCACCAGCTCTCGCCCGAGTACGTGCTGGCCCGCGACTGCCAGAACTTCGTCGAGGTCTACGACATCCTCCACCCCCTCCAGCCGTCGGGGGAGCCGCGCCCGATCCGCACGAGCCCGTTCCACGCCCGCCAGCAGGAATCGGGCGCCTTCTTCCTGGAGGCGAACGGCTGGGAGCGCCCGCAGTGGTACGAGGCCAACGCGAGCCTGGTCGAAGGCCGTTCCATCCCGACCCCCAACGACTGGGCCGCGCGCTACTGGTCGCCCATCGTCGGCGCCGAGGCCCAGGTCACCCGCGAGACCGTCGCGATGTACGACATGACGGCCCTCAAGCGCCTGGAGGTGAGCGGCCCCGGTGCCGCCGCCTTCCTGGAGCGGCTGTGCACCGGCAAGGTCGCCAAGTCCGTCGGCTCGGTGACGTACACGCTGCTGCTCGACCACGACGGCGGCATCCGCAGCGACATCACCGTCGCCCGGCTGGCCCCCGACCGCTTCCAGGTCGGCGCCAACGGCAACCTGGACCTCGACTGGTTCACCCGTCACCTCCCGGCCGACGGCACGGTCCAGGTCCGCGACATCACACCCGGCACGTGCTGCGTCGGACTGTGGGGCCCGCGCGCCCGCGAGGTCCTGCAACCCCTGACGGACGCGGACTTCTCCAAGGACGGTCTGAAGTACTTCCGCGCCAAGCGCGCCCACATCGGCTCCGTCCCGGTGACGGCCATGCGCCTGTCATACGTCGGCGAACTGGGCTGGGAGCTGTACACCACAGCCGACCTGGGCCAGAAGCTGTGGGACACCCTCTGGCAGGCGGCCGAACCGCTGGGCGGCATCGTCGCCGGCCGCGGCGCCTTCAACAGCCTGCGTCTGGAGAAGGGCTACCGCTCCTTCGGCACGGACATGACCTACGAGCACGACCCCTACGAGGCCGGAGTCGGTTTCGCCGTCAAGCCCGACAAGGACGACTTCATCGGCAAGGCGGCGCTGGAGCGGCGCAGGGCCGACGTGCGGCGGAAGCTCACATGCCTCACGATCGAGGACCCGAGGGCCGTCGTGATGGGCAAGGAGCCGGTGTACGACGGTGACGACGCGGTCGGGTACGTCACGAGTGCGGCCTACGGCTACACGATCGGCAAGGGCATCGCCTACGCGTGGTTGCCGGCCCGTCTTGCCGCTCCGGGGACCGTGGTGCACATCGGGTACTTCGACCAGTCCGTCGAGGCAGTGGTGGCCGAAGAGCCGCTGTTCGATCCGACGATGTCCCGTCTTCGTGGCTGAGTTCGCCGGAAGGAACTCCAGGTGATGGCACAACTCCTCGACGGCAAGGCGACCGCCGCCGCCATCCGTCACGAACTCGCCGAGCGTGTGGCCAAGTTGACCGCGACCACCGGTCGAGCGCCGGGTCTCGGTACCGTGCTGGTCGGTGACGATCCCGGCAGTCACGCCTACGTCGGCGGCAAGCACCGCGACTGCGCCCAGGTGGGGATCGCCTCCCTCCGCCGGGAGCTGCCCGCCGACGCCTCGCAACAGCAGGTCGAGGACACGATCGACGAACTCAACGCCGACCCTGCCTGCACCGGCTACATCGTCCAGCTCCCGTTGCCGCGCCATCTCGACGCGGGCGCCGTACTGGAACGCATGGACCCGGCCAAGGACGCCGACGGACTGCACCCCGTCAACCTCGGCCGGCTCGTCCTCGGCGTCGAGGCCCCGCTGCCGTGCACCCCGCGCGGCATCCTCGAACTGCTCCGCCGCCACGACGTGCCGCTCGCGGGAGCGCGGGTGTGCGTGATCGGCCGGGGCATCACCGTCGGACGGCCCATCGGACTGCTGCTCACCCGCAGGTCCGAGAACGCCACCGTGACCCTGTGCCACACCGGAACCAAGGGCCTGGCCTGGCACGTACGCGAGGCGGACATCGTCGTCGCGGCCGCCGGCTCGCCCGGACTGATCACCAAGGACATGCTGCGCCCCGGCGCGGCCGTCCTCGACGTCGGCATCACCCGCACCGACCAGGACCTGGTGGGGGACATCCACCCGGACGCCGCCCAGGTCGCCGGATGGCTGGCGCCGATGCCCGGGGGCGTGGGCCCCATGACCCGGGCCATGCTGCTCGCCAATGTCGTCGAGGCCGCCGAGAGGAACGCGAACGCCGTATGAACGCGCTGAACACCCCCCTGGCGGAGCTGGACCCCGAGGTCCACACCGCGCTCCGCGCCGAACTGCACCGCCAGCAGTCCACCCTGGAGATGATCGCCTCCGAGAACTTCGCCCCCACCGCCGTGATGGAGGCCCAGGGCTCGGTCGCGACCAACAAGTACGCCGAGGGCTACCCCGGCCGCCGCTACTACGGCGGCTGCGAACACGTCGACGTCATCGAACGGCTGGCCATCGAGCGCGTCAAGTCCCTCTTCGGCGCGGGCTTCGCCAACGTGCAGCCCCACTCGGGCGCCCAGGCCAACACCGCCGTCTTCTTCGCCCTGCTCCAGCCCGGCGACACCGTCCTCGGCCTCGACCTCGCGCACGGCGGGCACCTCACGCACGGCATGCGCATCAACTACAGCGGCAAGATGCTGAACATCGTGCCGTACCACGTGTCCGAGGGGGACAACCTCGTCGACATGGACGAGGTCGAGCACCTCGCCAAGGAACACCGCCCCAAGATGATCATCGCCGGCTGGTCGGCGTACCCGAGGCAGCTGGACTTCGCGGCCTTCCGCAGGATCGCCGACGAGGTGGGCGCGCTGCTGATGGTCGACATGGCGCACTTCGCGGGACTGGTGGCAGCGGGACTGCACCCCAACCCCGTCCCGCACGCCCACGTCACGACCACCACGACCCACAAGACCCTCGGCGGCCCGCGCGGCGGCGTCATCCTCACCGACGAGGCCGACCTCGCCAAGAAGATCAACTCGGCGGTGTTCCCCGGCATGCAGGGCGGCCCACTGGAGCACGTCATCGCCGCGAAGGCGGTGTCGTTCAAGGTCGCCGCGTCACCGGAGTTCGCCGAACGCCAGGCCCGCACGCTCGCCGGCTCCCGCCTCCTCGCCGAACGCCTCACCCGGGCGGACGCGGCGGCGGCCGGGGTGAAGGTCCTGACCGGAGGAACGGACGTCCACCTCGTCCTGGTCGACCTGCGCGACTCGGAGCTCGACGGCCGGCAGGCCGAGGACCTGCTCCACGAGATCGGCATCACCGTCAACCGCAACGCCGTGCCCTTCGACCCGCGCCCGCCCATGGTGACCTCGGGCCTGCGCATCGGCACCCCGGCCCTGGCCGCCCGCGGCTTCACGGAGGCCGACTTCGCCGAGGTCGCGGACGTGATCGCCCTCGTGCTCCAGCCGGACCCCGACGTGGCCGCCCTGCGCGCCCGCACGGAGGCCCTGGCCGCCCAGCACCCGCTCTACCCCCACCTGTCCGAGGACGGAGACGCCCGATGAGCCCCCGCACCCCCGGCGCCGAGCTCCCCGAACACCCCGACTGGCTGTGGCGCAACCCCGAGCCCAAGCGCTCGTACGACGTCGTCGTCGTGGGCGGCGGCGGCCACGGTCTGGCCACCGCCCACTACCTGGCGAAGAACCACGGCATCACCAACGTCGCCGTGCTGGAGAAGGGCTGGCTCGCGGGCGGCAACATGGCCCGCAACACCACGATCATCCGCTCCAACTACCTCTGGGACGAGAGCGCCGGCATCTACGAACACGCGCTCAAACTGTGGGAGGGCCTCGCCGAGGAGCTCGACTACCCGATCCTCTTTTCCCAGCGCGGCGTGCTGAACCTCGCCCACAGCCTCCAGGACGTCCGCGACAGTGTGCGCCGCGTCGAGGCCAACCGCCTCAACGGCGTGGACGCCGAGTGGCTCGACGCGGACGGCGTCAAGGACGTCTGCCCGATCGTCAACATCTCCCCGGACGTGCGCTATCCGGTCCTGGGCGCGACCTACCAGCCGCGCGCGGGCATCGCCAAGCACGACCACGTGGCGTGGGGCCTGGCCCGCTCCGCCGATGCCGCCGGGATCGACATCATCCAGAACTGCGAGGTGACCGGCCTCGACGTCGTCGGCAACCGGGTGGTGGGGGTACAGACCACCCGCGGCCCGATCGCGGCGGGCAAGGTCGCGCTCTGCTCGGCGGGTCACACCTCGGTGCTCGCGGCCATGGCGGGCATCGAACTCCCCCTCCAGAGCCACCCCTTGCAGGCACTCGTGTCGGAGCTGCTCGAACCCGTCCACCCGACGGTCGTCATGTCCAACGCGGTCCACGTGTACGTCAGCCAGGCCCACAAGGGTGAACTGGTCATGGGAGCGGGCATCGACGCGTACAACTCCTACACCCAGCGCGGCGCCTTCCACATCATCGAAGAGCAGATGTCGGCGGCCCTGGAGCTCTTCCCCGTCTTCGCCCGGGCCCACGTCCTGCGCACCTGGGGCGGCATCGTCGACGTCAGCCCCGACGCCTCCCCGATCATCGGCCTCAGCCCCGTGGACAACCTCTACCTCAACTGCGGCTGGGGAACCGGCGGCTTCAAGGCCACCCCGGGCGTCGGCTGGGTCTACGCCCACACCATCGCCCACGACACACCGCATCCGCTGAACGCCCCCTTCTCGCTCGACCGTTTCACCACCGGCGCGCTCGTCGACGAGCACGGCGCGGCCGCGGTGGCCCACTAGGACCATCAGGGAGTCCGACCCATGCTGCTGATCCCCTGCCCGTGGTGCGGGCCCCGCGACGAGGCCGAGTTCCACTACGGCGGCCAGGCCCATGTGCCGTACCCGCAGGACCCGTCCTCCCTCTCGGACGAGGAGTGGGCCCGCTACCTCTTCTTCCGCGACAACCCCAGGGGCCCCTTCGCCGAACGCTGGACCCACGCGGCAGGCTGCCGCCGCTGGTTCAACGCGGTCCGGGACACGTCCACGAACGAGATCCTGACGGTGTACCGGGCGGGGGAGGAGCGCCCGGCCACCTTCGAGTCAAGCCAGGTACGTCCAGCCCGCCCGGCGCTTGAGGACGAGGCCGTTCAGGCCGAAGCGGGGCCCGGGACGGCAGCCCCGGTGGGGGTGCGGGAGGCGGAGGCTTCGCAGAGGTCTGGGCCCGCAGTGCCGGTGGGGGTGCGGGGGGAGGAGTCCCCGCGGGGGTCCGGGTCTGGGCCCGCAGCCCCGGTCGGGGTGCAGGGGGCGGAGCGCTCGCGGGGGTCTGGGGGCGTAGCCTCCAGTGGGGTCGAAGGGGCGGAGCCCCTGGGGGATGGGACGGGTAGGGGCGGCGGGGGCGAGACAACCCAGCCGTTCCGCCACCCCACCCGCGGCCGAATCCACCGCGACACCCCGATCACCTTCACGTTCGACGGCACCGAATACCAGGGCTACCAGGGCGACACCCTCGCCTCCGCCCTCCTCGCCAACGGCGTCATCCAGACCGGCACCAGCATCAAACTGGGCCGCCCCCGCGGCATCTTCTCGGCCGGCGCCGAGGAACCCAACGCGGTCGTACAGATCGAGGCCCCGTTCCCCGAGCCCATGCTCCCCGCCACCACCGTCGAGCTGTACGACGGCCTCGTCGCGACCGGCCTCCCCGGCCAGGGCCGCCTCGCCACCGCCCCGGACCCGGCCCGCTACGACGCCGTACACGCCCACTGCGACCTCCTGGTCGTCGGCGCGGGCCCGGCCGGCCTCGCCACAGCGGCAGCCGCCGCCCGCTCAGGTGCCCGCGTCATCCTCGCCGACGACCAGCCCGAACCCGGCGGCAGCCTCCTCGGCACCGGCGAGCACCTCGACTGGGTGACCGACACGACCGCCCGACTCGACGCGGCCCCCGACGTGCGCGTCCTGCGTCGCACCACCGTCTTCGGCTACTACGACGACAACCACCTCCTCGCCGTGGAGCGCCGCACCAACCACCTCGGCGCCGAGGCCCCGGCCAGGGTCTCCCGCGAACGCGTCTGGCGCATCCGCGCCCGACGGGTCGTCCTCGCCACCGGCGCGCACGAACGCTCCCTGGCCTTCGCGGACAACGACCGCCCCGGCGTGATGCTGGCCGCCTCGGCCCGCGCCCACCTGAACAAGTACGGCGTCCTGCCCGGCCGTCACGCGGTCGTCTTCACCACCAACGACAGCGCCTACCCGGCGGCCCTGGACCTCGCCGCGGCGGGCATGGCCGTCGAAGCCGTCGTCGACACCCGCGTCGAGCCGGGGGAGTGGGCGCAGCGTGCCCGGCAGGCCGGCATCGAGGTGCTGGCGGGCCACGCCGTCACCGGCACGGAAGGCGCTCCCCGTCTCACGGCCGTGGCCGTCGCGCCGTACGGAGAGACAACAGGCCGACGCCGGTTCGCGGCCGACCTGCTCCTGGTCTCCGGCGGCTGGAACCCGGTCGCGCACCTGTTCAGCCAGGCGGGAGGCAAGCTCCGCCACGACGCGGAACTCGGCACCTTCGTCCCCGACACCTGCCGCCAGGCGGTCGAGGTCGCGGGCGGTGCGAACGGCGTCTTCGACCTGGCCCGAGTTCTCGCCCAAGGGGCCGCCGCCGGAGCCCGCGCGATCGAGGCCGAGGGCTACACCCCGGAAGAGGCCCACCTGCCCCAGGTGGCCGGCATGCCGCAGACGCCGCCCATGCCGGTCTTCGCCGTCCCGGGCCGGGACGGCGCCCCGCGCTTCGTCGACCTGCAACGCGACGTCACCGTCGACGATCTGGCGCGGGCGACGGGTGCCGGCCTGCGCTCCGTCGAGCACACCAAGCGCTACACCACGGCCGGCACGGCGAACGACCAGGGCAAGACCTCCGGCGTCCTGGCCAGTGGCGTCGTCGCCGAACTGCTCGGTGTGGACATCTCCGCGCTCGGCACAACCACCTTCCGGCCGCCGTACACCCCGGTCTCCTTCGCCGCTCTCGCCGGCCGGCACCGCGGTGCCCTGCTCGACCCGGTCCGCACCACCGCCCTGCACGCGTGGCATGTCGCGCACGGCGCCCTGTTCGAGAACGTCGGCCAGTGGAAGCGGCCCTGGTACTACCCTCAGGACGGCGAGGACATGGAGACGGCCGTACTGCGCGAGTGCGCCGCCGCCCGGGAGGGCGTCGCCTTCATGGACGCCTCCACCCTCGGCAAGATCGACGTCCAGGGCCCGGACGCCGGTGTCTTCCTCGACCTGCTCTACACCAACATGATGAGCACCCTGAAGGTCGGCATGATCCGCTACGGCGTGATGTGCCGCCCGGACGGGATGGTCTTCGACGACGGCACGGTGATCCGCCTCGACCAGGACCGCTATCTGGTCACCACCACGACGGGCAACGCCGCCGCCGTGCTGGACTGGATGGAGGAGTGGCTCCAGACGGAATGGCCCGAACTGCGCGTCCACTGCACGTCGGTGACCGAGCAGTGGGCCACCGTCGCCCTGGTCGGCCCGCGCTCGCGCGAGGTCCTGGGCTCGCTCGCCCCCCGACTCGCCGTAGCGGCCGAGGACTTCCCGTTCATGGCGTGGCGTGAGACGACCGTCGCCGGCATCGACGCGCGGGTGTGCCGGATCAGTTTCTCCGGCGAACTCGCCTATGAGATCAACGTGTCACCATGGGAGGCCCTCGCCCTGTGGGAGGCGCTGTACGAGGCCGGCGCCCCGTACGGCATCACCCCGTACGGCACGGAGACGATGCACGTCCTGCGTGCGGAGAAGGGCTATCCGATCGTCGGCCAGGACACCGACGGCACGGTGACGCCGCAGGACCTCGGTATGAGCTGGGCGGTGTCCAAGAAGAAGAAGGACTTCATCGGCAAGCGTTCCTTCGCCCGTGCCGACACCGCCCGCCCCGACCGCAAACACCTGGTCGGGCTGCTTCCGGACGACCCGGGCACGTTCCTCCCCGAAGGCACCCACCTGGTCGCCGGCAGTGTGCTGCCCGCGCCGCCCGTCCCGATGCTCGGCCACGTCACGTCCAGTTACCGCAGCGCGGCCCTCGGCCGGACCTTCGCCCTCGCGCTCGTCAAGGGCGGCCGGGACCGCATCGGTGAGCGCCTCTACGCCCCCGTGGGCGACCGGCTGGTCCCGGTGACCGTCGCGAGCCCCGTCCTCTACGACCCCGAGGGAGCCCGCCGCGATGGCTGACACCGCCGTTACCACCCCGCTCCGCAGCCCCCTGTCGCATGCCGCCGGCCGGCTGGCCACCGCGACCCGCGCCTCCGGCGGCGCGATCCGGCTGGCGGAACTGCCCTTCCTGGCCCAGATCGATGTGCGCCTCGACCCCAAGGGAGCGGCGGTGGACGCCGTGGGACTGGCGCTGGGCCTCCAACTCCCCGTCGAACCCGGCACCGTCGTCCGCGCCGGGGAGCTGACCGCGCTGTGGCTCGGGCCCGACGAGTGGCTCGTCGTGGGCCCGCGGGGCAGCGGGCAGGACCTGGAGAGCCGGATCCGTGAGGCCGCGGGCGACGAACCCGTGTCCGTCATCGATGTCTCGGCCCAGCGCACGACGCTCCTCGTCGCCGGCCCCCGGGCCCGCGACCTGCTGGCGCACGGCTGCTCGCTCGATCTTCACCCGCGGGTCTTCGGCCCGGGGCGCTGCGCCCAGACGAACCTGGCCCGCGCCCAGGTCGTCCTGGTCGCCCGTGACGAGCCCAGGGCCGGGTTCTGGGTGCTGGTCCGGTCGTCCTTCGCCGGCTACCTGACGGACTGGCTGCTGGACGCGGCCGTGGAGTGGACGGGCTGACGCCGGCAGCGAGAAGCGGCGGCCGGTGATCCGGTGTCAGGATCACCGGCCGCCGCGTGTCATGAGAGGCCGGTTCTGCGGTGGTCGTGCACCTCAGTCCGCATGGGCGGCGAGACGGCGGCTGAGCTCGTCCGCCCCCGCGAGCAGCAGCGGCGCGAGTTCATGCATCCGCTCCACGGTGAGCCGGAAGGCCGGCCCCGACGCGCTGAGGGCGGCGACGACCTCGCCGTCCGGCGAACGCACGGGGACGGAGAGGGCGTTGAGGCCCTCCTCGTATTCCTCCAGCGTGATGGCATAGCCCTGCTCACGGGCTTCGGACAGGTCCGCCTCCAGTTTCTTCCTGGAGGTCACCGTGCGCGGTGTCAGACGAGGGAGGCCGGCCTCGGCGAGGAGTTCGTCGCGTTCCTCGCGGGTGAGGTGGGCCAGGAGGACCTTGCCGCTCGACGTGCAGTGCAGCGGCGTCAGCCGTCCCACCCAGTTCTGCGCGGCGATGGCCGAGGAGCCGCGCACCTGGTAGAGGTTGATCGCGTGGTGGGACTCGAGCACGGCTATGTTCATCGTCTCGCCCACATCGTCGACGAGACGCTCACAGATTCCGCGCCCGTGCCGGGTGACGGCGATACGGCCCGTCACGGCGCCGGCCAGGCGCACGACGCCGAAGCCGAGACGGTACTTTCCCCGTTCGCTCTCCTGCTCGACCATTCCATGCGCTTCCAGCGCGCCGAGCAGACGGAAAGCGGTGGACTTGTGGACGTCGATCGCCGCGGCCACCTCACTCACACCCGCCTCCCCGTGCTGGGCGAGGATCTCCAGCACGGCGACGGCACGGTCAACGGATTGCACTCCGCCACTGGGAGCGCCTGCGGTCTCAGCGCCGAGGTTGCTCATGGCGAAACTCTAGGTGGAATAGGCAACACGCGTGAGGGGGTGGACGCCATTTTTCTCAACGGGCCCCTCGGCGGATTCCTCAACGGAAGACGACCGTACGGTTGCCGTTGACCATGACGCGGCTCTGAGTGTGCCATTGCACCGCCCGCGCCAGGACCTGCGCCTCGACGTCGCGCCCCAGGGCCACCATACTGTCGGGCCCCTGTGAGTGGTTCACGCGGATGACGTCCTGCTCGATGATGGGACCCTCGTCGAGGTCCGGGGTGACGTAGTGGGCCGTCGCTCCGACGAGCTTGACGCCGCGCTCGTACGCCTGGACATAGGGGCGGGCGCCCTTGAAGCTCGGCAGGAACGAGTGGTGGATGTTGATCGCCCGGCCTTCGAGCTGCTTGCACAGGTCGTTCGACAGGATCTGCATGTAGCGGGCGAGGACCACCAGGTCGATGTCCAGCTCGTCGACGAGCTCCATCAGCCGCGCCTCCGCGTCGGGCTTCGTCTCCCGGGTGACGGGCACGTGGTGGAAGGGGATCCCGTAGCTCTCGGCGAGCGGTTCGAAGTCCCGGTGGTTGGAGACGATCGCCGGCACCTCGATGTTCAGCGCGCCGGTCCGCCGGCGGAAGAGCAGGTCGTTCAGGCAGTGCCCGAACTTCGACACCATGATCAGCGTGCGCGTCGGCGTCGACGCCTCGTACAGCTGCCAGGAGATCCGGTACGCCTCCGCCACCTGCGCGAAGCCGGACTTGAGGTCCTCCAGCGACGTGCCCGGGTCCGAGACGTCGAAGTGCACCCGCATGAAGAAGCGGTCCTGCAGCCGGTCGTCGAACTGCTGGCTCTCCTGGATGTTCCCGGAGTGCCGGACCAGGAAGCCGGTGACGGCGTGGACGAGTCCCGAGCGGTCCGGGCACGACAGGGTGAGGACGAACTCGCGGCAGGCTGTGGGTCCAAGAGACACGGAGCCCTCCCAGAGGGAAGTGCGCATTACGCAACGAGCTGACTGATACGCAACATGGTCCTGGCTGTGACGGCCTGCGGTCAAGGGCTTGACACCGCTCCGGGTGGACTGCACCGTGAGTTGCGTAGCAAGAAGCACGTTGCACATGAGGCAACCGCTCGCCCGCCCGAGGCGCTTCACTCCGAGGTGAACCATGACGACGACCGGCCTGCCGGAGAGCCTGATCGCGACCCTCCCCGGTGACCACTACACGGACCCGGAGATCTTCCGCCTGGAGCAGGAACGCATATTTGAAGCCATGTGGTTCTGCGCGGCGCGCGCGTCGGAACTGGCGAAGCCGGGCGCCTTCCGGACCGTGGACGTCGGGCGGGAGAGCATCCTGCTGACCCGGTCGCGGGACGGCTCCGTCCGGGCCTTCTTCAACGTGTGCCGGCACCGGGGAGCGAAGCTGTGCACGCAGGAGTCCGGCGAGGTCAAGCGAGCCTTCCAGTGCCCGTACCACGCCTGGACGTACGACCTGAACGGCAAGCTCGTCGCGGCGCCGAATCTGACGAAGATGCCGGACGTCGGCCGCACGGAGTACGGGCTGGTGAGCGTGGCGGTGCGCGAGTGGCTGGGCTATGTGTGGGTGTGCCTGGCCGAGAACCCGCCCTCGTTCGAGCAGTCGGTGATCGCGGACGTGGTCGCGCGCCTGGGCGACGTGGAGTCCGTCGAACGGTACGACGTCGAGAGCCTGGAGGTCGGCCGGCGGATCGTCTACGACGTCAAGGCCAACTGGAAGCTCATCATCGAGAACTTCATGGAGTGCTACCACTGCGCGACCATCCACCCCGAGCTGACCGAGGTCCTCCCGGAGTTCGCCGACGGCTACGCGGCGCAGTACTACGTGGGGCACGGCGCCCAGTTCGGCTCGGACGTCCAGGGCTTCACCGTGGACGGCTCGCAGGGCCTGGACCGTATCCCCACGGTCTCCGAGGAACAGGACCGCCGGTACTACGCGATCACGGTGCGCCCGCAGGTGTTCGTCAACCTGGTCCCCGACCACGTGATCTTCCACCGGATGTTCCCGGTGGCGGTCGACCGCACGATCGTGGAGTGCGACTGGCTGTACCTGAAGGGCGTGGTGGCAAGCGGCCGCGACGTCAGCCGGTCGGTCGAGCTGTTCGACCGCGTCAACCGGCAGGACTTCGACGCCTGTGAGCGCTGCCAGCCCGCGATGAGCTCCCGGCTGTACGCCAAGGGCGGCGTCCTGGTGCCCAGCGAGCACCACATCGGCGAGTTCCACGACTGGGTACAGGACCGCATCGGTACCCGCGCGAACCTCGCGACCGGCTGACAGCAGCCTTCATCCGCCCGATCAGGTATCACAGTTCCACGACCGGTCGGATGGTTGAGTGTCGTATGTGATGCCGACCCGGTCGTTACAGTGGGGACCGCCCTACTCGACGCGTCGGAGCGGACCTTGGCGAACCTGTCCCACCTCGAGGAGATCTTCTCCGGCGACGGCACCAGTCCGATGCGGTTGCCGCGCTGGCAGGCCGGCGGTTCACCGGCGAGCCTGGCGGTCACCTTGATCGCTGACTACACGTTTCCGCACCGGGCCTGGCTGCCGGCGGCGGCCATCGTCGCGTTGCTGGGGGAGTTCGACGTGGCCGCGGGCGCCGCCCGTACGACCATCAGCAGGCTGGCGCGTCGAGGGGTGCTGGAGGGCAGCCGGCAGGGGCGGTACAGCTCGTACCGGCTGACGCGTCAGGCCGCTGTCGATCTGTGGAGCGGCGGTGGCTCCATCGCCACGTTCACCACGCAGCCCGACTCATGGGACGGATGGTGGACGCTGGTCGCCTTCTCCGTGCCGGAACAGGAGAGCACACGACGCCGCGCGCTGCGCACCGCGCTGCGGTGGCGGGGGTTCGCGCCCCTGTACGACGCGGTCTGGGCGTCGCCGCACCCGCTCACCCCCAAAGGGCGTGCCGAACTGGCCGACTTGGCGCTGGGAGCGGTGAGCGTGTTCCGCGCGCGACAGGTGGATCTCGAGACGGAGGCCAACCGCAACCCGATCGAGGCCTGGGACCTGCCCGGCATCGCCGAACAGTACGAGATCTTCATCCGGCGGTGGAACGGCCTGCGGCCTCACATCAGCGCCGGTGACGTCACCGGCGCCGCGGCGGTGCGCGCCCGCACCGAAGTGATGAACACCTACCGCCACTTCCCGGTGCTGGACCCCCTGCTGCCCATCGATCTGCTGCCGGCCGACTGGCCCCGGTCCCGGGCGCGGGAGGTGTGCGTCGCGGTGTACGACGGTCTGGCCCACCCCGCCCAGCAGCACGTCCGTTCCGTGGCGGCCCGGTCCGGGGACGGTCCGCACCTCGACATCAGTGCCCACTCGATCGCCGGCATGAGCGCTGGAATCGGTCACAGCCACGGCTGAAGACCCATCACCTGACCCTGAGTTCAGACGGATTGGGTCACAGCGATTGACAGATGAGAGCCCGATGGTGACTCTTTCTGTTATTCGACCTGGTGTGGGAGCGTTCACAGTCATGTGACTCGAAGAGTGGGTCGCATCGTCGCTCCTCGCCGCCTCGGGCTCCGTACGTGCAACCCCCACTCACACAGGAGTTCATCCATGAGCATGCAACGGCGCACCTTCCTGGCCCTGAGCGCGGCCGGAGCGGCGGGCATGGGCGCGTCCCTGCTCGGCACCGGACACGCAGGCGCCATCGCCGGGCCGCAGAGCGCACCGACCACGCCGTTCGCGGTCGGCGTGCGCCGGTACGACTGGACTCGCGGCAGCCGCCGGTGCACCACCTACGTCTACTACCCCGCCACCGGCACCCCCGGCGGCAACCCGGTGACGAACGCCCCGGTCGCCCATGGCGTCTTCCCCGTCTACAACTTCACCCACGGCTACGGAAGCAGCCCGCAGAACTCCCTGTTCATCATCCGGGCCCTGGCCTCGGCGGGCTTCGTCGTCCCCGCCCCGCACTTCAACCACAACTTCAGCGACGTCAACAACGGCAACACCTCCAAGGACGTCTCGCAGATCATCACCAACACCCTCGCGCTCAACGCGAGCGGTCCGCTGGCCGGGCACATCAACACCGGGATCGGCGTCGGCGTCTCGGGCCACTCCCTGGGCGGCATGATCACCCATGGCCTGCTGACCTCCTGGCCCGACCGCCGGATCATCTCCGCCAACCCCCAGTCCTGCGTGGACATGGGCAACCCGTCCAGCTCGGTCTCGGCCAAGGTCCTGTTCGTCCACGGCGACCGGGACTCGACCACGCAGTACTCCTCGGCCCGGCAGGCGTACAACGAGATCACCTGGCCCAAGGCGTTCCTCACCTTCGTCGGCGGCAGCCACACCAGCTTCTGGAGCGACCAGCGCTTCCCGAGGACCGTCGTCGACTGGGCCCGCTGGAGCATGTACGGCGACACCGCCGCACGGGACCGCCTCCCTGCCGACGCGGCCGGGTCCAACACCAGGTGGGAATCCGTCCTGCGCTGAGGAGCAGCCGCTCCACGCCCGGCCTGACGTTCCCGCACGTGAGACTCGTCAGAACAGACGATTGTCATGATCACGTCACTCAGTAAACCCCCCACACCGGAGGTCACTGTGACCGACTCTCACCCGCGCCCCCCTACGGGGCCGCGTCCACGAAGAATCCGCCGAGCCTCAGGTGGCCGTGCGGCAGGCGTGCTCGCCGCCGCCTTCGCGCTGGCCGCCTCCGCGCTCACCGTGCTGCCCCAGGCCGCGGAGGCCGCGACCGCGCGACAGGTGGAGCACCTCGACCGGGGACTCACCAGTGTCCACACCAGCGGTGGGAACCTGGTGTCGTGGCGCTGGCTGGCCACCGACCCGAACGATGTGGCGTTCAACGTCTACCGCGGCGCCACCAAGCTCAACTCCTCGCCGATCACCGGCTCCACGAACTACTTCGACTCCGGCGCCCAGGACTTTGCCGACTACACCGTGCGCCCGGTGGTGAACGGAACCGAACAGGCCCCCTCCGAGCGCGCCCTGCAGTTCCGCACCGGCTACAAGGACGTCCCGATCTCGCCGCCGGCGGGTGGCACCGCTCCGGGCAACTCGGCGTACACCTATGAGGCCAATGACGC
>NZ_JBIBJD010000015.1:0-149426 GCF_042958445.1 Streptomyces sp. NPDC007991
GGGGCCCCCCCTGGGGCGGGCGGGGGCGCCCCCCCCCGCGGGCCCCCCGGGGGCCCCCGCGGGCCCCCGGGGGGGGCGGGGGGGGGCGCGGGGGGGGGGGGGGGGGGGGGGGCCCACCGGAGGCGGAACGCCCCCGGTGCCCGAACACGATCCGGGACGGTCAGGAGCATCGACTCTCCTGACCCTCCTTACAGGCCGATCAGTCGGCGGGCTTGCCGAACCAGCGGGCGAGGTGGTTGTCCAGGTCCCGCTGGTCGTCGCCGATCCACGCGACGTGGCCGTCGGGGCGTAGCAGGACGCACGGAACATCGAGTGCCGCTGTGGGATCCGCGAGGTAGTCGACCCGGTCGGACCAGCCGCCGACGGTCAGGCGTTCGGTGCGGTCCAGCAGCAGGCCGCGGCCGCGATGCAGCAGACGGTAGAGGTTGCCCTGTTTCACGTCGATGTCGCGCAGGCGGCGGCCGAGCAGGTCGGGGCCTTCGCCGAAGTCGTAGCGGATGCCGATCGCGGTGATCTTCTCGATCAGATAGCGGTTCACCTCGTCGAAGTCCATCAGTTCGGTGAGCAGCCGGCGCACGGCCTGCGGGCCCGGTTCGGTGGAGTGCAGTTCCATCTGTGCGCGGGTGTTGTCCAGCACGTCCTCGGCGACCGGACGGCGTTCGGCCTGGTAGCTGTCCAGCAGTGTTTCCGGCGCCCAGCCGCGGATCTGTGCGGCCAGTTTCCAGCCGAGGTTGAAGGCGTCCTGAACGCCCAGGTTGAGGCCCTGCCCGCCGACGGGTGGATGGATGTGTGCCGCATCGCCGGCCAGCAGCACCCGCCCGACCCGGTAACGTTCGGCCAGCCGGGTGGCGTCGTTGAAGCGGGACAGCCAGCGCGGGGAGTGCACGCCGAAATCGGTTCCGGCGATGGCGCGCAGCTGTTGTGCGAAATCATCGAGGGTGGGCGGTTCCGCGCGGTCGCCGACTCCCGCGACGGGTACTACGACGCGGTAGACCGCCTCGCCGAAGGGCCTGAGATCGAATCGCTTGTCAGTCCGCTGGATTTCGGCCACCTTGGCGGCGACCTCCTCCTGCGGCACACCCATTTCCATCTCGCCCATCAGCGTCTCGGTCCGCGCGGGCTCGCCGGGGAAGCCGACGCCGAGCAGTTTGCGCACCGTACTGCGGCCGCCGTCACAGCCGACGAGACAGCGTGCGCGCAGTTGTTCGCCGTCGGCCAGCTCGACGGTCACGCCCTCGTCGTCCTGCTCGAAACCGGCCACCGCACAACCGCGCCGGACCTGCGCACCCAGCTGGATCGCATGCTCTTCGAGCAGGTGAACGATGACGGGCTGCGGGATGCCCAGCAGATAGGCGTGCGCGGAATCCAGGTCCCTGGGCGCGGGTTTGGCGATGGCGGCGAAGAATCCGGCGGCCGGGCGCCGCCTTCCGTGCTGGAGCAGGCGATCGAGCAGTCCACGCATGGCCATCAGCTCGATACTGCGGATGTGCAGACCGACGATGCGGACGAACGACGCGGGCTCGGTTTCCTTCTCCAGGACGAGTACCCGCACATCGTGCAGCCGCAGTTCGGCGGCCAGCATCGCGCCGGTCGGCCCGCACCCGGCGATGATCACGTCGTACATGGGAGAGCGCATAGGTGTTGCCTTTCGGGAGTGCCTGGTTGGCGAGGCGCTCCCGGCGACACCTACGTCAGTCGCCGGCCGTGACGGGAAGGGGGAGCACCCACGTCGATACAGCGTTCATGGGTCTCACCTCCTCGGGTGGTGTCGCGGTCCACTGCAAGTTACAAGCCCGGCATCACCCCGTCCATTGCTTTTCTCCCCGCGACACCGGGACCGCTTCACCGTGTCGTCGGGTCCGTTGCCCCCGTGGGGAATTCCTCGACACCGATGACCCGCAGCAGTTCCAGCCGCTCGCGGCTCTCGGCGTCCGCCGGGGTGAGCACCAGCAGCTGCTGGCCCTGGTCGGGAGTGACCAGGGTCTCGCAGTCCATCAGCAGGCGGCCGACCCGCGGATGCAGCAGGGTCTTGCGGTCGGCACGCCGGACCGCCACCTCGTGCTCGGCCCAGATCCGGCGGAAGTCGGCGCTCGCGGCCCGCAGCCGGTCGACGAGTGCGGCGACCGCCACGTCGCCGGTCCGGCGGCCGGCGGCCGCACGCAGGTCCGCCACGAGCCGGCGGGCGTGGCGTTCTTGTTCCTCGGGCGGGGTGACGGCGCGGGCCGCGGGGTCGGTGAACCAGCGGTAAGCGACGTAGCGGCGGTCGCCGGACAAGCCGGTGTAGTTGCCCATGAGCAGGAGGGCGGCCCGGTTCTGGGCGAGGACCTCGCCCAGGTCGCACAGGACCAGGGCCGGGGTGTCGCCGAGCAGGTCGAGCATGCGGATCAGGCCGGCGCGGGCCAGGCGGGCCACTTTGTCGGCCGGTGGGGGCCGGTGGCCGGCCAGGTGGAACAGGTGGTCGCGCTCGTCGTCGGAGAGGCGCAGCGCCCGGGCCAGCGCCCCGAGCAGCTGGACCGAGGGCTGGCTGCTGCGGCCCTGCTCGAGGCGTACGACGTAGTCCACTGACATGCCGGCGAGCGTGGCCACCTCTTCCCGGCGCAGGCCGGAGGTGCGGCGGCGGGGGCCGTCGGCGAGGCCGACCTCGGCGGGACGCATCGCCTCGCGGCGGCGGCGCAGGAAGTCGGCGAGCTGGTCACGTTGCATGGTCCCCATGGTCCTCATCGTCCTCGCGGCGGCCGGGCCGATCCAGGGAGCGTCTCTCCCAGGATGAACGCTCCGCTCCCGTACGTCGCGGCGCGGGGCCAGGGTGAGGGGCAGACCGACGACGAAGGAGAACGCGATGCAGACACGAGCCCTGGGCACCGCCGGCCCGGCCGTTTCCGCGCTGGGCCTGGGCGCGATGGGCATGTCGGGTGCCTACGGCGAGGCCGACCGCGCGGAGAGTATCGCCACCGTCCACGCCGCGCTGGAGACCGGCGTCACGCTGATCGACACGGGCGATTTCTACGCCATGGGCCACAACGAGCTGCTGCTCGCCGAAGCGCTGCGCGGCCGGGACCGGGACAGCTACCGGTTGAGCGTCAAGTTCGGCATGCTGCGCGGGCCGGGCCCGGAGTTCGGCGGGATGGACGGCCGTCCCGAGGCGGTGCAGAACTTCCTGGCCTACTCGCTGACCCGCCTGGGCACCGACCACATCGACATCTACCGCCCCGCCCGGCTGGACCCGGCGGTACCGATCGAGGAGACGGTGGGCGCCGTCAAGGAGATGATCGACGCCGGGTACGTCCGGTACCTCGGTCTCTCGGAGGTCGACGCGGCGACGATCCGCCGGGCGCATGCCGTGCACCCGGTCGCCGACCTGCAGATCGAGTACTCGCTGATCTCCCGCGCCGTGGAGGCGGACATCCTGCCGGCGCTGAGGGAGCTCGGCATCGGCCTGACCGCGTACGGAGTCCTCAGCCGCGGCCTGATCTCCGGGCACTGGTCCGTCGGCCGTACCGCCGGCCCCGGCGACAGCCGCGGCTTCAGCCCGCGCTTCTCCAGCGGGAACGTGGAACACAACCTCGCCCTCGTGGAAGCACTGCGCCGGGTCGCCGACGCGAAGGGGTGTACGGTCGCTCAACTGGCCATCGCCTGGGTGGCCGCACAGGGCGACGACATCGTGCCGCTGATCGGCGCTCGCACCCGCCAGCGGCTGGCCGAGGCGCTGCCCGCGGTGGAGCTGGCTCTCACCGCGGACGACCTCGCCAAGATCGGGAAGGCGGTGCCGCCGGGCTCGGCGCGCGGCGACCGCTACCCGTCCGCGTTCATGTCAGGCCTCGGCACCGGAAACTGATTCCGCCCGTCGAGACCCGCGTTCAGCCCTTGACGGCGGAGCTGGCGACACCTTGGACGAACCACCGCTGGAAGAAGGCGAAGACCACCAGGACGGGCAGGACCAAGAGGACGCCGAAGGCGAGGATCTGGCCCCAGTCCGGGGGCTCCTGGCCCTGGAAGACGCTCATCTCCAGCGGCAGTGGACGTACCGACGGGTCGGAGACCATGAGCACCGGCCACAGGAACGAGCCCCACTGGATGAGGAAGGTCAGGATCGCCACGGAGGCGAAGGCCGGCTTCGACATGGGGACGATGATCGCGAAGAAGGTGCGCCAGGGGCCCGCGCCGTCGATGCGGGCGGCTTCTTCGATGCTCGGCGGGATCGAGCGGAAGAAGGTGTGGAACTGGTAGACCGAGAAGGCGTTGGCGATGAACGGCAGCGCCAGGATGGGCAGGGTGTTGCGCTGGTCGTTGAACATGTAGAAGAGCGGCACCGCCACCGACTCGAACGGGACCAGCATCAGCAGCAGGATGAGCGTGAAGACGGCGTTCCGCCCCCGCCACTTCAGCCGGGACAGCCCGTAGGCGGCCATCGAGTTGACGAACAGACCGCCGGTGACGACGACGAATGCCAGCAGCAGTGAGACGCCCATGAAGCGCCAGAAGTAGCCGGTGCTGTCGGAGTCGAGGCTGTCGAGGACGGCGGAGTAGTTGTCGAAGGACAGGTGGGTGGGGAGGAAGCCGGTCAGGCCGTCGAGAACCTCGTCCGACGGCTTGAGACTGCCGAGGAACAGGTAGATCACGGGCAGCAAGAAGACGAAGGCCAGCACGCTGAGTACGGCGTAGTCCATGAAGCGGCGCAGGGGCGTTGGGGTGGTGCCCATGGGTCAGTCCTCGTTTCCGGGCCGGACGACGCGGCGCTGGATGAGCGTCAGGACGACGACGATCAGGAAGAAGACGACGGTGATCGCGGACGCCTGGCCGATGTTGTTCTGGTCGAAGGCGGTGGTGACGGCCTGGTACATCACGGTGCGGGTGGCGTCCTCGTCCAGGCCGCCGCCGCGGACGAGGACGTACACCTGGTCGAAGACCCGGAAGGAGAGGACCGAGGTGAGCATGGCGACGAAGACGAGGGTGCCGTGGATGCCGGGCAGGGTGACGTGGCGGAACTGCTGCCAGCGGGAGGCGCGGTCGAGTGCGGCGGCCTCGTAGAGCTCCCCCGGGATCTGCTGGAGGCCGGCCAGGAGGATGACCATCTGGAATCCGACGCCCTGCCAGATCGACAGCACGATGATCGAGGCCATGGCGGTGGCGCCGTCGCCGAGCCAGTCGAAGGCGCCCCAGTTGCCGAAACTCACCGCGTCCAGCGCGGAGTTGAGCATGCCCTGGTCGCTGCGGGCCAGGATGAGGCGCCAGATCACGGCGACCAGCGCCATGGGGAAGACGACCGGCATGAAGAACAGGGACCGGAAGAGGCCGATGGCCTTGAGCTTGCGGTTGAGCAGGATGGCCAGCCCGAGTGCCAGGGCCGTCTGCACCGGGACGACGACCACGGCGAAGGTCAGGTTGTTCAGCAGGGCCCGGAGGAACGGGCCCGACAGGTCCGGGTCGGTGAACAGCCGCCGGTACTGCTCCAGGCCGAAGAAGGTGGGTTCCAGCGGGGAGCCGAGGCGGACGTTGTAGAAGGAGAGCACCACGGCGTAGCCGAACGGCACACCGACGAAGACGATGAGTCCGACCACGGCCGGGGCGGACATGAGCAGCCCGTGCAGCCAGTCGCGGTTCTTGCGGCCCGGACGGGTTGATCGCATCGATCGCTTCCAAGGCGCGGGCTTCACGGAGGTCACGGAGGGGTCCTGCTCCGGGCCGGGCGGCGGCACGGCGGGCGCGGGTTCCACGGATGTCACGGGAGGGTCCTGTTCCCGGCGGGGCGGGCGCGCGGTGGGCGGCCCGCCCCGGCCGATGGTCCTACGGGATCTTGTAGCCGGCGTTGTCGGAGTAGTCCCGGTCGATGGCGCGGGCGGCCTTGTCCAGGGCGCTCTTGGGGTCGGCGCCGCCGTAGACGGAGTTCAGGGCCTCGCTGAACTTCGCGGTGACGGTGGGGTATCCGGCGGTCACGGGGCGGGTGACGGCGACGCAGGACTTGGTGATGTCGCTGTCACCGCAGGGCTTGGCGATCTGGTCGGCGAAGAGCTGGAGCGGGCCGCCCTGCTTGTAGAGGTCGCTCTTGGCGAGTGCGGTCTTGGTGGCGGGCACCGCCCCGTTGGCGGTCGTCATGGCGGTGACGTTGGTGTCGTTCAGGAGGGTGTCGAGGAACGTGCCGGCCGCTTTGGCGTTCTTGGTGTTGGCGCCGATGCCCCAGGCCCAGGAACCCTGGCCGGTCTTGGGGCCGTTGCCGAAGTCGGGCAGCGGAAGGACGACGAGGTCGTCCCCGAGGGCCTGGCTGTAGGCGGGGTACATCCAGTGGCCGACCCAGCTGAGCGCGACGCGGCCCTTGGCGAAGGCGTTGCCGTCGGTGTTGGGGTCGACGTAGGGCTTCCAGGACTGGAAGGTCTTCAGGGCCGAGTCCACGGCCGGGGTGTCGAGGGCGCCTTCGGCCTTGCCGTCCTTGAGCAGGGAGCCTCCGGCGGACCAGACGATCGGCGCGAAGCCGTAGGTGCCCCACTCGGTCGCGAAGCCGTTGCCCTCCTGGAGGTCGAGGGTCTTGCCATCGGAGTCCTTGGCCTTCAGCGCCTTGAGTGCGGAGGTGAACTGAGCGGCCGTCCAGTCGTCGGAGAGGCCTTTCGGGTACTTCACTCCGGCCGCGTCCAGCAGCTTCCTGTTTCCGTAGATTCCGAGGCCCGAGTCGTACATGCCCAGGCCGTAGTGCTTGCCGCCTATTTCGCCCTGCGCCTTGATCGCGCCGGTGGCATTGTCCAGTGTCTTGGCGGACACGTAGCCGTCGATCGGCGCGAGCTTCTTGTTGTAGACGAAGTTGGCCATGGTCGGGCCGTCGAACTCCATCACGTCCGGCAGCTTGGTGGCGTCCGTGGCGGTGATGGTCTTGGTGTAGTCGTCGGCGGGTATCAGCTTCAGCTCAACCTTGACCTTGCTCTGCGAGGAGTTGAAGGACTTCACCGCGGACTGCAACGCGCTGTCCTCGCTCTGCTGACCCTGGTGGGCCCAGACACTGATGGTGCCCGTGCCGCTGCCCGCCTCGGCGGCGGTGTCGGTGCCGCTGCCACCCCCGCCGCAGGCGGCGAGTGCCGCCAGAGGCAGGGTGAGGGCAAGGCCCGTACAGGCCGCGTGACGGTACCTTCGGTTTCCGGCGTTCATGGGTTGGTGCCTCCGTGCGAGGGTCGGTGCTGCTGCGGGGGTTCTGGGCGCTGAAGTGCTTCCGGGTCTTGGGATGTGGGGGCTCGGGGCGTGGGGCTCCGGGACGGTTACTGCGGTCCGCGCGGGTGTGGTGGTGCGGTGGTGTCGCGCAGGATCAGGCGGGTGGGTACCTGGACATGCCCGGGTGAGGCGGCGTCCGGCTCCTCCAACTGCCGCAGCAACAGCCGGGCGGCTTCCGTACCCTGGCCCGCGACCGGCTGGGCGATGGTGGTCAGCCCGAGCACCTCGGCCAGTTCGTGGTCGTCGAAGCCGATGACGGACACGTCGTCCGGCGCCTTCAACCGGTGCAGCCGCAGGGCACGGAGGGCACCCATGGCCATCTCGTCGGACTGGGCGAACACCGCCGTCGGCGGGCGGGGAGCGGCCAGCAGTTCGGTCATGGCGCGCTCGCCGCCCTCGACCGTGTAGCCGCCGTCCGTCTCCAGGGCCGGATCGTGCGGTATCCCGGCGTCCGCCAGGACGTCCAGGTAGCCCTGGCGTCGCTCGACCGGGGTGGTCCAGTGCAGTGGTCCGCTGGTTCCGCCGATCATGCCGATCCTGCGGTGGCCGAGGTTCACCAGATGCCGCACGGCGCTCTGCGCGGCGGCTCGATCGTCGATGCCCACGACCGTGAAGCCGGGTCTGGGCGCGGTCCAGAAGGTGGCAAGCGGCACCCCGAGTGACCTCAGCGCGTCGGCCTCGTCCTCGTCGAGGACCAGCAGCGAGAGCACCGCGTCCACGCGTTTGCGTACCGGCATCTTGGTGAAGAAGCGTTTGCGTGCCTCAGGGGAGCCGAGGTTGTACAGCAGTACGTCGTACCCGGCCGCACCGAACATGTCCTCAGCCGCATCCAGCACCGTGCCGAAGAACCAGCGGCCCACGAACGGGGCGACGACGCCGATGGTGAGCGTGCGACCGCTGGCCAGGCTGGACGCCGAACGCGACGCGGTGTAGCCGAGCGAGGCGGCTGCGGCCGCGATCTGCTCCCGCACCTCGTCCGACACCCCCGGTCGGCCGCGCAGCGCGCGGGACACGGTGGACGCCGAGACCCCGACAGCACGGGCGACGTCGGTGATGCTGGCCGTCACAGTAGGTCCCTCCGATCCGGTTCACATCCGTGTGATCCGCGAGTGACCAGACCGTAAACCCACACCCTTGGTTGCGCAAGCGTTTGCGTTCATATTTACTTGCAATGCTTTCCCATCAGCGCAGATATGACAGCGATTCAGCGCACGCGTTTGTCTACCGAGAGCCACAGGAGTCATCCATGCGTTACGCCCCGCCCGGCCTCTGTGTGAACGACTTCGCCCTGCTGAGCCACGCGGACGGCACGCACACGGTGCTGCACCTGCAAGGTCCGTGGACAGCGCGGTTCGACCACCTGTGGATGGAGACTTCCTACGGCCGGGCCACCTCCACCGACCTGGTGCACTGGCAGCCGCAGGGCACCGCCTTCGGCACCGGCCTGCCCGGCTGCTTCGACCAGCAGGCCGTGTGGACGATGCACCCCTTTCCCCACGGTGACGGGCTCGCCATGTTCTACACCGGTGTCCGCGGACTCACGCCCGGAGGCTGGCCGCTCCAGGCCGTCGGGCTCGCCTACTCCGACCGCCTCGACGGCACCGGATGGCGCCGCCACGCCACGGGGCCGGTCGTCGAGGCCGACCCGCGCTGGTACCGCACCACCGAACGCATGGGCTGGCGCGACCCCTTCGTCGTACCCGACGACGAGTCAGACGGCTGGATCATGGTCGTCTGCGCCAGCGACGCCTCGCTGCCGGTCGAGGTCAGCGGATGTGTCGCCCTCGCCACCTCGGACGACCTGGAACACTGGACCGTCCACCCGCCGCTCATCGCCCCTGGCGACGTCAACGAACTGGAGTGCCCGGTCCTCGAACGTCTCGACGACGGGACCTGGCTGCTGCTCGGCTCCATCGGCTCCGCGCAGGGCTTTGAGGCATGGACCGCCCCACGCCTGCGCGGGCCTTGGACCCGCCGCGGCCCCCTCGGGCCGTCCGGCGCCTACGCCCCCCGCGTCACGACCGCGCCTGACGGCTCTCGGGTGGTCCTGCACACGACCCCCCGCCGCGTCGGCCTCACCGATGCCGGCAAGAGCTGCCGCGGCATGCTCGCCCAGCCGAAACTCCTCGTCACACCCCCGGATGCGGCACCCCGCCTCGAATGGTGGCCCGGCCTGGACACCTGGCTCGATGAGAAGACGGACCAACCGACCCTGCACGCGGTCGGCGACATCGCGGTGTCCGGACCCGTCGAGGTCACCCTGCGTACCGATGTCCCGGGCAGCAGCCGCGCCACCCTTGCCGTCGGCTGCGACGGCAAGAACCTCTGGGCCACCGGCCCCGACGGCACCCGGCTCGCCGAAACCCTCCTGCCCAGCTCCGCGGCCACCCTGCGCATCCTCACCGTCGGGGAATACGTCGAGGTCTACGCCGACGGCGTGTTCGCCCTGACCACCTTGTGCTACGCCGGTAGCCCCGCCCCGTGGACGGCCGTCACGGAAGGACGCGAACGCACCATCGCCGTCCGCCCGGTCCGGCTGCCCGACCCCCACCGCGACGACGCCTCGGCCATCTGGCCCGGCCCCTCGGCTCCCTGAGGGCGAGAGCCCGAGCGGTCGGCTACGTCCTGAGCGCCCACCGCCGAGATCGTCGGCGACGTGTCCGGGGGTGTGCCGGACAGCCGCGAGGGCGTCCGGCACAGTCCGGAACGCACAGGTCACGTGGGTGCTCGGTGTCCGGGACACCCATGAGGCCGTGGGTCTCTTGCGGCCGGCCGGCTGGTGGCCACCATCGGGCAGCGACGTCCGGCGACCTGTCCGGCCCCGACGACGTTTCCGACGCCCGGTCGTTCGTGGACCGCATGCGCGCGCTCAAAGCCTGGTCCGGGCTGACGTATCGGGAGATCGCGGCTCGCGCGCACCGGAACGGCGACATGCTGCCGCCAGCACGCTCGCGACGGTGCTGGGACGGGCCACTCTGCCCCGGGAGGACGTGGTGCGGAGCACCAGCAGGGAACCCAGGAAGCCGGTGACCGTGATCGCGGGCCGTACCAGTCCGAGTGCCGTGCGCGGGGACTCGGCCACCGCCCTGGCCCTCCTCAGCGGCCGGCGCGTCGTGTCGTGTCGTGGAAGGTCATCGAGGCAACTCGTTGACCGCATGGGTTAACGACGTTAAGTTAACGCCGTTAACCATCAGCTTCGATCGGAGTAGCCGGGTGCTCACACTTGATGCCGAAGAGGTCTACGCGCTCGCCCCGTACGCCAAGACGCTCGGAGTCGTGTTCGACGAGATCTCGGCAGTCAGCGTTCGCGCCACGCTGGCGCACGATCACTCTCTTTCCACGGTGGGCGGTGGCCTGCACGGAGGCGCGTTGATGGGACTCGCCGACGTCTGCGCTGCCGTTTGCGCCGCTCTCAACGGGCCGACCGGCGCCGCACCGGCCACCGTGGAGTCGTCCACGTACTTCCTGCGGCCGGCACACACAGACGTCGTCGCCACAGCCGTCCCCTTGCGGGTGGGGCGCAACACCGTCGTCGAGGTCGACGTTCATGACGCCGGCGGTGAACTGTGCGCCCGGGTGACCCAGGTGGTCACGACCGTCAGGCCAAGGGCTGGATCACAGCCGTGACCGGCTCCCGAGTTCGTGCCAGGAAGGGCCAAGGCGGCGTACTCCGGGACCAGTTCCTCGACATCGCCGATCAGCTACTCGAAGACGGTGGCGCCGACGCTCTTACGATTCGTGCGGTAGCGGCACGGGCGGGAGTCACTCCCCCAGCCGTCTACCTCCACTTCGCCTCGAAGGCGGAACTCGTCCATGCGACGTGCCTGCGCGTATGGGGGTCATTGTTCAGCGAGTTGGAAGTGGTTTCCCGGGAGGTCTCCGATCCGGTGACGGCGCTCTACGAAACCTGCGTCGCCTATATCTCCTTTGGACTTCGCCACCCATCCCCATACAGACTGGTGATGTCCGGCACGGCCACAGAAGCCAGCCGTCAGAACGAAGACGCGTGCTTTCGCTATTTTCGCGAGAAGGTGGCGGCCTGCCTGGATGCCGGAGTGCCGATGGAGAGCAAAACCGGGACCACCAGATTGCTGTGTGCCGGCGTCCACGGGGCAGTTTCCCTGCTCATTCACCAAGAGAGTGACGCATGGCCGCCGGATGTCGCCGGCTACGTGAGACGGGCAGCCTCCTCAGCCGTCTACGGTGCTCTTCTCACCGCGTTTCACACCGCCAGGCCCTCGATGGCGGCCTTGAACCAGCCGGGCTGAACCGCGCATCGAACAGGACTTTGTCAGCGGTCAGCTCTACCCTGCGCGACCGGTCCGGAGAGGGGCGCAGGATGCCGGCCGCCGCGGCGGCGGTTGGTCACGAGCGGACGTTCGCTCGGACCGCTTCGTCGATGGGTGTCGACCCTGAGTTGAGTTCGAGGATCTGCCGGCCGATCCGGGGCTCGTGGAGCAGTTCGGCCAGGGTGGCGGCGACGTCGTCGCGAGTGATCTCACCGTGGAGCTCTGCCGGACCGAGGGATACGGTGCCGGTTCCCGGGCCGTCGAGAAGCAGTGACGGACGGAGGATCAGCCAATTCAGATCGCTGCGGCTGAGCGCGACGTCCGCGGCCTTCTTCACGGCGAAGTAGTACTCGACCTCCTCTCCGAGGTCGCGTTCCCGCCATGATTCCGGGAGCACCGAGACCAGCGCGAAGCGCTCCACACCGGCGACGCGTGCCGCTTCGATCGCTTTGACGACCCCATCGCCGTCGATCGCCGTCGTGACCTCCCGGCTGCCGCCATTCGATCCGGCGCTGAAGACGATCACGTCGACGTCACCGAATGCTGCCGCCAGTTGTTCCACCGTCATGCTGGACAGCTCGCCGACTCGTGCGTTGACGCCTCGCGTTGTGAGGTCAGCCCGCTGATCGTCCCGGCGAACGAGCCCGTGCACGGCGTCTCCCCGAGTGCGCAGCTTCTGCGCGAGCAGGCCACCGATACCGCCGGTGATGCCGATGATGAAGACGTCCACGCCGGATGCTCCGTTCTCTCGGACGTGACTCCTGGCTCCGTCGTCAGACCGGTGCCTGAATGATCAACGGCCCGCTTCCGCCCGGGTATTTCCGGGCCCGGCGCTCCTGGCACGGTGCGTTACTCGGCGGCACCAAGGCCGGCCGACAGTCACGCGAGTGATGGCCACCGAGCGGCGGCCCACTCCAGCCATCCTGACCACCCGGGAGGCGGACCTCCTGCCTCATGTCCAGCGAGTTCCGTGGCGTCGGGCTCCTCGAACAGCGTCCTCCAGCGCACGAGGTCCGTCTCGCTCATCGCGAAGGTCTGATCAGGGGTGGTCGACCGGCGATGGGCGATCCGAGCGCGTTGGGTCTCATGGTCCACCGGCACGTACACCAGGTGACAGGACGCGCCCACAGACATCGCCAACCAGCGGATCGCGGACCTCTCGTCACGAGACCAGCAGCCGAAATCCAGCACCACGTTCGTTCCCAGCTTCAGCGCCTCCAGCCCCAGCCAGAGCAGCCGTCCTTCCAGCACATCGCGCTTCCCGGCCGGCTGCGGATCACCGAACAGCGGGAGCATCCACTCATCCGGCGTCAGCCGCAGCGCGCTGTGCTCCTCGGCCAGTTGTCGAGCTCTCGTGGTCTTTCCGGCCCCGGGCAGGCCTACCGTCAGGAACAACGTCGTCACGCCCAGATCTTGTCACGAAGGCCAAGTGATCACGGCTTGAGCCAAAGTCGGATCGAAGCCGCG
Source organism: Streptomyces sp. NPDC007991 (assembly GCF_042958445.1). Lineage (NCBI taxonomy): Bacteria > Bacillati > Actinomycetota > Actinomycetes > Kitasatosporales > Streptomycetaceae > Streptomyces > Streptomyces sp. NPDC007991. The sequence goes on from NZ_JBIBJD010000015.1 coordinate 12,948, forward strand.
GTGACAGTGCCATGGAAGACGTAGGCGCGCTTGTCGAATCGCGTGGCCACGGCCAGGTGTGGTAGATCATCCGACGGAGTTGTGCCGGGGCGGATCAAGTGTCAGGACAAGTTGATCGAAGTTCCAGCCAACGATCGGGCAGGGTGGATCGACTGGGACTTTGCAGCGCGCCTTGGCGTCACGCCTCCAGATAGGCGAGCACGGCCAGTACGCGGCGGTGGCCCTCGAGGTCGGGTTCCAGACCCAGTTTGGTGAAGATGTTACGTACGTGCGTCTCGACGGTCTTACCGCCCACCCCCAGACGCCGGGTGATCGATTCGTTGGAGCGGCCTTCCGCCATGAGCGCGAGCACCTCCCGCTCACGCCGCGTGAGCGTCTCCAGGGCGCTCGCCGGGCGCCGTCGTTCGAGGAGTCGGCGGATGACCTCCGGGTCGATGCAGGACTCGCCGTTCGTCAGCCGTTCGAGTGCGTCGACAAGCTCGTGCGTGTCGGATACCCGGTCCTTGAGGAGATAGCCGAAGCCCGCTGTGTCACGGGACAGGGCCTTCAGGGCGCTTCCGGTCTCCACGTACTGGGAGAGGAGCAGCACGGCCGTCCCCGGGTGACGGGAGCGGATGGCGGCGGCCGCTCGGATGCCCTCGTCGGTGTGGGTGGGGGGCATCCGGATGTCGATGACAGCGGCGTGCGGACGTAGTTCGGACACCAGGGCGAGGAGGTTGTCGGCGTCGCCGGCCTGGGCGACGACCTCCAAGCCCGCCTCCCGCAGCAGTCGTACAAGCCCTTCGCGCAGCAGCACGGAGTCCTCGGCCACGATCACGCGCATGGCAGCTCCGCCCGTAGCCGCGTCCCGTTTCCGGGTGGACTGGTCACCTGCAAGGTGCCGCCGGTGGCCGCGACGCGGTCGGCGAGTCCGCACAGGCCGGATCCGCCGGCCGGATCGGCGCCGCCGATCCCGTCGTCGACGACCTCGATCACCAGCCGGTCCCCTCTCTCGGAGGTCTCGCGTCGTCCGGCCACGCTGACCGCGGTGGCCTGCGAGTACTTCATCGCGTTGGACAGCGCCTCGCAGATGACGAAGTAGGCCGTGGACTCCGTCAGCGAGGAGAAGCGTCCCGGGTCCACCATGACGAGCACCGGAATGTGCGCCTGCTGTGCGAGCGTTCGGACCGCTGCCGCGAGGCCGTCGCGGGTGAGGACGGCGGGGTGGATGCCACGGGCGAGGTCGCGCAGTTCGTCCAGTGCCTGCCGCACCGCCTGGTCGGCCTCCGCCACCGTGCGGCGCAGCGCCGGGTCGGGGGCCCGTTCGCCGCCGCGGGACAGCCCGGCATCGAGCCTGCGCAGTGTCATCAGGGCGAGGACCAGCCGGGTCTGCGCACCGTCGTGGAGGTCGCGTTCCAGCCGCCGGCGCTCCTCGTCCGCGGCTTGCAGGAGCCGGGGGCCGATGCCCGTGGTCTCCGGCGCGGCGGACCGCAGACACATGCGTACGGAGCAGCTGACGGCGAGCAGCAGCTTCCCGTCCTCCTCCAGCGCCGTGTCATGCACGAGGACGACCGTGGGTGTTCCCGCGGACTCGTCGATGACGGTGGTGCTCGCCCCGCTTCCCGGGCGTGGCAGCACGAGTGGCTGCCCGTCCGGGTCGACGTACAACGGTTCCCCGCCTCCGCTCCGCCCTCCGATCTGAGGTGATCGCAGGCCGAGACGCAGCGACGGGTCGCCGAGCAGTCGTGCCAGCGTGTCCTGCAGCCGCTTGGGGGTCGGGTCCGCGCCCACCTCGATGACGAGATTGCCGATGTAGGCGCGGCGCAGTCGCATGCGCAGCAGACTGATCAGGAACGCGATCGGCACCAGGACCTCGCTCGCGTCCGACGGCCAGGTCAGCACCGCGTCGGCGGTGTCCATGGCCTCGGGGGCGAGCAGGTGGATGATCTCCCAGCCGACGAAAGCCACGGCGATGGCGACCGCGACCCACGCGGGCATGAGGACGTGACGCCGCGCCGGGCAGCTGATCCGCCAGCGACGGACCAGCGCCCCGAGGCACAGAACGGTCAGCATCGCCCCCGCCCAGCGGTAGCCCAGATCCACCGCGTCGAACCAGCCCGGCTCCGTGTGGGCCAGCAGGAGGTTGAGGTCCGGTCGGCAGTCCCGGCAGGAGAGGTAGGTGGCGTCTTTGTGGACCGACGGGTCGTACAGCGTCACCCGGACCAGTCCGCCGAAGGCCACCAGTGCGTAGCCGCTTCCCACCACGGCCCGGTCATAGACCGTGGCGAGCCGTCCTTCCGGGAAGGCGAGCAGAAGGTGCGCCAGGACGGCCAGGTTCAGCGCCTCGCCCCACACGCCGAGGGTGAACAGCGGTGGGATGCCGGTGCCTTGGAGGTTGCCGAGGAACCAGGTGATTCCTTCGGCCAGCATGATGCGCCCGGTGCGGTTGGCCGGTCGCCGCCACCATGCGATCAGCCCGGCACCCGCGTAGGACCAGCCCACCGACAGGTCGCGCGCCACGTCCGCCCACGCAGCGCCGGCGCGGTGGTAGGCCCAGGCTCCGCTGAGCCCCGCGACGACTGCGGTCGTCGCCCAACCCCACGGTGACCAGCGGAAGTCCGTTCCCCCACGGCTCCTCTTCACGGCGGTGACCATAGGCGGGCAGTCCCTGGGGACCACAGCTTTCCGGCCAGGCGGCGGAACTCGGGCCGGATGGCGCCGCCGGGCGGCATGACGATTTCAGGGTCTGCCCTGATGCCGCGCTCCCCTGGCCGTCCCTACCTTGTGTTCGTGACGCCGAGGAGCGCGGCGGGCCTGATGGACCGAGGCCCGGTGGCTCCTGGGGCCCTCGCGCCGGAGGCTGCCGTTTTCCTCGGTTTGTCACGCTGTCAACTGCTTCAGAAAGTGCCGAATCGAACCGTCACCCAGTTGACGTGTTCATGACCTATTTGCCGCACGAAGGAGGACCTACATCATGAAGAGGACAGCTGTACTCATCTCGGCTCTGGCACTCACCGGCGTCGGATTCCTCGGGTCCACGGGGACCGCGTCCGCCGACACCTGTCCCTCCGGCGCGGTCTGCGCCTACCTCAACGAGAACTGGTCGGGCAAGGCGTACCCGGTCTATCAGGACAACGACGACCTGACCATGTACTCGGGGTGGCGGTGGGCCGAGTCCATCTACAACAACGGCAAGTCGTGCAACGTCCACATCTACTCGGAGAAGAACCACGGGGGCGCCCGGTATCCGCTGAACAGGGGAACGGGCTGGAAGTCCATCAAGGGCTCGGCCGTCTACCACCACGCGTTCTCCAACAAGTGGTACGGCTGCAAGTGACGCTCGCCGTGTGGCGCAGGGTGCTCACGGCATCCTGCGCCGCCGCGGCGGCGGGCGCGGTCCTGGCCGGGTGTACGCAGCAGCCCGCACCGGACCGCCCCGTTCCCCGGCTCTATCCCTTCGACTCGGCCGTCTACTTCACCCCGCAGCAAAGCGTGCTCCTGCAGAGCGCGGAGGAGCGCGCCGTCCAACGGTGCATGCGCCGGCACGGCTTCGCTTACACACCCGCGCCCCCGTCGCCGGTGCAGGAACCGCGCAACCCCTACGGGCTGCTCGATGAGCGCACGGCACGGACGAACGGCTACGGAATCACGGCGGCCGCCGCGCGGGGCGCCTTCGCCTCACCCGCCCCCTCGCCGCCGGCCGGCCGGTCGCGGGACTCGGCGCGATCGCGCCGGGTCCTGCTGGGGACCGAGGCGCGGCAGCGGACCATCTCGTTGCCCACGGGGGAACAGGTGACCGTGCGGACGGACGCCTGTGTCACGCGCGCCCGGGAGATGGTGTACGGCCCGGGATGGGACGATCTGTTCTACCTCTTCCAGGCACTGAGCAACGAGGTCATCGAGCGGGTGGAGGACGATCCTGCCGTGACGGGGGCGTGGCGCCGTTGGGCGGCATGCATGGAGAAGCAGGGCTTCGCCAAGCCGACGCGGGACGACGTCCTCAGCTCGGTCGAGCGGCGTGTGCGCCGGGCAGCCGGCAGAGGCGAGTCCGTCAGGGCAGCCGCCCGCGCGGAGATCAAGACCGCGGTGCGGGACGCCCGCTGCCAGGAGCAGGCCGGCCTGCGACGGCATGTGGAGGCAGCGCAACACGCGGCGGAGCAGCGGCGCCTGGGGTCCTACGAGGACGAGCTGTCCCGGCTGCGGTCCATGCGGGACCACGGACTCGCCCAGGCCTCCTTGCCCGCAAAGGCGCCCTCCGACGAGTCCGCGGAGGGGTCCTCGAAGACGACCGCGGAGCAGTCCGCGGCGGACTCACGCCACTGACCTCCAGCCCGACAGCGGGCTGAACTCCCTTCCCCACTCGGAGTCAACAGCATGCACAGATCTCCCTCCCGCCGGACCCGGACCCGTCGAAGCGCGATGCGCGCCGTCGTGCCCGTCGCCCTCGGGGCGGCCGTGTGCTCCGCCGTGCCGTCCGCCCAGGCGGCCCCGCTCCCGGCACCGTCCAGCCCGTCCTCGACCGCTCCGAGCGACGACCACCACGCCGGCTTCGGTCTCGCGGCCCGGACCCCCGCGCCGGTCGCTCCCCGGCTCGCGGCGAGTGCCGTACGCGGCCTGGACGTCAGCAGCCATCAGCAGAACGTGAACTGGCCGTCGGTCGCCGCGGCCGGAGCCGCGTTCGCCTACGTCAAGGCGACCGAGGGCACGAGCTACAAGAACCCGCAGTTCGACCAGCAGTACAACGGCTCTGCCTCCGCGGGCCTCCTGCGCGGCGCCTACCACTTCGCACTGCCCGACAGGTCCGGCGGCAGCGCCCAGGCGGACATCTTCCTCGCCAACGGCGGCGGTTGGTCCAAGGACGGCAAGACGCTCCCGGGCGCGCTCGACATCGAGTACAACCCCTACAGCGGCGGGACCTGCTACGGGCTCTCGCAGACCGCCATGACGAACTGGATCAGCTCCTTCGTCGAGCGCTACAAGTCGCGTACCGGCCGTTACCCCGCCATCTACTCGACCACCAGCTGGTGGTCGCAGTGCACCGGCAACAGCGCCGCGTTCGGCGCCAAGTCGCCGCTGTGGATCGCCAACTACAACGGGACCCCTCTGCCGCTCCCCAAGGGCTGGTCCTCGTACACGATCTGGCAGACCGCCGACAGGGGGCCCTTCCCCGGCGACCAGAACGTCTTCAACGGCTCCCTCGCCGACCTGCGCAAGTTCGCCGAGGGCTCCTACACCCCGCCCCCGCCGGGCGACGTCTGGCCGACGGTCCAGGAAGGCAGCTCCGGCTACCGGGTCACGGGGTTGCAGCACCTGCTCAACGCCCACGGGGCGGGCCTCGCGGTGGACGGGCGGTTCGGCCCCGGAACTCGCGCGGCGGTCGTCTCCTTCCAGAAGTCCAAGGCGCTGGACGCCGACGGCATCGTCGGCCCCCTGACCTGGCAGGCACTGATCATCACCGTGCAGTCGGGCTCCAGCGGCCACGCCGTGCGCGCCGCGCAGGCGCTCCTCAACGCCCACGGCGCCACGCTCGACGTGGACGGTGAGTTCGGCCCCGGAACCCGCGCGGCGGTCGTCTCCTTCCAGAAGTCCAAGGCGCTGGACGCCGACGGCATCGTCGGCCCCGACACCTGGAAAGCCCTCGTCGACTGACCGGGGGCCGCGCCGCGCGGCCCCTCGGCAACACCCATGAGAGGACACCGAACGTGACACCCATCCGAACGACCTCCCGCCTCACGGGCACCGTCCTGGCCGGCGTCCTGGCGATCGGCTCACTCACCATGGTGGCGGCACCGGCCGGCGTCGCCACGGCCGCCGCCGCAGCGTACAAGTGCGACCGCACCTACTACACCGGCAACGCGCTCACCTCCTACGGCGACTCGGGCAACCGCGTCATCGAGGCCCAGTGCCGTCTGGTGTTCTACCAGCGGCTCAAGGCCGGCGACGTCGACGGCCGGTTCGGGCCGAAGACCCGCAATGCCGTCATCGCCTTCCAGCAGGGGCTGCGCAGCGGCGCGTGCGGCAAGGTCGACGTGGACGGCATCGTCGGCCCGGTCACCTGGTACTTCCTGCGCCATGGCTGCGGATGACCACGTCGCTGACTCAACCCCCATCCCACCTTCCTCTCGACTCAGGAGCACCCTCATGAGCATCAAGGCGTACGCAGGGTCCGCCGCCGCGGCCCTGCTGGTCACCGGCCTCCTGGCGGCACCGGCCGTGGCGCGGCCCGGTCACGCCTCCGCGGCCCCGCAAGCCGTGGCCGCCGTGACGAAGATCAGCCACACCGAGGCGACGAACCGCTTCCGGGCCGCCGGCATCGCGTGGAGCTCCAGCGGCAACTGCTCGGACCGGAACCGGCCCACCTGCACGTCGTTCCAGAACCTCAACCTCAACACCGCGCTCGGGGCGGTCACCCTCAAGCGGGCCACCGGCTGTGCCCTGACCATCACCGGCGGCACGGAGACGGGGCACGCCTCCGGCACGTACAGCCACTGGAACGGCTACAAGCTGGACTACAGCCCCACGACGTGCCTGTCGAACTACATCACCGGCACGTTCACCCGCATCGCCGACCGCGGGGACGGGGCCAGGCAGTACCGGTCCGGCTCCGGCAACATCTACGCCCGCGAGAGCAACCACTGGGACGTCACCTACTACAACTGCGGTGGCTGCTGAGCCCCGCGCTGACGACCGAAGGAGAGTACGCATGGCAGTGCTCAGGAACAAGACGGCCTTGGCGGCGGCCGCACTGGCGGCGTCCGCCGTGCTCGCCGGGGGCTTGCCGGCCACCACGGCCTCCGCCGCGCCGAACGTCGCCAACATCTCGCAGGGCTCGGGGAACCGGCAGGGCGTGTGGTGCGTGCAGTTCGCCACCAGCAACTGGGCCAGCCGCACCGGCAAGGCCGACCCGATCAGTGTGGACGGCGTGTTCGGCCCCGCCACGCTCGCGTTGGTGAAGAAGTTCCAACGAGCGTCCGGGCTGGCGGCCGACGGCATCGTCGGCAAGCTGACCGGCAACAGCATCCTGGACAACGCGGGTGCCATGCGCGACTGGTGCTACCCGCGGGTCCCCAGCACCAGGCGCTGAACCACGGCCCGCTGTCAGGCCGTGGGGACGGGCAGCATCGTGCCGCCGTCGCAGGAAATTTCCGGGGTCGTGTCAGATTCCGAAAGTCGTCTGCTGAGGCTCCTCCGCCCAGCGGGGGATTCCGCCACTCCCCTGGACCCGGCAGCCGTGGCGGTCGAATCCGGGCTGGCGGATGTCGTGACGCTGCAGCGACATCGGCAGGCCCGGGTGTCCGCGCACGATGAGGAGAGCTTCTTCCTCGACACGCTCTCGGAGTACCAGTGGGCCAGGGACGCGGCGGGGCTCGCACCGGCCACCCTTGATGGCCTGGTCAAACCAGTCATCGAGGTGTGCGACTACTACGGCACAGTCCCGTGGCAGCTCTCGCCGAGGGAGGCCGACCGGTACTTCACGGGGCCGGGCAAACGGGCGTCCTCGACTCTGCGCGCAAAGATCAACAAGATCGACGCGTACTTTGCATTCCTTGAACAGCGGTATGCCGGCGAGATCACGCGCCGATTCGGTGCTTCCGTGGAGTCACCGATCGACATGTTCAACCGCCCCAACATCGCGGGGACTTCGGCCTTCGGATCCCGCCGTCGCAGGCGGCGATGCGCGACTTCTTCGCGAGCTGGCGCGAGGACCTGCCGAACGCACGGAAGTACTTCGTTGCCTGCCGCGACTACGTGATGACCAAGGTCGCGTACCTGTCAGGTGTCCGCGCGGTTGTCCAGGGGAAGGGAGCCCGCGGTTCCGGGCCCCGGCCTCGCGAGGCGTACATGTTCCAGGAGGGACGTGCCCTGTTGTGGTGGTACATCGAAGAGATCCGGGGCGAGTTCGGGGACGATGCCGAACACCCCAGGGCGCCTTTGTGGCCGTCGGAGCGCAAACCGACTGCGGTTGCCGCTCTGAATCTGCCGATCGCTCCGGCGATCGGGCCATCCACCTTCCGGCGGTCGCTTCACGGCGCAGCCTCCAACTACCTCACGGGCCCAGTCACTGACCTGTTCCCGCACTTGCTGCGGCACGCCTGCGCGACCCACAACTACGAGCGCGGGATGACGCTGTGGGAGGTGCAGAAGGTCCTCGGACACGACTGGGCCACCACGACGCTTCGGTATATGGCAACCGCGCATGCCGATCCGGAGGTGGCGAACCTGGCCGCGAGCTCGCGGGCGGCGCAACGACTGGTGATGGACAAGGGGAACCTGCGGTGAACTGGAATCTGCGGATGGTTGCCGCCCAGCGGGACCTGTGGCGACCCACCGAGGTGCTGGCTGCCTTCCAACAAGTGGGGTTCAACCCTTCCCTGAGCAAGGTCGCCGCACTGTGGGGCGGTACCCCGGTCACGGTCCGCCTGGACGACCTCGACAAGATTTGCACCGCGTTGAACTGCACAGTCGCTGATCTGCTTCAGGCAGAGCCGCTTGCAGACATGCAGGCGGCACCGGAGTCCGGCCAGCAGGCGGTCGGCGCTGAGACGCCGCCGTCGGCGGGCCCGCTGAGGCCAGTGCCGCGTACTCGGTGGGGCAGTGGGCCTCGAACGCTTCCGCCGAGCTGACAGCCGGTGGGGACGGACCAGGGTACGGCCCGGAGTTGCGAGTCGTGCCTGGGCTGGGTCGTGTTGCACCAGAGCCGGGTGTGCGCCGGCTGCAAGGGCTGGCAGCAGAAGCATCGAGAGCGGGGCCTATGCCCGCGTTGCCGCCATGACGGCTACCTGAACACGGATGGGCTGTGCGTCCCTGCCTCCATGCGATCCGTGCCGAGGACGACGCAGAGTGGGCCCTGGGCATCGAGGGGGCACGGCCGCTACGCCGAGGCGTGAACGACGGGCGCTACGTGCTGGCGGATTGGCGCCGCAAGCTCAATCAAGCGCGCGTCTACCTCGACGAACCGGCGGCTCACGTATTGAAGCCGGCGCCCCGGGGGCAGATTCCGCTGTTCACCCTGCCCAGGACGCTGACTGAGACGACGGTCAGGGCGATCGCCGACCGACCGATATCCGGCTGGGATCGGACCCGAGAAGTGCTCGTCGCGATGGCGGACGAGCATCGTTTCGGTCGGGGGTGGTACTACAGGGTCGCCGAGATGGTGCGCCTCGCCTTGGCGGTCAGGGAGACCGAGGGCACGGACCTATTTCCCGAGACGCTGTTGTGGGAACTGCCGGCCAGAAGGGATGCGGTCCGCCTGGTCCTCCTACGCGCCGGACTGCTGGCCGAGGCGCCGGAACCCATGCGGTTGCACCCGGCCGACCAACCCAGCACGCCCTACATCAACGTCCCAGTACCCCGGCCGCCGCTTACGCCGCGCCAGTGTCGGGACTGTTATGCGTGGATTCCTGGAGGCTGGCGAGGGTTCCGCTGCAACCCATGCAAGGACTGGCGCGAGAAGTACGACCGAGGCTGCTGCCTGCGCTGCCGCCGCGACGGCCTCCCGTTGCGTGGCGGTCGCTGCCGCGGGTGCCACCCCTATCGCCTTCTCGATGAGGCAGGGAGTCCCACAGCGCAAGTCACACAGCTCCAGATCGACCTGCCCGCTGGCACAACAGCAGGGGTCCGGCCACTGAATTGGGTCCGACCACCCCATGGAACTGACGAGAAGGCGGTGCCTCATGTCGGCCGCGGGCAAGAGACACTCTTCGACATACAGCGCGACTGGGCGCCTGTGCTAGCCCGCTTGGACCGCAGGGACCCTGGCGTGTTGCCGTTGTCCGAGGAAGCCAGGCGGCTGGTTGAGAAGTTCGACCAGCTCATTCTCGATCGTCGGACGCCCGACTACCCCAAGAACATTCGCACGCTGACCATCCTGGTGCACTGGCTCAGCGCCGAGAACGCCATCCCGGAGCGCGACGTCCATGACTTGGCAAGATGCTCGGCGACTCTCGCGGCCAAGCCCGTCTGCCAGTTCCTCCGCTCTCACGGTCTGCTCATCGATAATCCAGACCGTCGCCAGGACGTGAATCTCGTGTGGATCCAGGCAGCGACCAGTGTCCTCCCAGATCCGCTTGCCAGCGAGATCCGCGCATGGGTGACCCTGCTACGCAATCAGGGCCGCCACGAGGGCGAGCTCCGCGATTACCGCAGCATTCGCCGCTACTTCGCCCACATCCAGCCCGTCCTCACCACGTGGACCGCCGACGCGTGACAACTCTGCGAAAGATCACGACGCACCACATTGAGGCGGCGGTAGCCGGCCTGTCCGGACAAGAGAGGCAGAAGGTCGCGGTGAGCCTGCGCAGTCTCTTCAAGACGCTCAAGCGGGAACGGATGGTCTTCCGGGATCCGACCCGTCAACTGTCGGCCGGCCACCTCAAGGGACTCCCGCAGTCCATGCGAAGTGATCTTCTGGCCGGATTGATGGATCAGGACAATACCCAAGCTTAGCCGTCTGATCATCGCTTTGGTGGCCATCCATGCGTTGCCCGGTGAAGAACTCCGTACGCTGCTGGCCACCGATTTGAGCCTCGCCCGCGGCACCCTCGAAGTCCGCCGCGGCTTGCTGCGACACACCCTTTACCTGGAGGAGTTCACTCACCGGCTTGCCAGCGAATGGCTGGCCTACCGCCACCGGCGCTGGCCAGCCTCAACCAACCCGCACCTCCTCGTCAGCCAGAAGACGGCCCTTGATCCGGACCACCCAACAGTCAGCAGGACTCTGCTCCGCAAGGCTCTGCCCAAGGACGTCACGCTCGTCGGCCTGCGGCAGGACCGCATGCTCAACGAAGCGTTTGCCACCGGCGATCCACTCAAGCTGATGCGGCTCTTCGGGATCACCGCTCAGACCGCCATGCGCTACGTCGCTGCGGCGTATCCGGAGCGGACGGCCCGACTACCCCGTTGACCGCCTGGCTGCTGAGGTGATCACCGCGATAGAGGGTGCCTGCGGGGCTGTCAGCCTGCCAGCCGGGCTTTCCAGATCTCGTCGCTCGGCCATTGCTGGGCCCAGTCGGCGGAAACTTCTGCGTAGTCCCGTGCATGCTGGGGTGCCTGAATCTCAATCAGGTCTTCGACGACGAAGTTGCAGGACCGCAGCAGACGGACCATCTCGCCGTGCGGCAGGATGAACTGCACATGATTCCCCCAGTCCAGCCGCGTCAGGCCGAATTGGCTGCGGGACAGGGTGGTGGAAGCCGGTCCCTCGGGCGGTACACACAGCGCGAACAGCGGTGAGTAGTGCGAGAACACCAGCCAGCCTCCGGGAACGAGAAGCCGGGCTGCCTCCGGGATCCACTGGTAGGGGTCGCACCACAGCGAGGCGCCGTATTCGCTGATCGCCAGGTCGAACGTGTTGTCCTCGTAGGGCACCTTCTCGGCATTTCCCAGGACAAGGGGGAAGTCGATGCCGAACTCCGTCTGCATCGCGCGAGCAGTGGCGAGTTGCTCCTCCGAGACGTCGATCCCGACCGGGTGGGCTCCTGCTCGGGCCAGCCAAGCGGAAACGTAGGCAGTACCGCAGCCCAGCTCAATGGTGCGCATCCCGTCGATGCCGTCGGGAAGCACGGAGACCTGCGACTCGGGGGTGGCCCACAACCCCCAGGACGGTTCCATCCGCGCCCAGTGATCACGGGCGAGGGGACCGTGCCACGCAGCAGCCTCGTCATCCCAAAAGCGTCGGTTCTGCTCCACATGGTCCGCCGGGCCGTCATGAGTCATGGAGGCATTCGATCGAAGATGCTGCTGTTCCGGCAACGGAATTTCCACGGCGCCAGGCTTCCTCGAGAGGACGCGAGTACGCGGCACCTCAACATACGAGCCCGCCGACAGGCGAGTGGGTTCGTCATCTCACCGCTCCAGGAATCCACGAACCCACGTGTTTCAGCGGCGGAGTTGACGTTGCTGCCCGAGCACCGGTGTGGGCACGGGGCGATGTACGACAGCCTCAACCGGGGCCGGGTCGCGGCCGACCGACGGCAAGGCCGTCATACAGGCGGGGTTGAAGCCGCTCACGCCGGTGACTTCCGCTCCAACGCCGCCAGGCGCAGCTCGAGTTGGTCGACCCGGTGCCGTAGCAGGGTGACCTGGGCTTCCAGGCTGACTTCCCGCTCCGCCCTGCGCTGAATGCGCGGTGACGCGGCGGCGCGCTCGATCACCGCGTCCAGCTGCACGAGGCGCTGCGGTCCGTTCGGGCCGTCCACCAGCCGGGACTGGATCTCGCCGTTGCGGTACCAGGACCGCAGGGCTGAGCGGGAAACCCCGGTCTCGGTTTCTGCCTTGGCCAGCGTGACCCAGGGCGTCTCGTCCAGCTGCTCGAACAACTCCAGCTCGTTCCGCCAGCGCGCGAGCCGGTCCTCCCAGTCCGACGGTGTCTCCATCACACCACCCTCCCTTCGGCACGGTGACTCTGTCAATGACAGTGTATTGACAGGGTTGAGACCATGGAACCATGACTTTCGAGAGGTTCACGGTGAAAGCCCGTCGGGTGGTCGTCACGGCTCAGGAGCAGGCGAGGCTGCTCAAGCACCATCACATCGGCACGGAGCACCTCCTGCTGGGGCTGCTCGACGTGCCGGACAGCACGGCGGCGAAGGTTCTGCACGAGCTCGGGTACGACAAGGAGACGGCGCGGGCCGATGTCGTCGCGGTGGTCGAGCCGGGTACGGAGGAGCTGAGCGGGCATATCCCGTTCGCGCCGCGCGCGAAGAAGACGCTGGAACTGGCCCTGCGTGAGGCGCAGCAGCTGCACCACAACTCCATCGGTACGGAACACATTCTGCTCGCCCTGGTGAGGGAAGGGGAGGGCGTCGGCGCGAAGGTGCTTGCCGAGCGGATCAATCCGATCAGCAAGATCCGTGCCGCGGTGCTGGCCTCATTGGAGGGGTCGCGGGACGCCGCGGCCGGCCCCTGGCCGGTCGGCACACCTGCCACCGAGGACACCGTGTCCGCCGCCAGCGCGCTGGCCGGTGGCGCGCCGGTCGGCAGCCATCACCTGCTTGAGGCGATGCTGCGGGCGGAGAACAGCATGGCGGCCAAGGTACTGCGCGAACTCGGGGTCGACCCGGACGAGGTCGCCGCCAAGATCGACGAACTGGATCCGGAGACGACCACGGACGCCAACCCGGAGGAAGCCGCCGCCCGCAGGATGGAGATCAGGCTGGTCGACGACGAGGTACACGTGATTCTCCGGGATCCGTCGACGGTCGCGATCGCCAAGAAGGTCACCGAGCTGTCCGACGGCCCGATCCAGGGTGTCGGGCCGGTCGCCGGCCTGTTCGTCCCGCTCTGGCGGTCGACCAGCCAACTGCTGCTGCAGATCCAGCGGATGCTGGAACCGCAGCCCGAAGAAGAAGAGGACGACTCCGCCGCGAGCAAGGTGGCCAAGGTCGTGCGCACGGTGCTTGCGCCCCGGCTCCGCCGGTGAACCACTGACGTGGCGAAGTGTGCCTGCGCGGCTACCGCAGCGCGGCGATCCGCACAGTCGAGCGATGTGATCACTCGATCGTGAGTTCCTGTGTTCTCGTGCCCGGTCTGCCCAATGCTCGGAGGGGCGGCGCGTGACCGGCGTCGCCCGGACGCGGTGTGAGCGAGGGGGCACGACGCGGGAAGCGGGACGGCGCGCGGCGGCTTGGACGAGCAGGCGGTGCTGCTGGTGGCCGGGCCGGCCGATCTGCTCTTCGAGCGCGGCCAGGCAGGCACGTTCAACGGGGAAGTATTCCTTGACACGAATATTCGTTGCGAGGAATACTCGCGCCCATGGACGCACTCCTGGCCGCGCTGGCCGATCCGGCCCGCTGGCGGCTCGTCAACCTGCTGGCCGAGCGGCCCCGCCCGGTCGGTGTGCTCGCCCAGCTCGCCGATGCACGCCAGCCGCAGACGACCAAGCACCTGCAGACCCTTGAACGCGCAGGTGTCGTCACCTCCCGACGCACCGGTCAGCGCCGCATCTACGCACTGCGGCCCGACACCCTGCGGGACCTGGCCGCCACGCTCGGCGGTATCGCCGACACCGCGGAACGGGTCAGCGGCCCGCGGGCGACGTACGACCGCTACGGGCGCAGCCTCCACGAGGAGCGGCTCGCCGCGCAGGAGCCGGGGTGGGCCGACGGCCGCTCGTTCGCGTTCCACCGGTCACTGACAGGGCGCCCCGAGCTGGTCTGGCGCCACCTGACCGAGGCCGTGCTGCTCGCGCAGTGGTGGACTCCCGAGGACCTCCGTGTCTCCGAGCTGGTCTTCGAGGCGCGACCCGGTGGGCGGATCGTGCAGGAGTACCGCGACGTCGAAGACGCCGACAATTCCGATGCGGTCGCCGGGCGCGCGGAGGGAGTCGTCGACGACGTACACCCCGGGGAGCGCCTCGCCTACCGGCTCTCCCCGCTGCTTCCCGACGGCGGCCCCGCCTTCACCGCCCACGTCGACATGGCCCTGAGGCCCACGGACACCGGCACAGACCTCGACATCCGCTGGCGCGTCACCGACAGCACGATCGACTCCGCGGACTTCATCGCCGGCATCGAGGTCGGCTTCGGCCAGAGCCTGGACAAGCTCGCGGCGATCCTCGCCGCCGACACGCACGACACCGACAGCACCGACAGCACCCACAGCACCCACACGAGGAGCACGAAATGACTGAGCAGACCGCAGGCCGCCGGGTCGTCACCAACATGAGCCTCTCCCTCGACGGCCATTACGCCGCGCCGGACAACCCGCTGGACATGAGCTGGGTGATGCCGTACGCCATGAGCGACGTCGCCCGCGACCACCTGACCAGCCTCTGGGAACCGGCCACCACGGCGCTGCTCGGGCGGGTCAACGCCGAGGGTTTCCTCGGCTTCTGGCCCACCGTCATCGGCATGGAGGGCGCAGACCCGCGCGACGAGGGCTTCGCGAAGTGGCTCGTCGACACCGACAAGGTGGTCCTCTCCTCCACCCTCGACGCGGCGCCGTGGGAGCGGACGACGATCGTCGACAAGTCGGCCGCCGAGGCGGTCGGGGACCTGAAGGCAACCGCAGGCGGCGACATTCTCGTGCTGTCCAGCGCGAGCGTCATCAAGGCGCTGCTGGCGGCGGACAAGGTCGACCGGCTGGCGCTCACGATCTTCCCGGTCTTCCTCGGCGGCGGGCCGCGCCTCTTCGACGACGGTCTTCCCGCGGGGCAGTGGACGCTCGTCAGCCAGGCCGCGGGCGAGCACGGCACGCTGGCCCTGGTCTACGACCGGGTCCGCTGAGTCACGCCCTGGAGATGGGCAGCCGCCTGGAGTCCGAGTCGCTGGAGTGCCGCCGGCTGCCCGGAAAACACGGCCTGGACACCGGATCAGGAACCTAAACTCGCGGCATGGTCCTTCCCTCTCTCGCCGCCGACCTCGCGCCCACCGGTGTCCTGCGCGCCTCCATCAACCTCGGCAATCCCGTCCTCGCCCAAGGGACACCGCAAGCGCCCGGCGGCATCACCGTCGATCTCGCCCGGGAGATCGCGGCCCGGCTCGGTGTGCCGGTGGAATTCCTCTGCTTCGACGCCGCACGCGCCTCGTTCGAGGCGATGGCCGGTGGACGGGCCGATGTCTGCTTCCTCGCGATCGAGCCCGCCCGTGAGACGCAGGTCGCGTTCACCGCCCCGTACGTGCTCATCGAGGGCGTGTACGCCGTGCCCCGGGACTCCGCCCTGAACACGCCCGAGGACGTCGACGCGCCGGGCATCCGCATCGGCGTGAAGGCCGGATCGGCCTACGACCTCTACCTCACCCGAACTCTGCGCCACGCCACCCTGGTTCGTGGCCACGAAGGCGTCGACGTCTTCACCGAGCACCACCTGGAGGCGGGCGCGGGCATCCGGCAGCCGATGACCGCCTACGTCGAAGCACACCCCGAAGTGCGGCTGATCGAGAAGGAGTTCATGGAGATCCGCCAAGCCGTCGGCACCACCACCACCCGGCGGCCCGAGACCGTACGATTCCTCCGGGAGCTGGTCGAGGAGCTCAAGGCCGACGGCTTCGTCGCCGCGTCACTGCGTCGCGCGGGCCAGTCCGAAACCCTTGCGGCACCGGCCCTGCCGGAACACCGTCCGGCCGGGTGAACACAGCCCGGCCGCCGTCGGCACCTCGGCTTTGAGACGGCGGGGCCGCGTTCGACACGGGGCCCGGTGCAGTGGGCCGCTCCCCCGGCGGCGGGATGCCCCCCGGGGGGCTCCGCCTCGCCGCGGAGCTCCCCGCCGCCGTGTGATGCGGTACGCGTCAGTCCACGATCACCTCGGTACGCACCGCCGGGGCCCGACCGGCGAGTCCACCGCCGAAGTTCCCCTCGACCTCCGTCTTCTCCGCCGCGTTCGGATAGGGGTTCCTGCACGCGGTGCCCGCGGTGGAACCGGACATCAGGCTCGAGCACGGTCCGGGCTTGCGGTCGGGAAGGCCCAGGATGTGCCCGAGTTCGTGGGCGGAGATACGGATCGTGTCGTAGCCCTGGTCGACGGCCTGGCGCCCGATGTAGACGGTTCCGTTGCCCAGGGTGGTGGGCAGGGCGCGCGGCCAGCCGTTGTCCGCGAGGACCCGTATGTTCGCGCGTTGCCCGGCTGCGGCCGGTCGCAGTTCGACGGCGTCGACACTCTCGTTCCAGATCGCCGCGCCCCGGTCGACGGCGCTCTTGAACTCCGCGGAACCGCTGGCGTCGTAGACGAGGACACGAGCGGCCAGGGGGGCGTCCTCCCCGGCGGGGGGAGCGGCCACAGCCTGGCCACCGGTCAGGGAAACGGACAGCACCAGGGCAGCGGCCAGGCCGCCGGTGAGCGTGCGGACGTACATGATCGACCTCCTTGTGGGGGAAGGGCAGTCGTGCTCATGACATTCTCGGGTTCACTGCCCACCGGGGATGGAGGTGAATCCGTCAATTCGAGGTGGTCCCGACCGGACGCCGCCAAGGGCCAGGGCCTGGTTGGCCGGACGACAGGCGCAGGACGTCGGCCGTCCTCAGCACGAGTGGAGACGACACTGAGCCCACGGCCCAGGACGCCGTCGGACAAGGCAGTATTCGATGACCCGTCTGCCGCTCCGGCCGGACCGGCCGGCCGGAGCGCGCGCTGTGGGTCAGCCGCGGGTGAAGAGCTCGCCCTGGGTGGAGCCGGTGGAGCACAGCTTCTTTTCCTCGGCGGTCATCTTGCGGGACTTGACGACGACCGCGCTGTGCTTGCCGTCCGTGCCGTTCGGGGCCGGGCCGGTGACCACGTCGGGGACGAACCAGTAGTAGTGGCCCCACTTGGGGTCGTCGTAGTGGGTCTGCCACGTGCCGCTGATCTGCCGCATCACCTGGGCGCGGGAGATCCAGCCGACTTCTCCGGGCCGCACGTTCACGGTGAAGGAACTCGTCTCGGTGTGCGAGCTCTGCCATGTGTAGTTGTACGTGGCGGTCACGCTGGCCGTGATGATGCCCTCTATGCCTCCGCCCGCCGTGACCGAGCCGCCCACCGAGTGGGAGGAGCCCACCGTGTCGGCCCAGGACATCAACTGGGAGGCGGGCGAGTCGGTGCAGTTGTAGAGGAGTTCGGAGACCTGGTGCGGCTCACCGAGGTAAGCCCGGCCGAGCTGCGGGGAGTTGAAGGTGCACTTGCCGTCCCCGGACGCGCAGTCGGCCATGATCTGCTCGGCGGTGGGCTGTTCCTCGGCCGCCGCCGGAACGGCCGTCGCGATCACTCCGAGCGCGGTCGCCGTCAATGCCAGTGTGCGGCTGCCGTACCGCGGTGTGCGGTTCTTCGTCATGGTTGGTGCCTCTCACCCTTGCATGGGGGGACAGTGACCACACCCCCCTGTGACAGGAGGGTGTGCAGTCACTGCCTGGTGCCCACGAGGCTCACGCACACCGCGGTCCATCTACACCAAGAACAAGTAAAGTTGTGATTGATTTCCAGAAATGATGCAGAGTCAACAGTGCCTCTGTAAGCCGGAGTTGGGGAGGGTGCAGGTCAGTTGAGAGGATCGAGGGTGAGGTAGGCCTGGCGCGGGTTGCCGTCGTGCACGAGGGACTCGTGGTGGCCCACGTCGTCGAACGCGAAGGCGTACGCCTTGCCGTCGGCCATCTGGGCGTGGATCTTGCGGGCGTAGTGGTTGGTGACGGCGTCCTTGTAGAAGGCGTCGGCGCCGGCGTCGGGTTGCTGGGGGTTGGCCAGCAGGGTGGAGCGGTTGAACCCGGCGCACAGGGTGCGGGAGATCGGGCCGCGGACCTGGTCGTTCGGCGCGTCGAGCCTTCCGTGGCAGCCGAAGACGGAGGAGGCGTCCGGCTTCTGGAAGCCGGTGACCGTGGCGCCGGCGCTGTTGGTGAAGTGCATGACGCCGCCGGAGACCCGGCCGTAGTACTTGGTGCCCGGCTGGTCGGCGAACGGGGTGACCGTCAGGGTCGAGGTGGAGTACTTCTGCCAGACGCGGTTGATGTAGTCGTCCATGACGGTGGCCGGCAGTGCGCCGGTCTCCAGGCCGTACAGCGGGGACAGGGCGCGCAGGACTGTGCCGTCGGGGCGGGTCTGGATCAGGTTGGCCCAGCCTCCGGGCTGTCCCCTCAGGGCGTTGAAGAAGCCGTTGTAGCCACCGGGCTTGAGGCGGCCTGTGGTTACGGTGGTTCCGTCGGCTCGCTGCACTCCTACCGCGTACGGTACGGAGAACATGTCGACCTGTGTGCTGTTGATCCACAGGCCCGCGTCGTTGAGTGTGTACTCCGACCAGTTGAACAGGATGTTCCGGTTGGGGTCGGACGGGTTCTGTACGGCGGGCTGGACCAGGCCGCCGGTGGTGAGCCTGAACACCAGTTTCTGGCCGTAGGAGAAGTACACCCGGCCGGAGAACTTCGGCATGCGGATGGTGGTCGACTGGCCCGCCGCGGGGCCCGGGATCGAGGCGTCGGGGGCGGGAGTCGGCGGGTTGCCGCCCGCCGGCCAGGGGTGGAACGTGCCGTTGGCGTCGGCCCAGCCCTGCCGTCCGGTCGACAGGTCGGTGCCGAGGTTGTAGATGTACACCTGCTCGCCGCGCGCCGAGTTGTTGGTGATCTTCAGGGGGATCGTCGCCGGGACGGCGGCGTGGGCCGGTGTTCCCGCTCCGGTGGCGAGGAGGGAGCCGGTCAGGGCTGTGGCGAGGGACAGCCCGACAGCTCGGAGGCTGCGTCCGATGGTGCGTAACATGCTCTGTCTCCGTTCGACGAAGGCCGATCCGGGAAGGGGGTGAGAGCGCTCTCAGAGCGTGCCGTGTTGGTCCGGACCTGTCAATGTGCCGGGACGGATGCCGGCCCGGTCCCTCACTCCACCGCCGTACGGGCGATGCGGTCCGTCAGGACGCCGAAGGAGCCGGCCGCACCGCCCCGTTCACGTAACTGCCGTACGTCGAGAGGCCGTTGCCCAAGCTCTTGCCTCTCAGGACGCCGCCGGTCAGCGTCGCAGGTCCGCCCGGTTCGCCGCCGTGATGACGGCGTCGTGTTCGGCGCGGGTGAACAGGCTCTCGGACAGCCAGCGGCCCGCGAGGGTGCGTACGGCGCGGACGAAGTGCGCGGAGGTGAGGAAGGGGGCTTGCTGCCACAGGACGTCGAGGAAGGTCTGGCCGTCGGGGCGGGCGTGGTTCGGGACGCCCGAGTCGGAGGCGCCGAACGCGATCACGGGTTCGGAGCGCCTGAAGTAGGCGTGGTAGGGGGCGTCGTCGCCGATGTGGAAGGGGGCGAGGGTCAGGTTGTGCGTGGTGAAGTGCAGGGGGCGGTCGGTGGGTTTGACCGCGTCGGCCAGGTCGCCGCGGAGGGTGAAGTCCTTATAGAAGGAGAAGGTGCGGAACTGCTGTTCGGGGCTCTGGGCGGTCAGCAGGAGAGGGCCGTAGAACAGTGACTGGACGGCCGGGTCGTCCAGGGCGCGTTCGATGCGCAGGCGGTAGGGCGTCGAGACGCTGACGCGGTCGCCTCGGCGCCATGTCCTGTTCAGGGTGAGGTGGGTGCCGGGTTCGGCGTCGGCCCGGTGCGGGGTTCCGTTGACGGTGACCGTGGCGCCTGCCGTGGCCCAGGACGGGATGCGGAGTTTCAGGGCGAGCCGGCCGCCGCCCTCGCGGAACGTCAGGGTGCGGACGCCCTCGGCCGGGTAGTCGCTCGTCTGCTCGATGACGAGACCGCGTTCCGGCCAGCGCAGGGTGGAGGCCAGGTAGAGGTTGACGTACAGGGCGTTGCCGTCGGCGGAGCGGAAGTAGACCGAGTCCTGGTACTTGGTGTGGTTCTCCATGCCGGTGCCGCCGCAGCAGGTGCCTGTGTTGCCGAACTGGCGGCGTACGCCCGGCCCCATGCCGACGAAGTAGGTGACCTCGGGGCTGTCGGTGCTGGGCGCGTCCCGGCGGGAGGCGAGGATGTGGTTGGTCAGGCCCCGCTCGTAGTAGTCCATGTAGGCGGGGTCGGGGTCGTGGAAGAAGAGCCGGCGGCTCAGCTTGAGCATGTTGTACGTCGCGCAGGTCTCGGCGTTGTTGTCGTCGAGGGTGGCCGCGATGGCGCCGCGGGCGCGGAACATCTCGCCCTGTCCGGTGCCGCCCAGGGCGTACGTGCGGGGGCCCGCGACCATGCCCCAGAAGTTGCGGGCCGCGGCGGCGTACTGCTCCTCCCCCGTGTGGTCGAACAGGCGGAGGTAGCCGGTGAACTGTGGGATGTGCTGGTTGGCGTGTCTGCCCTCCAGGATGTCGCGGTCCTCGGCGCAGGCCTTCAGCAGCGCGGTGTTGTCGAAGCAGCGGGCGGCGGCGAGGTGTTCCTCCCGGCCGGTGAGCGCGTACAGGTCCGTCATGACCTCGTTCATGCCGCCGTACTCACCGGCGATGTAGATCGACCACATGCGTTCCAGCTGGGCCTTGGGGAGGTGGCCCAGCCGGCCGTGCACCCAGTCGCCCATCTTCGCGGCGATGGTCAGCGCCTGTGCGTTCCCGGCCAGGGTGTGGGCGTCCAGGAGGCCGCGCATGATCTTGTGGCAGGTGTAGTACGGCGCCCAGATGGTGGGGTACGTGGTGTAGCTCTCCAGGAGGATGAACTGGGTCTCCGGGTAGGCCGCCAGGTAGCCGGGATGGCTGGGCTTCGGGGAGCCGTGCTCGGCGAGGGCCTGCTGGCAGTCGCCGAGGGCCGCCACCAGATAGTCGAGCTTGGACTTGAGCGCGGCCTCGCGAGTGCCGGCGTACGCCTGGGAGACGAGGGTGAGGAAGTGGCCGCCGTAGTGGCCGCGCAGGTTGCCGTCGGCCGTCTCCCAGCCGCCCGGCGGCCGTGCGCCGCGTGTGTCGAGTCCGGCGTTGGCGCGGAAGACCGCCAGGATGCGGTCGGCCGGGTACGACCGGGCGTAGTCGAGCATCAGATCGCGCTTGGCGCGGAAGACCCCTCCGCCGAGGGTGACCTCGTGCAGGGCGAAAGGCCGCACCGACCAGGCGGGCGGGGCGGGCAGCGCGCCCCCGGTCTTCGCCGTGGAGGTCGCCGGAACGGTGTGGGCGGCGTGGGCGGCTTGGGCCAGTGGCCCGGAGGCCATGAGCGGGCCGGCCGCGGCGCCGGCGGTCAGGCTCAGCACGCGGCGCCGGGTGGGTGACTGGGACATGGCGCACTCCGATCGTCGTCGGTCGTCAGCGGGCGGGAGAGGGGCCCACCGGTCATGCGGGGGGCGTCACGGTGACCGTGGCCGTGGCGCGAAGCGAGGTGTCCGGCACGGTTCCCTCGATCTCGAAGGTTCCGGGGCCGGCGTACTGGTCCGGGTTTACCGGGTCCCAGGTCACCTTGGTGCGGCTGTCCTTGGAGCCGTCGTTGTAGGTGGCGACCACCGTGGCGGGGAGCGCGGGGGGCGTGCCCGGGCGGGTGGTGACGCGTTCCCCGGCGAAGCCGGTGATCTCCACCGCGTCGGTGTGCCGTACCCACACCGTGGCGGTGACCGGCTGCGCGGTGCGGTCGGCGAGGCCGGTGATCGTCACGCTGGTGCCGCCCTCGGCGACCTGGTCCTCGGTCAGGGCGGGCCAGGCCACGGGTGAGCGGGCCGTGGAGCCGTCGGCGTAGACCAGCGTCACCTGTCCGGGCAGGTCGGGGACGGTGCCGCGCGGGGTGGGGATGTGGGTCTCGCGTACCGACTCCGGTGTCTCGGCGTAGACCTTCCACTCCTGGACGCCGAGGGCGAGGTTCGGATGGCCGGTGAGTTTCGCCCGCACCGCGGTCGTGGTGACGGGTGTGAAGGTGGTCCGGTTGTAGCGGTCCTCGGCGGTGCCGTAGCCGCTGGGGGCGGGGACCTCGCGCCAGGTGTCGCCGTCGCGGTACTCGATGGTCCAGGACCGGGGCACGCCCACGCCGTCGGCCGCGCCGGGCTGCGCGTCGCGGAAGAAGTACAGGTCGGATCCGGCCACGCGGACGGGTTCGTCCCAGGTGTACTGGACCCACTGGGTGTCCTTCTGCGGCCAGCTGCCCCAGCGCGGGGCGTCGGAGGACGAGGCGGGTTCACGGCCGTCGTTGATCGCGCCCACCGACTCCCAGCCGGAGGTGTAGGACGCGGTGGGGGTCGCGGACGGTGCCAGGTTCACCTGGCCGTCGCCGGGCTTCTCGACCTTCACCACGACCCTGCTTCGACGAGGTCGACGCGCCGTCGTCAGCGGTGAGTTCGAGGGTGTACGCACCGGCCTCGGTGAACCGGGCGACGGTGGTGGGGGCGCGCGGGTCGTCGAAGATGACGGCGGCGCCGTCCGGCCCGTCGGCCGTCTTCCAGGAGGCGGAGAGGGTGCGCCGCGGCAGTCCGTCGTCCTCGACGATGCCCGTGAGCCTCACCTGACCCGGGCGGGCGTGCGTGGTGTCCCGCCAGGCCTCGACGTAGGGAGGGCGGTTACGGGCCGCCGGCGGGCGCGTGCCGGTGTCGTAGGCCTGGATCTCCTTCAGGCCACTGGTGTGACCGTCGCGGTGGCGCAGCAGCACCCGCAGCTTGGCCGTGGTCACTTCCTTGAAGCGCACCTGGTTGAGGTTGGCGCGCGGATACGGCGGGGACTTGGCGGCGCCGGTCACGTCCTGCCACTGACCGCCGGCGTTCTGGTACTGCACGGTGTAGAGGGCCGGTTCGGCGTATCCGCCGGGCCGTTTGTCGCTGGAGAAGTGGAGCCGGACGTCGTCGACCGTGCGGGGGCGGCCGAAGTCGAGCTCGTACCAGTCCTCGGCGTTGCCGGAGCCACGGGCGCCCCAGGAGGGCTCGTTGACGGTGAAGCCGTCGACGGCACCTGCCACGCCGTGGCCGTCGGCCTCGTGGGAGGCGCGGGCGGTGGCGCCGGCCGCGAGGTTGTCCCCGGCCTTGCCGGTGAGGTCGCGGCCGGCCTTGGCGAACAGGTCGGTGACGCGGTCCTTCTTGCCGTAGGCGACGTCCTGCGGGTTCGCCACGGCCGTGCGCAGGCCGGTGGTCCTCGCCTTGGCCCCTCCCCCGTCGGGGAGGGTGACCGTGCGGGTGGCGGGGTCGTAGACGAGGTGGGCGAGGCGGTCGGCGGTGAGGGCGAGCTTCCCGTCGAGGTAGACGGAGTAGCCCTCGGGGACCTGGTGGCCGTACGGCCGTTTCCCGTCGCCCGGTTCGTCCCAGAGGACGGCCACGTCGGTGCCGCGGTAGTTGATGTCGGTGGCGGCGAAGTGAGGCCAGTCGACGTCGATCGGCCACAGCTCGATCTTCCGGTCGGTGCGCGGCCGGAAGCCCATCGCGTCCTCGATGACCGTCCAGTTGGTGGTGCCGAGGATGGTGTGGTGGATCCAGGAGCGGTAGCCGATCTTCTGCGGATCGGCGCTGCCGTCGGACCAGAACTCGTTCTGGTCGGGCCGGCGGTTGTCGCCGTCGATGTAGTGGGCCCAGGCGTTCCAGGACAGCAGCTTCTTGTACCAGGTGCGGTCGATGTACTCGTTCGGGTATTTCCGCAGCACCGAGGACAGGAAGCGGAAGGTGACGGTGGAGTTGATGACGGAGAAGTTGTTGCTCCCCGGGTGCCCCTGCCCGGCCGCCTCCGCCTTGTCGGCCTGGTTGGCGGTGAAGAAAGGGAAGACGGGGTACTGCTTCGCGTCCGCCCACAGCCGCAGCGCTTCGAGGTACTGCGGGTCCTCGTCCGGGGTCGGCATCAGGCCCACGCTGTACGGGTAGTAGTTGTTGATCTCCTTCCAGGGCACCAGGGTGTCGCTGTCGACGTGCCGGTGCTTGAGCAGCTTGTCCTTCGGGTCCCAGAGGTGTTCGAGGACGGCTTTGCGCACGCGGTTCGCCGTCGCGCGCATCTCGTCGGCCTTCGTCTTCTCGCCGAGCAGGTCGTACGCGCGGGCCGCCGCTGTCGCGTTGCTGTAGACGTACGCGGATTCGGCGCGGTCCAGGTTCCCGGGCTTCCAGTGGAACGACACGGCGTCGGCGTCGTTGCCGGTCATCGCGCCCCAGTCGTACTCGATCAGGCCGTTGCCGTCGTGGTCGTAGCTGTCCAGCTGGCCCTTGACGTCCTTCTCGGCGTAGCGCGCGAGGTTGCGCACGATGCCGTCGGGGCCGCCGTGCACCTGGTAGGAGCGCCAGGCCGTCTCGGAGAGGTACTGGGTGTAGCTGTTGGACCAGTTCTCCGGGTCGCCGGGGTTGTCGGAGTACTTGCCGTTCTTCGACACCTCCCCGGCGGACACCCACGGGCCGTAGGAGTAGGCCGGGTCGCGCAGGTACTTGAG
Source organism: Streptomyces sp. NPDC007991 (assembly GCF_042958445.1). Lineage (NCBI taxonomy): Bacteria > Bacillati > Actinomycetota > Actinomycetes > Kitasatosporales > Streptomycetaceae > Streptomyces > Streptomyces sp. NPDC007991. The sequence continues at coordinate 37,578 of NZ_JBIBJD010000015.1, forward strand.
GTCGTCGACGAACATGCCGACCGTCAGGGCGATCGCGTTGTTGTAGCCGAGCACGCCCTCCATGGAGGTGGGGAACTGGTAGTCGCTGCCCGGGATGTCGGCGTCGAGGTAGTTGTACCGCAGCAGCCACCAGCGGTAGTACAGCGTCTTCTCGATGTTGTCGTCGGGGAGGTCGAGGTACGGCAGGTTCTCGGCCCACCAGCGGTTGTACGTCTGTACGTGCCGGCGGAACGCCGTGGCCGGGGAGGCGGTGCGCACCGCGTCGTACTCGTGCCGCGAGTCGGTGATCTCCTCGGTGACGAAACCGAGTTGGACCTTGGTGGTGAGGGTCCGGCCCGCGGCCAGGGTCAGGGTGCGCGTCAGGGACTCGTCCTCGGGGGTGAAGCCGTCACCGCTGAGGCGGGGGAAGACGGTCGTGAGGTTGTTCTTCGCGGGCACAGTGCCGGTGAGTTCCCGGCCCTCGGCGGTCGTCGTGTACGGGGACGTGGCGCGCAGCCGGACCTCGCGGAGCCGAGTCCCTGTGTTGGTGAGGGCCAGGTTCGTGACGGCGACGTTCGACTCGGTGATGAACTTGGTCTGCGTCACCTTCAGGCCGGTCGCTTCGTGCGTGAACTCGCTGCGCCAGTAGCTGGGCGTCTGGGTGCGGGCCCCGGTGTCCTCCCGGAGGGTGAGGTTCTCACCGTCGGCGTTCAGGGTGAGCGTGTACGCGGAGCGGTTGTCGATGCTCTCCCAGTAGGCGACCTTGCCGGCGAAGCCGAGCCCGGCGGGGTCGTGTTCCTTCATGAAGACGGCGCGTCCCCGGGTGAACAGCCAGTCGCCCGCCGGGTCCTCGCCCTTGCGGGCCAGCATCCGGTCCATCCAGAAGTCGGTGCCGTTCCCGGCCTTCCGGTCGGCCTCGTACTGGGCGCGCAGGGTCCGGTGGACGGTGAAGCCGGCGGGGAGGGCGGGCACGGGGTGGTCCGTGCCCGAGTAGACCGGGTAGCCGATCGCCGAGTTGTCCGCCGCGGCCGGTGCGGTCACGGCGAGCGGGGCCGGCAGGCCCAGGGTCAGCGCTGCGGCCAGGGCGCCGCGGCTGTGCCGTCTTCGCGGTGCGGGCACGACTACCTCCGGGTGGGCGTCGTCGGGGGCGTGGTCGGGGACTGGGTGGTCGGCAGCCACACGCGCATGGTCGAGGGTCCGCGGTTCGCCCAGGAGTGGTACGGGACGAGCGTGATCCCCGTGCGGTCGGCCGTGGGTGCGGTGGCCCGGTCGAGCGGGCGGTACGGCCAGGCGCTGTCGTGTGGGCCGGCGGGTGCGGCGAGTTCGCCGGGGGCGACGACCGTGCCGTCCGGGCCGTCCTCCGGTGCGGCGGACGGGTCCACGCGGAGTGCGTCGACGTCGTGTCCGTGCGGCAGGTCGGCGGACTCGGCGCAGTAGACGAGGGGTCCGCGCTCGACGGCCACGGTGCCGCGGATCGCGTCGACGCGCGGGTCGGACACGGTCCAGCGCGGGGCGACGGGCAGTTCGAGGCGTATCTCGTCGCCGGGCCGGAAGACCTGGGTGAGCCGCGCCGTGCCCGGGGTGGCGGTGCGGCGTCGCCCGTCCGGGTCGACCAGCCAGGCGGTCGCGCCCGCCGTCCACGCGGGGACGCGCAGGGACAGGGTCCAGGGGCGGGCCGGGGAGCGGCTGATCCGCACGGCGACTCTCCCGCCGGACGGGTAGTCGGTGCGGACCCGCAGCGCCACGCCCTGCCCGTCGGCGAGGGTGGTGGCGAGCTCCGCGTCGGCGTACTGGTGCAGCTGGACGCCGTCGTCGTCCGCGGTCGCCAGGTACGCGGGCAGTTGGGCAAGGGTGCGCGCCACGTTGGTCGGGCAGCACGACACGGCGAACCAGGGGGCGCGCAGGCCCGAGTCGGCGCGCGGGCTGACCCGGTCCGCCCAGGGCGTGGTGCCGCGGTGGCGGCGGTGCAGGGTGTTGGCGTAGAAGAAGGCCCGGCCGTCCTCGGAAGGGGACGTGGCGATCACGTTGAACAGGGTCCGCTCGGCCAGGTCCGCGAAGCGCTGTTCGCCGGTGGCGAGCAGCAGCCGCCAGGCGAGCAGCACGGAGGCGACGCCGGCGCAGGTCTCCGAGTAGGCGCGGTCCGGTGGCAGGACGAAGTCGTCGCCGAAGGACTCGTCGCGGTGGTGCGAGCCCATCCCGCCGGTGAGATAGGTGCGCCGGGCGACGGTGGCCTCCCACTGCCGTACGACGGCGGCGAGCAGGGCGTCGTCGCCGGTCTCCACGGCCACGTCGACGGCGCCGGCCGCGAGGTAGAGGGCGCGCACGGCGTGGCCGCGCAGGACACCGGCCTCGCGGACGGGCACGTCGTCCTGGAAGTAGGCGCGGCCGAACTCGATGTCGGCGAGGGTGCCGTGGCCGCGCCGGTCGACGAACAGCGCGGCCTGGTCGAGGTAGCGCTGCTCGCCGGTCAGCCGGGCGAGTTCGACGAGGGCCGTCTCGATCTCCGGATGTCCGCACAGGCCCGGGTTTCCGCCCGGGCCGAAGGCGGCGCAGACGTGGTCGGCTGCCCGGCGGGCGATCTTCGTCAGCTCGCCCTCGCCGCGGGCGCGGGCCTGGGCGACCCCCGCCTGGATGAGGTGCCCATGACAGTAGAGTTCGTGGCCCCATTCGAGGTCGCTGTAGCGGGGCTGCTGTCCGGGTCGGCCGAAGGCGGTGTTCAGGTAGCCGTCCGGGTCCTGGGCGGCGGCGATCACATCGGTGAGCGCGGCGGTCTCCGCGTCGTAGGCGGCACCCTCCCACGCCATGGCTTCGAGCAGCTTGTAGATCTCGGAGTCGGCGAACTCCCGGCCGCGCCGGTCCCGGTGGATCCGGCCCTCGGCGGCGGCCCGGAAGTTGCCGGTCCAGCCCTCGCGTTCCATCCAGTCCCGGCAGTGCCCGAGCGTCGCGGTCGCGTTGGTGTGGCGGCGCCGGGCCCAGAAGCCCCCGGTGATCCTGACCTCGTCCAGGCCGAGCGGGCGCAGCCGGCCGCGGGTCGGCGCCACGGGCAGGACGGGCGAGTGCGCCGTGTTCCCCTTCACCGGTTCATGCCTTCGGTACGTCCCTTCGGTCATGGTGGATTCCCCGCGCCTCAGCCCTTGAGCGCGCCGGACATGAAGCCCCTGATGTAGTGCCGTTGGAGGAGCAGGAACAGCAGCAGGCAGGGCACGGCGAGGACGACCACGCCCGCCTCGGTCGCGCCGTAGTCGACGGCGCCCATGCTCTGCTGCCGCAGGTTCGCCACGGCCAGCGGCAGCGGTGCCTTCTCGCTGTCGGAGATGAGGATCAGCGGTGCGATGAAGTCGTTCCAGGCGGCGAGGAACGCGAACAGGCCCACCGTGATGAGCCCCGGCCGCACCGCCGGGAGCAGGACCCGGCGCAACGCGCCCGCGGTACCGCAGCCGTCGACCAGTGCCGACTCCTCCAGTTCGCGGGGCACCGCCTCGAAGGAGATCCGCATCATGAAGGTGGCGAACGGCAGTTGGAACATGGCGAGCACCAGGCTCAGCCCGATCAGCGAGTTCTGCAGGTGGAGCCTGCCCAGCAGGACGTAGAGGGGGATGAGGAGCGTGGCGTAGGGGACCATGAGGATGGCCAGGGTCAGCAGGAACAGCAGGTTCCGGCCGGGGAAGTCGAAGCGGGCGAAGGCGTAGCCGCCGAGCAGGGAGACGCCCAGGGTCAGGGCGACGGTCAGCGCCGAGACGACGGTGCTGTTGAGGAGGTACCGCCACAGGCCCGCGTCGTAGTCGAGCAGGGTCCGGTAGTTGCCGAGGCCGTAGCCGGACTGCTGGGCGGTGCCGGGCTGGCCGCTGACCGACGCCCAGGCGTTCCACAGCAGGGGGAAGAGGAAGATGACCGCGAGGCTCGCGGCGACGACGTAGTGGGGCGTGCGGCCGAGGGCGCGGGTGAGCACCGTGGTGTCCCTTCTGGGTGCGGCGGGGGTCATGAGTCGTCGGCGTGGCGCAGGCCGCGGAACTGCAGGGCGTTCAGCAGGAGCAGCACGGCCAGGACGACGATCGACAGGGCGGCCGCGGTGCCGAGGTCCAGCCGCTGGAAGGCCTCCCGGTAGATCAACTGGACGACGGTGACGGTGCTGTTGTCCGGTCCGCCCTTGGTGAGGATGAAGAACTGGTCGAAGGCGAGCAGGGAGCCGGTCACGCACAGCAGCAGGCACAGGGCGAGGGAGGGCCGCAGCAGCGGCAGGGTGATCGAGCGGAAGATCTGGCCGCGGCTCGCGCCGTCCATCCGGGCCGCCTCGTACACCTCGTGCGGGATGCGCTGGAGGCCGACGAGCAGGATCAGCATGTAGAAGCCGGCGAACTTCCAGACGATGAGGAAGACCGTCGACAGCAGGGCCGAGGTCGGGCTGCCGAGGAAGGACACCGGCTCGTCGACCAGTCCGAGCTTCTCCAGCAGGCGGCTGAGGGGGCCGGTGGTGGGACTGTACAGGCTCCAGAACAGCAGGGAGGCGGAGGCCAGCCCGAGGGCGCTGGGCAGGAAGTAGACCGTGCGGAAGAAGCCGGCTCCGGGGCGGGATTCCTGCACGAGCAGGGCGAGGCCGAGTGCCAGTGCGAGGAGTACGGCCGTGACGATCACGGTGTAGAGCAGGGTGAAGCGGATCGCCGGCCAGAACAGGGTGCTGCCGGTGATGTCGCTGTAGTTCTCGGGGGCGTTGAGGCCGCGGTCTCCCGCCAGCAGTGGCCAGTCGCTGAGCGACATCTGCCCGACGAGCAGCAGGGGCAGCAGGAAGAACACGGCGACGAAGACGGCCGTGGGTGCCGCGTAGGCCAGGCCCTTGGCCGTGCGGGACCGCCAGCGGGGCGGGGCGGCGGCCGGAGCCGGGCGGTGTGGTGGCGTCCGGGGCTCGGCGGCCGTCCGGTCGGGCGCCTTGACCTGCATGACTCTCCTCTGCCGTACGACGTGGGAGGGGCGGGGCCGGTCGCTCAGTCGGCCAGGGATGCGGTGATCGCCTCGTTGTCCTTCGCGACGGACGTCCCGTCACCGAAGACGGCGTGTCGCATCAGGGTCAGCCAGGGCCCGTTCGGGTCGTTGAAGGTCTGGCCGAACTTCAGGGCGTACGGCGTGCGGCCGTGCGCGACGAGTTCGTTGATGGTGACCAGCCGCGGGTCGGCCTTGGAGTGCTTGTTGGACGCGAGGTCGGTGCGGGCCACCACGTCCTTGTGCGCGGCGACCACGTCGACCTGGGCCTTGTCGCCCAGGGACCAGGCGAGGAAGTTCCAGGCCTGGTCGGCCGACTCGCTGGTGGCGGAGATGCCGATGGCGTCACCGCCGACGAACGTGGACTTCCCCCCGTCGGGTCCGGGGATGGGTGCGACGCCGAGGTCCAGGTCCTTGGGCATGAGCCCCAGCGTGGTGGACGGCATGGGCATCACACCGACCTTGCCCTTGGGGAAGACGCCGGTCCAGGTCGTGCCCGTCTCGTCGCGCGCGCCGGGGGCGACGATGTCGTCCCGCACCCAGCCGCGGTAGGTGTCGTAGACCTTCTTCGCGGCGCCGGAGGCGAGGTTCGCCGCGGTGCCGTCCTTGTCGAGGACGTCCTCGCCGGCGGCCCAGATGGACGGCCACCAGGTGAAGACGCCGCAGCCGCCGCAGTTGCCGCCGAAGAAGGTGCCGTCGACGCCGCCGCCCAGGGCGTCCACGGCCCGGGCCTGCCGGTCCCACTCGCGCAGGGTGGCGGGCGGCTTCTCGGGGTCGAGTTCCGCCTTCCGGTAGAGGTCCTTGTTGTAGAAGAGCACCGACAGGTCGAGGGTGTGCGGGACGACGTACTTCTTGTCCTCGTACGTGCCGGCCTTGATGTGCGACGGGGCGAGGTGCCCGGCGAACGGCAGGGCGTCGATGCGGTCGGTGAGGTCGGCGAAGAGGCCGCTGGAGGTGTAGTTGGGCACGAACACGACGTCGGAGGCGAACAGGTCGGGCAGGTCCTTGGATCCGGCCGCCGCGCCGACCTTGGCCTGGTAGTCGTCGGTGGGGACGACGGTCAGCTCGATCTTGTTCTTGTGGCTCGCGTTGTACGCCTCGACCAGGGCCTCGCTCTGCGGCCGGGTCGCCGCACGCGTCCACATCGTCAGTTTCGTGCCGTCGTCGACACCCCTGGCGTCCGCCGCTCCCCCACCTCCCCCGCCGCCCGAGCCGCCGTCACCCGACCCGCAGGCCGTCACCAGGCTCGCGGCGGCGAGCAGCGCGGCGGTGCCGGTGACAAGGCGGCGCAGATGTCGACGTGGTCCGGCCGTGCTCCCCATGTTCGATCCCCCTCGTGTCGCGGCGGACCGTGCGCGGGCCTGCCGGTCGGGACGATGGCTGTGGTGGCACTGAACTGAGCGGCGAAAAGAAACAGAAAAGGCTTTCAGAGACGCTAGAACCCGGCTGACTGCCCGTCAATCCCCCGGTAGCGGACGATTCTTGGCGGAACTCCGAAACCACTGAAAGCCTCTGGACCGAAACATCTCGCGTAGGGTGGGACGCGAGACGAGACAGGAGAACTCGCATGGCAGAGGCCACCGGCCCCGTTCGTTCGCAGCCGGCCACGCTCAGCGATGTCGCCCGGCTGGCGGGCGTGTCGATCGCCACGGCGTCCAAGGCTCTCAACGGCCGCAGCCAGGTGCGGGCGGAGACCAGACAGCGGGTCGTCGAGGCGGCCGAACGCCTGGCGTTCCGGCCCAACCAGGTGGCCCGGGGCCTGCTGGCCGGGCGGACGGGCACGGTGGGGCTGCTCACCAGCGACCTGGAGGGCCGGTTCAGCATCCCGATACTGATGGGTGCCGAGGACGCCTTCGGAGCGGGCGAGGTCGCGGTGTTCCTGTGTGACGCCCGGGGGGACGCGATCCGCGAACAGCACCATGTCCGCGCGTTGCTGGGCCGCCGGGTCGACGGCCTCATCGTGGTCGGCAGCCGGACCGATCCGCGTCCGTCCCTGGGCCGCGAGCTGCCCGTCCCCGTCGTCTACGCGTACGCGCCGTCGGAGGATCCGGAGGATCTGTCCATCGTCCCGGACAGCGTCGGCGCGGGCCGCCTCGCGGTGGACCATCTGCTGGCCAGCGGCCGTACCCGGATCGCGCACATCACCGGTGACCCCGGGTACGCCGCGGCACGGGAGCGGGCCGAGGGCGCCCGGGCCGCGCTCGCCGACGCCGGCCTGACGCTGGTCGGCGAGCCGGGGTTCGGGGCGTGGTCGGAGGGCTGGGGCCGGGCGGCCACCACGATGCTGCTGGACCGGCACCCGGAGGTGGACGCGGTGCTGTGCGGCAGCGACCAGATCGCCCGGGGCGTGATGGACCTGCTGCGCGAGCGCGGCCGGCGGGTGCCGGAGGACGTGGCGGTGATGGGCTTCGACAACTGGCGGGTCCTGACGTCGGCGTCCCGGCCGCCGCTGACCAGTGTCGACATGAACCTCGAACAGGTCGGCCGCGCGGCGGCGCACGCCCTGTTCACGGCGATCGCCGGCACGCGGCGGTCGGGAGTCGAGACGCTGCCCTGCCGGGTGGTGATCAGAGGGTCGACGGTGCCGCTGTCGTGAGCCGGTGACCCGTCACGTGGCGAGTCGGCCGAGCGCGGCCAGGACCGGTGCCACACCGTCCTCCCGGGCCAGCCGGCGTGCCAGGACCTGGGCGCGGTCGCGGTGGGCGGGGTCGGTCGTGGCGCGGCGCAGGGCGGGGGCGAGGGCCTCGGCGGTGAGACGGCGCAGCGGGACGGCGGCGGGAGCGGTGCCCAGGGCGATGAGGCGGGCCGCCCAGAACCCGGCGTCGAACTGCACGGGCACCGGCACGGTGGGGACGCCCGCGCGCAGGACGGCGGCGGTGGTGCCGGCCCCGGCGTGGTGGACCACGGCGGCCATGCGGGGAAACAGCCGAGCGTGCGGTACGTCGCCGACCGTGATCACGTCGTCGGCGTCGGCGGCGAGGCCCGCCCACCCCTGCTGGATCACGCCCCGCAACCCCGCCGCCCGCAGGGCGCGCACGATCTCGCCGCTGAGGCGCTCGGGGTCCGGCACGGTGGCGCTGCCCAGCCCGACGTAGACCGGGGCGGGTCCGGCGGCGAGGAACTCCTCCAACTCCCGGGGCAGCGTGCGGTTGTCGTACGGCCACCAGTACCCGGCGATCTCCAGTCCGGGCCGCCAGTCCCGGGGGCGGGGCACCACCAGTTCGCTGAATCCGTGCAGCACGGGCCAGCGCGCTCGCTCATGGGCCCGGCGGAGCGCGGCCAAGCCGGGCAGGGTCATGCCGTGCCGGGTGCGCAGCCGGCGCATGGCCTGGGTGAAGACCCGGTCGACGGCGGTGGTGACGGCCAGTCCGCCCAGGTGGTTGCCCACGGCGCCCAGGGAGCGTCCGCCGAGCATGGGCGCGCCGAACTCGCGTGTCGGGTGCTGGGGTTGGAGGAACAGTCCCAGGCTGGGCAGGGCCAGGCCCTCGGCGATGGCGCGGCCCAGCGGTGCCACGGCACCGGCGGCCAGCACGGCGTCCGCGCCGCGGGCCGCCTCGACCAGGGCGTCGGTCATCTCCTCGGCCGCGGACCGTGCCATCGACGCCGCGCGCAGCAGTTTGCCGAGCCCGGTGGTGCTGGCGTGCAGGCTGCGGCCGCGGTCGGAGTGCGACACGGCGTGCGGGTCGACCGGGGTCGGTCGGAACCGCACTCCGGAACCGGCGGCCAGCGGCTCGAACAGGCCGTGGGTGACGAGCGTGACCTCGTGCCCGCTCCGCGCCAGCCCCGCTCCCAGCCCGGTGTACGGCGCGACGTCGCCGCGCGATCCCGCCGTCATGATCACCAAGCGCATGGGTCCCAGTGTGGACCGGCCGGGCGGCCGACACGCGGGGTACGGCGGCGGGAGTCCGAGAATCGCCGGTGCGGGTGATGGCGGACGGCGGGGCGAAGGGGCTGGTGAGCGGGAGGGCCAGTCGGTGTCCAGGACTTGGAGCAGGCTTGTGGCGGCCTGGCGCAGGCGCGGGGAGGCGTCCGTGGTGGGGGCGGTCGGCCGACGGTGCGTGTCCTCGTAGGGGGCTGTTTCGGTAGCGGGGCTGTTGCACCGACGGCCGTCTCGGCGCACGGGCCGCTTCGGCGCCGGTGGCCGCTTCGGCGCCGGTGGCCGCTGCGGCGGCGGAGGAAGGGCCGGCCGTCCGGCTCGTGCGGTGGTCGATGGCCTGGTCGATGAGGGCGCGCAGGCGGGCCAAACGCTGGGCGCGCGCCCGGTTGGCGGGCAGCGGCACAGCCCCGTGGCCCACGGCGGGAGGATGGTCTGCGGGATCGTCCCCTTCATGATCTCCGGCATCAGCGCGGTGAATTCACCCTCCAGGTGCGCGGGCAGGTCCGCGCCGAACAGGGCGACGAGGAGGCCGCGAGCATGACCTCGTTCATGTCCTCGTGCACCTCGCGCGGCCGCGCCTCGGGCGACGCGCCGACCATGGCCGCGACCTGCTGATGAAGGGCAGGGGGCTGCGGGCGAGTCGAAGGCCGTGACCGAGCAGAGGGAGGGATCCCAGGGCCGTTCGTGTGCGGGACGTCGCGGGAGCGTTCATGGCCGGTTTCACTCCTTGTGGGGGCGACGATCGATCGACGCATGCCCACCGCACCGTCGTTGAATCCGTCACTCCGTGATCAGTGCGTCCCATCCGGTTCGCGCGGCACCGGGTGGGTAGGCGCTTCCCTCTCACGACCGGAGGCGGACATGGACATCGGTATTGGCCTTCCCAACACGGTTCCCGGGACCGAGGGCCCGGTTCTCGTGGAGTGGGCCCGGCGGGCCGACGAGGCGGGGTTCAGCACGCTCGGGACGATCGGGCGGCTGGTCTACGCGGGGTACGAGGAGCTGGTCGCGCTGAGTGCGGCCGCGGCGGTCACCAGCCGGATCCGGCTGACGACGAGTGTGCTGCTGGGGCCGCTCCACACGAACAGCGCTCTGCTGGCGAAGCAGGCCGCCTCGCTCGACCGGCTCTCCGGGGGGCGGTTCGTCCTCGGTGTGGGCCTGGGCGGGCGTGACGACGACTTCGCCGCGAGCGGTCTGTCCACCGAGGGCAGGGGGCGCCGCCTGGAGGAACAGCTGACGGAGATGAAACGCATCTGGTCGGGTGAGAAGCGGGGGCTGGCCGGTGCGATCGGGCCGGAGCCCGTGCGCGAGGGCGGTCCCGAGCTCGTCCTGGGCGGGTCGAGCCCGGTCAGCTTCCGGCGGGTGGCCCGGCTGGCCGACGGCTGGATCATGGGCGGTGGTACGCCGGACATGTTCGCGGAAGCCTCGGCCGGCGTCGACGCCGCGTGGAAGGAAGCGGGGCGTACCGGCGCGCCGCGCAAGCTGGCGCTGGCGTACTTCGCGCTCGGCCCGGACGCCCGGGCGCACGCGGACGGCTATCTCCAGCACTACTACGCCTTCCTCGGCGACGCCGCCGCGCAGGTCGCGGCAAGTGCCGCGGTGACTGCGGAGATGGTGAGGTCTTATGCCGACGCGTTCGCCGCGGCCGGCTGTGACGAGCTCATCTTCGTGCCCGCGGCGTCGGGACTGGAGCAGGTGGGGCTGCTCGCCGAGGCGACCGGCTGAACCGTCGGCGCACCCTCGCTCACCCCTCGGCGGCGCCCGGTTCCGGGAGGGTGATCCCGGCCTGCCGGGCGCGGAGTTCGCAGCGGACGAGTTCCAGGAGGCGGCCCGTCCAGTTCCGGCCACGTCCGCCGTTGTCGCCCCAGTAACCGGAGTCGGAGTCGTCGTAGACGAGGGTCGCGTCGCGCGTGTCCAGGAGGATCCGGGCGAGGGCCGGGTGCCGGGTGTACTTGGCCCTCAGCAGGGCGCTCATGACGGCGGTGCGGGCCTGGTCCCACCCGTCGCGCCGGGGGGCGCCGGCTGCCGTGTTCCGGGCGGCGTACACGGTGGCCGCGTCCCTGATGGCGGCCCGGGCGCCGGGGTCCGTGGTGGACAGGGCCCAGTACGCGTGGGCGACGGACGGGTAGGTGACGCCGTCGGCCTGGACGGGAGCGGGGAAGTCGTTGCGGAGGGCCTTGGTACCCGGGTCGTCCGGGGGCGTGCGGGAATAGCTCTCGTACAGGTGGATCGCGGGGGCGAGCGGTGTCGCGGGTCCGTCCGCCGGGACCCGTGCGGGCCGTTCGGCGATCCACTTCGCCCGGTCCTCGAAGTAGGCGATCGCCTCGTCGTACTCCTCGCGGGTGACCGGCTCGCCGGGCGGGGTGCCGTCCAGGTGCTCGCCGGGTCCGGCCACCAGGACCCTCAGCGGCTGGTCTTTGCGGTCCATGTCGCCGAGCGCGTAGTGGCGTCGGGTCTCGGGGATGGCCAGGTAGGCGGCGCGGGCCGCGGCCCGGTTCCGCTCCGTCCGGTCGGCGAGGAAGGCGTCGACGGCGGCCAGGCAGCGGTCCGTGGAGTCCGGGCGTCCGTTGAGCTGGTCGATGGTGTCTCGGACCTCGGCCAGCAGCAGCTCGGGCGTGAGCCGGGTGCGCGGCTCGCTGAACCGCCAGGCGGCCAGTTCATGGCCGGACGCCCGGGCGCCGTCCGGGAGTTCGGTGGCGACCCAGCCGCAGCGCAGCTTCTCCTCGAACTCGTCGAGGGTGACCAGGCCCCAGCAGTCGATCAGCCCGTCCGCGTAGATGAACAGGTCGGTCAGGAAGTAGTCGCCGTTGCGGATGAAGGCGTGGCGCCAGGTTCCGGGGACGCGGACGCCGTCCGCGGTGCGGTAGGTGATGCGGTTGCCGATCATCCCGGCATTCTGTCGGAACCGCTGATCGACGCAACGTGTTTGCCGTCTGCGCGACCCGAGGGCCGGGTCCTCCGCCACCACCGTACGGAGGATCCGGCTCCTGCCGGTGGCTCAGGACGACTGGGCGCTCTGGTACAGGTTCTGTGCGTCGGCGCCGAAGTACGGGCCGTACATGGCGTTGGGCAGGAAGTTGTACTTGAAGCTGTTCACCGAGGACTGCAGCCCGGTCCCGGTGGCCTCGTCGAACTGGGTGAACCACGGGCCGCCGCTGGCGCCGCCGGTCATGTCGCAGGCCAGACCGTGGTCGCCGGACAGCAGGAAGTCCCGGTAGGTGGTGCCGCTGCAGTAGATGAACTTCTGGCCGTCGTAGGGAGCGGCGGCCGGGAAGCCGAAGGCGTACATGGCCTTGTTGTAGCCGGTGTTGAAGGCCAGGCCCTGGCCGCCGACGACGTCGGTCAGCTTCTTTCCGTCCAGCGGGGCGACCACGGCCGCGCCGATGTCGTAGTTCATGTCCTCACTGGCGGTCCACTGCGGTGTGGAGAGGGTCTTGGACGCCGTCCAGGTGCCGTACGGGGTCTGTCCGTCGTGGTAGCCCGGAGCGAACACCCAGTTGGTGTGCCAGGCCCCCTCCAGTTTCACGCAGTGGCCCGCGGTGATCACGGTGCTCTTGTTCGCGCTGGTGACGGCGTTGCCGGAGCAGGAGGCGGTGCGGCCCTGGTAGGTGAAGAACACCCGCCCCGCCGTCTTGGTCACGGCACCGCCCCCGGTCCACGGGCCACCGCCCTGCGGGATCGCCAGGGGGCCGGGGTCGGCGGCGGGCGTGCTGGGTGCCACGACGGTCGCCTTGCCCTTGCGGGGTGCCGGAGCCCGCACGTCGGAACGGTCGACGGACAGGACGTCGAGCGGGGTCGCCTCGCGCATCCGCTGTGGGGTCCAGAAAGCGAGGGCGCGTTCCCGTGCCGAGGGCGCCACGGCTCCCGGGTCGGGCGCGGCGCTCGCCGGTGCCGCGGTGACGCCGGTCGCCAGCAGCGCGGCGACGGAGGCGAGCGCGCCGAGGACGGTGTGACGAACGCGGGTGCCGCTGCCGGAGGAGCGAAGGCTACGGAGTGTGCCTGTCACGCGGTCTCCTTCTGCTGTGGGGGCCGGGTGGTGAGGGCTCACCACCCGGTCAGGGCAGGGGTGTCACTGCGAACCAGAGGGCAGCGTGCCACCGGGAGACCAATTTGGACAGGTGCATGTCACTGAGTTGACCGAAAGGCCACAGGTTCCCCGCGTCGGGGACACGGACCCGGGCACAAAGGAACCCGGCCTCCACCGGGTCTGCGGTGGAGGCCGGGTCCGGGAGCGCGGGGCCCTGGGTGTCAGAGGGGGGTGGGACCGGTGTCGCCGCCGGGCTGGATACGGCCGCGCCAGGCGCCGGACTCGCCGCCGCGCTTCTCGATGTACTGCTTGAAGCGCTTCATGTCGCCCTTGATCTGGCGGTCGATCGTGCCGAGCAGGTCCCCGGCCTTTTCCACGGCTCCGGTGGGCTCGACGTCCATCACGAGCTCCACGCGGGTGTGGGTGTCGTCCAGACGCTGGAAGCGCACACTGCCCTTCTGGTGGGTGTCCCCGCTGGTCGAGCGCCAGGTGACGCGCTCGTCGGGCAACTGGTCGACGATCTCGGTGTCGAACTCGCGCCGTATGCCGCCGATCTTGGTCGTCCAGTGATTGTGACGGTCGTCGAGCTGCCTTACCTCCTCGACGCCCTCCATGAAGTTCGGAAACTCCTCGAACTGGGTCCACTGGTTGTACGCGGTGTGGACGGGGACGTCGACTTCCACGGTTTCCTTGACGGTGCTCATCTGTATGCCTCCGTATTCCTGATCGACTGCTGGAGGCCCATCGGCCCACACACAGGTCCGGGCCCATGGCGGACGAGTACCCGGGATCTTCCGGTTGCCACGCACTCGAAGCTGAAGAAGCGGGCCGCTCCGCCCCGGGAGGTCCGGGCAGGCTCAGAACCGGTGTTGCTGCTGCTGCGGCTGTCCGTAGGACTGGCCGCCGTCGCCGCTCGTGCTCTGGGCCTGCAGCTGCTCCGCCTGTTCCTTGGTCACCTTCTGTTCCGCACCGCAGAAGGTGCACTGCGTGAGGTACTTCGTCGAGATCGGGAACAGCGGCACGAAGAACAGCGTGAACTTCGTGACGCGCTTCCTGAGCGTGTGCGCGGCGGGGTTGCCGCACTGGCCGCAGACCAGCGTCAGTATCGCCAGCTGGTACAGGTACCCCTTGGTGCCGAAGATGATCATGTGACGGTCCTTCCCGGGTCGGATCTTCCTCCAGTGTCCTGTATCGCGGCCCACCGGGGCCCGGGCCACCCTGATGTGGCCCGGGCCGTCTTTTGCCGGTGCTCAGGCCGTGCTCAGCTGGAAAGCGCCGTCAGCACCACGGTCTTGGCCTCCTCCTGGACCTGGCGGAGGTGGTCGGGGCCGCGGAACGACTCGGCGTAGATCTTGTAGACGTCCTCGGTGCCCGAGGGGCGGGCCGCGAACCAGGCGTTGTCGGTGGTCACCTTGATGCCGCCGATGGGTGCGCCGTTGCCGGGAGCCTCGGTGAGCACCGCCGTGACCGCGTCCCCGGCCAGGGTGTCCGCGCTGACCTGGGCCGGGGAGAGCCTGGCGAGCAGCGCCTTCTCCTCGCGGGAGGCCGGGGCGTCGATCCGCGCGTACGCCGGTTCGCCGAAGCGGGCGGTGAGTGCGGCGTAGTGCTGCGAGGGCGTCTTCCCGGTGACCGCCGTGATCTCGGAGGCGAGCAGCGCCAGGATGATGCCGTCCTTGTCGGTGGTCCACACGGAGCCGTCCCGGCGCAGGAAGGACGCCCCGGCCGACTCCTCCCCGCCGAAGCCGATGGTGCCGTCGACCAGCCCGTCCACGAACCACTTGAACCCGACGGGCACCTCGGCCAGTACGCGGCCGAGGTCGGCGGCGACCCGGTCGATCATGGCGGAGGACACCAGGGTCTTGCCGACACCGGCCGCGGCGGGCCAGCGGTCGCGGTGGGCGTACAGGTAGGAGATGGCGACGGCGAGGTAATGGTTGGGATTCATCAGACCCGCGTCGGGGGTGACGATGCCGTGCCGGTCGGCGTCGGCGTCGTTGCCGGTGGCGATGTCGAAGCGGTCGCGCTGCTCGATGAGCGAGGCCATCGCATAGGGCGACGAGCAGTCCATGCGGATCTTGCCGTCCCAGTCCAGCGTCATGAACCGCCAGGTGGGGTCGGTGTGCGGGTTGACGACGGTGAGGTCGAGGCCGTGCTGTTCGGCGATCCGGCCCCAGTAGGCGACGGACGCCCCGCCCAGCGGGTCCGCCCCGATACGCACGCCGGCCGAGCGGATCGCGTCCAGGTCGAGGACGCCGGGCAGGTCGGTGACGTAGGTGCCCAGGAAGTCGTAGCGGCCGGTGGTGGCCGCGGCGAGGGCCCGGGCGTGGGGAATACGCCGGACGTCCTTCAGGCCGCCGCGGATGATCTCGTTCGCCCGGTCCTGGATCCAGGAGGTCGCGTCGGAGGCGGCGGGGCCGCCGCTGGGCGGGTTGTACTTGAACCCTCCGTCGGCGGGCGGGTTGTGGGACGGGGTGACGACGACGCCGTCCGCGAGGGCGGTGGTGCGGCCGCGGTTGTGGGTGAGGATGGCGTGCGACACGGCCGGGGTCGGCGTGTAGCCGTCCGCCTCGTCGATCAGCACCGTCACCTCGTTGGCGGCGAACACCTCCAGCGCGGTGACCCGCGCCGGCTCGGACAGGGCGTGCGTGTCGGCGCCCAGGAACAGCGGGCCGTCGGTGCCCTGGGCCGCGCGGTACTCGCAGATGGCCTGGCTGGTCGCGGCGATGTGGTCGTCGTTGAACGCGCCGGCCAGCGAGGTTCCGCGGTGTCCGGAGGTCCCGAACGTGACGCGCTGCCCCGGGTCGTCCAGGTCGGGATGGAGCGCGTAGTACGCGGTGACCAGCCGAGCGACGTCGACGAGATCTTCGGGACCGGCCGGACTGCCCGCTCGCTCGTGCTGCATGGGCCCGCTCCTCCACATGGGTGTGATCCTTCGCTTGCGCACTCATCCTTCCTCGTCACGGCCGTCACGCGCGAGAGGGGCACCGCTGTGAGGGGCCGGATGTGCGCCAGGCCACGCGGCGGACCACCGGCCGCGGCACGCTCCACGAGGAGGCGGCGCCGCGTACCACCGGGACACCCGGTGCTGCGCCGCGCCGCCTTCCGGTCTGGTGGGCGCCTTGCCGGGCGCCCTCGCCTCGCGTCAGATCCGCCCGCCGGTGAGCCGCGTGAGCGGGCCGTACGTGTGGCGCTGCGCGCGGCGTCCCACCGCGTACGACGCGGCGGTCAGGGCGGTCAGGCCGGCCCCGACGCCCGCGGCGACGGCCTTGCGGTGGGCGATCACCGTCCAGGCCGTCTTCGCCGAGGCGGCGACGTGGCCCGAGGCGGCGACGACCGCGTGGCGGCCCGCCTCCACGCCCTTGGCCGCGGACTGCACGGCCGCCGTCGTCGTCGCGGCGGAGCGCTCGGCGCCGGCCTTGACGGCTGACGCCGCGTCATCGGCCTTGGTGGTCGCGCGCTTCGCGGCCCGGGTCGCCGGCGCGGTCGCCTTGTCCGCCGTGCGCCGGGCCTTGGACTCCGTCGTCCGTATGGTGGTCGGCTTCTGGTTCGTGCGCTTGTTCTCTTCTGTCATGGAGTCCGACTTGCCTCTGACTCCCGCCGCAAACACGTTCGGTCACGCACCGTCCGGGCCGGTGAAGGGCTGAGGTCTTCGCCGGAGGGGTAAACGAGCTACAGACAAGACAAGTCGGAACACGAGGGAAGTGCACCATGGCCGGCATCCTGAATCGCATCAAGCAGTTCGCCCGGAGCCCGCAGGGGCGGCGGGCCGTCGAGCAGGCACGGCGGGCCGCCGCCGATCCCCGCAACCGGGCCCAGGCCCAGCGGCTGATGGGCAGGCTCCGCGGCCGCCGCTGACCGGGGCAGCGCCTCGCAGCGCGGCCACCGCGACGCGGTCCCCGCCCACCCGCCCCAGCCGTGAGCGTTCATTCCCGGCGGACGCACCACCCACGCTCGGCCGAGGCCCGAAGGCCGCCACCGCGGAACCCGGACCTCGGCGTACGGGCGTCACTGCCATGTGTAGCGGCGGCCGGCCACAGCCCTGAACGTGGTCTCACCGTCCTTCAGCAGTCCGCTGCGCACCGTCAGCCGTCGGGTGCGGGTGGCGGTGAGCGCGATGCGCGTGGGCTTCCCGTCGGTCCAGTCGATGTCGACGACCGCGCCGCCACGAGCGCGCAGTCCGCGGACGGAGCCGCTCGGCCAGGCGGAGGGCAGGGCGGGGAGGATCTCGATCACGCCGTGCTGGCTCTGCAGGAGCATCTCCACGACTCCGGACGTGGCGCCGAAGTTGCCGTCGATCTGGAACGGCGGGTGTGTGTCGAAGAGGTTGGGCAGCGTCGACGACTTGAGCTGTTCACCGAGCATCTTGTGCGCGTGGTCACCGTCGTGCAGCCGGGCCCAGAAGTTGATCTTCCAGGCCTTGGACCAGCCGGTGCCGCCGTCACCGCGGGCGGTCAGGGAGACCTTGGCGGCCTTCGCCCAGGTGCTGCCGGGTTCGATCTGCCGACCGGGATGCAGGGCGAACAGGTGCGAGACGTGCCGGTGGTCGTCGGCCGGGTCGTCCAGGTCCTCCTTCCACTCCTGCAACTGGCCCCAGGAACCGATACGCAGGCCCGGGTCGAGGTGGGCCAGGGCCTGTTCGACCCGCCGGCGGAAGTCGGGCGAGTCGCCGAGGACGCGGGCGGCTTCCAGGGTGTTGGTGAACAGGTCGTGGACGATCTGCTGGGACATGGCCGCGCCGGCCGTGAAGTCTCCGTGCTCGGGCGAGTAGCTGGGGGTGATGACGAGCCTGCCGTCGCGCGGGTCGGTGCGCAGGTTGTCCAGCCAGAACTCGGCGGCCTCCTTCATCACCGGGTAGGCCGTGGTGCGCAGGTAGTCGGTGGAGCCGCCGAACCGGTAGTGCTCGTACAGCTGCTGGGTGAGCCAGGCCGCGGCCTCCGGGAACCAGAAGGCGGTGGCCCAGTCGTGGACACCGGTGAAGCCGTACGGGTTGGTCTCGTTGTGCACGACCCAGCCGCGCGAGCCGAACATCTGCCGTGCGGTGTGTCGCCCGGGGGCGCGCAGGGCCTGTACGAAGCGGTCGTAGGGGACGGTCGTCTCGGGGAGGTTGGCGGCCTCCGCGAGCCAGTAGTTCATCTGGAGGTTGATGTTGACGTGGTAGTCGGCCGACCAGGGTGGCGAGGTGCTGTGGTTCCAGACGCCCTGGAGGTTGGCGGGCAGCGAGCCGGCGCGTGAGGAGGCGATGAGCAGGTAGCGGCCGTACTGGAAGAACAGGGCTTCCAGGGCGCGGTCCCCGGCGCTCGTTCCGCCCGTGTACGAGGCGAGCAGCCGGTCGGTGGGGACATCCGCCGGGACCGACTGGCCGATGTCGAGGGTGACGCGGGCGAACAGGGTGCGGTGGTCGGCGATGTGCCGGGCCCGCAGGGAGTCGTATCCGCGGCTGACCGCCCGGTCGACCGCGCGGGTGACGGCCGGGTGCGGGTCCGCCCCCCGGTAGTCGGGATAGGTGTCGGCGTAGTCCGTGCCCGCGGCCAGCACGAACCAGGCGCTGTCGGCTCCGGTGACCGTGACCGTGCCGTCCGCGCCGGACGTCACGGTCCCGCCGTCACTGCGGACCTGGACCTGCGCTTCGAAGCGCAGCCCGTTGTCCTTCAGCGCGCCGCGTACGGTCAGACGTCCGCCGGTCGCGGTGGTGGTGAAGTCGCCACGCGGGGAGGTGTAGCGCAGGGTGAAGGTGATGCCGGCGGGCCGGTCGGCGCCGATCCGGCCCACGATCACCCCGTCGGGGCAGGAGGCGAAGAACTCTCTTCGGTGGCGGGCCTGTTGGTGGGTGTAGGTGACCGACGCGACGCCGGTGTCGAGAGCCAGTTCCCGGCGGTACGCCTCCGGAGTGGGCGTACCCGGGAAGTCCAGGTACAGGTCCCCGAACGTCTGATACGCGCCGAAGCCGACGCGTGGCTGTCCCAGCCGGCCGGCGACGTCCCCCGGGGCGAGCCGTCGCCGGGTGTCGAGGTCGTCCTGCACGGCGTCGATGGCTGTGGGGCGCGGCTCACGCCAGTCGCCGTGGTCGTAGCCCTGGACCGAGCCCGGGCCACCGGTCCACAGCGTCTTCTCGTTGAACTGGAGGCGCTCGGAGGTGATCGAGCCGAACACCATGGCCCCGAGCGCGCCGTTGCCGACGGGCAGTGCCTCGCGTTCCCAGTCGTCAGCCGGCGCCGTGTACCAGAGCACCAGTGGAGCTCTCGATACATCGGATGCTTCTCCAGGGGCAGCTTGAGCGGTACCGGTCGGCAAACCGCCCATGGCAAGCCCACCGGCTCCAACTGCCGCGACTTTGAGCGTGGTTCTGCGGGAGAGGTCTTGCGACTCATGAGACATGCCGAGGACCATAGAAGTCCGATGAATTGGGTGACAAGGCCCATGACAGGGTGCTCTGCCGAGTTCCCCGTTTCCCCTCGGCCGGCCGGAGGGCCGGGCCGTCACGGTGAACCCCTCTCGGTACCAACCCTCGCCGGCACCAGGTGTGTTCATGCCCTGAAGGGGCACTTGGGCAGCGGACCGGCACCGGACCCGGACCGGTCGCCCCCACCTGAGAGGAGCTGGTCCGATGGGCAGGGCAGGCAACGGCAGGAAGGTCTGTGCGTTAGGCGTCGCCGGTGTCCTGGCGGGAACGGTACTGGTCGGCTGCGGCGACGACACAGGCGACGGTGCGCGGGATTCCTCGGCCGGGGGAAGCACCCGGGAGGACGGCACGCGGGCGGTGCGTTCGGCCTACGACCGGACGGCCGAGGAGGACACCGCCCGGGTGAAGCTCCAGGTGCGCACCTCGGCCCAGGGCGCCTCGGAGACCGCGAGCGGACAGGGCGCCGTGGATCTGGACGACGGCGACAGCGTCATGACGCTCGCGGTGCAGGGGCAGCGGATCGAGCAGCGCGTGGTCGATCAGGTGCTGTACCAGAAGATGCCGAACGGGCAGGCTCCGGGCGGCAAGCCCTGGATCAAGATCGATCTGGCGAAGATCTCCGCACAGCAGGGCGCGGGCGACCGGTCCATGAGCGATCCGGCGCAGTCCGCGGCGTACGCGAAAGCGATCACCGACAAGGACGTGACCAAGAAGGGCACGGCCGCGATCGACGGCGTCGAGACCACGCGCTACCGCGTCTCCCTCGACGTCGCGAAGCTGCCCAGCGGCGACGCCCTGCGCCGGCAGGTCGGCCCGACTCTCCCGATGGACGTGTGGCTCGACGAGGAGGGCCGCATGCGCCGTCAGCAGATCGACATGACGCTCAAGGCCGCACCGGCGAGGGAACGGTCCTCCACCGACTCCTCGTCCTCGCCTCAGCGGGTCACGGTGCGCACGGTCATGGACTTCACCGGCTTCGGCACCGAGCTGGAGGCGGACGCGCCCCCGGCCGGACAGGTCACCGACATGACCGGCAAGGCCCTGGAACGGGGCGAGAGGCGGAGCTGACCCCGGCTCACCTCACAGCACGGCCCCGGAGCCGCCGTACGAGGTCCTCCGCGGCCGCCGGCCAGTCGGGGCGGCCGAAGGTGAAGCCCGCGTCCAGGAGGCGGCCGGGGACGACGCGGCGGCTCTTCAGCAGCAGTTCGGTGTCCGAGCGCAGGACGAAGGCGCCGGCCTCGGCCATCCAGCGCGTCGCGGGCAGGCCGACCGGGACACCCCACGCGGTGCGCAGGGCGCGCATGAAGTCGCGGTGCGGCAGGGGCCCGGGAGCGGCGAGATTGACCGGCCCCGTGATGTCGTCCCGGGCGACGAGGAACTCGACCGCCCGGACGAAGTCCTGGTCGTGGATCCACGACACGTACTGTGCGCCGCCGGCCACAGGGCCGCCGAGGCCCAGCCGGGCCAGCCGCAACAGGACGTCGAAGACACCGCCGCGGTCCGGGCTCATCACCATGGCGGCGCGCAGAGCCACCGTGCGGGTGTGCTGGGTGCCGGCCGCCTCCTGCTCGCGCTCCCAGGCTTTGGCGATGTCGACGCTGTAGGACCAGTAGTCGGGGGTGTCGGGTTCGGTGCCGCCGATCACGCCGGTGGCCTCGTCGTTGGGCGCGTCGTAGCGGTGGGCGTAGACGGTCGCGGTGCTCATCTGGAGCCACACCCCGGGCGGCCGGGCGGCTGCGGCGATCGCCTCGCCCACGACCCGGGCCGAGTGGACCCGTGAGTCCATCATCTCCCGGAGGTTGGCGGGGGTGTAGCGGCAGTTCACGCTCCGCCCGGCCAGGTTGACCACGACGTCGCTGCCGTCGATCTCCCCCGCCCACGGCCCGAGGGTCGCGCCGTCCCAGTGCACCTCGTCCTGCCGCCGTGGGTGCCTGCTGAGCACCACGACGTCATGTCCGGCCGCGCTCAGCGCGCGCTTGAGGACTGTGCCGACCTGCCCGGTCCCGCCGGGAATCACGATCTTCATGCCACTCCCCCTCGATGCGTGGGAATGACCCTAGCCCATATTTGAACGCGTTCAAAACCCTCGATGGCCCAGGACTTGGCCTGCGCGGATGTGCCATGGGGCAAGATGGGGCCATGAGCGTAGTCAAGATCAATGTGCTGACCGTGCCCGCCGAGCAGCGGGAGACGCTGGAGAAGCGGTTCGCCTCCCGCGCGCACACCGTGGAGAGCTCCGACGGGTTCGAGTGGTTCGAGCTGCTGCGCCCGGTGGAGGGCACCGACACCTACCTGGTCTACACCCGGTGGCGGGACGAGGAGTCGTTCCAGGCCTGGATGGAAGGGCCGATGAAGGCCGCGCACCAGGGCGGCGGCGAGGGAGGCGAGCGGCCCAAGCCCGCGGCGAGCGACTCGACGCTCTGGTCGTTCGAGGTCGTGCAGCAGGCGGCGCCCAAGGGCGCCTCCTGATCCAAGGGAAAACAACGCGTTGTGCCGCGAGGGCGGGTAGGCCGTACGGCTCAGGCCGGGCTCCCGCGATGCCTCCCCCCTCGGGGCGGCGGCCGGGGCTGCTCAGGTGCGCCAGGAGCGCGAGGGTGCGGCGGTGCGGCCGACCGCCGCCGCCAGTTTGCGCAGGCGGCGCCAGTCCAGGCGGGGTGGTGCCTCGGGGACCCCGGGGCGGTTGCGGGGCACCCGGACGCGCAGGGCCCGGCGGGCGATGCGGCAGTGGACGGGGGCGGGCAGGGTGAGCGCCTCGCCGTCGAGGCCGACCTCCAGGTGCGGGGCGTCGGCCCCGACGACCACGTGCTGGGCGGTGAGCACCGTGAGGCCCTCGGGGCGCGGGGCCAGCAGGAGTTCGGCCGCTTCGACGGCGTTGTCGACGCGGACGGCGAGCACGCCCAGCTTCCCCGAGTCGAGTCGCTGGCGACGGCCGAAGCCGAACGGATCGTCCATGCGGTACGGGTTGTTGCTCACCAGCACGGCCTGCGGGTCCGCGATGGTGGTGCCGTCGGCGCCGGCCGTCAGCCGCGGGCCGCTCTGCCGCGTGAGCAGTTCGGGCAGCCGGTCCAGCGCCGCGCCCACCTTGTCCTCGCGGTAGCCCGGGCTCTGGACGACGGCTCCGTACACGCCGAACGACGCGTTGTTGACGAACGGACGGCCGTCGGCGAAGCCGAGGTCGACGCGGAGTTCCACGCCGTCGGTGAGGGCGTCCAGGCACGTGGACGGATCCTCGCGGTCCAGTCCCAGGTCCATGGCGAAGTGATTGCGCGTGCCGGCCGATATGACGAGGAACGGCAGGCCGTGTTCCGCCGCCACGGCGGCGACCAGAGCCTGCGTGCCGTCGCCGCCCGCGACTCCGAGCAGATCGGCTCCGTCGGCCACGGCGGCCCTGGCGAGGGCGGTGACGTCCTGGTGCTGGTCCGCGTCGAGGAGGACGACCTGGGCGCCCAGTGCCTCGGCCTTCTCCTTGAGGCCGAACTTCGCGACCTTGCCGCCGCCGGAACGTGGGTTGAGCAGCAGGAAGGGGCGTTTCGGCGGCGGCGTGCGGTACTCCTTGATCCGTACCGGCCGCAGGCCCGTGCTGCGCAGGGCGTAGCGGCCGCTCCAGACCGCGAGGCACCACAGCACCAGGGACGCGGAGACCACCCAGAGCAGATTCGCCGCCGCGAAGAGGGTGATGACGGCGACCGGGGTGACGACGGCCAGCGCGGCCGCCCCCGTGCGGGCCGGTCCCCGCCGGGACAGGACCCACCAGAGCGCGGCCGCGGTCAGGGCGAGTCCCGCCAGGCCGGCCGCGAGCAGCAGCAGTCCCTTCAGACCACCGGACACCAGAGGCAGCAGCGCCGCCAGCGCGACCGCGGCGAGGGCGCCCCTGGCCGCCCATCTCTGCCGGCGGTGATACCGCTCGCTCATCGCCGATCCCATGAGTTCCTCCGCTCGAAGGCACGGGCGGACCGTCCAGACCGCGCCCGGCCGTGAAACATGGTGCCCGCCGACGGATCGGCACGGCCACCGCCCTCTGTGATGGCTCCCCCGCCGTCGGACACGTCAGACGTCTCCCGGGGCGGAGCCATCGGTAGCGTACGCGGCCCCGACGAGCGCGGCTGCGGGCACCGGGGCACGTCGGCGCCCACCCGCGCCACCACTGCCGGCCATGGCTGCGCCCTCCTCCTTGACGTAGTGAGTCTTATTACGCAACTCTGCTGGCTGTCACAGTTCCTGTCGATGGGGAGGCCGGCACGCGATGGAGTGGACGGGCGCGCGGTACGCGGACGGACCGACGGTCGAGGTGAGTACGTGGATCGCCGCCCCGCCGGAGCGGGTGTGGGCGCTGGTGTCGGACGTGACGCGCATGCCCGAGATGAGCGAGGAGTTGCAGTCGGTGCGGTGGGTCGACGGGGCCACCTCTCCGGTGGTCGGAGCCCGGTTCGTCGGGCGGAACCGGCACGAGGCGTTCGGCGAGTGGGAGACGACCTCCACGGTCGTCGCCTGCGAGCCCTGCCGGCTGTTCACCTGGGCCGTCGGGGATCCGGACGAGCCCAGTGCCGTCTGGCGGTTCGTCCTTACGCCCGGGAACGGCGGGACCGAGTTGTCGCAGTGGATGCGGATGGGGCCCGGCCGCTCCGGGCTCTCCTTCGCGATCGACGCCATGCCGGAGAAGGAGCAGAAGATCGTGTTCGTGAGGTTGCGGGAGTTCGAGCGCGGCATGACCGCCGCGCTGGAGTGCATTCGGCAGTGGGCACAGGCGTGATGCGGACGGCGACGACCGTCGAGGCGTCGGGCCTCGGCCCCTGGTCCCGGCAGGCCGACTTCGTCGTCGAGGCCGAGAAACTGGGGCTCGACATCTGCTGGGTCGCCGAGGCGTGGGGCTCCGACGCCCCGTCCGCCCTTGGCTTCTACGCGGCCCGGACGGAACGGATGCTGCTGGGCTCCGCGGTCATGCAGGTCGGGACGCGCACGCCGGTCGCGCTCGCCCAGACGGCGATCACCCTGTCCAACCTGTCCGGCGGACGCTTCCTGCTCGGCCTCGGCCCGTCCGGTCCGCAGGTGATGGAGGGCCTGCACGGGGTGCCGTTCGCCCGTCCCCTGGCGCGCGTGCGCGAGACGGTGGAGATCGTGCGGCAGGTGCTGGCGGGCGGCAAGATCTCCTACTCCGGCTCCGAGTTCAGGATTCCGCTGCCCGGCGGGGAGGCGGTGCCGATGCGTCTGTCGATGCGGGCCGAGCACTCCGTGCCCGTCTACCTGGCCGCGCTGTCGCCCGCCATGCTGCGGCTGACCGGGCAGATCGCGGACGGCTGGCTCGGCACCAGTTTCGTCCCGGAGGGCGCGGCGGACGCCTACTTCGCCCCGCTGGACGAGGGGCTGGCCGCCGCCGGCCGCGACCGCGCCGGCTTCGACGTCTGCCAGGGCGCCGAGGTCGCCTTCGCCCGGGACGAGGAGGCGCTGGGCGCCATGGTCGCGGGCCGGAAGAAGGAACTCGCCTTCAGTCTGGGCGGCATGGGATCCGCGTCGGCCAACTTCTACAACCGGGCCTACAGCCGGCAGGGCTGGGCCGAGGTCGCGGCTCAGGTGCGGGAGCGCTGGCAGGCGGGCGACCGGGACGGTGCGGCCGGTCTGGTCACCGACGAGATGGTGCTGGCGACCACGCTCATCGGAACGGAGGAGATGGTGCGGCGGCGGCTGCGCGTCTGGCGGGACGCCGGGGTGGACACGGTCCGTCTCTATCCGGCCGGACAGACCCTTCAGGACCGGCTCGACACCCTCGGCCGGGCGATCGAGTTGGTCCGTGAGGCCGGCGGCACGGCCTGAACGCGGCAGACGGGGAGGCTCCCTTGCCGATCAGGCCGCCCACCGGGTGGGCCGGGAGCCCGCACGGGCCGCCCGTCGCTTCGTCCGCAACCGGCCCCGACTGGCCGGCGCGGCGGCGCGGACACCGGAGGGGGTGGGGCGGCTGCGCGGTCACTGAGACCGGCGCGACCGGGCGCCCGGCTCCGGAAAGCCGGGCGCACCCCGGTCAGCTCGCGCCGGTCCAGCTGTGGGCGACGTCCACGATGACGTGGCCGTCCAGCTGCAGCACCCGGAAGGGCAGCCGGGCGCGGACGCCGAGCCCGATCTGCGTCTCACCCTCGAAACTGCCGGCGAACCGGGTGTCCCGGAAGGTGCGGTAGCCGGTGAGCTCCACGCCCGGCAGCGGGCGTCCCGCCCGGGCGGGATACGTGGCGGCGCCGGTCTCCGGGTCGTAGGCGGGTGCTGCCACCCGCACCTCCAGGACGGCTCCGCCGGCCACGGGGATCTGCCGGCCCGATCCGTCCTGGTAGAGCCGGTCGACGTAGCGGACCGAGTAGCCGACTGCGCTGCCCCCGCCGGGCACGTCGACGACCATCCGGTCGAAGCAGGTGTGGCGGCCGGTCCGGATGTTCGTCACCGGCGAGATCGTGCCACTGGTGCCGGTCTTGGGGAGGCTGCCCCAGCCGGTCGGACAGGCCGTGGCCTGGGTGGCGGCCCGGGTGACGGCCGGTGCGGCACCGGCCGGGACGGCTGCCACACCCACCGTGGCGCCCACGAGCGCGAGAGTCGCGCATGCTGTTCTGATTCGTACCATTACCGCCCCCGAGGCTCTCATGTTGCTGGTATGAGGTGAGACGTCCGGACGGACCGAAAGGTTGCACCCGCCGCGCCGGACCGCCGACCATGGCACATCCTGGTGGGGAGCGATGGGGTCCGGTGCGTCCGTACCGGGAGGACGCGAGATGGATGAGTCAGCCGCCGTACCGGACGGGCCGCGGTCACCCGACGGCCGGAGCCGGCGGGGTGGTGACGGCCGGGTCCGGGCCGGGGACACCGGCTGGATCGAGGATGCCCTGGCCGCTCCGCTGATCGAGGCCGTACGGGACCTCGGAGGCTACGGCGGGCTGGTCTACCTGCGCTCCCGCGACCGGCGTTCGCTCGTGCTCGCGATGGTGACCGGGGTGCCCCGGTCGCTGCTCAGGACGTGGTGGCGGGTGCCGGTGGGCGGTGCGCTGCCCATGGCGGAGTCCTACCGGCGCGCCGAGAACCTGTGGCTGCCGGACGAGCGCGCCACCATGGTGCGCTTCCCGCACTTCACCGCCGGGCTGCCGTACTCCTTCGGCTCGGCCTACCGGCCCGTCCGGGCCGGCGGCGAGGCCGTGGGTGTCCTGGTCGTACTGCGTTCGGCCGCCCGGTCGCCGCTGGACGCGGAGGCGGTGGAGCCCGCGCTGCGCCCCGCCGCGCAGGCCATGGAGGAGCGTCTCACCCGCCTTGCCGCCGGCCTGCCGGGCACGCGCCCGGCCACGGACCGGGTCGAGTACGACGGCGAACCGGTCGGCGTGCGGCTGCCCACGCCCGCCGTCCATCCCGTCCGGGTCGGGATCATCGACTGGGACCTGGACGGCGACCAGTGCACGGCGGACGACGAGGCCCTCGCTCTCCTCGGCATCGACCGGGCGGACTTCGGCGGCACGATGGCGGACATCGAGGCCCGGGTCAGCCCCGACGACCTGCACGAACTGCGCGCGTGCCGGCACGACGCGCTCACGCTCGGCCAGGTCAGGTCCCGGCACTTCCGGGTGCGGGACGACGCCGCGGGCGAGGCGGAGGCCGGCTACCGGCCCGTCGAGCTGTGGGGGCATCTGGTGCGCGGCCGCACCGGTTCCGGCCGGATCCTGGTGGGGGCCCTCGTCGACGCGGTCAGCGGACTCAGGGCGGCGGAGGCCGCCGAGCGGCTGCCCGACGGTGTCTTCTCCCTGGACCAGGACGGCCGCGTGACGTACGCCAACCACCGCTGCGAGGAACTCCTGGGCGGCGGCCGGGAGGCGCTCCTGGGCCGCTACCCGTGGGAGGTGATCACCTGGCTCCGGGATCCCGCGTACGAGGACCGCTACCGGGCGGCGATGCTGTCTCAGGAACAGGTGTCCTTCCTCGTGCGAAATCCCGCGGGGAACTGGCTGAGCTTCGTGCTGTACCCGGATGTGCACGGGCTGACGGGCCGGGTCCGTCCGGCCGGACCGCCCACCGAGGCCGAGACGGCGCACGAGGCGGGCGCCACCGCCGGTCCCGTCCCCGGGGCCGTGGCGCCGCCGCCCGGGCCGGTCGCCGCGGCGCGCGCCGGGGCGCTGTACCACGTGGTGCAGATGGCGAGCGTGCTCACCCAGGCGGTCACCGTCGAGGACGTGTGCCGGGCGGTGTCCGAGCAGCTGCTGCCCGCGTTCGGCGTCCGGGAGCTCGCCCTGTACAGGGTCCGCGACGGACGGATGTACCTGCTGTGGGAGTCGGGCTATCCGGAGGGCTTCCTCGCCCCGTTCGAGGGGGTCACCCTCGACACGCAACTGCCCGGCGTGCACGCCCTGACCACGCGGCTGCCGCTCTTCTTCGAGTCGCCCGAGGACCTCTCCGTCGCCTACCCGGGCATCACCCTGGACCGGATGAGCGCCTGGTCGTTCCTGCCGCTGATCGCCTCCGGGCATCCCGTCGGCTCGTGCATCCTCGGCTGGGACACCCCGCACCGGTTCACCCCGGACGAGCGTTCCGCACTCACCGCGCTGAGCGGGCTGGCCGCGCAGGCCCTGGAGCGGGCGCGGCTCTACGACGCCGAGTCCGCCGTGGCCCGCGGTCTTCAGGAGGGGCTGCTGCCGCACCGGCTGCCCGCCGTCGAGGGGCTGCGCACCACCGGCCGCTATCTGCCCGGCACCCAGGGCATGGCGATCGGCGGCGACTGGTACGACGTGATCACCACAGGGCGCGGGGTGGGTCTGGTCATCGGGGACGTCGAGGGCCACAGTGTCGGCGCCGCCGCGGTGATGGGCCAGCTGAGCAGTGCCGTGCACGCCTTCGCGGCGAGCGACCGGCCGCCGCAGGAGGTCATCACGCACACCAACCGGCACCTGGCCGAGCTGGAGGCGGACGTCTTCGCGACGTGCTGCTACATCGAGCTGGACCCCCGTACGGGGCACGCGTTCGCCGTGCGGGCCGGGCATCCCCCGCCGCTGCTGCGCCACCCCGGCGGAGGCGCGCAGACGCTGGATCTCGCGGGCGGCGTCATGCTGGGCGTGCAGCCCGACGCGGACTATCCCGTCACGGAGCTCACCCTGGCTCCCGGCAGTGTCCTGGCCCTCTATACCGACGGGCTCGTGGAGCAGCCGGGCAGCGACATCGAGACGGGCATCGAGGAGGTCCGCCGCTGCCTCGCCGACACCCCCGCGGACTCGGTGGAGGCACTCGCCGACCGACTGGTGCGCACGGCCCGCCGCGCCCGGGAGCGGCCCGACGACGTGGCGCTGCTGCTGACGGCGTACCGCTGAGCGAGCGGGCTGCCAGACCGCAGGCGCCGGTGTGGTGCCCGCCGGGGGCGGGGAGGGGGCGGGCGGTTCGGCCATGGCTTCGTCGCGGCCGTCGCGGTGGTGGACGGGGGGCGGGGCCGAGGCGGCCCGGGTGAGCCCGGCGACGGTGAGGGCGGCGCCGCTCAGCTCCGCCGTCACGGACCCGCGGACGAAGACCAGGGTGCGCCCGCACACGCTCGCGACCTCCTCGAAGTCGAGGGTGTCCGTGCGCCAGGTGTCCGTGCGCCAGGTACCGGTTCCCCGCGGCTCCCCCTTCCGCACGCGACCGGCATGGGCGGCGCGACGGGGGGTACGGTGGGCGGGACGGGTGAGTGAGGCGGTGGTGGCGGTGGAGTGGCAGCGGTACGCCGAGCAGATGGCGATGCTCGCCCGTGATCTGGTGGCGCAGGACTCGGTGCAGGCGACGCTGGACGAGATCGCGGCAGCCGCTGTGAAGCTGGTCGAGGGCTGTGACGCGGCCGGGATCCTGGCGGTGTCCAAGGGCCGGGCCCTGACGCTCTCCGCCTGCGGCGACATGGTCGAGGAGTCCGACCGGTTGCAGGGCGAGCTGGGCGAGGGGCCGTGTTTTGACGCGGCCCGGCGGGTGGACGGCGAGCGGCTGTTCCGGATCGCCGACATGACGAAGCCGCAGCCGTCCTGGCCGCGGTTCTCCGAGGCGGCCCGCGACCTCGGGATCGGCAGCATGACCGGTGTGCTGCTGTACACCGGCGAGGAGGACTTCGGCGCGCTCAACCTGTACTCGCGCCGGCCGGGGGCCTTCGGCAAGGACATCGAGGCCGCGGGCTGGCTGCTCGCCTCCCATGCCGCCGTCGCGATGGCCACAGCCCGCACGGTCGACCAGCTCGAACACGCCCTGGAGACCCGGCACGCCATCGGGGAGGCCATGGGCATCCTCATGGAGCGTCACCGGATGAGCGAGGACGAGGCCTTCGACGTGCTGCGGCGCATCTCGCAGCACCACAACATCAAGCTGCGCGACGTCGCCCGGCACGTCCGCGTCGACGCCACCGGCCCGGCCTGACCGGGGCGCTGGTCACGGGCGCCTCTGGGGCGCCCGCGACGGTGGGCCGGCTGTCGAGGTGCGCGGAGCCGCTCGTAGCGTCCCTGGCGTCTCACAAGCAGTAGCGCACCAGCCACTCGTCCTGGTTGTACGCGGTGCGGGCCGGGTCGGGCGTGCCGGCGGCCTGTTCCTCGACCGTGTCCTCCAGGCGGATCGGTTCCGGCAGTGTCCCGAACCGGGCCTGGCGTGCTGCGGCCTCCGCCTCGCTGCTCCGCTGCGCCATCGCGTCGTCCACGGCGATTCCCCTCTCCGGCTGGTCTCCCCGGCCGATCGGCCTCCCTGAGCAATGAGTTGACGCGTGAGCCGGGCTCATGGTTCCCGAGAAGGCCGCTTGTCCGACCCTACGAACTTTCCGCTCGGCTGTTTCCCTCACGCTCCAACAATGATAGGAAACTTTCCTGTCAGTTCTGCACGGCCAGCTCTTCCAACCCCCCACCCCGCTTGGAGGCCCCGTGAGACACCCCTCGACCCCGGCGGCGCGCCGCACCGTTCTGGCGCTGTTCGGCGCGACCCTCGCCGCCGCCCCGTTCCTGAAGCCGCCGCTCGCCACGGCGTCCGTCCGTGCGGCCGGGCTCGACGACCCGGCGAAGAAGGAGATCGCCATGCGGCTCGTGTCGAGCGCGGAGAACTCCTCACTCGACTGGAAGGCGCAGTATCCGTACATCGAGGACATCGGCGACGGCCGCGGCTACACGGCCGGCATCATCGGGTTCTGCTCCGGCACCGGCGACATGCTCGACCTCGTCGAGCTCTACACCGACCGCGAACCCGGCAACGTCCTGGCGACGTACCTGCCGGCGCTGCGCAGGGTCGACGGTTCCGACTCGCACGACGGGCTCGACCCCGGCTTCCCCGGCGCCTGGCGCAGGGCGGCCCGCGACGCCGCGTTCCGCCGGGCCCAGGACGACGAGCGCGACCGGGTGTACTTCGGCCCGGCGGTCCGGCAGGGGAAAGCGGACGGGCTGCGGGCGCTGGGCCAGTTCGCGTACTACGACGCCATCGTCATGCACGGCGACGGCACCGACCCGCTGAGCTTCCGCGGCATCCGCAAGCGGGCCCTGCGCACCGCGAAGCCGCCGGCGTCGGGCGGTGACGAAGTGAGGTATCTCGACGCCTTCCTGGACGCACGCGTGTGGGCCATGAGGCAGGAGGAGGCGCACAGCGACACCAGCAGGGTCGACACGGCGCAGCGGGTCTTCCTGCGCGAGCGCAACCTCGACCTGAACCCGCCGCTGGACTGGAAGGTCTACGGCGACAGCTACCACATCGGCTGACGGCCGCGGCCCGGGCGGGAATTGGTCCGGCAAGCAGGCACGGAAGTGGACTCCTTCCCGGGCCGCCCGGCTGCCTAGCGTCGCGGGCATGAACGCCACCTCCACGCGCGGCGCCCTGCTCGCCGCGCTCGCCTGCGTCCTCGTCGGAGGTTCCTTCACGGCCAACAGCGTGCTGGGCGACTACCCGTACGCAGGCGGCCAGTTCCTGCGCTACGGGCTGGCCTGTCTGCTGCTCGTGCCGCCGGCCGGGAAGGGCGCTGCCGCCCGGCTGCGGGCGCTGCCCCCCCGTCAGTGGGTCCGGCTCCTCCTGCTCGCCGCGGTCGGCATGGTCGGCTTCAACCTGGCCGTCATCGCCGCGGAGCGCACGGCGGAGCCGGCCGTTCCAGGCGTGTTCGTGGGCTGTGCGCCGGTGGTCGTCGCCGTGCTGGTGCCCTTCCTGGACGGGCGTCGGCCCCAACGGGCGGTGTTGTACGGGGCGTTGCTCGTGGCCGTCGGTGCCTTCGCCGTCCAGGGCTGGGGGCGCGGCGACGGCGCGGGGATCGCCTTCTCCGTGTGCGCCCTGGCGGGGGAGGTCGGGTTCGCCGTGCTCGCCGTGCCCGTACTGCGGTCCCTCGGTCCCCGGCTGCTGTCCGCCACGTCGTGCGCGGTCGCGGCGCTGGAGTCGGCGGTGGTGGGGCTGTGGGCCGACGGCGCCGGGTGGCTGCGGCGTCCGGACACCGTCGAGGCCTGCGCGCTGCTGTGGCAGGCGGTGGTGGTCACGGTGGTCGGCTTCGTGTGCTGGTACATGGGCATGCAGCGGATCGGCGCGGAACGCGCCACCCTGTTCTCCGGCCTCATCCCGGTCGCGGCGGCCTGCACCGCACCGCTCGCCGGCACCGGATCCTACGGCCTCGCCCAGGCAGCCGGCAGCGCGCTGGTCGGCCTCGGTGTCGCCCTGGGGTCCGGGGCGTTGACGCGCCCGGGCCGAGGCGCGCCGTCGGTGATCCGGGCGGACGGCCGCACTCCTCCGGCAGCCACCTTCCGGGGGAACGGCCGCCCCGAGGGACGTGGCGACGCCGTGTCCGGCAGGCCGGAGTGACCCCTGGCACATCTAATGGACGGCGTCGAACGTCCCGGCTTACCCAGGAGTTCATGTCCATGCCGCACACCCGCACCGGTACAGGGGACGAGAAGGCCACGCGTGCGGGGCTGCTGCGAAGGCTGGGCGAGTGGTGCGCGCGCCACTTCGTGGTCGTCATCGTCGCCTGGCTCGTGGCACTGGTGGTTCTCCAGGTCGTCAGCCGGTCGGTCGGGGGCACGTACTCCGACAACTTCACCCTGCCCCAGGCGCAGTCGCAGAAGGGCCTGGACGTGCTCCAGAAGCACGATCCGCAGGCCGGCGGCTACAGCAGCCAGATCGTGCTGCACGACGAGGACAAGTCGCTGACCTCTCTGGGCTCCCAGATGTCCACCACGGTCGCCGATCTGGAGAAGCTGCCGCACGTCCTGTCGGCCCAGAACCCGCTCTCGGCCCCGGGCTCGTCCTCCGGTCAGTCGCAGCAGAACGTGGGGCCGTTGTCGGACGACGGGAAGACGGCCTACATCACCGTCCGCTTCGACGTGCAGCCGTCGACCCTCGGCGACGACTATCTGAACGGGGTCGACAACGCCGTACAGCCGCTGCGTTCGGCCGGGGCGCAGGTCGAGTACGGCGGACCGCTCGGCGAGCTCGCCCGGCCGGCCGCCGACGACCGGGTGAGCGAGCTGATCGGGTTCGGCGTGGCCATCGTCGTACTGCTGGTCGGGTTCGGGAGCGTGATCGCCGCCGGTGTCCCGCTGCTGACCGCGCTGATCAGCGTCGTCGCCGGTCTCGCGGTCCTCGGGCTGCTGGCCGCCGCGTTCACCTTCGCGACCGTCTCACCGACGCTGGCCACGATGATCGGCCTCGGTGTCGGGATCGACTACGCCCTGTTCCTGATCACCCGTCACCGGCAGAACCTCATCGACGGGGCGGACCCGGTGCGGGCCGCCGGGCAGGCCGCCGCCACCAGCGGCCGCGCCGTCCTCGTCTCCGGCTGCACCGTGATCATCGCGCTGGCGGGCCTGTCCGCGTCGGGCGTCTCCTTCATCGCCAAGCTCGGGGTCGCCGCCGCCGTCACGGTCATCTCGGCCATCGCCGGCGCGCTCACCCTGGTCCCGGCCCTGCTCGGGCTCCTCGGCCGGCACATCGACCGCTACCGGGTACGCCGCCCGGTCGCCGAGACCGACGCCGGGGCGGGTGACGCACCCCAGGGCACCTGGCACCGGTACGCCCAGCGGGTGGAGCGCAGGCCGCTGTGGTTCCTGGCGGCGGGTGTCGCCGTGATCGTCGTCCTGGCGATCCCCGTGCTGTCCATCCGGCTCGGCCACATCGGTGACGGCGCCGACCCGACGTCCTTCACCGACCGGCGGGCGTACGACCTGATGACCGACGCGTTCGGGCCCGGGTCCAACGGTCCGCTGACCGTGGTCGTCGACCAGACGGACGTACCGGACTCGCAGCGCTCCGCTCTGGCCTCGAAGGCCCAGCAGACGCTCGACAAGGCCGAAGACGCCGCCGTGGTCACCTCCCTGACGCCCACCCAGGACGGCGACGTCCTGATCGGCACGGTCTACTCGACGTCGTCCCCGCAGAGCGCCACGACCACGGATCTGACCAACCGCCTGGTCGACGACACGCTGCCCGACGCCGTGCAGGGCACGGACGCCCAGGGGTACGTCACGGGCACGACGGCGGCGCAGGTCGACTTCCGTGACATCGTCGCCGCCCGGCTGCCGTTGATCATCGCCGTCGTGGTGGCCCTGGCGTTCGTGATCATCCTGGCCGTGTTCCGGGGGCTGCTCGTCGCCGTGAAGGCCGCCGTCCTCAACGTCCTGTCGATCAGCGCTTCGTACGGCGTGGTCGTCGCGGTGTTCCAGTGGGGCTGGGGCGGTCCCGCCCTCGGCGTGAACGGCACGGTGCCCATCGAGAGCTACGTGCCGATGATGATGTTCGCCATCATCTTCGGCCTGAGCATGGACTACGAGATCTTCCTGCTGTCCCGGGTCCACGAGGCGTGGCTGCGCACCGGGGACGCCAAGGCCTCGGTCGCGCATGCCCTGGAGATCACGGCCCGGGTCATCACCTGCGCCGCGCTGATCATGGTGAGCGTGTTCGCGGCGTTCATCATCAGCGACAACATCGTGGTCAAGATGCTCGGGCTGGGGCTCGCGGTCAGCGTCCTCATCGACGCCACCGTCGTACGTCTGCTCATGGTGCCGGCCGTGATGACGCTGCTGGGGCGGCACGCCTGGTGGGCTCCTCGGTGGCTGGAGCGGGTGCTGCCGCACATCGACGCCGAGGGGGGAGGGGCGTAGGCGGCGGGTGTCAGCGGAGCACCAGGTTGACCAGGGCGACGGTGCCGACCGACACGATCAGGGTGCGCAGCACGGCGGGGCTGAAGCGGCGGCCCGTCCGGGCTCCGATCACACCGCCCAGTGCGGAACCCACGGCGATGAGCAGGACGGCCGTCCAGTCGAAGTCCGCGAAGAAGAGGAAGAGCACGGCGGCGACGGTGTTCACGACGGCGGCCAGCACGTTCTTGACGGCGTTGAGCCGCTGGAGCGTGTCGTCGAGCAGCATGCCCATCAGGGAGACGTAGATGATGCCCTGCGCGGCGGAGAAGTAGCCGCCGTAGACGCTGGCGAGCGTCAGGCCGGTGAACAGCAGCGGGCCGCCGTCACGGCGGGCCGGACCGCCTGCCGGGCGACGGCGGCGCACCCGTTTGGAGATCAGCGGCTGGCAGGCGACCAGGACGAGGGCGAGGCTCACGAGGACCGGCACGATCCGCTCGAAGGCCGATGCGGGCAGGGTCAGCAGCAGGACGGCGCCCGCGAGGCCGCCCAGTGCGGCGCCGATGGCGAGCAGCAGGACGCGGCGGCGCTGTCCGCGGAGTTCCTCGCGGTAGCCGATGGCCGCGCTGATGGAGCCGGGGACCAGGCCGAGCCCGTTGGACACCGTGGCGGTGACCGGGGGCAGGCCGGTGGCGAGCAGGACCGGGAAGGTGATCAGGGTGCCCGAGCCGACGACGGCGTTGACGGCGCCCGCGCCCATGCCGGCGGCGAACACGGCCGCCATCTCGCCCGGCGTCACCGCGCCCCTCCCCCGGCGGCACCGCCGCGTCCGGCCTTCCTGGTCAGGTTCATGGGATCACGCTAGAGGACGGGCACTTCGGCGGCCGTCGAAGGGTGGCGGACGACCGGGCACGCGCAACGGCGGCGGGACCCGGTCCGGATGCCGCCGCCGTTCGCCGGTCGTGCCTGTGCCGTCGTCTCAGCCTCGCCTGACGCGGCGCAGGACGACGAAGCCCGCGATGACCAGGACGGCGCCCGCCGCGGCCGGCCAGAGCTGGGCGCCGGTGTCGGCGAGGCCGCCGCTGCCGACCGCCTGGGGCTCGGTCCGGGACGGGGGCGACGGGCTGGGAGCGGCGCTCGTCGCCGTTCCGACGGCCTGGGACTGGCCGAGGCCGTCCGTGTCCTCACCGGCGTCGTCCTTCGAGCCGCCCTGCTCACCGGCGTTCGCGGTGCCGCCGCCGGGCGTGGGCGTCGCGAACACCTCCGGTTCGCCGGTGCGCGGCGCGGCCGCGGGCGAGCCGCCCCGCTCCGGCGGCTTGGCGGTCTCGCCCTTGCCGCTGTCGCCCTTCCCGCCGTCGCCCTTACCGCCGTTGCCCTGGTCGCCATCGCCGTCACCCGTGTCGCCGGGCTTTCCGCCGGCGTTGCCGCCCTGCGGGGCGTCCGGGGCGCCGGTGGGCTGCTCCTGCGGGGCCTCGGGGGTCTTCGTCGGCTGCTCCTGCGGCTCCTCCTCCGGAGTGCCGCCCGGCTCGGCTTCCGCTCCGGCGCCGCACGTGCGGCCGTCGTTGACGCAGTCGGCCATCTCCCGCATCAGGTCCTCGTCGAAGACGTTGATGAAGTCGCCGTGGTCGGTGACCGGCTTGTGCAGCTGCTCCGGGAAGGAGTCCACCGCGAACAGCGGTGTCGTACGGCCGCCGTCCTCGAGGCTCGGTGCGTCGACGTCGTAGACGATGCGCTGGACCAGTTGCGGGATGGGCCGGAAGCCGGCCGGGCAGGTGCCGGCGGCGTCCGTGAACGCCACGTGCGTGCGGTGGTTGGCGCTGTCGATGTTGCGGCCGTCCCAGCAGCTCTGGAACCTGAAGGTGCGCACCACGTCGCTGCCCCGCGGGCACAGCGGGTACTTGTCCTTCAGCTGCCGGTCCTCGAAGCCCGTGCAGCTCCAGGAGGCGTTGGCGTTGGCCGGGCCGTTGACGAACGACTTGGCGTCACCGGTGATGATGCGCAGCAGCCGCGGCATGGCGGTGACCTTGCCGCGCGGGTTCCCCACGAAGGTCAGCGTGACCTGCTTCGGCGTGACGATCTCGCCGGCGTTGCCCTCGATGCCGCCGCCGGGCGACGTGGCGTCCCGCTCCTGGGTGCCGTTCTGGAGGCGCAGCACGGGCCAGTAGTAGGAGGACTTGTCGCCCTGGTCGGCGCAACTGGTCTTGGCGTCCGCGAGGTCCTGGTCGCTGGCGAAGGCGTTGTTGCCCTGGTTCCCGACGTAGTCGTGGAAGTGGTGGGCGCCGTTGGTGACGCCCGGCGCGGCGATGATGTTGTCGGAGTTGAACAGGCCGTTCTCGTTCACGCCGCAGTCGGTGGCGAAGGAGCCCCGGGAGGCGTTCGTCCCCTGGCGCGGGCCGTCGGCGGTGGGCTGGACGCCGGTGATGGGCGCGTAGTCCGCGGCGACGGGGCCGTTGCCCGCCTGTCCGCCGTTGCCGCCCTGACCGCCCTGGCCGTCGCCCTGCTCCTGCTGCCGGCCGGGCTGTTGGCCGCCGTCGGCGTCCTGGCCGTCGCCCTGCGCGGGGGCCTGGTTGCCGGAGTCCCGTACGGTGCAGGCGGCGAGGGCCTCCAGCCCTTCGGGGCGGTCCCCCACCCGGTCGACGGCGATCGCGATGCGTTCGAGGGCCGCGGCCCGCTTGTCCTTCAGCGGGTTCATGATCGCGCTGTCCGCGAAGCCGGAGTCCTGTCGCACCTGCTGGGCGGACTCGCTCAGCCGCTGGTAGGCCTTGGCGATCTGCTCGTCGAGGAGGGCGAGTTCCTTGTCGACCTCCCCCCGCGCCTGCTCGGGGACCGAGGTCAGCTTGCTGCCGACGTCCGGGCAGTCGATCGTGGAGCCCGCGGTCCGGACCCCCGTACCGGACCGCGTCTGGGCGGAGTCACCGCCCGAACCGCCGTCCGTGGCCGAGGCGTAGACGTTCGCCGCCATCAGGCCGCCTCCGCCCAGGATCAGCGCGATTGCGGCGAACGTCGCGCGTCGTGGGCCGGTCGGGCGTCTTCGCGTGTTGCGTCCCAAGGGTGCTCTCCTGCGCTTGTGGCGTACCGGGCATGAAAATCCCCTCGCCCCATACGTGCGCGAGCACCGGCGTGTTCACGACTTTCGAAAACTTTCGGAGAACTCTCATGAAGTCGCCAGACACCCGAACCCCGCCGGACCCGGGGGCCCGGCGGGGAGGCGCGGGTCAGCGGAAGTTCACATCACTGCACAGGAAGTAGGTCTGGTCCATGTGCGACGCCTGCCAGATCGTGTAGACGACGTGACGGCCGCTCAGGCCCGACGTACTCACGGGGATCTCGTAGTTCTGACTGGGCGCGTACTTGCCGGTGCGGGCGACGAGCTGGAGGTCGTTCCAGGTCAGCGGCTGGGTGGTGGGGTCGAAGCCCTGCCGTGTGACGTACACCAGGAAGTAGTCGGCGCCGTGGCTGGCCTGGTCGTACAGCTTCACGGTGAAGTCGGCGCCGATGTCGGTCGTCTTCCAGGCGCCGACCGCGTCGAGGGAGTTGTACCGGCCGCCCTCGGTGCGTCCGCCGCTGCACAGCTGGCCGTCGGGGACCGCGGCCGGGAAGTTGCCGCCCGAGCCGTTGCGGTACAGGCCGTTCCAGTTCCACATGGCGTTGGGGTTGTCCTGCCACGCCTGCCAGCACATCGGGTCCAGTCGGGCCATCTCCGGGTTCTGGAAGTCGCTGCCCCAGCGCTGCCAGCAGCCGTAGTTGCGGGAGGCGGGGTCGACGACGGAGCCGTGGGCGACGGCGGTGCCGCTCCAGGGGATGAGGCTGAGCAGCGCGGCGACCAGGACGCTCAGGGCGAGCGTCAGACGGGAGCGGACCTTCCGGTCATGACCATGACAATCCATGATCTCCTTCTTTCGGATGTGGGGGTTGTGGTGCTCTCCATCCGTTCCGTGGGGGTGCGGGAGCGCATGCGTGGGAGCGCTCCCGCACGCCCAGGCTGCGCCGGATGCCCGAAGTCGGCAACGTGCGATTGCGCCACTTCCGTTTCTCTCCTGGCGGGTTCGATGCGTTCGATGCGTTCTGACGGGTTCGAGACGTCCGATGGAGTCGGCGGAGTCGGCGGAAGGTTCTTTCAGAGCCGGTCGAGTTCCTGCGTGGTGCGGCCCAGGTAGGTGGCCGAGCCCGGCTCGCGGACATCGAGTTCATGGAAGCCCATGCGGTCGTAGAAGGCCCTGGCCCGGGTGTTGGCGGTCGCCATGGCCAGGTGGACGGCCGGCACTCCCCTGTCCTGGAGGGCCGCCAGAAACGTCCGCATCAGGCGGCGGCCGTGGCCGCGCCCCTGCCACTCGGGCAGCAGGTCGATGTGCAGGTGCGCGGGGTAGGCCGCGAGTTCGGGCAGCACCATCCGCTCGGGGTCGTGCAGCAGTCCCGCCATCACCTCGTCCGGAGTGCGGGGCGGCCGCGGCGGCTGCGGGTAGCGGCCGGCGACCAGCGGCAGCCATGTGGTGCGGAACGCGGCGGCGAAGCGCGCGGTGTCCGCGGCGCCGAGGACGTACCCGACGGCCCGCCCCTGCCCGTCGTCCAGAACGAACGCCAGGTCCGGCTCCAGATGGGCGTAGGGAGCCGCGAACGTGACCGGGAAGATGCCGGGGTCCGTGTAGTGAGGGCGGCTGTCCTGGCCGTTGTGGGCGGTGCGGACGCAGATGTCGTCCAGGGCCGGACGGTCCTCGGGGCGGTACGGGCGGATGGCGGGGAGCGCGGTCATGGCGGCATCGTGCCCGCTCCGGGAGCGCTCCCTCAATCCGAAATCGAAGGCCGGGCGCGCCCCGGTGCGGCTTAAGCGCGCGGCTCGGGGTTACCCGGCCCCCATGGTGAAGCTGCATATTCCGGGACGAAAAGAACATCACCCGAGCGAGGCACCGCCTCAGGACTCCGAACCGGCCCGGGCCGCCGCTCCGGCCGCGGAAAGGCCCGGTCCAGAGCCGGACCGGGAGCCCGGGCCGGGGCCCGAAGTGGAGCGGGCCGCACCGGACAGCCCGAGTGAGCTGCCCCGGACGTCGTGGCGTGCCGTGCTGAAGGGCAGCCTGCGGGAGTTCAAGGACGACGAACTGACCGACCGGGCGGCGGCGCTCACGTACTACGGGGTGCTGGCGCTGTTCCCCGCGCTGCTGGTGCTGGTGTCGCTGCTGGGCCTCACCGGCAAGTCGACCACGGACAAGGTGCTCGACAACGTCCAGCAGCTCGCCCCCGGCTCGGCCCGCGACATCATCACCCGGGCCGTCGAGCAGTTGCAGGGCAACGCCGGTATCGGCTCGCTGATGGCGATCGCCGGGCTCGTCCTCGCGGTGTGGTCGGCCTCCGGCTACGTGGCGGCGTTCATCCGCTCGGCCAACGCCGTCTACGACATGCCCGAGGGCCGGCCGGTGTGGAAGCTGCTGCCGGTGCGGGTGGCCGTGACGGTCGTGCTGATGGTGCTGGCCGTGATCAGCGCGCTGATCGTGGTGTTCACGGGCGGGCTGGCCCGGCAGGCCGGAACCACGCTCGGGATCGGGGACACCGCGCTGACGGTGTGGTCGATCGCGAAGTGGCCCGCTCTGGTGGTGCTCGTCACGATCATGATCGCGATCCTGTACTGGGCGACCCCGAACGCCAAGGTGAAGGGGTTCCGCTGGATCACGCCGGGCAGCCTGCTGGCTCTGCTGATCTGGATGATCGCGTCGGCCGGCTTCGCGGTCTACGTGGCCAACTTCGCCTCGTACAACAAGACCTACGGCACGATGGCCGGCGTCATCGTCTTCCTGGTGTGGCTGTGGATCACCAACCTGGCGATCCTGCTGGGCCTGGAGTTCGACGCCGAGACGATCCGGCAGCGGGCCATCGCCGGTGGTCATCCGCCCGAGGCGGAGCCGTACACGCAGCCGCGTGACACCCGTGCGTGGGACGAACAGGACCGACGCCGGATGGAAGGGGCCTGATCCGTTCAGCCCATGAGTCCGGCGGCGACCGTGGCGCCCAGTTCCCAGCACTTCCCGATGTCGTCCTTGCCGGGCTCGCCGGTCACGGTCACGGCCTCGGCGGCCCGGCGCCAGCCGAGGCCCGTCGTGATCGACTCGATGCCCCGCACGGCTCCCGTGACGTCGTTCCCGCCGTGCACCCAGTAGCCGTAGGGCCGGCCGCGGGTCGCGTCCAGGCACGGGTAGTAGACCTGGTCGAAGAAGTGCTTGAGGGCGCCGGACATGTAGCCGAGGTTCGCGGGGGTGCCGAGGAGATAACCGTCGGCGGCGAGGACGTCGGAGGCGGTGGCCGCCAGCGCCGGCACGCGGACGACCCGGACGCCCTCGATCTCCGGGTCGCCCGCCCCGGAGACGACGGCTTCGAACATCGCCTGGCAGTTGGGCGAGGGCGTGTGATGGACGATCAGCAAGGTGGCCACGTCACCCGACCTTACAAGTCGTGACGACCATGCGTGTCCGGCGCGAGAACTGGTACCCGTCCGTCGCTCTCCGTACGAGAAAGGGAGGTACCGCCTTGTCACAGGTAGAGGAATCCATCGAGGTCCGTGTCCCGGTGCACACCGCGTACAACCAGTGGACGCAGTTCGAGGACTTCCCCCAGTTCATGGACGGCGTCGAGCGCATCGAGCAGCGCACCCACACCCTGACGCACTGGGTGACGAAGGTCGGCGGCCAGGAGCGGGAGTTCGACGCGGAGATCACCGAGCAGATCCCCGACGAGCGCGTCGCCTGGACCACCGTGAACGGCGAGGCCAGGCAGGCCGGTGTGGTGACCTTCCACCGCATCCAGGACGACACGACCAAGGTCATGCTCCAGATGGAGTTCGACCCCCATGGCGTGGCCGAGACCGTGGGCGACAAGCTCGGCTTCGTGAAGCGGCAGGTCTCCGGTGATCTGCGGCGCTTCAAGCAGTTCATGGAGGCGCGGGGGACGGAGACCGGGGCCTGGCGCGGCGAGGTGTGAACAGCCCGAACGGCGGCCGCCACCACGGATCGTGGTGGCGGCCGCCTTGTGTCGCCCTGTCGTCGCTGTCGTCGCTGTCGTCGCCCTGTTGTCGCCGTTACGCCGCCGCCGGCCGGGCCGTCCCGCTCCGCAGCCGTCCCCGGGCCTGCTGGGTCAGGTCGTTGAGGCGCAGGGCCAGTCGGGTCGCGGCGTCGTAGAGGGTGTGGACCGTCTGGAGGCGTTCCAGGCGCGGGGCCAGGGCCGAGAGGGCGATGGCCAGGGCCACACCGGCCCAGCCCACGAGGCCCAGCGGGGTGCAGCCGAAGAAGTGGCTGACGCCGGGCGTCTGGACGAGGGCGGCGAGTACGGCGGCCGAGCCGAGGGCCGTGGCCCACACCAGGGGGCTGTGGCGCCGGCCGGAGAGGGTCTGCGCGAGCTGGGCGCCGACCACACCGCACAGGGCCATGGTGGTGGACCGTCGTTCGGTGCCCGGGGTGAGGCGGCCGATGAGGTACGCCGTGACCGCGCCGAGGCAGGTGGTGACGCCGCGGCGCCGGATGGAGCGCAGCAGCGGCGCGCCGAGGACGTCGAGACTCATCGGGCCGGTCGCGGCGTGCTCCGCCGTCGAGGGGTCGTCGCTCGGTGTGACCGCGACGGCCATGGCCGGGAACATGTCGGTGAGCAGGTTGACCAGCAGCAGCTGACGCGTCGACAGGGGCGAGGCGCCGGCCAGCAGGGTGCCGAGGACGCTGAAGCCGACCTCGCCGGCGTTGCCGCCGATGAGGATGCTCACCGCGTCGGCGACGCTGCGCCACAGGGCACGGCCCTCGGCCACCGCGTCCACCAGGACGGACAGGTCGCCGGAGGTGAGCACGAGGTCGGCTGCGTTGCGGGCGGCGGCGGATCCGCGGGCCTCGACGCCGACCCCGACGTCGGCGGCGCGGATGGCGGCGGCGTCGTTGGCGCCGTCGCCGGCCATCGCCACGACGCGCCCGGCCTGTTGCAGAGCCTCCACGACGTGCAGCTTCTGCTCGGGTGCGACCCGGGCGATGACGCCCGCGCCGCGCAGCACCCGGACGCGTTCGCGGCGTTCCATGGCGACCAGTTCGTCACCGGTCACCGCCTCCGTCTCCTCCGGCCAGCCCAGTTGCAGGGCGATGGCGCGGGCCGTCTCCGGGTGGTCGCCGGTGAGCATGACGGGCAGGATGCCGGAGCGGCGCAGTGACGCGAGCAGGGCGTGCGAGGTCTCGCGGGGGACGTCGGCGAGGGCGACGAAACCGCTGAACTGCAGGTCCGTGAGCGGCGCGTCGAGTTCGGCGTCGGCGTCGCCGGACCGGCAGGGACGCCGGGCGACGGCGAGGACGCGCAGTCCCTGCCCCGCCAGTTCGTGGGCGGTGTCGGTCGTGCCGTCGGGGAGGTTCCGGCAGGCGGGCAGGATCGTCTCCGGGGCGCCCTTGACGATGAGGAGTTCACCGAAGTCCGGGTCGCCGTCACGGCCGACGGCGGCGGCGTAGCCCCGCCGTGTCTCGAAGGGCAGTTCGCCGGTCGGTGTCCAGCCCTCGTCGGGCGGGGCGACGTCGAGGACGGCCTCGTCGGTGGCGTGCGCGACGCGGCGGCCCTGGCCCGTCTCCTCCTGCGGGCAGGCGCGGGCGGCCAGGCGCAGGATGGGCAGGGCCTGTTCGGCGTCCACGGGCAGGACGGTGCCGTCGGCGGTGGCGACGCGGACCAGGCGCAGTGTGTTCTCGGTGAGGGTGCCGGTCTTGTCGAAGCAGACGGTGTCGACCCGGCCGAGCGCCTCCAGGGTGCGCGGGGTGCGGACCAGGACGCCGCGCCGGGACAGCCGGCGGGCGGCGGCCATCTGCGCGACCGTCGCGACGAGGGGCAGTCCCTCCGGTACGGCGGCGACCGCGACCGCGACACCACCGCTGACGGCGCGCCGTACGGGGCTGCCGCGCAGCAGGGACAGCCCGGTCACGGCCGCGCCGCCGGTGAAGGTCACCGGCAGGGCCTTGCGGGTCAGTTCCTGGAGCCGGGCCTGGACGCCGGCGGGCGGCGGGGTGCGGGCGGCGAGCGTGACGGCGCGGCCGGCCTCGGTCTGGTCGCCGGTGTCGACGACGAGGGCGGTGGCGCGTCCGGCCACGACGGTGGTGTCCTCGAACACCATGCAGGTGCGCTGGGCCACCGGCAGGCCGGGGGTGGCCTCGACGGCCTTGGTGACCGGCAGGGACTCGCCGGTGAGCGCCGACTCGTCGACTTCGAGACCGTCGACGTCGAGCAGCCGGGCGTCGGCGGGCACGACGTCACCGGCGCCGAGGGTGATCTCGTCGCCGGGCCGCAGCCGGGCCGCGTCGACGGTGACGGTGCGCGTGCGGCCCTCCCGCTTGCGGGCCTTGGGCTGCTGCCGGGCGGCCAGCCGGGCCAGTGCCTGTTCGGCGCGCAGCCGCTGGAGTCCGCCGGTCACGGCGTTGAGGTCCATGGCTCCGACGACCAGCAGCGCGTCGACGAGCGAGCCGAGCAGTGCCGAGGCGACGGCGCCCGTGGCCAGGACGGGGGTGAGCGGATCGTCGAGTTCGCGGCGTACGGCGCCGGCGGCCCGCCAGGTCCAGCGGACGGGGGTCAGGGCCGGGTGCCGGCCGACGCGAGCGGTGTGGTGCCGGGAGCGGTCGGCGAGCCGGGCGAGTCCGGTGGGCTCGTCGTCGTGGTCGGGGCGTCCCAGCCGGTCGCGGGCCTCGTGGGGTTCCAGGGCGTGCCAGGGGATGTGCAGCCGGGGCGGGGGCGGGGTGGCCCGGGCCACCCGGGTGGCTTCGAGCCAGCCCGTGAGCAGGGCGTTCGCGGCGGCGATGTTGACGGGGGCGTGCCGGGTGAGGGGCCACAGGAGGCGGCGGCCCGGGGGCTGTCCGCCGCGGGCGACCAGGAGCCCCGAGAGGGCCGCACCGGCGCGGGCCAGGGTCTGCGAGCGGCGTCCGACCCGCCGGGCCGCCGGGATCGCGGTCAGCAGCCGCCAGACGTCGGCGAGTCCGCCCGGGGCCAGCGCGTCGGCGCCCCAGGAGACGGCCGCGCGGTCGTCGGTGAGGGCGATGGCCACATCGCCGGCGGGCAGTCCGGCCGCCACGTGCCCGTCGGCGGACCCGTCGATGCGGGCGACGGTGACCACGACGTGCCCGTCGTCCTGGAGGCCCCGTACGACGTCGCCGAACGGCCTGGCGCCCGGGGCGACCTCGTCGGCGAGCCGGGTGATGTCCCTCAGGTCGGAGCCGCCGGCGACCACGACGTGCAGTCCTGCCCGGCGGGCGGCGTCGAGGACGGCCTCGGCGAAGGGATGGACCGGGTCGTCGGGCAGCCCGTCGGCGTCGTGTTCGGCGTCCTGCCGCCGGCTGCGCAGGGCGTCGGCGTGCAGGACGAGGGCGTCGGCGATCTCCAGTTGGCGCAGGCGCTCCGCGCTGCGCACGAGGATCCCGGCCCGGGCGAGGAAGGTGCCGAGGGTCGCGTTGAAGGCGGCCGGTCCGTACCGGGCCGCCTTCGGGGATCCGGCGAGGACGGCTTCGGCCGCTTCCCTCGCGGCGTGTGTGACGAGGAGGGTGGCGGCGGCGCCGGCGAGGCTGCCGGTG
Source organism: Streptomyces sp. NPDC007991 (assembly GCF_042958445.1). Lineage (NCBI taxonomy): Bacteria > Bacillati > Actinomycetota > Actinomycetes > Kitasatosporales > Streptomycetaceae > Streptomyces > Streptomyces sp. NPDC007991. Next base: position 82,426 of record NZ_JBIBJD010000015.1, read on the forward strand.
CTGGCGTGGGAGGCGTACTCCTGGGCGGGCGTCACCTTGAGCGGCGGCCGGGTGTCCGGGGGGCAGGGCAGGCTGGTGCGCCGTTCGTGGCAGATGTCGTCGTGCAGTGCCTCGAAGGCCGCGGCCCGGGCCACCGCCTCGGTCAGCTGGGTGCCGCGCAGCACACCGTCGAGCACGAGCGCCGGCGGGGTCTGGCCGACGCCGTGGGCGGCGGCGTTGGCGGCGGCGAGGACGAGTTCCATGCCGTGGGTGCCGAACCGCTGCCGGAGCAGGGCCCGGAAGCGGGGGTTCTCCCGCAGCAGCGTGACGGTGGCGGTGACGATGCGTGAGGTGGGCGGCAGGCGCAGGGACCGGCCGGCCAGGGCCCCGGCGGCGCCTGCGGCGTCCAGCAGGATCGCCGCCGCGGTGAGGCGCACCTCGCCCGGGTCGCCGGGGTGGGTGGTCTCCTCGGCCTCCGGGTCGGCGCCCTCGGTCAGGCCGAAGCGGGTGGCGAGTGCGGTGGCCCGCTCGGTGACGCGGTCGGTGGCGGCGTCCTCGGCCACGGTGACCACCAGACGGGAGAGGCCTTCGTCCCAGTACGCGGTGAGCACGTCCGGATGGTCGAGCAGTTCCCCGGCCAGTTCGCGGGCGAGTGCGCCGGCCTCGCCGTCGGAGTGCCGCAGGGCGAGGTGGACGCGCTGCCCCGCCTTCCAGTGCCGGCCGCCGGACAGCGCGTTGCGCGCGACGTTGCGGACGCGCCGCGTGGTGTCGTAGGCGGACGTCACGCCCTGGGCGGTGCTGCGGGCGGCGCCTGCCGCCGCCCCGGCCATGGCCCCGGCGAGCGGGGCGACGTCGAAGCGTGTGAGCATCTGTCGTCGTCCCCGACTCAGCCGGTGGGCCGACTGCCGTGTCCGTGCCGGTGGGTCTGCTCCCGGTCCGGCTCCTCGCCGTGCGGGTCGTGGTGCGCGGTGGCCTCCGCGACCTGCTTCAGCGCGGAGGCGGTGACGGTGTCGCCCACCTTGGCGGGCTGTTCGTGGACGTGGTGTTCCGGCCGGTCGTGCCGGTAGTGGGAGGCGGCGAGCTTGTCGCCGGGGCCGTACGAGGAGGTGCCCTCGTCGTCCGGTACGACCTGCACGGCGGCGCGGCGTTCCGGGGCTCCGGCGGTCTGCGTGCCACCCTCCGCCGACGCGCCGTCGGGTCGCTGTCCCGGCTTCGGCTGGGTCAGCCAGGCGACGGCCGCGCCGCTCAGCGCCACCGGCCACTCCACCACTCCGGCCACGCCGAGCACTCCGGCACCGGCGTAGACGGCCATCCGGCGGCCGCGCGGCGACACGGCACCGATCCGGTCCAGGGTGTCTGAGGCCATCTTGCCCACCTGCTCCGCGCCCGGCAGATGCCGCAGCCCGGAGGCGACGGCCCGCAACGGCTGCGGAAGATCGGGCGAACGTGATGCGTCCTGGTTCATGGCGACCTCCACAAGCGCGTTTTCCAGCGGTTTCCACCGGTTTCCCAGCTCTCTGCCCCATATTCCGCCTTTGCCGGAGTGAGCGCTTGTCGTGGTCGGCTGAGGCCCCGGCCGAGGGCCGTCGCCCACGGAGGGGAACAGGGCGGTGTAAGGGGAGGAGGGCGGCGTAAGGGGAGGAGGGTCCGGTGGCCCGGTAGTCCCATCGATGTAGCCGTCGGCTCGGCGCGCAGCAGGATGTCCGGCGTGCGAGCAGGGGCGAGCATGGTCGGTGGACGTCCTCCGTACCGGCCCCTCACCTGCCCCGAGGAGACTCGTCATGCCCGAAACGCCCGGGCGGCGCGTGCCGCGCCGCACAGCGGTGGCCACCGTGGCCCTGCTGGTCGCGACCGCCGCGACTACGGCGGCCGCCGAGCACCGGCCTCCGGTCGCGGACCTGCGTGCCGACGTGAACCAGGACGGCCGCGTGGATGTCACGGGGGTGTCCGACGAGGCGGGCGAGGAGGTGTGGCGGCCGGGCCGCGGGGCCGTCTTCCTGGCGAACGTCGACGACGACGCGCGGCGCTGCCGGCTGCGCCCCGGGGATCTCGACCGCATCGATCCGGCGGTCGACGAGCGACTGGCGGCCTGCCATGACGCGGCGGACGAGCGGGTCGACGGCGTGCGGGACGAGGCGGACCTGGCGCCGTTGCGCGTTCCGCCGGCGGCGGTCGGCGATCAGGCGTCGGGGCATGTGGAGGTACCGCCGGCGCAGCGTCCGTACGTCCGCTTGTTCGTCAGGCGTGACGGGGCGCTTCGGGTGCTGCGCGGGCCGCTGACGGCCCGTGAGCTGCGGGCCGGTGTGGAGTTGGCCCTGGAGGGACGCGACGTCGTCCGGGACCCCCGGCGCTGGGACGGCGAGGTGACCGTGACCCTCACCGTGACCGACGGGGGGCGCCGCACCTTCGACCGGGTGCGGCTGAAGGTGGCGCCCGTGCTGTTCCAGCACGACCTCCAGCGCGCCGAGCGGATCTTCGCGGCCAGGCCGGGTCCCGGCCTGGGTGTCGCGCCCGGGCCCTGGGGCGTGGGCGACCGTTACCGGCCGCGGGAGTGGCGGCCGTTCGCCTCGTCGCTGGTGCGGGCGGCGGGCGCCGCGGGGGTGTCCGGGCGGGATGTGACCTTCACGGCCGGTACGGAGCAGTGGTGGCGGGACATCTGGCGGCAGGACTTGGTCGAACCGGCCGTGGCGAGCGTCCCCGCGCCCGGCGGAGGGGTGCACCGCATGCGGGTGCTGCTGCGGGCGCCGGTGCTGTGGGCGCCGCCCGAGGGCGGCGAGGCGACCCTGAGCAGGTCTGCGCGGCTGCTCTTCCGTGACTTCCGGGGGCCTGACGTCGGCGTGGTGCAGCAGTACACGCCGGGGCGCGAGCCGAGCGGCGTCGATCTGCAGAACTTCACCGGGAACTTCGAGTCCGTGCCGCCGTACGAGGGCCACCCGCAAGGGCGGGTGCTGTTCGGCACGGCCCCGCATCGGGCGCCCGACCCGGCGTTCGTGCGGATGATCGAGGCGCAGGGCAGGCAGCCGGCCATCACGATCGACACGTCGTGGCTGCTGGTCGGTCATGTGGACGAGACGGTGCACGTGGTCCGGGCCCGCAACGAGCGCGGCTGGACGCTGGCGGTGGCCGACCCCCGGCAGGCGGTGGAGTTGCTGCGCCGTGCGCAGCGCGCCGGGGAGGGCGGGCAGCGGCTGTTCGCGGACACGACGGCGGAGCGCAAGCCGGCCGTCGACGCGCTGCTGGGCGACGACGCCTTCCTGGCCGGCAACGAGGAGGCGGCGCGGCACGTCGACGACCAGATCGAGGTGCTGCTGCGGGAGACGGGGCTGTCCCGTCGCGACCTGGTACGCGTGCCGGTGCTGTACGCGACGGCGCCTGCGGCCCCGGGTGCGCCCAAGGGCGCGATCGCCTACTCCCCCAGCGTCGCCAACGGACTGTCCCTGACCGCCCGGGACTACGCCGCGCCCGATCCGCACGGACCGAAGGTGGACGGCCGCGACCTGTTCCGCGAGGCCACGCGCGAGGCGCTCGCCGCCGGGGGTGTCCGCGTGCACTGGGTGGAGGACTTCGCCTGGTCACACCTGGCGGGCGGAGAGGTCCACTGCGCGACGAACGCGCTGCGCGACACGTCCGGGGGTGCGCCGTGGTGGGGCACGGCGGTGACGGGCAGGGGCGGTGACGGACAGGGGCACTGACACCCGGGACGGTGGCGCCGGGGCGGGGGCGCGGCGAGGCTCCCGGGGAGGTGACAGGCCGGGGCGGGGGCATGGCCGGGTAGCGGTAGAGCCCGGGGGGAGAGACGGCCGGGGCCGGGGCGGGGGCGACAAGGGATCGGGGCCGACACGGCCAGTGCGACGGCCCGTCCAGGGCGGGGCGAGCCCCCGGGGGGTGACGCGGCCAGGGCGTGACGGGGGCCGGGGCGGCTGGAAGCGCCGGTCTGGCGGTCGGCGGGACTGGTCGCGGCCGACCGCTACCGACGCGGCTCGGGCGACCGGCTCGGGCGACCGGCTCGGACCGGCAAGGCAAGGCCCCGCACGGCACGGCACGGCTTGGCCAGGCCCGGCACGGCACGGCACGCCTTGGCCCCCGGCCGGCCACGACTCGAACGGCGGACGCGGCTCGACGCGGTCGGCGTCCCGGGCCACGCGACCCGACGCAGACCTCACGGCTCGACGCGGCCGGCGGGATCAACACGGCCTACGCGACGCGGTCGGCGGTACTCCACGCGGTCGTCCCGGGCAGCACGGCTCGCCGCAGCCGACCAGGCCCGACGCAGACCTCCCGGCCGACGCGACCCGGCTGAAGCCTCGCAACCCGACCAAAGCCTCGCAGCTCGACACAACCAGCGGAGCTCGACACAGCCGACCCAGCTCGACGCAGCCGACCCCGCTCGACCCTGGCAGCAGAACTCGACCCCGTCCTCGCGCCCGGCGCGGCTCCTCGCGCCCGGCGTAGGCGAAAAGCCCGCCTCCGCCCCCGGCCCGTCGGAGACCTGCCGTGTCGGCGTGGCGGCTCCGGGTACTCAGAGCGGGCACGTAGGCCGTCACGGGTCCGGGTGCCGCGCGGCGGCGGGTGCCCGGTTCGGCGAATGGAGTGGTCATGACGCAGAACGGTGATGACGCGACGCTCGTCCGGCGACCGGGAATCCCCGATTTCCGGCTGGCCCCGGACCAGCCCGAGCCCGCGCCGCCCGCGCCGCCGCAGGACCCGCAGGCCGACGAGCCGCCGCAGGAGCTGCCCCTGGACCGCAACCAGGCGATTCTGGAGGCTGCCAAGCAGGTCGGTGCCGTGCTGAAACGCAAGGGGCACCTGTTCGCGCTGGCCGGGAGCGTGGCCGCCTACGCCCACGGCGGCGAGAAGAACCTCCAGCACGACGTCGACTTCGCCATCCGCCCCGAGGACGCGGACGCCGTGGCGGCCACGCTCCGCGAGGCCGGGCTGACGGTGTACAGCCCGCCGGAGGACTGGCTGATCAAGGCCACGTGCTTCGGCCAGCCGGTGGACATCATCTTCGAGCTGGCGCACCAGCCGGTCGGCGCGGACATGCTGGAGCGGGCGGAGGAGGTCTCGGTCGACTCGGTGCGCATGCCCGTACTGGCCCCGACCGACCTGCTGTGGAGCCTGATCGCCGCCTTCTCCGAGCACCACTGCGACTTCGGCGCGGCCCTGCCCATCGCGCGTGCCCTGCGGGAGAAGGTCGACTGGGACCGGGTGCGGCGCGCGTGCGGGGACGCGCCCATGCCCGCCGCCTTCTTCTTCCTCCTGGAGCGCCTGAACGTCATCTGATGCCGTCTGATGCGGAAGGAACACCATGACTACCCACGGCTCACAGCACTCGGGCGGCGGGGAGCCTGCGCAGAACCTGGACTACCGGATCGCCCACCTCCAGGAGCGCCTCGCCTCCGGTGAGCTCGGTGAACTGGGCGTCCGGGTCGAAGCCCGGGGCCAGACGGTGCTGCTCACGGGCACCGTGCCGTCGGCGCCCTGCCGCGACGAGATTCTGGGCACCGTCCGCGAGGAACTCGCCGGGGTCCCGGTGCACAGCGACCTCGTGGTCACCGAGACGTCCTCCCCCGACCACGCGGAGGAACTCGCATGATCCGCATCGCAGCCGTAGGAGACATCCATCTGGGGCCCGGCGACCAGGGCCTGCTCCGTCCCGCCTTCGAGACCCTGCCCGAGTGCGCCGACCTCCTGCTGCTGGCCGGGGACCTGACCCGGCACGGCACGCCCGAGGAGGCCCGGGTGGTGGCCCGGGAGATCCAGGACCTCGGGGTTCCGGTGGTCGCCGTACTGGGCAACCACGACCATCACGACGACCGGCCCGACGAGGTCTCGGCCATCCTCCGGGACGCCGGCGCCCATGTCCTGGAGGGGCAGGGGACGGTGGTGACGAGCGGCGGGGCGCGGATCGGCGTGGCCGGCACCAAGGGGTTCGGCGGCGGCTTCGTCGGCCGCTGCGCCGGGGAGTTCGGCGAGCCGGTCATGAAGGAGTTCGTCAGGTACTCGCGCCGGTGCGCCGACGGCCTGCGCACGTCCCTGGAGCGGCTGGGCCAACTGGGCTGTGACGCGCGGATCGCCCTGACCCACTTCTCCCCCGTCCCGGACACGCTGGCGGGCGAGCCGCTGGAGATCTATCCGTTCCTCGGCAGCTATCTGCTGGCCGAGGCGATCGACACCGCCGGTGCCGACCTCGCGGTGCACGGGCACGCGCACGCCGGCACCGAACACGGCATGACCAGCGGCGGCGTGCGGGTGCGCAACGTCGCACAGCCCGTCATCGGACGGGCCTTCCACGTCTACCATCTGCCCGTCCACGACCACGCCACCCGCACCGGGGCCGCCGCACCCGCGGCCCGCTAGACAGCCCGGTCCCCCTCCGCCGCCGGCCGACGCCGGCGGCGGTCTTCGTGTGCCCCGCTCCTCTCTCGCGACGTACGGCCCGTACCGCCTCTTGTGTGAACGCCCCACAAGTCGTGCCGCTTTCAGGCATTTTGTCCGCTTAGCATGCTTGCTCCGCGTCCCGTACGAGAGGACATCAGATGGCACTGACGGGCCGTCAACGACCACCGTCCGAGCATGCCTTCTCCCCGCACGACGCCGTACTGCGCACCGCGGCACCACAGGTCGCCCGCCGTCGCTTCCTGACCGTCGCCGCGGCGGCCGCGATGCTCGCCTTCTCCACCAACCGGCCGGCCCGAGGCGCCACCGCCGCTCCCGAGCTCCACCCGGCGCGGATCACCGACGACCCCTTCCCCCTCGGCGTGGCATCCGGGGACCCGCTGCCCGACTCGGTGCTGATCTGGACCCGGCTCGCTCCCGAGCCGTTCGCGGAGGACGGCGGCCTGGGCCGGCGGCGGGTCGTCGTCCACTGGGAAGTGGCCACGGACGAGTGGTTCGCCTTCGTCGAGCACCGGGGGGTCGCCACGGCCCACCCCGAGTACGCCCACAGCGTGCACGTCGACGTCAAAGGTCTGATGCCGGACAGCCACTACTACTACCGTTTCCGGGTGGGTGCCTGGATCAGCCCCACGGGCCGTACCCGTACCGCGCCGGAAGCGGGCAGCGACGCCGACAGCATGCGGCTGGCCGCCGTGGCCTGCCAGGCCTACCAGGACGGCTACTACACCGCCCACCGCCATCTGGCCCAGGAGGACGTCGACGTGGTCTTCCACCTCGGCGACTACCTGTACGAGTACGCCGTGGACTCCGCCGGCGGCGCCCGCCGCTACACCGACGTCAAGCTGCCCGACGTGTTCAACCGGGAGGCGACCACGCTGGCGGACTACCGGCTGCGCTACGCGCTCTACAAGACCGACCCGGATCTGCGGGCCGCGCACGCCCAGCATCCGTTCGTCGTCACCTGGGACGACCACGAGACGGAGAACAACTACGCGGGCGCCTTCGACGAGAAGAACAGCCCGCAGGAGGAGTCCCTGGTCCGCAGGGCCGCCGCCTACCGGGCGTACTGGGAGAACCAGCCGCTGCGCGCCGCGCAGTTGCCGCAGGGGCCCGGCGCCCGGCTGTACCGCCGGCTGGCCTGGGGCTCGCTCGCCCAGTTCGACATCCTCGACACCCGCCAGTACCGCTCCGACCAGGCCTACCACGACCGTCCGCACGCACCGGGCACCGAGTCGGACGATCCGGTGCGCACCCTCACCGGTGCCGAGCAGGAGCGCTGGCTGCTGGAGGGCTGGCGGGCCTCCGAGGCGCTGTGGAACGTGATGCCCCAGCAGGTGTGCTTCTCTCAGCGCAAGTTCGACCTGCCCGCGCCTGCCCGGATGTCGATGGACGCCTGGGACGGTTACCGCGCCTCCCGCAACCGGGTCATGGCGGGCGCGAAGGCTGCGGGCATCGACAACTGGATGGTCCTCACCGGCGACGTCCACGTCGGGTACGCCTTCGACATCAAGGACGACTTCGACGACCCGCAGTCCAGGACGGTCGGCACGGAGTTCACCTGTACCTCCATCGCCAGCGGCGGCAACGGCACCGAGAAGCCGGCCGACTGGGAGACCTACATGAAGGCCAACCCCCACATGAAGTACTTCGACGGCCGACGCGGCTACGTCCGGGTCGAGCTCGGCCGCGACAACGCCCGGGTCGACTTCCGCACCGTCTCGGCCATCACCAGGCCGGGCGGCACCATCGCGACGGCCGCGTCCTTCGTCACGGAGGTGGGTTCGCCCGGTCTGAAGTCCGCGTGAGACGAGGGGCGGCCGCCGTACTGCACTTGGCGCCCTTCGCCGCACCAAAGCGCGAAACGGGCCAGCCGTGGACATCACGCAAGGCCGTTCAGGCAAGGCCGTTCAGGCAAGGCCGTTCAGGCAAGGCCTCGGGCTTTGCGGCGGTTACACCCGTGAACGAAGGAGGCACCACGCATGGTCCACAGACATGCCGTCACCGGCCGCCGGGCGGCCCTGAGCGCGATCGGCGCGCTCGTCGCCACCGGGGTCCCCTCCGCCGTGGCGGCCGAGCCCACCCCGGCGGCGGGCCCGCCGCCCACGGCCGCCCAGAGGCTCGGCGCCGACCGGCCGTCGGCTCCGGTGCTGCGCGCCATGGAGCGCGATCTCGGGCTGACCCCGGCCCAGGCGTCGCGGCGGCTGGTCGACGAGGCGGAGGCGGGCACACGGGCCGGGCGGCTGCGCAACGCCCTGGGCGACCGGTTCGCGGGGGCCTGGCTGCGGGGCACGACATCGCAGGAGCTCGTCGTGGCGACCACGGACACCGCGGACGTGGTCACCATCAAGTCGCAGGGCGCGAAGGCGGCCGTCGTGAAGAAGTCGCTGCGCGACCTGAAGGCGGTGAAGCAGAAGCTGGACGCGGCCGCGGCCCGGGTCAGCACCCGGGACACGCCCCTGTGGTACGTCGACGTCCCGGCGAACCGGGTCGTGGTGCAAGCCGGGAACAAGGCCGCGGCGGCCGCGTTCGTCAAGGCCGCGGGGCTCGACGGCAAGAGCGTGGGCGTCAGGGTGACGGCGAACCGGCCGCGGCTCATGGCGGACGTCACCGGCGGCGACGCCTACTACATCGACGGCGCCCGCTGCTCGGTGGGCTTCTCCGTCACCAAGGGCGAGCAGGAGGGCTTCGCCTCGGCGGGACACTGCGGCAAGCAGGGCGCGAAGACGACCGGGTTCGACATGACGGAACAGGGGACGTTCCAGGCCTCCATGTTCCCCGGCAAGGACATGTCCTGGGTGGCCGTCAACGACCAGTGGAAGGCCACGCCGAACGTGAAGGGCGAGGGCGACCAGAAGGTGGAGATCACCGGCTCGGTCCAGGCGCTCGTCGGGGCGGCCGTCTGCCGCTCCGGGTCGACCACCGGCTGGCACTGCGGCAAGGTCGAGCAGCACGACACCAGCGTCAGCTATGCGGAGGGCACGGTGGACGGGCTGACCCAGACCACGGTGTGCGCCGAGCCCGGCGACTCCGGCGGGCCGTACGTCGCGGGAGTCCAGGCGCAGGGCGTGGCCTCCGGCGGCACCGGTGACTGCAGGAGCGGCGGCACCACGTTCTTCCAGCCGATCAACCCGCTGCTCCGCGAGTTCGGCCTCATCCTGACGACCGCTGAGGCCGACCCCCCGGCACCGGCGCCGCAGGACAACGCCGCGGCGCAGCCGTGGGCCGCGGGCCGGGTCTACGAGGCCGGGGCCACCGTGAGCCACGCCGGGGTGCGCTACCAGTGCCTCCAGACCCACCAGGCCCAGGGCCGGTGGGCGCCCACCGGCACGCCGGCCCTGTGGCAGCGGATGTGACGACGGGTCAGGGGCGCCCGGCGCCGGTACGGTCCGTGCCGCCGGCCGGGCGATGGGTGATGAGGCGGGCGAGTGTCACGGGGGCGCCGCCGACCGGCCGTCCGCCGTCCAGGAGCGACGCGGCCGGTTCGGCTCGCCGCTGTCGATCAACGGACTGCTCCATGGACAGCTTCTTCAGCACCTCAGGGATGAGTGGTTGACCCTCGTGCCACGACGCGCAGGGTGCGGACGGTGGAGTCCGCCGCGTCGGGGATGAGGACGCCGTGCTCGACACCGCTGCGCAGGTAGTCCAGGACCTCGTCGGTGACGACCTCGCCGGGCGCCACCACGGGCACGCCCGGCGGGTAGGGGCTGATCATCTCCGCGGCGATCCGTCCCGCGGCCCGCTCGGCGGGCACGTGTTCGACCGGGGCGAAGAACGCCTCGCGGGGCAGCATGGCCTGCTCCAGCTCCAGCCCCGAGGGCTCGGGCAGGTGGACCGGCGGCCGTCGCTCGATGGTGTCCGCCCGCTCGACGAGCGCGGCCAGGGCGTCGACCAGGACGGCCTCGGTCTCGTCGTCGTCCGCGTGCGTGATCGAGGCGCTGACGCGGCAGGTGTCCGAGCCGCCGACGTCCACGTGGCGGTGGGTGCGCAGCCACTCCGCGGCCTGCATCCCGCTGATGCCGAGCTTGCGTACGTCGATGACGAGCTTGAGCGGATCGAGGTCGGCGGTGAGCCCCTCCTCCACGACCTCGCGGCCCATGGGCCGCAGTCCCGGCAGGTCGACGATCGCGGCCCGGACGCGTTCGGCCCGGCGGATGGCCGCTTCCAGGAGATCATGCCCCTGTTCGACCATCTGGCGGCGCCAGCCGTCGAGCGTGGCGTACACGAGGGAGGAGGCGCTGGTGGTGCCGAGCAGGTCCTCGCGCTGCTTGAGTGCCTCGGGCGAGACGCGGTCGTACTGGAGGTGGAAGACGGAGCTCTGTTCCACGGCCCCGCCCATCTTGTGCACGCTCGTCACGACCAGGTCGGCCTCGGCGTCCATGCCCCAGGCGGGCAGGGCCGGGTGGAACGGCAGGTGGGCGCCCCAGGCCTCGTCGACGATGACGGGCACGTCGAACTCGTGGCACACCCGGGCCACTCCCCCGATGTCCGCGCAGGAGCCCCAGTCGGTGGGCGTGATGAGCAGCATGCCCTTGGCGTCCGGGTGTTCCCGGAGCCGCAGGCGGACGTCGTCGGGCTCGGGCGGGTGGGCCAGGTGCCGTTCGGTGTCGAACTTCGGGCGCACCCAGATCGGTTCGACGCCGTCGACGATGACGGCCGCGATGACGGACTTGTGGGCGTTGCGCGACAACAGCAGCTTCTCGCCCGGCCCGGCCGCGGCCAGCATGGCGGTCTTCACGGACAGGGAGCTGCCGCAGGTGGAGAAGAACGCCTGCTCGGCGCCGACCGCGTCCGCCATGAGCTCCTGGGCCCGGCTGAGGACGCCCTGCGACTGGCGGCGGTCGTCCAGGCCGTTGAGGGAGAGCACGTCGGAGCGGAACACATCGAGCCCGACGATGCCGGCGACCCGGGGGTCCACTCCCCTGCCCTGCTTGTGGCCCGGCGGGCCGTAGGCGATGTCGCCGCGGCGCCGGAAGTCCTCCAGCGCCTCCAGGACGGGCACGCGCGAGTGGTCCATGGTTCCTCCCAGGTCCGGCCCGCCCGGCCGCCGCCGCGGCGTCCACGGTGTCGTGGCGGGGTACACCGACCGTGTTGCACTCCGGCACGGGTCGAAACGCGATGCTGTCGCGGAACCGGGGGGTGTCCCGCGCGAGGGCGGGGACGCCCCGGCCGAAAACCCGGCGAGCGCCGACGCGCCACGTGCTGACCTGCCCGCAGGCACAGCCGACCGCGGCCGCGGTACGAGCTCGTGGCCCGGCATGTGCCGCTGCCGGCGGTGTGGGAGATCGCCACGCCCGGCCGGATACCGCAGGTGCCGGAGCGCCGGGACCGGCCGGGCCCTGCCCTCCGGCGTGCGTGCGGTCGACGCGACCTGCGCCGCCTGCCGGGCGAGGAGGCCGTGGCGTCGGCCGGGATTGCCAGGGCCGCGCGGCCCGTGCTGTGCGCCGCCGAAGCCGGTTTACGCGGGCCGCGGCCCCTGCACGCCGCCCAGGCCGACCTGCCCGTCCCCGAGGAGCCGCATCCCGCTCACTGGCAGGCGGCGGGCCTGCCGAGCGAGCAGTCGCGGCAGGCCCGCCCACCAAGGGGACACAGGCACCGGTCGAAGCACGGCGAATGCCGCCGGCCCGGGCGGCGGCTCGGTGCGGCGGCCCGCCCAAGGGCACGGCCTCACCAGTCGAACACGCACCGGTCGAACGCGCCGGCCTCGCGGCAAAGCCGATCCCGTCAAGCGACACAGCCACCGGTCGAAGGCGGGGCGCATACCGCCGCACCGGGCGCTGACCCGCCCAGCATCACAACCGCACCCATCGAAAGGCAGCGAGTGCCCCGCCACTCGGCGCGGCCCCGCCGGAAACCCACCGCACCAGCCGAACGCGACCGGCCTCGCAGCGGACACCGCCGCACCGCCCAGAACGCCGCAATGCCGCACCACCCACCGCCGCCCCGCCCCGATATCCACCCGCACCGCCCCGGACCCCGCGAGTGTCGCCGCACCGGGCGGTGAAACCCGGTCGGGGACACACCGCGGCCCACGTCGGGGAGGTCCCTGTGGAGCGCACGCTCGACGACGTGCACGAAGCCGTTCGTCAGGAGGTGGCGGCGCGGGCCGACGCGTTGTGGGGCGTGGCCTCGCTGCTGCACGCCGAGCCCGAGTACGCCTTCGCCGAGCGCCGGGCAGCCGCCCTGCTGTCGGGGGAGCTCGAACGGGCCGGTTTCACCGTGGAGCGCGGCGTGGCCGGGATGCCGACCGCGTTCACGGCGCGCTCGGGCGAGGGCCGGCCCGCCGTGGCGCTGCTGCTGGAGTACGACGCCCTGCCCGGCCTCGGCCACGCGTGCGGCCACAACCTCATCGCGGCGGCGGGCCTGGGAGCCGCGCTGGCGGTGGGGGCCGTGATGGAGGAGTCCGCCGGTTCGGTGCTGGCGGTCGGCTCACCCGCCGAGGAGGGCGGCGGCGGCAAGGCCCTGGAGGTGGAGGCCGGGGTGTTCGACGGCGTCGACGCGGCGCTGATGTTCCATCCGGGCGTCCACAGCTGGGCGCGGGCGCCGCTGACCGCGCAGGTGCAGTACCGGGTGGCCTTCCACGGCCGGGCCGCGCACCCCACGGGCAATCCGACGGAGGGCATCGACGCGCTCGCGGCGCTCGTGGAGCTGTTCAACGTGCTGGCCGTGCTGTGGCGGCGCCTGCCGCAGGGCTCGCACGTGCAGGGCATCGTCACCCAGGGTGGTATCGCCACGAACATCGTCCCGGAGTACGCCGAGGGCCTGTTCGGACTGCGCGCGGCCACGACCGGGGCCTTGGACGACCTGATAGGGCGGCTGCGGGAGTGTGCCGACGGTGTGGCCCGGGCCACGGGCACGAGCGCCGAGGTGGAGCGGGCCACCGTGCGCTACGAGCACTTCCGGGACAGCGAGACGCTGTCCGAGCGGTTCGCCGCGCATCTGTCCCGGGCCGGGATCCCGCTGTCACCGCCCGTGCCCGGCGTGTACCCGGGGTCGTCCGACATCGGGAACGTCAGCAGGCGGGTGCCCGCCATCCACCCCTTCGTCGCGATCATGGACGAGGACGGCTCCGACCACACCCCGGAATTCGCCGAGGCCGCCGCCTCGCCCCGGGCCCGCGAGGTACTGGTCGCCGCCACGCAGGCCCTCGCGTGCACCGCCGTGGACGTCCTGCTGTCCGAGGAACTGCGCGCGCAGGCCTGGGCGCGGCACCGGGCGGCGCGAACCGGGTGAGTGCGTCCGCCCCGGTCGGGGAACCCGGCGAGCGCTGTACCCACCGACACCCTGGAGAGGGTCATGAGTCTGTTGCGTGTGCTCGGCCGTCCCATGCTGGCCTCGATGTTCCTCACGGGCGGCCTGAACTCCGTCCGCGACCCGGAGTCCGTCGCCCCGGCCGCCGAGCCTGTCGTCCAACCGGTCACCGAACGCGTCTCTGCGCTGCCCGACCGCACCGAGCAGGCGGTCCGGCTGAACGGTGCCGTACAGGTCGTGGCCGGGCTGATGCTGGCCACCGGGCGCATGCCGCGTCCGGCCGCGCTGGCCATCGCGGCCACGCTGGTGCCGACGACGCTGGCGGGGCACCGCTTCTGGGAGGCGGAGGATCCCTCGGAGCGGGCCCAGCAGCGGATCCACTTCTTCAAGAACATGTCCATGCTGGGCGGGCTGCTGATCGCCGCGGACGACACCGGCGCCCGCCCCTCGGTGCTGTGGCGCGGCAGCCACGCCGCCCGTGACCTGCGGCGGGACGCGGGGCTGGTGCGGCGCTCGGTCCGTGCCACCGCCCGCCCGGCCGCGGCGGCCGGGCGTGTCCGGGCCAAGCTGCCGGCCTGACGCGTCGACGGGGGCCGATCCGGCCGCACGTTAGCCCCCTGGGGCCCTGGGGACCCGGGGGCTGGAGGTGAAGGACATGGGACACGGAGGAAACGTCATCGACGAGCTGGTGACCGATCACCGCGAAGTCGAGGAGATGTTCAGCAAGATCGAGGGACTGCCGTCCGGTCACAAGGACCGCAAGATGTACGCGGACCAGGTCACGATCGAGCTGGTACGGCACTCGGTGGCCGAGGAGGCCCACCTCTATCCGGCCGTGCGCGAGCACGTGGCAGGCGGTGACGCCCTCGCCGACCAGGAGCTCCAGGACCACGCCACGGCCGAGCAGATCATGAAGGACCTGGAGGGCTGCGACCCGGGCGACGCCGAGTTCGACCGGCTGATCGGCATGCTGATGATCGAGATCCGTTCGCACATCGCCGACGAGGAGGGCAACCTCTTCCCGGCGCTGCGGCAGGCCTGTCCCATGGACGCGCTGAACGAGCTGGGCGAGAAGGTCCGGAAGGCGAAGAAGACCGCCCCGACCCGGCCGCACCCGGCCGCCCCCGACAAGCCTCCGGCGAACAAGCTCCTGGCTCCGGGCACCGGGATGGTGGACCGGCTGCGCGACGCGCTGACCGGTCGCGGCAAGTCCGCGTAGCGAAGACTCCGAGTAGCGAAGACAGCGGGAAGGGCCCGTCGCCGACGCGACGGGCCCTTCCCGCTGTCTTGTGTGGTCGCCGTCACGTGCCGCGCCCCGGGCGGGGCCCATGATCGACAACTGTGATCAACCACACTCGCGTCCTCAAACGCCCTCGGGCCGGAGGCGGTTGGGAAGTGTGAAGGAAGCGGACGAGGTGTGGACGGAACCGACTCGGGGGTTCCCTCTGCCACGATGGTCGGCGCCGTACGCGGCCAGGGGAGCCACCGCGCAGCGCTGCCGGTGCCTCTCGTTCCTCTCGTCCCCCTCCTCCTGAGTCCTCCGGCTCATATTGCGAGTACCGCACTGTGTCTTCGTCGTCCTCCCCTGCCCAGCCCGTGTCGCGCTCGCCCTGGCGCTCGCTGCGGTACCGCAGCATGCGCTGGTGGTCCGCCGCGAACTTCGTGTCGAACGCCGGTACGTGGATGCAGCTCACGGTGCAGAACCTGCTGGTCCTGCAGATCACCGGGTCCGCCGCCGCGACGGGGCTGTCCATGTCCGTGCAGGCCGCCCCGGCACTGCTGATGAGCGTCCTGGGCGGCGCGGCCGTCGACCGGTGGCCCCGCAAGCTGACGGCGGCCGTGAGCCAGGCGCTGCTCGGCGCGATCGCGTTCACGACGGCCGTGCTCGTGGCGCTGGACCAGCTCGACATGACGTCCCTGATGGTGCTGGCCGCCCTCACGGGTGTCGTCGCGACCGTCGACAACCCGGCGTGCGCGCTGCTGGGCAACGATCTCGTCCCGGCGCAGGACGTGCCCTCGGCCATCGGGGTCGGGGCGCTGGTGCACCAGTCCGGCAGGCTCGTGGGAGCGGCGATGGCCGGTGTCGCGGTGGGGTTCCTCGGCACGTCGGCGGCGTATTTCGCGAACGGCGTGTCGTTCCTGTTCGTGGCCTCGGTCATTCCCTTCCTGCGGCCGGCTCCCGGAGCGGTGCGGGAGGCCGCCGCGGGACCGGAGCGGACCGGCTCGGACCTGTCCGTGCGTGAGGGGCTGGCCTTCTTCGCGCGCCGGCCGCGTCTGATGGCGCTCGCCGGGGTGACCGGGATCAGCGCGGTGTTCGGCCGCAACTACGGGCTCACCCTGGCCGTGCTCGTCACCGGGCCGCTCGCGGGCGGTGCCGGTTCGTTCGGCACGGTCTCGACCGTGCTGGCCGTCGGTGGCATCCTCGGCGCGCTGCTCGGCGCCCGGCTGCGCCGGCCGTCCGTGCGGCTCGTCGGGGCGCTGGCGGCGGCCGGGGCGCTGCTCCAGGTGGTGGCCGGGCTGTCGCCGTCGCTGGCGGTCCTGATCGTGCTCGTGCTGCCGATGGCCGTGGTGGAGTCCGTCTCCGACACCGCCGGCACGGCGGTCCTGCAGACCGATCCGCCCGCGCATCTGCGGGGCCGTGTGCTGGGCGTGTGGGGCAGCGTCGGCACGGTGTGGAGCCTGGGCGGCCCGCCCGCGCTCGGCCTCCTCATGGAACTGGCCGGCGCCCGTGGCGCCCTCGTGACCGGCGGGCTGCTCATCGCCGGCGCGATCGGCTCGGGCTACCTGCTGCGGCAGCGCCGCACCTCGGCGCCGGTGGTGCTCCGCACGGAGGAGGGCGACGTGCACGGGCAGCCGGCGCTCAGCACGGCGGCCTGAGCGGATGCGTGCAGGGGGCTGGTGAGAGAACCGGCGAAAGCCGCCGTGATCGGCCGCCCGGGCCTGGAGGGGGACCCGCGCGGGCCCGGGCGAACGATCACGGTCGGGCTCCCCCGGTGGATCCGCCTGCCGACCAGTCGGGTGGGGTCCGCAGGGCCCGAGCCTCTGACGGCCGGGCCAGACCCGGAGGGCTTCACAGAGCCCCCCACCTGGTCGACGGGGCCGCCCCGGCGGGAGCGCCTCAGCGGCAGGCCGCCCGGACGCCGTCAGGAACCCGACGGCCGCAGGGCCGTCGTCGCCGCCTTGGCCGCCCGGCGGGTCAGCAGGGTCGTGGAGCGGCCGTCGAGATACGGCAGGACCACGGCCTGGCCGCCCCAGGTGCGCAGGGTCTCGGCCTCGGGCAGGTCCTGGACGGAGTAGTCGCCGCCCTTGACCCAGACGTCCGGCCGCAGCCGGGCCAGTACCGCCTCGGGGGTGTCCTCCTCGAAGACCACGACGGCGTCGACGCTGCCGAGCGCGGCGAGGACGCGGGCGCGGTCCGCCGCCGGGTTGAGGGGGCGGCCCGGGCCCTTGCGGCGGGTGACGGACGCGTCGGAGTTCAGGCACACGATGAGGCAGTCGCCGATCCGCCGGGCGCTCTCCAGCAGGCCGACGTGTCCGGCGTGCACCAGGTCGAAGCAGCCGCCGGTGGCGACCACGGTGCCGCCCCGGGCCCGGACGCTCTCCGCGAGGGCGAACGCGTCGGTCGCGTCGTCGTCCGCGGGGCCGGGCGGCGGCTCGGTCCGCCACAGGTCGGGGTTTGCGGCGCCGCCCGCCGCGACGAACGCGGCGGCCTCGGCGACCGCCCGTTGCAGCGCCTCCTCGGGCAGCAGGCCGTCGGCGAGGGCCGCCGCCGCCGTCGCGGCGAAGCAGTCGCCCGCGCCGCACGGGTCGCCGTCGGCCCGGTAGGGCACGGGGACGAGCATCGGCGTGCCGGAGCCGGGCCGGGCCAGCAGCACCCCTCGCTCACCGAGGGTGACGGCGACTCCGGCGGCGCCCCAGCGCTCCGCGAGCCGCGTCCCGCGCTCGGCGTACGCGCCCAGTGACGTCCCTCCGGGGTCCGGGTACAGGGCCTGGGCCTCCGCCGCGTTCGGGGTGACGAGCCGGGCTCCGGGCACGGGCGGATCGCCCTTGGGGTGCGGGTCCCACACCACAGGGGTGCGGCGGGCGATGTCCTCCAGGTGCGGCCGCAGGGCGCCCGCGGTGTGGCGGCCGTAGTCGGCGACCAGGATCGCGCGCGCGTTCGCCAGGGCCTCCCGGACCGCGTCGCCGGGTTCGCCGGGGGTGCCGCCGCCCCGGTCGATGCGGACGACGGGCCGGCCGCCCGCGAGGACCCGGGTCTTGACCGGCAGGGTGCCCTTCAGCGGCAGCTCCAGCAGCCGGACCCGGCCGCGCAGGTCACGCCGTACGGCCTCGCTGGCGTCGTCGTCGCCGAGCGCGGTCACCAGGACCACGTCCCGGCCGCCGCGGGCGGCGAGGGCGGCGGCCAGTCCGGCTCCCCCGGGGTGCCGCCGGTCTCCGGTGACGTCGACGACGGGGGCGGGGGCGTCCGGGGAGAGCCGGGTGGAGACGCCTTCGATGTCCTCGTCGAGGAGGACATCCCCGACGACCGCGAGCGGTTCCGGTCCCGTCATGACGTGCTCCCGTGGGTGAGGACCGTGCGCCGTGCGAGCGGTGTGGACACGGCCGTGTCGAAGCACTCGCAGAGCAGGTGGACGGCGACGAGGTGGGTCTCCTGGACGTTCGCGGTGCTGCCGGCGTCGATGCACAGGGCCTCCTGGGCGGCTTCCGCGAGGGGATTCGGGCCGCGCCCGGTGAGCGCCCACACGCGCAGTCCGGCCTGCCGGGCGGCCACGGCCGCGGCGACGAGGTTGGCGCTGCGGCCGGAGGTGGACAGCAGCAGCAGGATGTCGCCGGGGCGGCCGTGTGCGGTGACCTGGCGGGCGTAGACGTGGTCGAAACCGTAGTCGTTGCCGATGGCGGTCATGCTGGACGTCTCGGCGTGCAGGGCGAGCGCGGAGTAGGCGCGGCGCTCCCGGCGGTAGCGGCCGACCAGTTCGGCGGTGAGGTGCTGGGCCTGGGCGGCGCTGCCGCCGTTGCCCGCGGCGAGCAGCCGGCCCCCGCCGGTGAGGACCTCGGCGAGCCGGCCGCCCCAGTCCGCGATCTGTTCGAGGCCGTGCCGGCGGAACCGGCCGAGCGTCTCTTCCAGTGACCGGCAGTGCAGGCGGGCGGCATCGAGCGCGGGGTGTGCAGGGTGTTCGCTCATGCTGTTCGGGCGTGCCGCCGCCCGGTGGGACGGTGGCGGACCCGCACCTCCTTCGGTCGTCGGGCGTCGGCCGCGGCCGGCGGGCCGGGGACGGATCGGTTCAGCCGGCACCTGTCGCGGCGGGCTCGGCGTCGAGGACCTCGCAGTAGGCGGCCTCGGTGGCAGCGGCGACCCGCCCCCAGCCGTAGCGGCTCAGCACCCGTCGGCGGCCGGCCGCCCCGCACGCCGCGCGGGCCGCCGGGTCGGCGAGCAGGCCGGCGACGGCGCGGGCCAGGGCGTCCGGGGCACGGGGCGGCACCAGCCGACCGGTGCCCGGGTCGGCGACGGTGTCGAGCTGCCCGCCGACCGCGCTGGCGACGACGGGCACGCCGCACGCCATGGCCTCCAGCGGGACGATGCCGAAGGGCTCGTAGTCGGCGGGGCACACCACGACGTCGGCGGAGCGCAGCAGCGCGGGCACCTCCTCGCTGGGCACGGCGCCGGTGAAGCGGACCCGGTCGGCGACACCGGCGTCCCGGGCGATGCCGCGCAGCCGGCGCACCTCCGGGTCGTCGTCGAGCCGGTCCGCGGGCGGCCCGCCGACGACGACGAGCTCGGTGCCGGGCAGCCGGGCCAGCGCGCCGACGGCCACCGCGGCGCCCTTGCGCGGCACCAGCCGGCCCAGCTGGAGCAGCCGGTGCGGGTACGGTCCGCGCGGCGCGGCCGGGCCCCTGGGGGTGAACCGGTCGGGGTCGACGCCGCACGGCACGATGCCGATCTTGTGCGGGGGTATGCCCATGCGGGTCAGTTCGGCGGCCTCGTCCCGGCACGTGGCGACGACGCGGTCGCAGCCCAGCCCGATCTCGGTCTCGCCGGGGACGCGCTCGGGCGGGCTGGTGTCGGCGAGGCGCTGGTGCCGTCGCTTCACGGTGCCCAGGGCATGGTAGGTGTGCAGCAGGGGCAGCCCGTGGGCGCGGGCCGCGTGCAGTGCGGCCAGGCCCGACATCCAGTAGTGCGAGTGCACGACGTCGGGGGCCCGGGTGCGCCAGCAGCGTGCCAGGTAGCGGCCGAACTCGCCCATGTACGGCAGGAGTTCGTCCTTGGGGAGTGGCTCGGCCGGTCCGGCGGGGACGTGGTGCACCTCGACGCCGTCGCGCAGCTCCACCCGGCTGGGCAGGTCGGGCGCGTCACGGCGGGTGTAGACGGTGACGCGGTGGCCCCGGTCGGCGAGCGCCCCGGCGAGACAGGCGACGTGGACGTTCTGGCCGCCGGCGTCGACCCCGCCGAGCGCGGCGAGCGGACTCGCGTGCTCGGAGACGAGCGCGATCGCGAGGACGCCCGGGTCGAGTGGGTCGCCGCCGAGCGGTCCGGTGGGAAAGGGGCTGAGGGACGGGGTCATGAGCACACCTCCGTGATCAGACGCTCCCAGTCGGCCAGGAAGCGCTTGAGCCCGTAGCGTTCGAGGGCCGCCTGCCGGGCCCGGGCTCCGTGCGCGGCCGCGGCCTCGGGTTCGTGGAGGTAGCGGCGGGCGGCGCGGGCCAGGACGTCGGGGCGGGTGGAGAGGGTGCCCGCGCCGGGCGGCACGGCCTCGACGGCGCCGGTGGTGGCGAGGGCCAGGACGGGCAGGCCCAGGTGCATGGCCTCCAGCAGGGACAGGCCGAGGGAGGTCCAGCGCACCGGGTGCAGGTACATGCGGCGTTCGGCCAGGGCCGTGTGCAGTTCGCCCTGCGGCAGGTCGGCGGTGCGGCACCGGTCGGGTGGCAGGCCGAGCCGGCCGGCCAGGCCCTCCGTGCCCATGCCGAACACGTCGAGCGGGACCGCCTCGGCCAGGGAGGGCAGCAGGTCCGTGCCGGTGTACCGGGCGCGTCGCACCGGTTCGTTGACGACGACGGCGGCGCGGGCGAGCCGGCCGGTGTAGCGGTGACCGGGGTCGACGATGCCGTGTTCGACGACCTCGGTGCGGGTGCTGCCGCAGTCCCAGAACAGCCGGTTGAAGTGCGTGACGTGCACGATCGTCAGATCGTCGCGGTCGGCGCACGGATGCCGGGTGTCCGGTACGCCGCCGTCGGGCGCGTTGTGCTCCAGGTACAGCGCGGGCACGTCCCGGCCGGGTCGGCGTCCGCCGAGCCACCGCTCGGCCAGTTCGAGCTCGTGCGGGCGTTGCAGGAGGACCAGGTCGACGGGCGTGTCGCTGAGTTCCCCGGGGGTGGCCTCGCGGACCGAGGCGGGCCAGGAGAAGGTGCGGGCCCGCCCCAGGCCGTCCGGGTCGCGGCCCGGGGTGACGGGGACGACGTAGGTGTGCGGGCCCTGGACGAACGCGGTCGTCCAGGAGCCGTGCACATGCCACAGCAGGATGTTCATACGGCCGCTCCTCGCTCCGTCTGTTCTTCCTGGTCCGCCGGGTCGTGGATGAGGGCCGCCAGGGCGGCGAGCACCTCGGCGTCGCCGATGCCGTCCAGGCAGGGGTGGCCCGGCACGGGGCAGTGCCGGGCCCGGGTGTCCGCGCAGGCGGCGTGCCGGTCGCCGAGCAGGACGTGCGGCACGCCGTAGGGGGCCCACCGTTCGGCCGGCACGACCGGTGCGAAGAGGCTGACGACGGGTGTGCCGACGGCGGCGGCGAGATGGGCCGGGCCGGTGTTTCCGGCCACCACGGCCCGCGCTCGGGCCAGGACTCCGGCCAGGTGGGGCAGGTCGGTGGCACCGCCGAGGTCCAGGGCGTGCCGTCCGGCGACCCGCGCGGTCAGTTCCCGCTCGGCGCTGCCCCCGGTGACGACGACCCGGTATCCCTCGGCGGACAGGGCGGCGACCGCCCGTGCCGCCCGGCCGGGGGTCCAGGCCCGGGCGGGGACGGCGGCGCCGGGATGGACGACGATGTACGGCTCGGGGCCGGTGAGGTGCGTGGTGCGGGGCGGCGGTGTGACACGCAGCCCGCCGTCGTCGCCGGGCGGCAGGGCGTGGCCGGCGGCGCGTGCCAGGTCGAGGGCGGCCAGGGCCTCGTGGCGATGCGGCGGTCTGCGGTGCCGCAGGTCGAGCAGTGCGCCCGGGTAGTCCTCGCTGTCGGCGGCGATCCAGCCGATTCCGGCGAGCCTCAGCAGCAGGGCGATCGGCAGCGGGCTCTGGTGGTACGACACGAGCGCGAGCGCCCGGTCGAAGCGGCCCGCCGTGAGCGTCTCCATCAGCCGCCGGGTGGCCGTCCGGGTGACCGGCGGGGGCTCCAGGCCGACCCAGGGGGCGTCGTAGACCAGCACCTCGTCCGCCCCGGGCAGCATCCGGCCCGCCGCGGCGCCCTGCGGCCCGCACAGCAGCGCGGTGTACGAGGACCCGGCGGCGACGGCCCGCACGGCGGGTCCGGCCAGGAGCACGTCTCCGGCGCTGTCGAGGCGGACGACGAGGGTCCGGGGGCGTCGGCCGCCGGAGCGGAGGGGGGTCATCGCGGCCCCCCTGTGGGCAGGGCGGGCCGGCCCGGTCGCGTCATCGGCCAGGGCGGATCGCCGCGCAGGGATCCAGGCACTCCCTTCCGCGCGCCTGGATCCCTGCGCGGCCCGCTTCCCGGTGCCGTCGCGCGCGACGGATCCAGGGCCAGGCGGACCGCGGCGGGCAGGTCGGCGGCCGTCGCGTCGGCCTGCGTGATCTCCTCGGGCCGGGTGACCTCCGTGGGAACCAGTACTCCGCGGGCTCTCACGGCCCGCGCCGCCTCCATGTCGGCCCCGATGTCGCCGATGACGACGGTGCGCCCGGGCGGGACCCCGAGCCGGCGGCACGCGGCCAGGATCAGTCCGGGGGCGGGCTTGCGGCAGCCGCAGCCCTCCCTGGGCCCGTGCGGGCACACCGCCCAGACGGCGAACGGCCCGAGCAGTTCCTCCACCCGCTGACGTACGTCCTCGACCTGGCGGGGGGTGAGCAGGCCGCGAGCCAGGCCCGACTGGTTGGTCACGACGCCGACGGGGATCCCGGCGGCGCGCACGGCGTCGACGGCCTCCCGCGCACCGGGCATGAGCGCGACCCGCGCCGGGTTCCCGTTGTAGGGGACGTCGGCGACGAGTGTGCCGTCACGGTCGAAGAGGACAGCCGCGGGGAGCGGGCCGCCGGGCTCGTGCGGGGGCTGCCGTACGCCGGTGGGCCCGTTGCGCCCGGAGAGCAGCCAGGGGCCGGTGGGCCGGTTCATGAGCGCAGCCGTTCCCCGACCGCCGGGCGGGGCGCGGGCGCCGGCTCACCGGTCCCGAGCGGGGTGAGCGGCCGGGCCCTGCGGTGCGCGAGTCTCCCGCGCAGCCAGTGCCAGGTCGCGGCCGGCGGGATGAGCGCGCTGGTCACGGACATGGTGAGCACCTCGTCGCGGGTGCGCGGCCCGGGCAGGATCCGGGACAGGGCGAACTCGGCCGTGCCGGCCAGCCATGCGGCGCCGCAGGCCCCGGCCGGCCGGTACCGGCCGAGCAGGGCGCAGCCGAGCGCCGCCACGCCCGCCCCGGTCAGGGCGAGGTGCAGGGGCAGCCGGCCGCGGGGCGCCTCCGCTCGGCGCCACCAGTGGCGGCCGTGCAGCCGGGTCATCAGCACGTCGTCGGCGTTGCCTGCCTGGAGGCGGACGGAGGTCCAGCGCCCGGTCTGCCGCACGGGGTGGGTGGTGGTGCGCCGGCCCGTGGTGAGGGTCCAGCCGGCGTCGAGGACGCGCAGGGCGAGGTCGGCGTCCTCCCGGAAGGCCCTCCGGAAGCGCTCGTCGAATCCGCCGACGGCGGCCAGCGCGGTGCGGCGGTAGGCCATGTCGGCGGTGATCCAGTGGGCGCCGGCGAGTCCGGCCGTGTTGCGTTCCCAGTCGGTGGGGCGGCGGTCGGCGGGCAGCGGCACCTCGATCCGGGCGGTGATCCCGGCGGTCCGCTCCGTCGCCGCGGACAGGTCGAGCGTCAGGTCGTCGCCCCAGGTGGGCCCGGGGACGACGTCGTCGTCGAGGAAGACGACCCAGGGCACGTCACCGACCGCCCGCCAGCCGAGGTTGCGTGCGGCGGCGGGTCCGCGCGCCCCGCCGGGTACGACGAGGGTGCGCGGGCGCAGGGACGGCGGGATGTCGGCGGTCAGGGGCGGATGGGCCGGGCCGGGCCGGTCGTCGACGAGGACCACCCGGACCGGCCCCGGTCCGCTCGCCTCGGCCAGGGCGTGCAGGCACACGCGCAGGCTGGGCCGGCCGAGGGTCGGGACGACGACGGCGTACTCGGCGTCCCGGGTGCGGGCGTCGGGCTCGGTCATCGCAGGCCTCCTGCGTCCTCGGAACGGAACAGCTCGCCGCGGCGGACGGCGTACGGGCCGATGGCCAGCAGGTCGACGGGCGAGGAGCCGAAGCACTCCAGGGCGTCGCGCGGGTCGTCGACCATGGGCCGGCCGGCCGTGTTGAGGCTGGTGTTGACGACCACGGGCAGGCCGGTGAGGTGCTCGAACGCACCGAGCATGCGGGCCACCAGCGGTTCGCGGGCCGGGTCGACGGTCTGGATGCGGGCGGTGCCGTCGACGTGGACCACGGCGGGGATGCGCTCCCGCCAGGCCGGGGCGACGTCGTGTACGAACAGCATGTACGGGCTGGGCAGCGGGCCGTCGAAGATCTCGGCGGCGCGGTCGGCGAGGACCATCGGGGCGACGGGCCGGAACTGCTCGCGGCCCTTGACGTCGTTGAGCCGTTCGAGGTTGCCCGCGTGCCCGGGGTGGGCGAGCAGGGAGCGGTGGCCGAGCGCCCGGGGGCCGTACTCGGAGCGGCCCTGGAACCAGGCGACGATCGCGTTGTCCGCGAGGGCGCGGGCGACGGTGGCGGCGATGTCCGGAGGCCGTTCGAAGGGGACGGCGGCGGTCTTCAGCCAGGCTCCGAGCTCCGCGTCGGACCAGTCCCGGCCGAGGTCGGCGCCGGTCATGGGCTCCGGTTCGTCGCCCGCGCCGGCGGACAGCAGCAGGGCGCCGCCCAGGGCGGTACCGGCGTCCCCGGCGGCGGGCTGCACCCACACCCGGGAGAAGGGGCCCTCGCGTGCGATACGGGAGTTGGCGACGCAGTTGAGCGCGACACCGCCGGCGAGCGTGAGCACCCGGTCGTGGGTCCGGCCGTGCAGCCAGCGCACGAGGTCGAGCAGGGTCTCCTCCAGCACGGCCTGGGCGCTGGCGGCGACGTCGGCATGGTCCTGTGTCCACGGCTCGTCGGGCCGGCGCGGCGCGCACAGCTCCCGCCACGGCACGCCGGTGGCGTGGAAGCCGCCGTCGCCGGTGGGATACACGTGGCGGCGCAGTTCGCCGAGCATGCGCGGGGTGCCGTGGGAGGCGAGGGCCATCACCTTGAACTCGTCGGAGGAGCGCAGGAAGCCCAGGTGTTCGGTGAGTTCCTCGTAGACGAGGCCGAGCGAGTGCGGCAGGTCCTGGGCGTGCAGCGCCTCCAGCCGGCCGCCGACGCGGCGTGCGGCCAGGTGGGAGGCGCGTTCGCCGCGGCCGTCGAGGACCAGGACGGAGGAGTCGCCGGCGTCCGGTGCGGCGAAGGCGCCGGAGGCGGCGTGGGCCATGTGGTGGGGCACGAAGCGGACGAGGCCGGGGGCGAGGCCGGGCAGGGCCGTCCGCAGGAATCCGGGCGCCTCACGTGCGTAGATCAGCCGCAGGTGGTCCCAGGGGTCGTCCAGGCCCATGTCCTCGGCGGGCCGGGCGAGTGCCGGGTCGAAGGAGTAGGCGACCGCGTCGAGGTCCTGCGGGCGCAGCCCGGCCCGCTTCAGGCACCAGGCGGCGGCCTTCTCGGGCAGCTCCCAGGCGGAGAACGGCAGGGGTCTCTTCCCGTGCTTGCGCCGGGAGAACCGCTCCTCCTCCGCGGCGGCGACGGTCCGCCCGTCGATGACCAGGGCGGCGGCGGGGTCGTGGAAGAGGGCGTTGATTCCGAGGATGCGCATGGGGGTGGCGGCCTTTCGGCGGGTGGGATGGGTCCGTCGTGGCGCGGGACCCGGGGCGGGCCGGGACCCGGGTCAGTCGTCCGTTCCGTCCTCGCGGAACCAGGCGATGGTGCGCCGCAGCCCTTCCTCGGCGCGCACCTGCGGCTCCCAGCCGAGCTTGTCGCGGGCCAGCGTGATGTCCGGGCAGCGCACGGCCGGGTCGTCCACCGGGCGTTCGATGAAGCGGATCTCCGACGGGGCGCCGGCGAGTTCGACGACCAGCCGGGCCAGGCCGAGCATGGTGATCTCGGCCGGGTTGCCGATGTTGACGGGACCGCGCATGCCGTGGGCGGCCGCCGCGAGGACGCCGTGCACGGTGTCGTCGACGTAGCACAGCGACCGGGTCTGACGGCCGTCTCCGGTCACGGTGAGCGGCTCGCCGTCCAGGGCCTGCCGTACGAAGGTCGGCACCGCGCGTCCGTCGTGGCCGCGCATCCGCGGGCCGTAGGTGTTGAACAGCCGCACGATGCAGGTGTCGGTGCCGTGGGTGCCGGCATGGGCGGTGGTCAGCGCCTCGCCGAAGCGTTTGGCCTCGTCGTAGACGCTGCGCGGGCCGACCGGGTTGACGTTGCCCCAGTAGCGCTCGTCCTGGGGGTTCTGCTGCGGGTCGCCGTAGACCTCGGAGGTGGAGGCGAGGACGAAACGGGCGCGGGAGCGGTGCGCGAGCTCCAGGGCGTTGCGGGTGCCGATGCTGCCCGTCTCCATGGTGTGCAGCGGCAGGCGCAGGTAGTCGGCGGGGGACGCCGGGGAGGCGAGGTGCAGGACCAGGTCGGGCGTCCGCTTGATCCGCAGGCCCTCGGTGACGTCGGCCTGCACGAGTGTGAAGCCGGGCCGTTCGAGCAGCGGGGATATGTTCTCGGGCCGGCCGGTGCAGAAGTCGTCCACGCAGGTGACGGCCGCGCCCGCGTCCAGCAGGGCGGCGCACAGGTGGGAGCCGACGAATCCGGCACCGCCCGTGACGACGGCGTGTTCCCAGCTCCGCGAGAGGGCGGTGGTCATCTCGGTCTCTCCTCCGTCAGCGGCGTCACGGCCCGGCCTCAAGGTGGTCGAAGGCCGTCGAGCCCACGCTCAGCGTCCGCCGCCGGCGGAACCACGGCACGATCGCGTACGGCAAACCGGTGAGTCACGGAGGGTGAGGGCTTGACGTCACCGACTGTTCGCGCAGGTCGGGGAAGGGGTGGAGCGTTGAGAGCGGGGGTGCTCGTCCAGCGGGCGACGGGAGGCCGTGAGGGCAGTCCTCAGGTCGGCGGCCCAGGACCACGTCGGCCGAGGGGCCGGGGCCACCGCAGGCGCACGGACCAGCACCGTCGGGGGTCGGCTGGCCAATGCGGATACGGATCGGTAGGCCAGCACCGCCGTGGACCGGCCGGCCGACACCGCCACGGACCCTCCGGCCGACACCGCCACGAACCGGCCCGGCCGACACCGCCACGAACCTGGTGACCGACACCGCCACGGACCTGGTGACCGGCGCCGTCGCGGACCCGTATGCGGACGCCGTCGCGCACCCGGAAGCCGTCGCCGCCTCGGCCCACAGACCCGGCCCCCCAAACCGGCGGGGCAACGCGAGGCGGACCGGCAGACCGGGACCGCCGGGCGTCAGGAGGCCTGAGTTCGCAGAGGGCGACCACGGCGGACCGGCGGCCAACGCCGTCGTCGCGGGCCGGCAGGTGCCGCCGGACCGTAGGCGCGGCCGCCGAAGGCCGGGCGAGCCAACCGCACCGCGGCCGGGAGGCCGGCGCCGCCTTGCCCGGCAGACGCGGCGACCACACGACCGGCGGGACATCGCCTGGGACCGGCAGACGGACACCACCGCAGACCGGCGACGCGACGTCGACACCGACCGGCAGGCAGACACTGTCGAAGGCCGGTGGACCGAGGCCTCCCTGCGTCGGCGGCGCGGCCCCCGCAGGGGCAAGGCTCCCGTGTCAGGCGATCAGTGTGCGGCCCGGGTGCAGGCGGGCGAGGAGTTGGGCGTGGTGGAGGTCGGCCACGGGGGCGAGCAGGTCGGGGTGGCGCAGGAGGGCGGCGGCACGCTGGTCGCTGTCGTCGGGGGCGACGAGCCGGCGGAACTCGGCCGGGGTGCCGGTGCTGTGGCTGCCGTCGGCGAGCGCGGCCACCGCCAGGGCGGCCAGCTCCGGGTCGGTGAGCAGGCAGGCTGCCCAGCTCGCCACGACCTCGTCCACCCAGGTGCGCCAGGCGTGCGCGTCCACGTCGTCTCCCAGGGACGCGTCGGCGCCGGTGAGCCAGTCCAGCCGCGCGGAGCCGCCAGGACCCGCCATGCCGACCAGGGCGGCGTCCATCTCCGTCGGGTACCTGAGCCAGGCCGCGACCGTCACGGCCTGCCGGGCCTGCACCTCGCACAGCGCGGAGGCGAGCGCGCCGCCGGAGGCGGGGAAGGCGCGGGTCAGCCACTGGGCGGTCGCCGCTATCACAGGGGAGAGATCTGCTTGCACTGCCGGGCCGTCCGAAAGGGGTGGGGAAGCGGGGGGATCTGCCCGTAGACGGTAGCCGCCGCTCCGCGCACCCGGACGTGACCGGGGCCTCGTCCAGGATGTGGCCTCGGCCACATCGAACGCCCCGCAGCGTCTGCTGGGCGTCTACCTCAACACCTGACGCGCAGGTCCCGCCGTCCGCCCGATTTACCAGAACCTGCTGCTGAGAGCCGGCTGATGCGACAGTTCCACGGCGTCCCGCAGCCGCAGCGCGACGCTGATGGTGGCGCGCAGGGCGGAGGGCCGTACGGTCTGGGCGGTCTCGGTGGCCAGGACCAGCAGACAGGCCGCCGCCTGCTCGACGACCGTCACGGGAAGGACGAAGTCGGTGTCGGCGGCCGCGCGGAACGCCTTCAAGGGGACCGCGGCCCCGTCGATGGACCGGTGCGCGGCCTGCTCCAGATACTGTGCGGCCTGTTCGCACACGGGGGCCGGCAAGGCGATGGTGCTCTGGAACGGTGTGCTTGTCATACCCCGACTGGTCCCCCGGCGGTGGCCGGTTCTGTCGGCGGGCGGCGCGATTTCACCGTCCCGCGTGACCGGGGGCTGGCGAATGTCCCGGAATCGAAACGGCCGCCGAGCGGGCCACAACGGCGGCCGGGCATGAGAGGTCTACACCTGCGATCGGCTTCCCGCGCGAACGGTCCGCCGCGGCGCGGGGAGCGAAGGAGAAGAGACCAACGGGGGTATCCACCATGTTCCGCAACGCTGCCCGGCCGACCCGCCGGCACATGTTCGCAGTCGGTTGTATCGCCGCCCTGGGAATCGGCGCGGCGGCGGTTCCGGCCGCTGCCGCGTCGACCGCCGACGACAACGACCGGTACACCGCCCAGGAGATCCACACGTTCCTGGAGGACTTCTACGGGGAGCAGGGGCCCGGGGACTTCGCCCGCACGTACGGGATCTCGCCGCAGCTGAAGGAGAAGGTCGCGGCCAACCCGGAGTTCGACGTCCTGCTGTGCGCGCAGAACATCCCGGTGTCCATCGACATCGGTGCCGTGACCACGGCCCAGTCGGCGCGGGTCGGCTGGGCGACGGTGAGCACGTACTGGAACGGCGGGTCCGACAAGGCCGACTTCACGGCGTACGTCGACCTCGACGCGACGCGGCCGATCCAGTTGCTGGACGTCGACTGCGGGTCCGACGGCTGAGTGCCGGGTCACTGAGGCGCGGTCGTACTCTGGGTGTTCGATCAAGCTCGGACCTGAGAGAGGAGCACGTATGACCGCCCCTGCGGATGTCGTGGCCCGGCTCACCGGGCGGGCGGTCACCGGCGAACGCCCCCTGTCCGAGGCCCTCGCCGAGGTCACACTCGACGACGGGCGAGTGGTGATCGCCAAGCGTGCCGACGATCCGGGTGCCGCGCGGGCCGAGGCGGCCGGGCTGCGCTGGCTGGCCGGGGCCGGCACGGTGCGGGTACCGGCCGTGCACGGCCACGACGGGAACTGGCTGGTCGTCGACCGGGTCACGCAGGGCAGGCCGAGCCGTCAGGCGGCGGCCCGCTTCGGCCGTGACCTGGCCGCCCTGCACGCCGCCGGGGCGCCCGCGTTCGGCGCACCGCCTCCGGGCGGGCCGGCGGACGCGTACATCGGGCTCGCCCCGATGCGCAACGAGCCCGGCACCGACTGGCCGCGCTGGTACGCCCGGCATCGCGTGCTGCCGTATCTGCGGCGCGCGGTCGACCAGGGCACGGTCCGCCCCGGCGAGGCGGCCGACGTGGAGCGGCTGTGCGAGCGGCTGCCGGAGCTGGCGGGGCCCGCCGAGCCGCCCTCGCGCCTGCACGGGGACCTGTGGAACGGCAATGTGCTGTGGGCGGCCGACGGGGACGTCCGGCTGATCGACCCGGCCGCGCACGGCGGACACCGCGAGACCGATCTGGCGATGCTGCGTCTGTTCGGCTGCCCGCACCTGGAGCAGGTGCTGGACGGCTACCAGGAGGCGGCGCCGCTCGCCGCCGGCTGGGCGGACCGCGTCGGCGTGCACCAGTTGTTCCCGCTGCTGGTGCACGCCGTGCTGTTCGGCCGGAGCTACGCCGAACAGGCCCTCGCGGTGGCCCGTAGCACCCTGGCGGAGTGAGCGGTCAGCGGGTGACGACGTGCCGTTCGTCCGGCACGCAATGGGTCATGGTGAGGCCCTCGACGTCGCGCGGCTGGTTCTTGCCCAGGTTGGCCAGGCGTTCGCGGTCCTCGTCCGTGAGGTCCTGGCTCGCCAGCGGCTCCAGACCGGCGACGTCCTCGGGGCCGATGTCCAGCCCCTCGCCGACCCGCAGACCGAGGTCGTTCTCGACCAGCAGGAAGTGCCAGACCATGCGCTCCTGCACGGCCCGGTCGCACTGGGACAATTGACCGATGAAGTTCTTCACCAGGTCGTCCCGCTCCCAGTCCTCCAGCAGCAGGTAGCGCTGCCCGGCCTGCAGGTAGTCGTTGGTGCGGGGGATGCGCTTGCGGGTGAGCCGCCCCTCGATCACGGGTCCCTGCTCGTCGTGGGTCGGGTAGCGGGCCTCGCGCAGGCCGCCGGTGATGGACGGCTCGTAGTTGACCTGCGGGTTCTCGCCGCCGCCGTCCACGTGGTACGCCATCTGGCCGTCGCGCTGGTTGGTGCGCACGTCCGCGTTTTTGGCCTGGTTGACGGGCAGTTGCAGGTAGTTCGGGCCGACCCGGTAGCGCTGGGTGTCGCTGTAGGAGAAGGTCCGGCCGACGAGCATCTTGTCGTCGGAGAAGTCCAGGCCGTCGACGAGGACGCCGGTGCCGAAGGAGATCTGCTCGTTCTCGGCGAAGAAGTCCCGCGGCATCCGGTCGAGCACCATCCGGCCGACCGGCTTCGGCGGGAAGTCCTGCTCGGGCCAGGTCTTGGTGTCGTCCAGCGGGTCGAAGTCCAGCTCGGGATGGTCGTGGTCGTCCATCATCTGGACGAGCAGCTCCCACTCCGGGTGGTCGCCGCGCGCGACGGCCTCGTAGAGGTCCTTGGTGGCGTGGCCGAGGGAGTCGGCCTGGACGGCCGCCGCGTCCTCCTCGGTCATGCTGCGCACGCCCTGCTTGGGCATCCAGTGGTACTTGACCAGCTTGGTGTCGCCGTCGGCGCTGACCCACTTGTACGTGTTGACGCCGAAGCCCTGCATATGGCGGTAGTCCGCGGGGATGCCGCGCGGGCTGAACAGGTTGACCAGCATGTGCATCGCCTCGGGCGTCTGTGACATGAAGTCGAAGATGCGGCGGGGCTGCTGCTCGAAGGTGACCGGGTCCGGCTTGAGGGCGTGGATGACGTCCGGGAACTTGATGGCGTCACGGATGAAGAAGACGCCGAGGTTGTTGCCGACCAGGTCCCAGTTGCCGTCCTCCGTGTAGAACTTCACCGCGAAGCCACGCGGGTCGCGGGCGGCCTCGGAGGAGTCGCGGCCGCCGATGACGGTGGAGAAGCGGACGGCCACGTCCGTGCGTTTGCCGCGTTCCTTGAAGAGTTTGGCCCGGGTGTAGCGGCTGATCGGCTCGTCGCCCCAGGTGCCGTAGGCCTCGAAGTGGCCGTAGGCGGTGACGCCGCGGGCGTGCACGACGCGCTCGGGGATGCGTTCCCGGTCGAAGTGGCTGATCTTCTCGAGGAACTGGTAGTTCTCCAGCGTGGCGGGGCCCCGGGCGCCGATGGTGCGCTGGTTCTGGTTGTCGTGGACCGGATGGCCCTGGCGGTTGGTGAGGACCTCGCGGTCGTCGCCCGGAGCGGGACCGGTACCGGATACGTCCGTCATATGCGTGGGCTCCTTCGGCTCATGGCCGGCGGCCGACCGGGTCGGCGCCGCGAGCGGCCGCCCGGCCGGTCGTGGCGGAACGCCCGGGTACCCGGCGGGCCGGGGTCAGTCACGTGCCGCGGAAGCGGCGCCGGTCGGCTCCGGGCAGCATGCAGGGCCTTGCCCCTTGGGGATGGGCGTGGTCAGGGCCCGCTCACGCATGCCGTCCCGCGCACGACGGACCAGACCTCCGCGAGGAGGGCCGGATGGTTCTCGCCGTACGCGGCGACGGCCGCGAACACCGCGTCGAGGGCCGCCCGGAGCGGGTCGGGTTCGGCGGCGCCGGTCACCGCGGGCAGGGCCATGTGCGGCTGCGACATCCGCAGGGACGGGTCCGGCGGACCGAAGGTGACCGCCATGGCGTACGGTCCGGAGCCGGACTCCTGCGATACCGCTGACTCGTACGGCCCGGAGCCGGACTCCTGCGATACCGCTGACTCGTACGGCCCGGAGCCGGAGGCCTGCGGTGCCGCTACGGCGTACGGTCCGGAGCCGGAGGCCTGCGCTGTCACCTCGACCCACGCACCGGAACCGGACGCCGGCCCCGTCACCTCAGCACCCGCACCGGAGTCCGAGACCCGCGACGTCACCTCGGCACACGGGCCGGAGCCGAACGCCGGCGCTGTCACCTCGACCCACGCACGAGAGTCCGAGACCTGCGACGTCACCTCGGCACATGGGCCGGAGCCCGTCGCCCGCGCTGTCTCCGGACCGGAGCCGGACGACCGCGGCGTCACCTCAGCACCCGCACCGGAGCCGGAGATCAGCCGGTTCGCCACGGCGGCCGCCGGGCCCACCACGGCCTGTGCGGCCTGTGCCGCGTCCAGGGGTTGCGGCACGGGCGTGCCCGGGGATGCGGGCGGCCGGAAGGGAGGCCGCTCGGGCGGGACGGCCCGGCCCACGGTCCTGTCCGGGACCCGAGGGTCGGTGGCCAGGGTCTCCCACATGCGGGCGTCGTCGTCGAACGGCGGCGGCAGCGGACGGCGTTCGGTCAGGGCCGTGAGCGCGCCCGCGACCCAGTCGAGGGCGGTGAGACCGGCCGCTTCACACGCCCGGCGGGCCGCGAACAGGGCCACCGCGCGCTGGATGACGGGGCCCGCGGCGTCGATGGCGTGGACCAGGGCGGGATCGAATGCGAGCAGGCCGCGGACATTGCCGCCGATGTCGCGCAGGGACCGGCTCGGCAACTGTCCGCCCCATTGCCACCGTTCGAAGGCGAGGAGGCGTTCCCGTTCCGCCGTCTCCTGGGCCAGGCGGGCCTGGCGTTCGGCTTCGGCGCGTTCGGCCGGGGTGGGCGGCGGCGGCAGTTCGCGGGCGTAGCGGTGCCAGTAGGCGGCGACGCGCGAGGTCTGTTTCAGGACACGGTCCGGCTCGGGCGGGGCGGGCCAGAACTGGAGGAGGTAGCAGTCGAGCCGGGGCTCGCCGTCCAACCGGGTGTCCCGCTCGCTCGCCCGGTCCATGCCCTGGGCGCAGTACCGCACCCGGTAGTCGGTCTCCTCCAGCTCGAGCTGCCAGGAGTCTCCCCCGCCCCATTCCACCAGCGCGCAGTCCTCCGACACCGGACGGAAGGACACCTCCACCACGTCCTCCCAGGCCGGGTCGAGCGGCGGCGCCTGCTCGTGCACCTCGACCGTGAAGCCCACCCCGCCCGTGTGCAGGCCGGTGCTCAGCCACAGGGCGCCCGGTGTCGCGGCCCCGCACAGTCCCGCGCTCTGCCCGGCGAACGCTTCCGAGAGGCCCGGCCCGAAGCTGTCCGGATCGGTCTCGACGTAGATCTGGCCGTAGTGCACATGAACCTCCCCCTCGACCGGCCTGCGCACGATCAACTCCTCCTCGCCCGGGGATGGAATGGTGAGCTGTCGGCATCGTGGCATCCACCACTGACAATCAGAACGCGATCACGGGAGAGCGGAAGCATGCGGCACGTCTACTGGATCGGCGGTGGGAGCGGCGCGGGCAAGTCCACGATCGCCCGCCGGCTCGCCGCTCGGCACGGCTGGCGTCTCTACGCGACGGACGACGTGATGGGGGACCACGCTCGCCGGACCACGCCCGACGAGGCGCCGCTGCTGCACGAGTTCATGGCCATGGACATGGACGAGCGCTGGGTGAACCGGTCTCCTCGGACCATGCTCGAGACGTTCCACTGGTTCCGCGGCGAGGGCTTCGGGCTGATCGTCGAGGATCTGCTGCGCATGCCGGCGGACACCTGTGTCGTCGTCGAGGGCTTCCGGCTGCTGCCGCACCTGGTGCGGCCCCTGCTCCCCGGGCCGGGGCACGCCGTCTGGCTCCTGCCCACGCCGGAGTTCCGGCAGGCGGCGTTCACGAGCCGGGCCACGCCGGGCGGAGGTTTCACGGGGCGGACCAGTGACCCGGAGCGGGCGAACCGCAACATCGCCGTGCGGGACCACCTCTTCACCGAACGGCTCCGCGAGGAGACGGCACGCCTCCGACTGCCCGCCGTCACGGTCGACGTCACCATCTCGGAGGACGAGCTCGCCGAGCGGGTGAGCGGAATCCTCCGGCTCTGATCCCGTACAACTCCGGTCGGCGTCAGGTGTCTCCATCACCGAAGGGCACAACTCCGTCCCGACTCGTTCCAACGGGGGAACACATGAGCCTGGCCCGCAGCCTGACCCGCCGCGGCACGACCGCCGGCCTCACCGTCCTGATGGCGGCCGCCCTCGGCGGACGCAGGACGAGTACGCCGCCTCGGTGTGCCTCCAGGTGTACACGCAGTCCGGCGGCACCTGGCAGGAGTCGGACCGCGTGACCGTGGGCGATGCGGACAGCTGGTTCTGGTACCCGCTGACCGGCCAGGGCGCCGTCTGCGCGTTCTCGGCCGCGAGCACCGAGCCCGCGCCGCTGACGGTGAGCCTGCTGCGCACTCCGTCCCTGGGCTGTTCCGAGCCGGCCGAGTACGTCGTGAAGGAGGGCACGGTCTACGCGGGCTGAGCCCGACGGGTCCGGGCGGTTCCGCCGCCCGGGCACGAAAAGGGCCCGGACCCCGCCCGCCGGCGATGTCCGGGCCGCGTGACCCCGGTGGGGCCTCAGCCGCCGTCGAGGCGTGCGCGCAGGAGGTTCTTGCCCAGTTCGGCACCCTTGCGGCTGTCCGCCTGGGCCTTGCGGAACAGGTCCGCGACCTCGGTGTCCTTGGCGCGCTCCGCGTCCTGGATGTAGCTCTCCAGACGCAGGGCGTTGTTCAGGCACGCCTCGACGTACCAGATCAGGTTGTAGTCCTTGTCCTGCGTCCCGGTCACGCCGCCGGTCTCCGTCTCGCTGGCCATTCGGACCTCCTTCGTGCGGAGCGGACCTCTTCAGGCGCCGGACGGGTACCCGCCCTCCGGTCGCGCACACAGCCCGGCCGCGTCACGTTCCGTGACCATCTGGTCACGTACGCCCCGATCGGGTCGCCGGCCCGCCGGCCAGACCCGTACGGATCACCAACTCCCCTCCTCCGTACGGCAATACCGACAGTTGCCACAGAAGCGAACAGACGCTGGTCAGTTTCGGAACGAAGTGCCGTTCCACCGTGCGAGACCGGTCGATGACAGTGTGTACTGTGCTGCGGGTGGCTCGTGAGAGCACCTCGGACTCCGCCCTGCCCGACTCTCCCTGGACTCGACGCGATGATCGACATACCGGACCTGGTCGTCGGCGGTCTCGCCGTCGGCACACTGTCCGCGTTCGCCCTCGGCGGCGGGTTGCTGCGCTCACGGCGGCAACTGGCCGCGCAGCGCGCGAAGACGGCCGCCCTGCGGGCGCAACTCGACGGCACCACACGGGCGTTCACGTCCGAGGTCGAGCACTTGGCGACCCGGCGCCTGCCCGCAGCCGCCCGGCAGGCGGCCCATCCGCACGTCGCGGTGCCCGGCCCGCTCAGTCCGCAGCTCACCGGTTCGCCCCTGGGTCTCGCGCTGGAGCAGGTACTGAAGGGCCTGCACGCCGAACTCGCCGCGCAGCGCACCCGTATCGACGCCGCCGCGCAGGCCGGGATGCGCGGGGCCACGCGGGAGATCCAGGCGGCGCTGTACCGGCTGCAGGACGCCCTGCGCGGGCTGCAACAACGCTATGACGACCCCGAGTTGGCGCAGACCCTGTTCGAACTGGACCACGAGAACGAGCAGTCGCTGCGGCGCGCGCAGATCGCCGCGGTGGTGTGCGGGGCCTGGGTGGGGCTGGCCCGGGAGGAGTCCCACCTCGTGGACGCGGTGACGGGCGGTCAGGCCCGGCTCGCGGGCTACCAGCGCGTCCGGATCCACAACCATCTCCAGGCCGGGACCGCCCTGGTGTCCCACGCCGTCGAACCGGTCGCCATCATCGTCGCCGAGCTCCTCGACAACGCGCTGCGGCACTCCGCGCCCGACACCGACGTCGTGGTCAACCTGGAGGCCGTCCACCACGGTGTCTGTGTCACCGTCGACGACGCCGGGCTGGGCATGACGCAGGACGAACGGGCCCGCGCCCAGCGGATGGTGGCCGGTTCGGAGCCGATCCTGCTCACCGAGCTCGGCGACCCGCCGCGCATGGGACTCGCCGCCATCGGCCAGCTGACCCGGCAGTTCGATCTGAGCGTGGACCTGTCCTCGCCGTCCCCGTACGGCGGCGTGCGGGCGGTGCTGCGGGTCGACAGCCACCTGCTGACCCACCTCGATCCCGACGAACTGCCTCCGGCGGCCAGCGCCCCGCGCCCGACGCGCAGGGCGGAGCGGGACACGGCGGGCGGTACCGCCACGTCCTCCGGTGGCGCGTCGTCCCACAGCGACGAGCCGGGCGTGGCCGCGCCCGCCGCTGCGGCCAGCGAACCCGATCCGGCACCGGCCCCCGCCTCCCGGAAGCCCGAGCAGCCGTCCACCCCCACCGCACCCGACGATCACGGCTACGGCACGGACCAGGAGGAGGAGTCCTCCGCACCGGCCCCCGGCCACCACGCCCCCCGT
Source organism: Streptomyces sp. NPDC007991 (assembly GCF_042958445.1). Lineage (NCBI taxonomy): Bacteria > Bacillati > Actinomycetota > Actinomycetes > Kitasatosporales > Streptomycetaceae > Streptomyces > Streptomyces sp. NPDC007991. The sequence continues at coordinate 119,361 of NZ_JBIBJD010000015.1, forward strand.
GACAACGGCGGACTCCCCCAGCGGCGTCGCCGCGGCCGGGCCACGCCCTCGCAGGGCGGCCCGGCCGCCGCGCCCGCACCCGCACCGCAGCGCCGCCCGCGGCGTCCCGAGGAGTCCGCCACCGCCCTCGGCGCCCTCCAGTCCGGCACGGCGGCCGCACGTTTCGCGGCCCGGCCGAACACCGGCGCCCATCCAGCCGTACCTGAGAGTGCCCCGGCCGCGACCACGGCCGACGGGCACGGCGACACAGACCGGAACGACCACGAAGGGGGAACGGCTCGATGACCAGCCGCGCAACGGGGGACACGGCCTGGGTGCTCGAACCGGTTCTGGAGGTGCCGCACGTCGTGGCCGCCGTCCTGCTCACCCGGGACGGGCTCGTGACCGGCTACACCGACGCGCTGTCGCAGCCGTCGGCCGAGCGGGTCGCCGCCATCACCAGCACCGTGCAGGGCGCCTGCCGCACCGCGGCGGCGGCGTTCGCCGACACCGACCGGGCCGACATCCGGCAGGTCGTCATCGAGTCGGACCACGGCTATGTGCTCATCGTGCCGACGGACCACGGCACCTGTGTCGCCGCGTACGGCGACCCCGAGGTGCGCCTGGACCTGCTCGCGCACCGGGTGCACTCGCAGGTCGCGCGGCTGGGTGAGAAGGCGATGGCCGCCGGGCCCCGAGGTGCCGACGGCGACACGCCGGCATGACCGGCCGCCGAGGCGGCCGTCCCCTGGTTCCCGCGTATCTGTCGACCGGCGGCGTGGCCCGGCCCAGCCGTGCCCATCTGGAGCGGCTGTCGGTCCTCACCGGCAGCGGCGAGCCGGCTCCCGCCGATCTGCCCGCCGCGCAGTCGGCCCTGCTGGAGGAGCTGGGGTACGGGTCGCTGACGGTGGTGGAGGCCGCGGCCCTGCTGCGGCTGCCCGTCTCCGCCGTGCTGGTGCTGGCCGCCGGCCTCATCGACCGTGACCTGGTGCTGGCCCGCGCGCCGATCCCGCCCGCCCGGCGCTTCGACCCCGACCTGCTGAAGAGAGTGGCCGATGGCCTCCGCGACCTCAAGCACCGTTGACGCCGCCTCCGGCGGCGCCGGCATCCATCTCCCGGACACCGCCCGCGACCTGGTGAAGATCCTGGTCACGGGGCCTTTCGGGGTGGGCAAGACCACCCTGATCGGCTCGGTCTCGGAGATCCGCCCGCTGCACACCGAGGAGCAGCTCACCGAGGCGTCCGCGCAGGTCGACGATCTCGCCGGGGTCCGGGACAAGTCGACCACGACGGTCGCCATCGACTTCGGCCGGATCAGCCTGCCGGGCGGGATCGTGCTGTATCTGTTCGGCACGCCCGGCCAGGAGCGGTTCCGGTCGCTGTGGGACGACATCGCCCACGGTGCGCTCGGCGCGCTCGTGCTGGTCGACGCCCGCCGGATCGACGCCTCGTTCGACGTGCTCGGGCTGGTGGAGGAGACCGGGCTGCCGTACGCGGTCGCCTTCAACACCTTCCCGGACGCGCCCCGGCACCACACGCACGAGCAGTTGCGCGCCGCCCTGGACCTGGAACCGACGACCCCGATGGTGACCTGCGACGCGCGGGAGGCGAACTCCTCGATCGACGCCCTGCTCGCCCTGGTCCAGCACCTGATCGACCACCGACCCTCGGAGTACCGGTGACCCACCCGTCCCCTGCCGAGCAGGCCTTCTCCCGCGCGGTGCCCGTCCGCCTGTGGGAGGACGGCTTCGCCCGCGACCCCCTCCCGTACTACGCCGCCCTGCGCGCCCAGGGCCCGGTGGGCTGGGCGGAACTCGCGCCCGGTGTGCCGGCGTACGTCGTCACGGACCGGCGGGCGGCGCTGGACCTGCTGCACGACACGCAGAACTTCTCGCACGATCCCCGGCCGTGGCAGGCGACCGTCCCCGACGACTCCCCCGTGCTCGGGATGATGCGCTGGCGGCCCAACACCCTGTTCGCCGACGGTGCCGCCCACCTCCGCTACCGCACCACGCTGATCGACGCCTTCGACCTGGTGGAGCCGCACGACCTGCGGGACCGCGTGCACCGGGCGGTGCATCTGCTGGTGAGCCGGATCGGGCCGCGGGGCGAGGCCGACCTGGTCGGCGAGTTCACCCGGCCGCTGATGGCGCTGGTGTTCAACAGCCTGTTCGGCCTGCCGGACAGCGCGAGCGACCGGCTCGACGCCGCGCTGGGCAAGCTGATCGAGGGCGGCGCGCAGTCGGCGCAGGGCGAGGCGGAGTACGCCGGGTACGTGCTGGAGCTGATCGCCGCCAAGGCCGAGCAGCGCGGCGACGACCTGCCGAGCTGGCTGCTGGACCATCCGGCGGGGCTGACGCCCGAGGAGGTCACCTGGCAGGTGTTCCTCACGCTCGGCGCGGGACACGAGCCGACGGCCAACCTGGTGTCCAACGCGCTGTCCAGGATCCTCGGCAACCCGGCCTACTACTCGACGCTCACCAGCGGAGCCCTCCCGGTGACGGACGCGGTGCTGGAGGTGCTGCACCACGAGACGCCGCTCGCCAACTACGGCATCCACTACGCCCGCACGCCGGTCACCTTCCACGGCGTGTGGATCAGGGCCGCGGTGCCGGTGGTGATCTCGTACGGGGCGCTGGCGCAGGCCACCGAGGAGGAGCGCGGCGCGGAACGGCACCCGGGTGACGCCTCCCACCTGTCCTGGTCGGCGGGCCCGCACGCCTGCCCGGTCAAGCAGCACACGCTGCTCATCGCCACCGAGGCGATCGAACGGCTCACGCAGTGGCTGCCCGACCTGGAACCCGTCCTGCCGCGCGAGCGCCTCACCTGGCGGCCCGGCCCGTTCCACCGCTCGCTGACGGCGCTGCCCGTCCGTTTCACCCCCCGCTCCCCCGATCAGCCAGGAGGACGACCGTGACCGTGACCGACCGCATCGCTCTCGACCCGTTCGGCGCCGACATCGTCGCCGAGTGCGCCCGGCTGCGCGCCCTCGGCCCGATCGTGCCGGTGGAGCTGCCCGGCGGGATCCCCGCCTGGGCGCCCACGCGTTACGACACGCTGAAGGAACTCGTCCTCGACCCGCGGGTCAGCAAGGACCCGCGGCTGCACTGGCGGCTGTGGCCCGAGATCGGCGAGCATCCGTCCTGGGGCTGGATCTTGAGCTGGGTGGGCGTGGTCAACATGTTCACCACCTACGGCGCGGACCACACGCGACTGCGCAAGCTGGTGGCGCCGAGCTTCACGCACCGGCGCACCGAGGCGATGCGGCCCCGGGTGGAGGCCGTCACCGCGGAGCTGCTGGACGCGCTCGACGCGGCCGGCGGCGAGGTCGTGGACGTCAAGGAGGGGCTCGCCCAGCCCCTGCCGATGCGGATCATCTGCGAACTGTTCGGTGTTCCCGAGGCGTTACGCGAGGACACCAGCCGAATGATCGCGGCCATCATGGACACCACCGACCCGAGCCCGGAGCACGCGGCGTCCGTCCAGCGGCAGATCGGCACGGTGCTGCCCGCGCTGATCGCGCACAAGGCCGCGCATCCCGGTGACGACATGACCACCGAGCTGATCCGGGTCCGGGACGAGGACGGCGGCCGGCTCAGCGACGAGGAGCTGCTGTACACGCTGCTGCTGGTCATCGGGGCCGGGTTCGAGACCACGGTCAATCTGATCGGCAACGCGGTGGTGGCCCTGCTGCGCCGCCCCGAGCAGCTGGCGGCCGTCCGGTCCGGGGAGATCGGCTGGGACGCCGTCGTCGACGAGACGCTGCGCGCGCACCCCTCGATCGCGTCGCTGCCGCTCCGGTTCGCCGTCGCCGATCTCACCGTCGGCGATGTGACGGTCCCGGCGGGTGACGCCATCATCACGACCTACGCCGCCGCCGGGCTCGACCCGGAGCACTACGGGCCGGACGCCGACGTCTTCGACGCCACGCGCGCCGCCGACGACCATCTGGCGTTCGGGATCGGGGTGCACCGCTGTATCGGGGCGCCGCTGGCCCGTCTGGAGGCGCTGACCGCGCTGCCCGCGCTGTTCGACCGGTTCCCCGGCCTGAGTCTGGCCGCCGGTGACGAGGGCCTGCGGCAGGTGCCGTCGTTCATCGCCTTCGGCTGGCGGGAGATACCCGTGCGGCTGCGCGGCTGAGGCGACAGGAGGGAGCGGCCTCGCGGGGCAGCACGCGGGAGCGCGACCGGTCCCCCGTTCCGGTCGAGCCCCCGCGGTGGGTTGAACTTACGTCCCTGGCCGAGGGCTTGTGAATCGCGTCGATGCCCGTTGCGCGCTCAACAGGGCTCACCGGTGCACAGCTGAGTCCGGATGGCCCGGTTTCGTCCCACCGGGATCTGGCCAACCGGTTGCCGGGCAGGCGAGCCAGTCAGTCGTGGCGGCGGAGGGCCGGCAGGTCGAGGTCACCGACGGCCAAGTGGGCCAGCACGACCTCGTACAGGTCGGTGCCCGCGGCGATCAGCCGGCGTTCCAGGACGGGTTCGGCGCTGCGGACGTGCTCGCGCACCGTCTGCGGGTGCATGCCCAGGGTCTGCGCGGCCCGTTCGGCGTTGCCGCCGGCGGTGATCCAGGTGCGCAGCGTCCGGCGCGGGTTCCTGGCGTCCGCGTCCAGCCGGCCGAGCAGGTCCCGGGCCCAGGTGCGTACGGCGGGCCCGGACAGCAGGTCGGAGAGGCGGAGCGGGGAGTTCCGCGTGCCGTCGGGGAACGGGGCGTCGGGCAGGCCGATCCGGGTGTTGAGCGCCAGGTGGACGACGGCCCGGGCCGTGAGGTCGGCGAAGTCGGTGCCGAGCAGGGTCTCCACGCGTTCCATGCGGGCACGGACGGTGTTGCGGCTGACGCCGAGGACCTTGGCCGCGCTGACGGCGGTGAACTCCAGGCCGAGACGGGTGGTGGCGAGGAGTTCGGCGCGGGTGTGGTGCGGCAAGGTGTCGAGCGGGCGCAGCACCCGGGCCGTCCAGCCGCGCAGCGCCCCCGGGTCCATGAGGCGTTCGGGATGGGTGCGTTCGGCGTAGACCGCCGTCTTGTCGGGCCGGAAGCGGGCGACGGCGAGGGCGCTGACGGCCTGTCCGTAGGCGGTGGCGGTCCGGGCGAGGCTCTGCCGGACGCTGCCGCCGAGGTAGATGTCCGGGTGCCGGCCGACCAGGGACCGCAGGGTCTCGCCGGTGGTGTCGCGGGGGCTGACGACGATCACGTGGCCGTCCATGGCGGGGCAGCGCACGACCAGGGCGTCCTCCCCGGTGCTGTCCAGGCACTCCTCGGCGATGCGGTCGCGTACGCCGGCGTCGGACTCGACGACGTACACGCACGCCGTCTCGGCGTCGAGCAGTCCGGGCCAGAGCCCGGCGGCGACGCGGCGGGCGGCGACGGTGTCCTCCACCATCAGCAGTTGCAGGATGGCCAGGCGCAGGTCGGCGGTGGCCCGCCGGAGCCGGTGCCCGGCCGCGGTCGACTCGCGCGCGGTCAGCAGGAGCTCGATCACCTGGGCGGTGTGGGTGACGACGTCGGCGGCCCGGCGGTCGAAGGGGGTCTCGCGGGAGACGGCCAGGACGCAGGTGTGGGACGGGTGTTCCACCCTGACCAGGCGCTGGTGGCGCTCGCGGCTCTCCCAGGCGGCGGAGGCGATCCGGCCGGCGGTGATGTCCGTGACGAGACCCTCGTCCAGCGGGAGCCGGGTTCCGGCTATGAGGTTCCCTGCGGCGTCCTGAAGGGCCACGGACCCGTCCACGGCGCCGGCGAGCCAGCCCACGACCCGGCGCACGTCGCGCCCCGCCGGACGCAGGTGGTCGAGCAGTTCCTCCGCCCACGCCGGGCCCGGCCCGGCCGGTGTCCGCTGCCGCCGGTTCCCGTCCTCTCGGCCAGCCACCTCGGCCTTCCCCTCGTTGCCCGCGCCGCCTCAGGCGCACCGGTCGGGGACGTTACCCCACGCGTCCCGCGCTCTCATCCCGGGCGGACCCGCCCCGCGCCCGCCCGCAGGCCGGCACCCCGCCCTGCGTCACCGCGCCCCGCGGGCGGCATAAGCTCGGCGGATGGCGAAGTACTACGACGTGCACCCCGACAACCCCCAGCCCCGCACCATCGGCCAGATCGCCGACAGCATCCGTGCGGACGCCCTTGTCGCCTACCCCACGGACTCCTGTTACGCACTGGGCTGCCGCCTGGGCAGCCGTGACGGCATCGAGCGGATCCGTACGATCCGCAAGCTGGACGACCGGCACCACTTCACTCTCGTGTGCCAGGACTTCGCGCAGCTCGGCCAGTTCGTGCGGATCGACAACGACGTGTTCCGCGCGATCAAGGCGTCGACGCCCGGCAGCTACACGTTCATCCTGCCCGCGACGAAGGAGGTGCCGCGCATGCTGCAGCACCCCAAGAAGAAGACGGTCGGCGTGCGGATCCCCGACCATGTCGTCACCCAGGCCCTGCTCGCCGAGCTCGGTGAGCCCCTGCTGTCCAGCACCCTGCTGCTGCCCGGCGAGGAGGAGCCGATGACGCAGGGCTGGGAGATCAAGGACCTGCTCGACCACGTGCTGGACGCGGTGGTCGACTCCGGTGACTGCGGCACCGAGCCGACGACGGTGATCGACTTCTCCGGCGGGGAGGCCGAGATCGTGCGGCACGGCGCGGGCGACACGTCGCGGTTCGAGTAAAGATCACGCCAAGGACCGTTCACGGCCGTGCCGTGTGCCGGGGGGCGGGCGAAACGCCCCCGGAAGCGGCGTGTCACGATGCCCGTGATCCGCCCGGTCACGCGGACGGGTTCCTGGCCGACACCCGCAGAGAGGCAGCGCAGTCATGACCGCCGTACAGGGAACCGCCGTCGACATCCCCACCGAGGACGGCACCGCCGACGCGTATCTGGCACATCCCGCCGACGGGGCCGCCCACCCGGGGGTCCTGCTCTACATGGACGCCTTCGGACTGCGTCCCCGACTGCGGTCGATGGCCGACCGGCTGGCCGGTGAGGGCTACGCGGTGCTGGTGCCCAACGTGTTCTACCGGCACGGCCGCGCCCCGCTGTTCGAGCTGCCCGAGTTCATCGACCCGGGGGCGCGGCCGGAGATATTCGAGCGCATCACGCCGGTCATGCGGGCCCTGACGCCCGAGCTGGCGATGCGGGACGCCGGTGCCTATCTGCGCCTGCTGGCCGAGTCGCCCGCGGTGGCCGACGGTCCGGTCGCGCTGACGGGTTACTGCATGGGTGCGCGGCTGTCGCTGCTCACGGCCGGGACCTACCCGGACCGGGTCGCGGCGGCGGCCGGCTTCCACGGCGGGCGGCTGGCGACGGACACGCCGGACAGCCCGCATCTGGTGGCCGGCACCATCACGGCCGAGCTGTACTTCGGCCACGCCGACCAGGACCCCTCGCTGCCCCGGGAACAGATCGAGCGCCTGGAGGAGGCCCTGACCGCGGCGGGCGTCCGCCACCGGTGCGAGGTGTACCCGGGCGCGCCCCACGGTTTCACGCAGTCCGACACCGCGTCGTACCACAAGGAGGCCGACGAGCGGCACTGGGCGGCTCTGCTCGACCTGCTGAAGCGCACATTCTGACCGTTCCGCTACGGTGCGGTGCCCCCGGTGGCGGCGTATCTGATGGCCTGTCCGGGAGACTGAGTGCGCGGTCCCGCCCCGCGCCCGGCCCGTTCCGGCGATGCCGTTCCCGCGCCGCGCGGGCCGTGGCACGGCACGGACTCGCACGCCCGCGGCCGGTGAACGACCCACCTGCGGACGGCTCGTAGATCATTGTTACGGTGCAGCGGTGTCTGACTCCTCACGTCATACGGCCGAAGGCGCCGGCTGGGGCACCGGCGAACGCGGCGCGTACCGGCAGTTGATGCCCCAGCGGGTCGAGAAGATCTCCTGGCTGGACCCGAGAATGCTGTGGGCCGCCCGCAACGGCGTGCTGGCGTCCTGGTTCGGGGATCCGACCGGCCGCACCCGCAGTCGATGGGTGGCACGGTGCGCGGCCGCCGGCGCACCGGCCGACAAGGTGATCCGGCGCGACGACCCGGACCGCTTCTCGTTCCTGGTCATCGGCGACACCGGCGAGGGCGACGACCCCCAGTACGCCGTCGTGCCGGGCCTTCTGAAGACCGGTCAGGACACCAGCTTCGCCGTGCTGGCCAGTGACGTGATCTACCCGGTGGGCAGCGCGGACGACTACGGCACCAAGTTCTTCCGCCCGTACCAGGACTACCAGGCGCCGATCTACGCGATACCCGGCAACCACGACTGGTACGAGGACCTCGGCGGCTTCATGCGCGTCTTCTGCGACGACGCCGCACCGCTGCCGCCCGAGCCCCGGCCGCGTCCGTTGACCCGGGCCTGGCTGCGGTCCCTGCTGTGGCACCGGCCGCGACCGGACGACGGTCACCGCCTCGCCGAGGCCCGCACGTTGCGCTCGGCACCCGCCCAGCAGGCCGTCCAGCCGGGCCCGTACTGGGCGATCGACGCCGGACCGGTGCGGATCATCGGCATCGACACGGGCCTGCTGGGCACCCTCGACGCCGAGCAGGGCGCCTGGCTGCGCGAGGTCTCCCGGGGGCCCCGCCCCAAGATCCTGGTCACCGGATCACCCCTGTACGTGGACGGCAGGCGCGAGCCGTGTGCCATCGAAGGGGGCGGCACCGTCGACGACATCGTCCGCGCCCCGGAGCACCACTACGTGGCGGCGATAGGCGGCGACATCCACAACTACCAGCGCTACCCGGTGCGGCTGGACGACGGACGCACGATCCAGTACGTGGTCGCGGGCGGCGGCGGGGCGTTCATGCACGCCACCCACACCATCCCCCGCGTCAGCGTCGCGAACGTGACCGAGCCGGACTTCCGCTGCTATCCGCTGCGCGGCGACTCCCTCGCCTTCTACAGCCGGCTCTACGGCCGCCGGCTGCGGATGCCCCGCTTCTTCACGCTCACCGAGGCGGAGGCGACGGCTGTGGTCGCCGAGCGCCTGGGCATCTTGCCGGCCCGTGTCCCAGGCGCGGCCACCCGTGTCACCCGGCGTGTCCGGCTGGTCGCCGGGCTGCTGGGCACCGGCCGCCGGCCCGACCGGGCCAGGCGGTTCCGGCTGCCGGTGCGCAAGATCTACACGTCGCTGTTCTCTCCGGGGTCGGCGACGTACAGCCCGCCGTTCTTCAAGTGCTTCCTGCGCCTGGACGTCTCCCCGGAGTCGGTGCGGCTGCGCTGCTTCGCGGCGACCGGCAACCGCGCCCAGGAACTCGCCCCGCCGGTCGAGGACGAGGTGACGATCCCGCTGCGCTGACCCGCGCGAACCGGTGCGGCGGGAACAGCACGGGCCGCTGCGGGGTTGGCACGGTAGACCCTTGAAGGTTCAATTATGGAGGGCTCGTGCCACCGACCCCACGACCGCTGCGCAAGCTGGGTTTCCTGACCATCGGGCTGTTCGACGAGGCGGATCCACGGCGCGGCCACGAGTCGACGCTGGAGATCATCGAACTGGGCGAGCGGCTCGGCTTCGACAGCGCGTGGGTGCGCCACCGCCATCTGCAGTACGGCATCTCCTCCCCCGTCGCCGTCCTGTCCGCAGCCTCGCAGCGCACCCGCCGCATCGAACTGGGCACGGCGGTCATCCCGCTGGGCTGGGAGAACCCGCTGCGCCTCGCCGAGGACCTGGCCACCGTCGACCTGCTGTCCGGGGGCCGGCTCAACCCGGGCGTCAGCGTGGGCCCGCCGATGCACTTCGATCAGGTCAAGGGCGCGCTCTACCCGGACACGGCCGACGCCGAGGACTTCGGCTACGGGCGGGTGGAGCGGCTGCTGGACGCCGTGCGGGGTGAGCCGGTGACGGACTTCAGCGGGACGGAGGGGTTCGAGACCTTCTCCGACCGGGTGCAGCCGCACTCCCCCGGGCTGGGCCGCCGCCTGTGGTACGGCGGCGGCAGCCTGCGGTCGGCCCGGTGGGCGGGCCAGCACGGCATGAACCTGCTCACCAGCAGCGTCGTGAAGGCCGAAGACCCCGACGGGCCCCACGACTTCGCGGACATCCAGCTCTCCCACATCCGGGCGTTCCGCGCCGCGCACCCCGACGGCGAGGCCGCCCGCGTCTCACAGGGCCTCGTCGTCATTCCCACCGACTCCGCCTCGCCCGAGCAGCGCGCCCGTTACGAGAAGTACGCCGCCGAGCGCGCCCCTCGTACGGCCACCCCGCAGGGCCCGGCGCGGCTGCTGTTCGCGCCGGACCTGGTGGGCACCTCGCAGGAGATCGCCGAGCGGCTGCACGCGCACGCGGCGTTCCGCGAGGTGGACGAGGTCGCGTTCGCCCTCCCGTTCACCTTCGAGCACGAGGACTACGTCCAGATCCTCACCGACATGGCGACGAGGATCGGCCCGGCTCTGGGCTGGCGAGCGGGTACCCCAGTGTGACTTCGTGATCTCGCGCGGCGTGGTGAGCACGGGTGGTCTGCGCTCGCAAGGCGCCGGAGCCGCCCTCGATGAACGGAGGGGCATGAGGGTGATGCGCGGTCACTGGTGCTGCCGTGCGTCGAAGTGGGCCGTGGCCAGGACGGAGCCGTCCGCCGCCAGCAGCCGGGCGCCGGACACCGTGTCCGGGTCGACATGCGTGGGGGCTCCCCAGTAACCCTGGCCGGCGTCGTCCAGGGAGAACTCCCCGATGCGTACCGACGTGCCGTCCGTACGGTCCAGTCGGCAGCTGACCTTTCCGGCCTCCGGGTACACGTCGCGCGGGCCTGCGGCCTTGGACTGGTCTCGGGTCGGGAAGTCGGATCCGGACCCGTCCCGGCCGAGGTGGACCGACATGTAGACCCAGCCCGGAGATCCGGTATAGGTGAAGATCCGGCCCACGGGACGGTGGTCGGGGGCCTCCAGAGACGCTGCGAGCAGGCCGTGCTCCGAGCCGGGGGGCTGCGAACTCGATGAGGAGGGAGCTGAAGCTCCCTCGATGGCCGTGCCGACGGCCCAGCCACCGAAGCCGAACCCGAGGGCGATCGCGGCGGCGGCCGCGACCGCCACGCCGGCCCGTGGTCGCCGCCGTCGTGGCGGCCGGTTCAGGCCCAGCCCGTCCGTCACCCGTGTCTCGAAGCCGGCGGGTGGCTCGCTGCCCGGGAGGAGGGAGAGCAGTCCGTCACCGACGTGGGTCAGCTGCTCGACGTGCTCCCGGCAGGTAGGGCAGCGGTCCAGGTGGGCGATGGCCTCGGCGCGCTCCTGACCGGGGAGGATACCCAGCGCCAGCTCGTCGGCGACGGCCCTCAGCCACTCGCAGTGCCTGTCAGTCATGATCGGCTCGCTCGGGTCCCAGAACCTTCCGCAGTTTCCCCATCGCCGTCCTGATCCGTGTCTTCGCCGTGCCCAGGGGGATCCCTTCGAGCTCGGAGATCTGCCGTGCGGTCATCCCGTAGATCCCGGCCATGACCACGGCACGCGCCTGCTGGCGCGGCAGGCCCGCCACCGCGGCCCGTATGCGGGATGCCGCATCGTCGGCCAGTGCCCACTGTTCGGGCGTCCTGGTCATGATGCCGAGCAGAGCGTCGAGGTCCTCGGGGGAGACCGGGGTCGCGTTGCGCGCGCGGACGGCGTCGATCGCCAGGTTGTGCGTGATGGTCCCCAGCCAGGTCTTCACCGATCCGCGCCGGGAGTCGTAGACCTGCGCATGACGCCAAGCCCTTTCGAAGGTCTGCTGGGCGATGTCCTCGGCGAGCTGGGGGTCGTCGACGACAGCGATGGCGATACCGAAGACCATGCGCTGGAACCGGCGGACGAACGCCAGGGCGATCTCCGGGGCGCCGGTCGCCATTCCCGCCAGCAGCGCCTCGTCCGAGAGCTGTCCGAGTGGTGGGCCCGATCTCCGCATACCAGTGGATACGGCGAACCTCGCCGAACGGATTCCCCCGGTTCCACGCGGGACCACGGCCCCATTCTCCCGCTGATACCCGCTTGCCGGAAATCCCCTGGCGCGGTCCGTCCGTACCCCTGGTCAGGAACGATTTCTCATGGAGGGCCGAGACATGGCGACGACGCTCATGACGCTCGTGCGCAGGACCGTCGGGCCCGGGCTGGCCGCTGGAGCACTGGCGGGCATCCTCGTGGCGTGCGGAGGCGGAAACGGCAGCGGTGGTGGCTCGACATCGTCAGCCCCGGAACAGAGTGGCAAGTCGGCAACCACCCAGGTGGACGTGAAGCTGGTCGACTTCAAGATGGAGCTGTCCGAGAGGACGGTGCAGGCGGGTACCCATACCTTCGCCGTCAAGAACGACGGCCATCACGACCACGCCATGGAGATCGAGGGGCCCGGGACGGAACAGAAGACGCGGACGCTGGCACCGGGAGAGTCGTCGCATCTCACCGTCTCGCTGAAGGACGGCAAGTACGAGGTCTACTGCCCTGTCGACGGCCACAAGGAGCTGGGCATGAAGACCGAGCTCACCGTGGGCGGAACCGCCTCAACGGGCAGCGACACCCACACGACCAACGGCAATGGCTACTGAGCGCGCCGCCGCGCTCATCGCCCTCCGGCTGGCCGCGGCGGGGACGGCCGTGGCCATGGGCGCGATCCACCTCCACCTCTGGTACGACGGCTACCGGTATCTGGACACGATCGGCATGCTGTTCCTGTTCAACGCGATCGGGGCCGGGCTGCTCGCGTTGTCGCTGCTGATCACACCCACCCGCCTCCTGCCCGTCCTCGCGACGCTGGGAACGCTCTTCGCGGCCGGCTCACTGGTGGCCCTGATCGTCAGCCTCACCTCCGGTCTCTTCGGATTTCGGGAGGCTCTCGACGCGAACCTGGTCAAGCCGACGCTCGCCGTCGAGGCCGCAGGGTGCGTTCTGTTGGTGGCGCTGGCCTTGCTGAGCAGACGCAGACGGATATGACCGATGAGTTTCCGATGCCACGCGGCACCGCCGGCCCGCCCTGGCCGGGCAGATGATCGCGCAGACACTGGACGCCGGGAGCTTCGCCTCCTGGGTGACCGCAGACGAGCCATACGATCACGACCCGGGCCTGCGTGCATCGCTTTCGCGTCACCAGCGGCCGGGTGCGGTCCCCGTGATCGGCTCCGACGTCCTGCCGTCCACTCCGACGGGCACGTCCCCGGCGAGCATCACCCGGTGCATGATCCGCGGGTGGTCGAGGTGTGCGGTGTCGCCGGGAGCCAGGTGCATCGTGGCGCGGTTGTCCCAGAACGCCACGCTGCCCGGCTCCCAGCGGAACCGGACCGTGTACTCGGGCCGGACCGCCTGATCCAGCAGCATCTGAAGGATCGCGGCGCTCTCCGGCCGGGAGAGGCCGGCGATCTGCTCGATGTAGTAGCCGTTGACGTAGAGGATCCGCTCGCCCGTCTCCGGGTGGACGCGCACCAGGGGGTGCAGCGAGGCGACCTGGCGGTCCAGCAGGTGGCGGACGTAGGCGTCGTCGCCCGGCCGGGGCTGGTAGCCGACGCCGAGCCGGTGCTCGGCCCGCAGCCCGTCGACGAACTGCCGCAGCGGCGCGGAGAGCCCGGCGTACGCCGCAGCGAGGTTCGACCAGGTGGTGTCGCCGCCGTAGGGCGGCACGGCCTCGGCGCGCAGGATGGTCGCGGCGGGCGGGTCGACGCGGGCGCCGTGGTCGCAGTGCCAGCCGCGCAGCAGGGTGTGGCGGCGGCGCCGCAGCCACTCGTCGTGCTCCATGCCGAACCGCCCGCCCAGCTCCAGCCGGTCGGCGGTCGTCTCGATCTCGGGGAAGTACGCGGGTGAGGCCTTGCCGCGCCGCGGCAGCGCGACCGTCTCACCGAACCGCCGCGCGAACGCCACATGACCTGCGTGGTCCAGCCGTTGCCCCCGGAAGAACACCACCTTCCAGCGCAGCACCGTCGCCCTGATCGCGGCGATCACGGTGTCGTCCAGATCCGCGGCCAGGTCCACGCCGCTGATCTCGGCGCCGATGTGCCCGGCGACCGGCTTCACCTCCACCCCGGTCTCCCGCACCGCCTCGTCCGTCATCGGGCTGTCCGTCGTCATGCGCACTCCGCTGGTCGTGGGCGTGGTCGTGGCTACCGGAAGATCGTGACAGTGATCGCCGCGCGGAGCGACGGGACCTCTGGTGCAAAACGGGTCTGCGTCAAGCGGTGAAAGGGGCCATCGCCGCAGCTGTCAGGCCGCAGCCGAGATACATCGGCAACGTATGGAAGTCGACGAGAGCCATGTGCATCTCGTCGTGATGGTCCACGGGAAACCTGTCGCCCAGGCGGCGAGGCAGCGCCACCAGATCACCCGCATCGGCGATATTCGTCCAGCGGCGAACGTCCGGCCGCACACCGCGGCCGTTCCTGGGTTCCGGGTCCAGCGCATCGAACACCGCCCCCGCCAGTCCGAGGGGGGAGCCGAGCGTGATCAGGGTTTCCACCTTGAGATCCGAGTTCGCGTGCAGCGCCTCGTACGCCACGACGGAGCCCAGGGAGTGAGCGATCACCACCTTGGCACCGGACTCCCTGATGGCGTTGGCCACGGCATCACGCGAACGTGCGCGGCGGGCAGGTGCACTCAGGTAGCGATAGACCTCGGGGAGGAACGCGACGATGACCCGCGCCAGGGTCTCGGGCGCGACCCCGCGTTTACGAGCGACCAGGTCCAGCGCCTGCCTCAGGGGCAGACGCCCCCAGGACTGCCCTTCCTCCGGCTCGGAGGGAAGCCCGGCTGCCACGAGCCAGTGGTACGCGGCTTCCTGGAGGCCTTCGGCCAATCGATCGATGTCTTCGTCGACGCCCTGACTCTCCTCGTCGTTCAGATGATGGGCGTAATAAGCAACTGTGATGTCCGGGACGGCGAGGTGCCGGAGTCCGGCAGCCGCATAGCCGGCGACCAGACTGGGCTGCCACTGTGCGGCCAGCCGTTGTGCTGCCACAGCCGCATCTGTTCCGGGTTGCCAGTTCCTGACGCCGTGAACTATGACGATCTCGTTCAAAGGGAGGCTCCGTCGCCGATCACAGGGAGATTGGTCCATCCATAGCAGGACACACGGGAGCCGTGCGCGACGACCATGCCTGCGTCGCATACCCGCACCGGCCCGAGGACGTCGGGCACCTGGATCGAGTGCAGGAGGAGACCGGGCCGGTCCAGCGACCACACCTTGACCGTTCCGTCCGTGCTGCTGGTCACCAGGTGGGCGGCGCCGTTTCGTCGTAGCGCGTGCGTGGACACCACTTCACCGCTGTGGGCGACGAAGCCCGCGAGCTTCGTGCGGGAATCGCGGTCCAGGACGACGACCATGCCGTTCTCGTCACCGAAGACGACGAGATGCCGGCCGTCCACCGACAGGGAGGTGACTGCCGTGACGGCCGCCTCGTGGAGAGCGAGTTTCCGCGACCTGCTCTCACTGTGCAGCGCCAGAAGCCCCGAACCGAAACCGATGACCAGCCTGGCACCGCTCCACGCAGTGCACGAAGGGTGTTCCTCTCCTGGCGCGGGACGCCACGCGACCGGTCTTCTCTCTCCCCGCAGATCGATTCTTCCGAAGTATGTGCTCGTCCGCACCGACAGAACGGGCGGACCGGTGGGGTTCTGGGCGTCGAGAGTGAGTACGTCGCTGTGCCAGGTGCCGATGCGACGGACACGCCCGTCGAGGAGACCGACGACCAGGCGGTTCCGAGCAGGACCGAGTCCTGCCGCGAGAACAGCCACCGGTTCGCCTTCGAGGACGAGTGCGGTGACCGCTCGGACGGACCGGACATGTCCCGAGGCCAGGGGTACTCCGCCGGCCACGTCCCAGGTATGGAAGTGGCCTTCCTCGTCGATGGTGATGGCGTAGTGACCCGAGCCCGAGGACAGTGAGGCCACGTGCTCGACCGGAGAGTCATGGCCCCTCCATGTCTGGAACTCGAACAACCGGGCCGGTGCGGTCTGGTACCACAAAGTGACCCCCTCTTCACCGCGATCCACGGCGGCCGCGCTTCCGGAGCCGTCCAGAGCCACTACGAGCGGCGCACTCGCACCGAAGGGGGACAGACGCTCCAGGACCGTCCCGTCCGCGGCCCGCTGCACACACAACTGGCCGCTGTCCCCGCTGGTGAGCACGCACAACTCCGCATGGCCGAGGAGCCCTTCGCGCAGCGCGGCAATCCTCTGCACCGGGTAGCCGGGGCCCGGCAGAGGCCGGCTGGTGCCCGCCTCCAGATCCCAGTACTCCAGCCCTTTACTGCCGCGGGTGACGGCCACGGGGCCGGACCGGCCGTTGTGCACCACCACTTGGCGCAGGGCCCCCGTGTGCCCCTGCCAAGAGCGGTGGTCGTCGCCCCGGAGGCTCCACATGTGCAGGCGTCCCTCCTCGGTGCCCGCGACGATCGCCGGTCCGTCGCGATCGTCGACGCAGCTCACGGCATGGCATGCGTAGGCGAGCGGGCTGCTCGCCTCCCACGCTGATCCGCGGCTGTCGCACGGTGCCGTCCTGCGCAACCACTCGTCGATGAAGTCGGTGGTGCTCAGCACGACTCCGTCCAGATCCCTCACTGTGACGCCGGAAGGCGTCGCGGCGACGACCATGGTCCGACCGTCGATCCGCCCCAGGGAGAGCGAGGTGACAGGTGTGCCGATGTCAGCCTGGAAGCGCAGCTTCTCGGTCCCGGAGACCAAGTCCCACACGATGACCGTGCCATCGGCCGAGCCCATCGCAGCGACGGTCCGAGACCCGGTTTCCATGACACACAGGTCAGTGACCTCGTCCCTCTCCGTGCCGCTGTACGAGTCCAGCCACCCACCTGTGCGGACGTCCCAGACAGTGAGCTCCCCCTGCTCACCCGCGATCACGGCGATCCAGCGGTTCTCACACCGTGCCAGGGCAATGTGGTTTCTCTCCCGTGGAAGCATCCCCCAGGCCGGCGGCCGGTCCGCGGTGCCCCATCGGAACTCGACTGTCGATCGGGGAGGCTCCCACAGGGCGTCCAACTGCCGCACGAACCGCTCCTCCTGCCAAACCACGGCGGTGTCACGCAGCCACTGGATCCGGGTTGCCGGCGTCTGGCGCCCGGACAACGCCGAGTCGCAGATACGCGCGAGCACTCGTCCCCTGAGCGAGGATGCGGCCGGCAGTGTCTCTCGTAGGAGGCGCGCGTCACCGTGCACAAGAAAGGAAGGACTGGAAAGCAACGCGTCCAGTTCTTCTGCGGTCGCGGCATGTTCCGGCGCATGGCGCAGAACGTAGGGCAAGGCGGATTTCCAGTTCCGCTCGGCCAGATCCTCCGGGCCGGGAACCGTTTCGACCACGCCGGTGAAGACAGCACGGCCGGCGTCAAACGACCGGTCACGCAGGTGATCGACAAGGCTCTGGTGGAAGAAGCGATACAGCTGCCGACCGTCGTCTTCGGTGGCGAAGCGGAGATAGAACGAGGCAGCCTGCAGTGCTTTACGAGTGGTCAGCAGATCCGATCTCGCCCCAGACGTGCTCTTGAGCTCCTGCGCGACGGCGTGCACGATGTCGAGCGGCATGCCTTGACCTCGGCCGTGGGCTACCGCCGCGAGCACCTCGGGAATGACGGGATGGCGCTGCCTCAGCACACCCAGATGCAGCTCCAGCATTTCCGGAAGGCTGTTGGGGATTCGCTGAAGTAATTCTTCCACCGGCACCGGGGCGGTCTGCTCCAGGAGGTGATGCGCGAACAGTGACACCAGGAGGAAGCCGCCCTGCCTGTGCCGCTCGGCGAGACCTCTGGAGAGTACGTCAGCGGTTCGCTGACGGCTGACGGCCATTCCCCGGCCGCTGTAGGTAGCCGATCCGTCGAGTATCTCGTAGAGGTACTCGGAGATCTCTGCTTCCCGTTCCTTCGATGGGATGGCATCGAGATCGATGAGCCGATCGACTCTCTTGAGTGCCGCCCTCACCCCTATTTCCCTGAGAATCATTCTGAGTTCTTTCTGCAACGTCTCGTCAGGCGTCGCGTTGATCAGGACCAGTGCCAGTGTGCGGTACCTCTCCCACCATGGCCGGGTTCCTATGAGGACGCGGAACAGAGGAGGCAGCGGAAGGGGCTCACCGCGGGCTTCCTCGTCCTCCTCGCTGTGTTGCCTGCGCTGTGCCTGCGACAGGGGAAGAAGCACGTCGTTGAGGAGTTCCGAGTCGAGTGATGCCTCGTCGAGCGCGTCCACGATCAGTACCACCGGAGCTGATCTACGCTCTGCCACCGCGTTGACGAGCGCTTCGGTCGTCCAGGTACGACCGGGCGGGGTACCGAGCCCCAGTTGCTCACCGATGGAGGCCAGAACTTCGGCGGGGCCGCGCTGACGCGCATGGACGGCAGCCAACAAGGGGTTCTGTTCCGGGCGCAGTGCACGGGGGACCACATGCGCGATCGGCCTGGAAACCTCCCGCAACTGCGGATGCGCCAAGGAGGTCACCACCCCGAGAAGGGCCGATTTGCCCGCCCCCGGGCTGCCCGTGACCACCAGAAGTGTTCCGGCGCCGTCGTCCTCCATCCAGTTCTTGATGGCTGCCAGCTGCTTGCGACGTCCGGTGAAGTAGCAGACCTGCCCCGCTCCTTGCTGGAGCGGGGCGCCTGAGGCACGCGAGACGAAGTGCACGGGGTCCAACGCCGGATCGAGCGCCGCCGCGAACTGCCACAGTCCGTTTTCGATGGACTGGCGGTAGCGACCGCCCGGGGTGCTGCGGTACGAGGGGTTCGGAAAGAACGGGGGCACCGTGACGTGCGCCTCCGCGCGCGCGGTCCGCAGCACGGTCTGGGCCGGCCGGTCCTCGGCCACCGCCGAGCGGGCCAGCTCTCGGTCGATTTCGTGAGCCAGCGTCTCGACGGGTACGTGCTCCACGGTCGGCGACATGTCGAGCAGGCCCTCTTGCAGCTTCTCCAGCACGACCGTTGTGGCCTGAGTGAACCGCGCTCCGTACGTCTTCTCGTCTTCGCCGCAGGCCGCGATGACCCAGGCACGCCGTCGCCGCGCCGCGAGATGGTGCAGCCACTGCTGCAGCACGGCGCGTCCGGCGTTGCAGACATCGAGCATGAAGAGCACGGGCGGCCCGTCGGGCGCGCTCTCGGCCTGCGTGAGCCACTCATCGACGGACAGTGCCGTCCACGCGAAATTTCCCCGGTCGGTGTCGGTGGTGGCCAGGTACAGCGCATGCTCCGGACCACCCGGCAGGCCGTGCCCGGTGAAGTGCACCACCAACGCCTCACCCACCCGTCCGGACGCGGATCGGTGAGCCTCGCGCCACTGTTGCCTGACCGCGGGAAGGTCCAGATCGTGGTGCGCGCCCATGCCTCGTACCTGGACCCCCGGCGTTCTTGCCAAGCCGGCGGCCAGCGCTTCGACCGCGGGGCGGACGGACTTGAGTTCCGTCAGAACGCACGGTGTAGGCGTCGGGTCGGACGCTCCAGCCTCGGACGCGGCCGCGCCGCTGAATGTGCCGATGCCGATGACGAGCACTTGGGTCACGGGCGATCCCTCATATGAGCATGTGTTACGGGTCATCGTACGGAGCGCACAGCGTGACCGGGGGCGGATCCGCGGCTCTTCCAGCCACGTGCGTATGCCGCCCGGGACACGCCGGCCACCCCTCCGGTTGATCACCGCTGCCCCTGTCCATGACGCTGGAGGGACGACACAGCCAACGGGAAGGCCCGACGGTGATCAGCATCCCGACACACACGCTCAACGACGGTACGGCGCTCCCCGCCCTGGGCCTCGGCACCTGGCCGCTCGGCGACGACGAGGCGCAGCAGGCGGTGCTCTCGGCCCTGGAGGCGGGCTACCGCCTGATCGACACCGCGACGAACTACCGCAATGAGACGGGGGTCGGCCGGGCCGTGGCCTCCGGCGTGGTGCCGCGTGAGGAGATCGTCGTGACGACGAAGCTCCCCGGCCGGCACCACGGCTACGAGGAGACGCTCGCCTCCTTCGAGGAGTCCCGGGCCCGTCTGGGCCTGGAGTACGTCGACCTGTACCTGATCCACTGGCCGCTGCCGCGCGTGGACCGGTACGTCGGCTCCTGGAAGGCCATGATCAGGCTGCGCGAGGAGGGGCTCGTCCGGTCGATCGGCGTCTCGAACTTCACCCCCGCGCACATCGGGCGTCTGGAGGAGGAGACCGGGGTGCTGCCCTCCGTCAACCAGATCGAGCTGCACCCCTTCCTGCCGCAGGACGACCTGCGCGCCTTCCATGCGGCCAAGGGCGTGCTGACCGAGAGCTGGAGCCCGCTGGGCCGGGGCACCCCCCTGCTCCGGGATCCCGCGGTGGCGCGGATCGCCGAGGCGCACGCGGTGACGCCGGGGCAGGTCGTGCTGCGCTGGCACACACAGCTGGGTGCGGTGCCCATCCCGAAGTCGGCGAACCCCGAGCGGCAGCGCGAGAACCTCGATGTCTTCGGCTTCGAGCTGAGCGAGGAGGAGATGACCGCCGTCGCGGACCGGGCGGAGCGGCGGGTCGGCGGGGACCCCGAGGTGCACGAGGAGTTCTGACGGGTACCCGGGGGGACGCCAGGGGGTTTCTGATGGATCTCCGCGGAGGAAGGAGCCGCAGGTGGCTGAGCGGGACCGGCTGCGGGACTACCGCGGCAAGCGCGACTTCGACCGGACCGGCGAGCCCCGGGGCAGCGGGGAGTCCGCCGGGGACCGGCCCCGGTTCGTGGTGCAGATCCATGACGCGAGCACGATGCACTTCGACTTCCGGCTGCAGGTGGACGACGTCCTGAAGTCCTGGTCGATCCCCAAGGGCCCCTCCGCGGACCCGAAGGACAAGCGGCTGGCCGTGCCCACGGAGGACCATCCGCTGGAGTACGAGGAGTTCGAGGGCGTGATCCCCCGCGGCGAGTACGGCGGCGGCACGGTGATCGTCTGGGACCACGGCACGTACGAGCCGCTGAGCCACGACCGCAAGGGACGGCCGGTGGACTTCGCCGAGTCGCTGGAGCGGGGGCACGCCACGTTCCGGTTGAGTGGGGCGAAACTGCGCGGCGAGTACGCCCTGACCCGGTTCCGCGGCGACGGCAGCGGTGCCGGGGAGGAGGCCTGGCTGCTGGTGAGGCGGGCCGGGGGCCGGGCCCGTACGCACGGGGCTCCCGATCCGCGCCGGGCGCGTTCGGCCGTGTCCGGACGTACGCTCGCCCAGGTCGCCTCGGACGCGGCCGGGGAGTGACGGTCATGGCCGGCCTCCTCGGCACTCTGCCCGAGGGGCAGCGGCGGCTGCTCGGGGCGGCCCGTCCCGGGGCGGAAGTGGCGGCGCGCCCGATGCTCGCCACGCTGAGCGACCGGCGCGACTTCTCGGACGCGGACGAGGCGTGGGTGTTCGAGCGGAAGCTGGACGGCATCCGGGTGCTGGCGGTCCGGGAGGGGGAGCGGGTGACGCTGCTGTCGCGGTCGGGCCGCCGGCTGAACGACACGTACCCGGAGATCGTGGACGCGCTCGCCGCACAGGAGTGCGCGGACTTCGTCCTCGACGGGGAGATCGTCGCGTTCTCGGGCGGCCGTACGGACTTCTCCCGGCTCCAGCAGCGCATGGGCCTGACCCGGCGTGAGGACGTGGCGGCGAGCCGGGTGGCCGTGACCTACTACGTGTTCGACCTGCTCCGGCTGGACGGGGCCGACACCAGGGGCCTGCCGCTGCGGGCCCGCAAGTCGCTGCTGCGCCGGGCGGTGGCGTACCGCTCCCCGCTCCGGCTGACGCCGCACCGCAACGCGGGCGGAGCCGAACTGCTGGCGGAGGTGTGCGCCCGGGGCTGGGAGGGCCTGATCGCCAAGCGCGCCGACGGTGTCTACGAGCCGCGCCGGTCATCGGGCTGGCTGAAGCTGAAGTGCTCCCAGGGGCAGGAGTTCGTCGTCGGCGGTTTCACCGAACCGGCCGGGAGCCGGGTGGGGCTCGGCGCGCTGCTCCTCGGCCACTACGAGGGCGGGCGGCTGCGGTACGCGGGCAAGGTCGGTACGGGTTTCGGCCGGCGCACTCTGCTGGACCTGCGCGAGCGGCTCGACGGGCTGCGCGTGTCCGGCTCGCCGTTCGACGGGCCGGTGCGGGAGGCGGGCGCGCACTGGGTGCGGCCGGAGCTGGTGGCCCAGATCGCGTTCTCCGAGTGGACGCGTGACGGCATGCTGCGCCACCCGCGCTACCTGGGGCTGCGGGACGACAAGAAGCCGCAGGACGTGGTGCGGGAACGCCCGTCGGGGCACGCCGCCGCGTGAGTGGGCCGGTCAGAGCGGCGGTGTGAGGGACTGTTCGCACCAGATCGTCTTGCCCCGGGTGGTCTGCCGGCTGCCCCAGCGCTGCGTGAGCTGGGCGACCAGCAGCAGTCCTCGGCCGCCCTCGTCGTCCTGGTGGGCCCGCCGCAGGTGCGGGGAGGTGGAACTGCCGTCGGACACCTCACAGATGAGGGTCCGGTCGCGGATCAGCCGGAGCTGGATGGGCTCGGCGCCGTACCGGATGGCGTTGGTGACCAGTTCGCTGACGACGAGTTCGGTGACGAAGGCCGTCTCGTCCAGGCCCCACGCGGTGAGCTGCTCGGTGGCGGCCTGGCGGGTGGCGGCCACCTGCGCGGGGTCGGGCGACACGTCCCAGGTGGCGACCCGGTCCGCGCCGAGCGCCCGGGTACGGGCCAGCAGCAGGGCCACGTCGTCGCCGGGCTCCTCCGGCAGTACGGCCTTCAGCACGGTGTCGCACAGGGCGTCGAGCGAGTCGGCGGGCGCGGTCAGGGCGCGGCACAACTCGTCCGTGGCGTGATCGACGTCGCGGTCGCGGTCCTCGATGAGCCCGTCGGTGTAGAGGGCGACGACGGAGCCCTCGGGCAGTTGGAGCTCCGTCGCCTCGAACGGCAGCCCCCCGACGCCCAGCGGGGGCCCCGCGGTCATGGGGATCAGCCGCGCGGACCCGTCGGGCAGGACCAGGGCGGGGGCGGGGTGCCCGGCGGCGGCCAGGTTCAGCCGGCGCGTGACGGGGTCGTAGACGGCGTACAGGCAGGTCGCGCCGAGTTCGGCGACCTCGTCGCCGTCCTCGTCCGACGCGAGATGGGTGACCAGGTCGTCGAGGTGGGTGAGGAGTTCGTCGGGCGGCAGGTCCACGTCGGCGAGGGTGCGCACCGCGGTGACGAGGCGGCCCATGGTCGCCGAGGAGGGGATGCCGTGACCCACGACGTCACCGACGACGAGCGCGACCCGGCTGCCGGACAGCGGGATCACGTCGAACCAGTCGCCGCCGATGCCGGCCGCCGAGCCGGAGGGCAGATAGCGGTGGGCGACCTGGACGGCGGCCTGGCCGGGCAGTCCCCTCGGCAGCAGGCTGTGCTGGAGGGCCAGCGCGGTGGTGCGTTCGCGGGCGAAGCGGCGGGCGTTGTCGACGCAGACCGCGGCGCGGCTGGCGAGTTCCTCGGCGAACACGGCGTCGTCGGCGGCGTAGTCGTCCACCTGCCGGATGCGCACGGCGACCGCGACGCCGAGGGTGGTGCCGCGGGCCCGGAGCGGCACCACCATCATCGAGTGGACGCCCTGGCGGTAGGGGCTGCCCCGCGGGGCGCGTGTGTTGCGCTCGGCGACCCAGCGCATGAAGGACGGCTCCCCCGCCTGGCTGACGATCGCCCGGCCCTCCCGCATCGCCCGCGCGATGGGTGAGAACGCGGGGTAGGCGTCCACTTCTCCCAGGTGGACGGCGGCTTCGGGGGTGCCCTCGGTGCCGGAGCCGTGGGCGACGCGGCGCAGCATGATCTCGTCGGTGGGCACGGCCGGCGGCTCGTCCGCGCCGAGGACCCAGTCGAACAGGTCCACGCTCGCGAAGTCGGCGAACCGGGGCACCACGACCCCGATCAGCTCCTCGGCCGTGCGCACCACGTCCAGGGTGGTGCCGATGGCCGCCGCGGCCTCGTTCAGCAGGGCCAGCCGCTGCCGCGCCCAGTACTGCTCGGTGCTGTCGAACGCGGCCAGGGCGGTGCCCAGCAGTTCGCCGGAGCGGTCGCGGACCGGCCACATCTCGGTGACCCAGGCGTGCTCCCGGTTCAGTGCCGGGGCGCCCGTGTAGCTCTCGTAGCGGATCGGGCGGCCGGTCTCGACGACGTGCCGGAGGTGCCAGTTGAAGCCGAGGCTGTGCTCGGCCTCCTCGACGGTCTCCGGGAAGTGCCGCCCGAGCAGGGTCTCCTCGGACACGCCCATCACATGGCAGGCGGCGTCGTTGAGCCGCAGATAGCGCTGGTCGGTGTCGAACACGGACATCGACATGGACGCCTGCTGGAAGGCGTTTCCGGCCAGGGACGTCTCGGTGCCGCCGGGGGGTTCGGCGGTGATCACGTAGCCGTCGGGCGCCCCGTCCCGGCCGGTCACGGCGCAGGCGGTGACGCGCAGCCCGACCAGATAGCCGTCGTGGTGCCGCACCATGACGGTGCCCGAGCGCGCGGACAACGCCTCGGGCGGCACGTCCTCGGCGAGCAGTCCCCGTACCGACCGGCCCACGGCCTCCTCGGCCGGATAGCCGGTCAGTCTCCGGGCACCCTCGCTCCACCCCGTCACGGTCCCTCGGGCGTCGATGATCGCAGCAGCGGAGGCGTCCTCCATATCGTCCAGGATTATCCCTGTGCGGCCCCGTATCAACCGCGGCGGAGCATTCGTGACAGTCTCAGCTCCGGCGAGCGCGCAGGGCGGCCAGCGCCCGGTCGGCGTGTGCGTTCATGCGCAGTTCGCTGCGGACGACGTCGAGGACCGTGCGGTCCTGCCCTATGACGAACGTGGTGCGTTTGGTCGGGGCCAGGGAGAAGCCGCGTTTCACGCCGAACCGCTCGCGGACCGTGCCGTCGGGGTCGGACAGCAGGGGCATGCCGAGGGTGTGCTGTCCGGCGAACTCCTGCTGGCGCTCGACGGTGTCCCCGCTGATGCCGACGGGGCGGGCTCCGACCGCGGCGAACTCGGCGGCGAGATCGCGGAAGTGGCAGGCCTGTGCGGTGCAGCCGGGGGTCAGGGCGGCCGGATAGAAGAAGAGCACGACCGGCCCCTCGGCGAGCAGTCCGGACAGAGTGCGGACGGTGCCGGTCTCGTCGGGCAGGGCGAAGTCCTCGACCGTGTCCCCGGCCTCCACGCGCGCGGTCATGACCGGCCCTGCGCGTTCCGTGCGACGCCGCGGGCCCAGAGCACGAGGGGCAGCTGCAGCGGCAGGCGTCCGAAGGCCGCGGCCTTCTGCGGAGCGGGGCGGTGGCGCCAGTCGGCCGCCATCTTCACGTTGGCGGGGAACACCCCGACGAAGAAGGCCGCCGTGGCCAGCGCGGCAGTCTTGCGGGTACGCGGCAGCGCCAGGCCCGCGGCCAGGGCGAGCCCGGCGGCTCCGCTGGCGTAGGTCCAGGTCCTGGGCGTGCCCGGCAGTCCGCTCGGGATGGTCGCGTCGAACGGGCGCGGGGCGGCGAAATGGGCGATACCCGCGGCGGCCAGCAGGCCGGCGAGCAGCAGGGGCGAGCGTTCGGACCGGGACACGGTTCCTCCTCTGATGGCCTGCCGCGCGATATTACTGGACGGTAGAAAGGTCAGTTCACCGGGTCCCGCCGATGCCGTTGGTGGGCACCCGGGGTGTAGCCGAACGAGCGGCGGAAGACATCGATGAAGGCGCTGGCGGAGGACCAGCCGCAGCGATGGGCGACGGTCGTGACGGGCAGGCCGTCGGCCAGCATCCGCAGGGCGTGGTAGAGCCGTGACTGGGTGCGCCACTGCGGGAACGTCATGCCGAACTCGCCGCGGAAGAGCCGGCTGAGGGTGCGCTCCCCCACCCCGGTCGCGGCGCCGAGGGCGGCGAGGGTGCGGGTGTCGGCCGGGTCGGCGTGCACGAGCGCGCAGACGGCGGCCAGGCGCGGGTCGGCGGGCGTGGGCAGGCGCAGCGGCTGCTGGGGCGAGAGGCGCAGTTGGTCGCACAGGACGGCACGCAGCCGCTGCCGCTCGGGGCTGTCGTCGCCGGGATCGCGGGTGTAGGCGAGGATCAGCTCGCGCAGCAGCGGGCTGACGGCGAGGACGGCCGGTTGGTGCAGGCCCAGGGGGTTGTCGCCGTCGGGCAGGCCGACCAGGTGCAGGTCGAGCCGGCCGTGGGCGCGGTGGGCGTGCGCGGTGCCGGCCGGGACCCAGAGGGCGCGGGTGCCGGGCGCGAACCAGGTGCCGGCGTCGGTGGTGACGGCGACGACGCCGGAGCCCGCGTAGACGATCTGGTGGTCGTCGTGCCGGTGGGCGTCGATGCGGTCGCCCGCGGACAGGCGCTGGGCGCGGGTCGGGGCCGTCGGGCTGTGGCGGATGTTCGGCACAGTCGGGCAGATTATCGGAAGCGGGCCAGGCTTCTCGGCGGCGACGATCTCCGGGTGACCGCTTCCCGCCGTAACCGGCCCGTCGCTCTGATGTCCCTGGGACACGCCTGCGTGGACGTGTACCAGGGCGCCGTGGCCGCTCTGGTGCCGTACTTCGTCGCCGAGCGCGCCTACTCCTACGCCGCCGCCTCCGGTGTCGTGCTGGCCGCCTCCCTGCTCTCGTCGCTGGTGCAGCCGCTGTTCGGGGTGCTCACCGACCGGTGGGCGATGCCGTGGCTGCTGCCGCTCAGCGCGCTGACGGCCGGGGCGGGCGTCGCCCTGAGCGGGGTGACCGGCTCCTACGCGTCGACCCTGGCGGTCGTCGCCGTGTCGGGCGCCGGGGTGGCCGCCTACCATCCGGAGGCCGCCCGGGTGGCGCGGGCCGTCGCGCACGGCCGGCACACGGCGATGGGCTGGTTCTCCTTCGGCGGCAACGCCGGTTTCGCCCTGGCACCGCTGCTGGTCCTCGCCGTGATGGCGATCGGCGGACTGCGCGCCTCTCCCCTCCTGGCCATTCCGGCGGTCGCGGGAGCGGCACTGTGCGTGGCGGCGGTGCGCGCGGCCGCGTCCGGCGCGGCGCAGACGGGTGCGCCCGTCATCGTGGGCCGTGACGACTGGCCGGCCTTCCTGCGGCTGTCCGGGGCCGTGGTCTGCCGCTCGGTCGTGTTCGTCGGTCTGAGCGCGTTCGTCTCGCTGTACGTGCGGGAGCGGGCCGGGGGCGGGGAGGTGGCCGGTACGGCGGCGCTGTTCGTCCTCTACGCCGGTGGTGCGGTGGGCACGCTGGCCGGGGGGCGGCTGGCCGAGCGGTACGGGCGGCTGACGGTGGTGCGCCGGTCGTACGCGCTGACGGTGCTCGCCGTGGCCGGTCTGGTCCTGGTGCCGGGGCCGGGGGTGTACCTGTTCGTCGCGCTGGCGTCGGCGGGCCTGTACGTGCCGTTCTCGCTGCACATCACCCTGGGCCAGGACTGTCTGCCCCGGCGGGTGGGCACCGCGAGCGGGGTCACGCTCGGGCTGACGGTGAGCGTCGGCGGTCTCGCCGCGCCGCTGCTCGGCGCGCTGGCCGACGCGACGTCCCTGCGGACGGCCCTGCTGCCGCTCATCGCCCTGCCGGCGGTGGGCCGGCTGCTGCTGTGCCGGCTGCGCGAGCCCGCACCGCCCTCTCCTGCGGTCGCCGAGCGGGCGGATCCGCGCGACCCGGCCGCGCGGTGACCTTGAGGGTCAGGCCCGGCCCGCCGGGGCGGACCTGCCCTCGGGCTCCTCGTCGACGGCCTGGGCGAGGAAGTCGTCGACCATGCGGTGGAAGAGCGTGGCGAGCTGTCGCAGCTCCTCGGGGGACCAGTCGGACAGAGCCGTCTGCATGCCGCGGGCCCCGGCCTCGCGGACCTTGGCGATGGCCTGCCGGCCGGTGCCGGTGAGCTCGATGCGCTGGGCGCGGCGGTCGTCGGGGTCGGGCACGCGGGTGACGTAGCCGGACTTGTGCAACTGCTGCACCGTGCGCGTGACGTGCGAGGCCTCCACTCCCAGCCGGGCGGCGAGTTCCCCCGGCCGCAGCGGCTCGGACTCGGCGACCTGCCGCAGCAGGGCGACGGCGGCACGGTCGAGCGGTACGCCCGCCAGGGCCATCAGCCGGTCGTGCCGGCGGGCGCGCGTGCTCAGGTACGTGATACGGGTGAGCGCGCGCTCGATCTCGATCACTTCCGGGGAGGGGGCGTCGGGGAGCGGTGGTGTGGACACGTGAGCCACTTTACATCTCATTGCCTAACTCAAGCAATTCACCCGATGTCGCCGTTCGGGGGAAAGACGCGGAAACGCGCGTGACCGCAGCCCGGTCCGTCCACAACTCACCCGTGGACCTGCCGCTGATCCCGCCCATGCTCGCCACGCCCGGCACCCTGCCGCCCGTCGCGCAGGACGCGCGCTGGGCCTACGAGACCAAGCAGGACGGCCAGCGCGTGGTGGTCTACCTCCCCGGGGACGGCAGCGCGCTGCTGCGCGCCCGCTCCGGGGAGGACATCACGGCCGCGTATCCCGAACTGCGTCCGCTGGGCGCCGCCCTGGGTCCCGTGCCCGCCGTGCTGGACGGGGAGATCCTGGCGCTGGACGAACGGGGCCGGGCGAGCTTCCAGTTGCTCCAGTCCCGCATGGGTCTGGCGCACGCGCCCGCGAAGGCGGCCCGCCGAGCGGCGGAGGTACCGGTCCATCTCGTGCTGTTCGACCTGATGCAGCTGCGGGACCACTCGCTGATCCGGCTGCCTTACGCGCGGCGCCGCGCGGCGCTGGAGGACCTCGGCCTCGCCGGACCCTCCTGGTCGACCCCGGCCGCGATCGTCGGCCACGGCGCCGAGGCCCTGGCCGCCACGCGCGAGCACGGCTTGGAGGGCCTGGTCTGCAAGCGGCTGGACTCGGTGTACGAACCGGGGGTGCGCTCCCGGGCCTGGATCAAGATCCGCAACATGCGCACCGAGGACGTCCTGGTCGGTGGCTGGCAGCCCGGCAAGGGACGGCTCACCGGCCTGCCCGGCGCGGTGCTGGTCGGACAGCGCGCGGCGGGGCGGCTGCGCTACGTCGGGAGTGTGGGCACCGGCTGGAGCGAGGCCGAACGGACGGAACTCGCCGGACTGCTGCGGGCCGCCGCGACCGACGTCTGCCCCTTCGACCCGGCCCCCCGCGCTCCGGGCGCGCACTGGGTCGTCCCCCGGCTGGTCGGCGAGGTCCGCTACAGCACCCGCACCCGGGAGGGTCTGCTGCGGCAGCCGTCCTGGCTGCGGCTGCGGCCGGATCTCGCACCCGAGGAGGCGGCGGCCGACATCCCGGACGACATGGCCTGAAACGGCCCCCTGACCCCTGTTGTCTGATTGCGGTTCACCTCTGAGATCACTCCTCACTCTTGGCATGGACGCGTTCAGCCTGGAAGCTGAACCTCCCTTTCCCCCACAGCCGTTGGGCTGCGCCCAAGAGGAGGACGCAGTGTCGTCACGCCCGTTCTCACCCCGCAGGAGATGGCTCACCGGACTGGCCGGTGCCGCCGCCCTCGTCCTCACCTTCCCCGCCACGGCCTTCGCCGCCCCGCCACGGGCGCTGCCGGCCAACGCCGAGTCGCTGGAGAAGACCTTCCAGCCCGCCTACGACTACGACACCGACGGCTGCTACTCCACGCCCGCCATCGGCGCGGACGGCACCGTCAACGGCGGGCTCAACCCGACCGGCGCCCTGAGCGGCGACTGCCGCGACGCCTCGGACCTGGACAACACCAACGGCTACGCGCGCTCCAAGTGCAACAACGGCTGGTGCGCCATCCTGTACGCCCTCTACTTCGAGAAGGACCAGGCCGTGGCCGGTAGCAGTATCGGCGGCCACCGGCACGACTTCGAGCACGTCGCGGTGTTCGTGCAGGACAACCAGGTCAAGTACGTCTCGACGTCCGCGCACGGCTCGTTCAGCGTGCACGCGGCGTCGCAGGTCCGCTTCGACGGCACGCACCCGAAGATCGTCTACCACAAGGACGGGGCGAGCACCCACTGCTTCCGCCTGGCGAACGCGAACGACGAGCCGCCCGAGAACCACAAGCGCACCTGGCAGTACCCGCCGCTGGTGGGCTGGAACGGCTACCCCGCCGGAGTGCGTGACAAGCTCACGTCCTACGACTTCGGCAGTGCCAACTTCGGCCTCAAGGACGCCAACTTCGCGGGCCACCTCGCGTCGGCCAAGCCCTCGGGCATCGCCTTCGATCCCTACGCCTGATCCCACGGGTGCGGCCGGGGACCTAGGTGTATTGACCCGTGAGGTTGGGGACGCGGCTGGCGGGTGGTTTGCCTGCGAGCGCTGTGTGTCCGCGGTGGTGATTGTAGGTGTGCAGC